>NZ_FORN01000002.1 GCF_900114015.1 Caulobacter sp. UNC279MFTsu5.1 | reverse complement strand
ATCGGATGCGCAATCCCTGGGGCGGCACGACCGACGACGGCGAGCCGCCGGCCTATACCGGATGGGGCGGCGCGCAGGCCGACGCCACGCCCTACCGGCAGACCTTGCGCGTCGACGGCAGAGCGTACGGGACGGGCCTGGGCGTGCTCGCCAACTCGCGGTTCGAGGTTCGGGCCGACGGTCAATTCCGTCGCTTCGTCGCCGAGGTCGGAGTCGATGACTCGACGTTCGATACGGACGACGCCGTGACCTTCTCCGTCTATGGCGACGGCAAGCTCCTGGCGACGTCCAAGCCGACCCGTTTCGGTCAAGCGGCGCAGCCCCTGAGCGCCAACATAGCCGGCGTGAAGATCGTCGAGCTGGTGGCGCGCGGCAATTCCGCCAAGAACAAGGCGCCCACGGTCGTCACCTGGGGCAACGCGGCGCTGCTCGGCGACTAGAGCATGTCCCGGCCATGGCGGCGGCGTTGTTGTTGGGAGCGCCGGCCCTCCCCTCGGGGAGGCGTGATTGGTTTGGACGCAATACAGGAGTTTCTATGAGCTTTTCACGGCGCGATTTTGTAAAATCCCCCTTGGCGTTGGCCGGCGCGTCGGCGATGGGCCTGAGCACGGCGACTAGGGCGTTTGCCCAGCCAGGTTCAGCGCGAGCGGACGAGGTCATTGGATTGTGGCCGCAACCGCCGGCGGGCGCCGTGCATCCCGGCATGACCGAAGTGATCGAGCAGACCTCGACGAGTCCAGGCTATAGCAGCCGGCGCACGAAGGGCATCTCGAAGCCGTATATGATCGCGTTCCCGGCGGCCCAGCCCAATGGCTCGGCCATGCTGATCATTCCGGGCGGCAGCTTCGAATGGAACTATTTCGACCATGAGGGCGCGCACATCGCCAACGTCCTGAATCGCGCGGGCATCACCTGTTTCGTGCTGATCTATCGCTTGGCGAGGGACGGCTGGGCCGATCCAGCCGTTGTCGGGCCGGCCGACGCCCAGCGGGCGATGCGCGTCATTCGCGCTAATGCCCCGCGCTTCCATCTCGACCCGGAGAGGGTTGGCGTCATGGGCTTCAGCGCCGGCGGTTTCCTGACGACGACGCTCGCAACGCGGCATTCGACGCCGTTCTACAAGCCCGTCGACGCCGCGGACCAGCTCAGCGCCCGGCCGCTGCTGACGGCGCCAATCTACCCGGTGCAAAGCGTCGATCCCGCCTACGCCTACGGGGAGGTGGCGCCGTCGCTGTTTGGCGGCCAGCCGACGGCGGCCCAGATCCGCGAATGGTCGCCGGATCTCAACGTCACCCCGATGGCTGCCCCGACCTTCCTGGTGCACGCCGAAGACGACAACGCGGTGCCCGTGGCCAATACGATGCGGCTTCGTGACGCCATGGTCGCGGCCAAGGTCACGGTCGAGACTCACTTGTTCGCTCGTGGCGGTCATGGCTTCGGCATAGGTCCCGGAGGTCCGGACGGCCTGTGGTTGCCGCTGTTCGTCAACTTCGCGCGCCAGGAAAAATTATTCGTCTAGGGTAAGCCGGGCGATATAGGATCGACCAGAGGCGCGTTTACGCGACGCTGTTGGCCGAGCGTCGGCGCGCCGCCCTTTGGGACGGGCCGGTCGGTTTACTGATTCACCACCTGGATCACGACGCACGGACGATAATGCGTACCGTGCGCCGGCTCGATCCGACCTCGCCGATCGGCGCCCAACCTCTTGTCAGACAATTATCAGGAATTGCAAATCGCCGACGGCGCATCAGGCGCGAGACGGCCGCTCTTGAGCCTGTCGGTGCACCGTGCTTTCTTGCGGAAAATAATCAGACAAAAACTCGAATGGGAGCAGGCGTCATGGATTACGAACGGCCAAGTCGACGCGCCTTTCTGCTGGCCTCCAGCGCCATGGCCTTCGTCGGCGCGGCCTCGCCGGGCCTGGCCGCGCCAACCGGCCGCATCGTCGCCGAGCCCGTGCCAGCCCGCCATGTCGCGCTGAAGTCCTCGATCTTCCAGCAGGCTCAGGCGGCCAACCGCGCCTATCTGGTCTCGCTGTCCGCCGACCGACTGCTGCACAACTTCCACCAGGGCGCCGGCCTGCCGGTCAAGGCGCCGGTCTATGGCGGCTGGGAGGCCCAGAGCATCGCTGGCCACACCCTGGGCCACTACCTGACCGCCTGCGCCCTGCAGGTGGCCGGCACGGGCGATCCCGTGCTGAGCGATCGCCTGACCTACATCGTCGCCGAGCTGGCCCGCGTGCAGGCCGCCCATGGCGATGGCTATGTCGCCGGAACCACCCGCTGGGGCCAGTCCGACGCGGCCGGCGGCAAGCAAGTGTTCGAGGAGCTGCGCCGGGGCGACATCCGCTCAACCGGCTTCAGTCTCAACGACGGCTGGGTGCCGATCTACACCTGGCACAAGGTGCACGCCGGCCTGCTGGACGCCCACCGCCTGGCCGGCACGCCCAAGGCGCTGGACGTGGCCGTGGGCCTGGCCGGCTATTTCGCGACCATCATCGAAGGCCTGAGCGACGAGCAGGTGCAACAGATCCTGATCACCGAGCACGGCGGGATCAACGAGGCCTATGCCGAGACCTACGCCCTGACCGGTGACGAGCGCTGGCTGAAGGTCGCCCGCCGGCTGCGCCACAAGGCCGTGCTCGACCCTATCGCCGAGGGTCGTGACGAGCTGGCCGGCCGGCACGCCAACACCCAGATCCCCAAGGTCATCGGCCTGGCGCGCCTGTACGAGGTGGGGGGCGATCCGGCCGAGGCCCGGGCGGCTCGGTTCTTCCACCAGGTCGTCACCGAAAACCACAGCTACGTCATTGGCGGCAATTCCGACCGCGAGCATTTCGGCAAGCCGAACGAGATCGCCCGCCACATCGCCGAGACCACCTGCGAGGCCTGCAACAGCTACAATATGCTGAAGCTGACGCGCCGCCTGTGGAGCTGGGCGCCGCAGGGCGCGCTGTTCGACTATTACGAGCGCGCCCAGCTGAACCACATCATGGCCCACCAGCGGCCGAGCGACGGCATGTTCGTCTATTTCATGCCGATGGCCGCGGGCGGGCGGCGCAGCTACTCCAACCGCGAGGACAGCTTCTGGTGCTGCGTGGGGTCGGGGATGGAGAGCCACGCCAAGCACGCCGATTCGATCTGGTGGCGGGGCGGCGACACCCTCTATCTCAACCTCTTCATCCCCTCGCGCCTGGACCTGCCGGACGGGGATTTCGCCATCGAGCTCGACACCCTCTATCCCGCGGAGGGCCTGGTGCGGCTGAGCGTCGTCCGGGCCCCGGCGGCCGAGCGCGAGATCGCCCTGCGGCTGCCGGCCTGGTGCGCGGCCCCGCTGGTCAAGGTCAACGGCGCGCCGATCGGGCGGCCGGGGCGCGACGGCTACGCCCGCCTCAAGCGCCGCTGGAAGGCGGGCGACCGGGTCGAACTCGTCCTGCCGATGCGGCTACGGGCCGAGCCGACGCCGGATGATCCCAACCTCGTCGCCTTCGTCAGCGGTCCGCTGGTGCTGGCCGCCGACCTCGGCCCGGCCGAGCGCCCCTTCGAACGGGCCGCCCCGGCCCTGCTGGGCGACGGCCCTCCGGCGACCCTGTTGCGCAAGACTGGCTCGACGCCGCACGTCTACGCCGCCGACCTGGCTCAGGGCGGGACGGCGACCTTCAGCCCGTTCTACGCCCAGTACGACCGCCGCACGGCCGTCTACGCCCCGGTCTTCACCAAGGCCCGCTGGACGGCCGAGGGACAGGGCTTCCTGGCGGCCGAGCGCGCCCGCATCGACGCCGTCGCCCGCACGGTCGACGCGGTCTATCTCGGCGAACAGCAGCCCGAGGTCGACCACAAGGTGACGGCCGGCAACGGCGAGATCATCCAGTGGAACGGCCGCAGCGGCCGCAAGCTCGGTCCCGGCGGGTGGCTGGAGATGACCCTCAACCGCCGCCCCGGGCGCATGAGCCTGCAACTGATCCATTGGGGACAGGACGCGGGCCAGACGGCCAAGGTCCTGGTCGACGGCGTCCCCGCCGGCGTCTTCGAGGCCCCGGCGGAAAAGCGCGACGGCTTCTTCGCCGTGGACCTGCCGCTGCCGCCGGGCGCCGGCCCCGCGCGGGTGCGGCTCGAGGCGGGGGAGAAGGCGGTCGTGATCTACGAGGCGCGGGTGATGGCGGGCTAGGAGCTGTGGCCCCTAAGGAGTCCCAACGGCTCTGGAGCACTTCCCGACCTGATGGCATCAGGTCGGGCGCTTCAGATCAGCGAACGGACGCTCGTGCGCCTGGTCAGCCGTGAAACAAGCACGGGTTTTGACCGACGGCGTCAGCAGCTCGGCCCCATGCCTTTACCTCGCGGCGAGGCGGTAGAGGCCCGCGCCGTGCGACGGCAGCGGCGCCGAGAAGCGGCCGGAGGCCTTGCCCAGGTCACCACGCTTCCAGAGATCCCGCACCGAGACCGAGCCGGACAAGCCGATGAACTTGAGGTCGATCCCGATCTCGCGCGGCCTGTCGCCGGTGTTGAACAGGGCGAGGTAGGTGTCGCCGTTGGTCGCCTTCGCGGACCAGACCCGCATCCCGTCCTCGACGAAGTACGGGCGGTTGTCGCGCGAGGCCTGGTTGACGGCGATGACCTCGGGATTGGTCAGCAGGGCCTTGGTCGGCCCATCGAGGTGACGCAGGTCCCCGCCCATGATCAGCGGCGAGCGCGCGATCGACCACAGGGTCATCAGGGTGCGCTGTTCGTCCGGGGTGAACTTGGTGTCGCGTTCGCCCAGGGCCAGGCGGCCCAGCGGCAGCATGTCGGCGTCCGGCCAGCCGCCCTGGCCTATGTACGGCGACCAGTTCTCCAGGCGCGTGAACTGGGCGTCCAGCAGGTTCCACTCGTCCCAGAAGTCGTCCGAGATCCGCCACATCTGGGCGTACTGGCGCGCATGGGCGCCGCGCACGACCGGCGTCTCGCCCGGCGACATCGACAGGATCATCGGCCGGCCCGTGCGGCCGATGGCCCGGTGGATGGCCTCGATCTCGGCCATGTGGGCGTCGTAGGGCCGGGCGAGATCGTCGACCTTGACGAAGTCCACGCCCCACGACGCCAGCAGGGCGAAGACGCTGTCATAATAGGCCTGGGCGCCGGGCTTGCTCATGTCGACCCCGTACATGTCGGGGTTCCAAGGGCAGATGCTGCGCTTGTCGACGATGTCGGCAATGGGGATGTTCGTGCCCAGCACCTTCAGGCCGCGCTCGGCCGCCAGGCGGGGGGCGCCGCGCATCAAGTGAACGCCGAAGCGCAGGCCCTGGGCCCGAACGCGGTCGGCCAGCGGCTTGAAGCCCTTGCCATTGGCGCTGGAGGGGAAGCGGTTCGGGGCGGGCAGCAGCCGGCCGTGGTCGTCCAGCGTCGGGACCGGCTTGGCGGCGTAGGTGTAGCTGTTGGCGCCCGGCTCGTACCACTGGATGTCGACGGTCAGGATGTCATAGCCGGCCGGCAGCAGCTCGCGCGTCATGATCCCGGCCTGCTCCAGGACCTGGGCCTCGGTGATGGTGGTGGCGAAGCTGTTCCAGCTGTTCCAGCCCATCGGCGGCGTCGGGGCCAGGAGGGGCTTCTTCTTCGCGGCCGGCTTGGGGGACGGTTTGGTCGCCGCGACGGCGGGCAGCGCCGCGCCGAGCGCCGCGGAAGCGCCCAACAGGCCGCGGCGGCTCAGTTTCGTTGTCATGGAGCGTTCCTCGGATCTCACGGAATTCATTGACGATGGTCAGGCGCCTCGACAGACGCAGGATCCGCTCGATGGCGGTGACGCCTGGCCGGCCGTAGCGCCTTCCGTATTTGTTGGCGCTAGAGCTACAGGCGACCGATAGCGCCATCAAGGGATATTGTCTGACTATATGCCCCAAGCCCTGTTCGGCAGGCGTCCCCTACCGACGGCAGCCCCCGAGCGTCGTCATTTGCCGGGTCGCGGACACATCTGGCTGACGGGGTTGGATCCCGTCGCGGTCAGGAGGCCGAGGCGGTATGGCAGTTGGACATACTCCGTACCGGGCGCGTGGGACGTCAGGCCCTGGTACAGGAACCGCAAAGGCTTGCAGGGATCGATGGCCAGCGTCTGGTCGTAGCCGCCGCGCACGAGTTCGCCATGAGAAACGCCTTCGGACCAGGCCGGCCCGTCGAAGGTGACATTGTCCGATCCCGCGAACGAAGCCGAGGCGCCGTCGGCGAGCGGCCGCCAGGCCCCGTCCAGCCTGTCGCTGGTCCACGAACGGAAGTAGCGGCCCTGCGGACCGATCGCCTCGACCAGGGTGAGGTAGGCGTTCGCGCCCGCGATCTTGTAGTGCATGCTGGCTTCGAAGACGTCGTCGCGACGACCCGTCAGGACGATCTTGGTGTCCGAAAAGCCGTTGGGGAACTGGCCGATCGGCGTCTGCGACCGATAGAGATTGCCGTTGTCGCCCGTGTTGAAGAGATGGCAGTTTTCGTCGTCGCAAATGACCCAGAAGTCGAGCCAGGCGTCCTGACCGGAGGCTTTGATGACGGCCGGCGTTTCCGAAAAGAAGGGCTTTGGCGCGCTCCAGGACATGGGGTCTTCAATATTCGCGGTCGTCGAATAGACGGGCGGCCCGCTCTGATAGACCATGTACCAGAGCTTTTGCGGCGCGAAGTAGAAGACCTGCGGCGCCGCGCGATATCCGGGGCCGATGCCCGACTGCTTCAAGCTGACAACCTTGGCCTTCGGCGCCTCGGACCAGTCTGTGAAGCGAGTGTAGGCCATATGCCATCCGTCGGGGGCGGCCGTGGTCATGAAGACGTGATAGGCGCCATTAAAATAGACGACCGAAGGATCCTTGAGGCCGGAATAGGTCTGCGCGCCCTCGGCGGAAGGCGTGATCAACGGCGCGGATGAACGCCAGTGGAAACGCTCCTTCGCGCCCGCCCCCGCCTCCGTCGCTCCGACTGTCAGGACAGCGCCGAGGATGGCGGTCGCCACGCGGGTCAAGATCCGATGTCTGGTGATCGCCATGAGGCCAGTCCTGTTTGAAATCGAAAGTGAATCTGGGTGGTCAGAGGATCAGCTCGACGCTCGTAAGCGAGGCCCGCCCAGGAACCTGCCGATCAGCCAACGCCGCGCCGGCTCGTCGTAGAGCTTGAGGCAGGCGATCGCGACGGCCGCCACGAACACGCCGCCCCGACCAGCGCGCCCTGCCCCGTGCACAGCGGGTGGAACAGCGACCAGAACCTTCGTCATCGAAAGGATTTGGGCAGGAAGCACGGACAGCCAAAAGTCGGCGTCCGAGCCCCCCGATCAATGTAGAGTTCCGGACAACCTCCAAGCACCGCTCAGAACCTCACGACCTTTGGCGCACCGTCGTAAAGGATCTGGCGGTCGACCGGAGCGCTCTGCGCGCCCGCGCCCTTGCTGGGCGCGACCAAGACGACGTTCAGTTGGCGCTGCTGGATCATGCCCGGAAACGATCCCTGCCGCGGACCGACGGTCAAGGTGCGGGCCTTGTCATTCCATGTCAGGTCATAGGTGGCGCGCTGGCCCTTCTCGTAGGCATAGGTCTCGTTGTCGTCCTCGTAGATCGTGAACCGGGCGTCAGCGCCGGGATAGATGCGGATCTCGTAGGGCGCTTCGGGGCGCTCGGTGGCGAACTGCACCGCTGGCCCCATCGGCACGATGGAGCCGGCGCGAACATAGAGCGGCAAGATCTCCAGCGGCGCCTGGCGCGACACGGTCTTGCCACCGGCGTGACGCTCATTGCTCCAGAAGTCGTACCAGTCCGCGCCCTTGGGCAGGTAGGTGCTCACGGTGAAATCCCGGGTCGCTTCGGCGAGTTTGGCGGCGGCCTGCAGCTCGGCGGGACGGCGCCAGGTCAGGCGCAGGCTTCGATCGCCGCCGCCCTGGTAGTAGTCGATGCGTACCGACAGGCGTTCCCCCTGCTTCAGCCTGCGCTTGACGCCGTGGTAGCGCTCCGCGCCCGTCGTCCAGTCGTCGACCACCTTTTCGCCGTCGAGGAAGAGGCGCATACCGTCGTCGCCGGCCACGCCGATCTCATACTCGCCCTCCTCGGGCGCGACGATCGCTCCCTCCCAACGGGCGGAGAAATCGTCGAGCTTGGCAAGTCCGCCGGGGATTTCGGCCAGCGGCGGGCTGGGCCAGGTGTGGTCGATCTTCTCGTCGACCAGCTTGCCTTTCGGGACCTCGAAGTTCGCGCCCTCGAAATACTGCAACGCCAGGCCGGGCTTCCCGTCGGCGGTGCGCAAATATTGGCTGGGGATCGTCGCCGCCGGGGGCGGGCTGATGTTGTACATCGCCCGGGTGACGGGATGAACGAGGAACGACGGCCCGAACATGAAGCTGTCGTCGACGTTGTCGGTCGCCCGGTCGTCCGGGAAGTCCATCATCAACGGCCGCATCAGCGTGTAGTGGTCTGACGTCACCTTCCAGCTCAGCCCATAGATATAGGGCAGGAGGCGATAGCGCAGGCGCACGCTGTCGGACAACGAGGCGTACACCGCCGGATCCAGCGTCTTGAACAGGTAGGGCTCGCGTTCGACGCTGGTGCCGTGGATGCGCATGATCGGGTTGAAGGCCGCGAACTGCATCCAGCGGGCGTAAAGTTCGCGCCATTCCGCATTCTGCTCGCCTCCGGGGAAATCCGTGACGAAGAAGCCGCCGGTGTCCTGGGTCCAATAGGGATTGCCGGTGACCGTGACGTCGACGCCGCCGGCGATCTGTTGTTTCAACGTCTTCCAACTGGAGAAGATGTCGCCGCTCCACGACGCCGCCGCCGTGCGCTGCGCCCCGGCCCAGGCCGAACGGGTCAGCGTGAAGACCCGCTTGTCGCTGGTCGCACGTTGGCCGTCATAGGTCCCCTGGGTGGTCACCAGCGAATAGGGATTGAGGTAGCGGGTGAAGTCGCCCAGGGCGTTAGAGCCGAGCGCCTTGGTGTCGCGGATATTGTCGACGGCGTTCCACATGGCGCTGCTCACCTCGATCTCGGTGCCGTCCATCCAGAGCGCGTCCACGCCCTTGTCGAGCAGGCCGGATTTGATGTGCTTGAAATAGATCTGCCGGCCGATCGGGCTGTAGGCGTCGTAGACGCGGGCGTGTTTCGAAATCCAGTGCAGCGGCTTGAAGCGCAAGCCTTGGGCGTCGAGTTCGTGGGCGAGCGCGGTGTCGTCGCCGATGGAGGGCCAGATCGACACCATCAGCTTGAGATTCATGTCGTGAAGCTGGCGGGCCATGCCCGCCGGATCGGGATAGCGGACCGGGTCCCAGATCATCCCGCTCCAGCTGCCGTCTTTGTCCGATCCCCAGTATTGCCAATCCTGGACGATGTAATCGAGCGGGAACTTATCCTCGCGGAAGGCGCGCGCGACCTCCAACAGCTGGTCCTGGGTCTTGTAACGCTCCTTGCTCATGAACAGGCCGAACGCCTGCTTGGGATACATGGGCGCTTCGCCGGTAAGGGCGCGGTAGGCGCCGACCACGGCGTCGGGCGTGTCCCCTGCCATGAAATAGTAGTCGACGCCGCCTGGGGCGCTTTCGGCCCAGAGCGAGGCGTCGCCCGCCTCGTCCTTGAAACGCATCTGCGAGTAGGTGTCCCACAGAACGCCGTAACGTCGCGAGGACATCATCACCGGAATGATGATGCCGACATTGGTCTGAACCAGCAGTAGATCCTTGCCCCGCCGATTGCTGGCGTCATCGCCCGTGAAGCCAAAGCCGTAGATGGCCTCGTCGGGTCGAAGCACGAAACTGTTGACCGCCTCGTAGCTCGGCGCGCCCGAGATGGTCACCGGCTTGAGGCGTTGCGGCGCCTGGGCCTTCTCTTCGGTGTAGAGCCTGCCCTTGGGATCCAGGAAGCGAAGCGCGCCGGTCGCCTTGCTGATTTCGACGCGCAGCTTCGCGGTCGTCAGGACCAGGGTCGCCGCCGTGTCCTCCACCGCGAAGGTCACCGGGCCTGGCGCGGCCGGCACGACAAGACTGGGCGCCGTCCAGTGATTTTGGCCGAGAGTGGCGTTCACTCGGACGGTGTCCGGCGCGTAGAACACGACGTTCTTCGTCACGCCGTCGAGCTGGATCTGAACGCCGTTGCGCAGCCTGGCGTGAGCGAAGCCCTGAGTCTGCGGCGCGAAGACAGACTGAAGATGACCATTCGCATCGAGCCCGGCGGGCGCGGAGGCGTCCGTCCTTGCCTGAGCGTGGGCGGCGGAAACCAGAATGCAGGCTGCGGCCAGCCCCCCCATGACTAGGCGCCGCGACGCAACCCCCGCCAACAAGGTCGCCTTCCTGGCTCGCCCCATGGCCGCACTCCCCAATCTATCGTCGATGCTTCACGCTACACCGCATTTGCTCCTACAAATTGCCGCAGCGATTGTCACGGGCATACGTTTCTTTTTTCGCCCTTTCAGTCGGAATTTCAGCCAAGAAAGACCAGAAAATTGTCCACGATGGCATATAATCCTCAAATTGGCTGCGCTCTTGAAGGCCTTCCCTTGAGTTGCCGCTACGCGATCACGCCCAATAACTTTCAATGCTCCGACAATTTTGCAGCCTTACCCTTCCCCGAAATTCGGCATGCCGCTCAACGCCTAAGATGGGGCGAATGCGAAATTAGCTCTGTGGCGGAGAACGGGCGTTGCTGGGACCCGATCGTGAAGGTGCGGCATGCCCCGACTCAGGCTTCACGAATGTCCGCTATAGTTACCGGCGCTCAAGGAGGGCCCGTGAGCGACGACCGCCATCCGTGACCTGCGCGTCGGCCGCTAGTTTCCTGAGTGGCTGGTGGCGTAGTCCATCACCGTCGACAACGGCGCCACCCAAATTTTGTCGGAATGTTCTTTGAGATAAGCAAGGAGCTGCGCGTGCGCCTCGGCAGTCACTCTCAGATAGTCGCCGCCAACCCCGTGAAAGCCGATAACCAATAGACCGCCGGACTGCGCGGTGCTCTCAACCGCGGCAATCATATCGGCGCCTGTTGCCGTCTCGTCGAACCAGCGGCACGGCACATCCATCGGATCAAGCACCTTGCCGCCCGGCCATGCGGCGCTTCGGGTATAGCGCACGAGCCCGCTGGCGCGAAGTGCGGGGAGATAGTCCACACCTCCGGCCAAATGCTGGCCGCAGGGCGTGGCAAAGCCGTGCTGCAACTTTCCATCGATCGCCGTCAGCATGGTGTTCATCGTCCGAATTTCCGCGAGCATCATTTCGCCATCGTAGGAGTCGCTGGTGTCGAGCTTCCGCGCCGGCGCATAATTGGCCTGCGGACAGGCGTGGCGAACGGTGTGGTTTCCAAGCTCGTGGCCTTGGGCCGCCGCGGCCCGCCAGAGCGGGATCTGCTCCGGGACCAATTGACTGCCGACCACGAAAAAAGTTCCTTTCAGCCCGGCCGCGTCGAGCGCAGGAATTGCAATGTTGAGATGCGAGGACAGCGCATCGTCGTAGGTCAGCACCACTGCCGCCTGTTTACCGTCAGGCCAGGGCTCTGCCTGAGATTGAGCCGCCATCATGGTCATGCCCAACAAAAATGATCCGATTAGCAATAGAGTTGATCTCATTCGCATCGCTATCCTCCAGCTTGCGCGACTATGATACCGACCACGGCGCCGCGCGCCGCAAAAAGTCAGCATTGTCCGATTTCTCAAATTCCGTGGAGGGCGGTAACAAACCGGGCCAGTGGAGGAGCAAGGCCAAGCCGCCGACGCCTCTCCGCTGACCATGAACCCTGCTGCTCAACAGTCAGGAGTTTTGTATCCATCCGGTGAGGGCCGTAAGCCGGCACGCACAGAAGCTCTAGCCGAGAGGCGGCCTCGGGAGGCCGTGGCCTCGGCTCTCGCCACCACCTCCCCAGGGTCGCACCGGGAAAGGCGCCGACCAGATGGCTGGCCGCCTCCTACCAATCGACCTCCTCGAGGCCAACCGCATCGCCGCTTCGATGCTCCACGCCGTGGTGGCGCTGTGACGAAAAACCCAGGTTCTGCCGCAATAGTGGAAGGGGCGTCCTAAGCGGACCGAGAAGTCCGTCTGGGCCGACGCCTTGCGCCAGAAGCGGTTCGCCTTCTATCGTTGAATTCTCCACTCTCGCCTGACGTTTCGGGACAGCGCGCTTGATCATTGGGACAGAGTTGCGCCGGAGACGATCATGTCCGATCGCAGCACTACAGCCTCTTGCCTCGCACCCGGCCAAACATGACCTGGCGTGTCCCCCAGGCGCTGACTGAACTTCTTCCGACAGGAAGGTGCTCTATAGACGAAATGTCGGAAGAATTTCAGATAGATCGGCGATCGGTAGCGAGGAAGCTCAGGACCGAAGGAACGACCTATTCAGCTTTGTTGGATTCCGAACGTTGGAACCTCATGGGCCGCCATGTTCGTGAGGGTGATCTCCCCCTAACGAACTACGTATTCGATATCGAGATTCCGCAGTCCAAGCGCAGGCCGAAACCATGCCCCAAACGGTCAAATCACTCTAGCCGACCGAGTTCAAAAGACACCCATAGAGGGCATTTCAGCTCTAAACCCATGCCGGAGACCAACCAGAATCGCCGCTTTTTCCACGTTTTTTGATCTGATGATCGTAGTTTGGGGGGCTGGCGTACAGGATCGTACAATCGGCGGAGATTGGCGCACTATGTTGAAACCGAGTGGGAATTACAGGGACGTCGTCGCCATCCCAAGACCGAAACGCGGCCCAAACGGTTGTCGAGGTTGCCCGCGACCGAGCAAGGGCTTCGGGTCGTCGAGACAATGATGACTGAGGCCCGCGGCGAGCTCTGGACGCCCCGAAGCTACGGTCTCCATCGAGATGGCGCCTGGGGAACGCGGCCAACTATCGTGTCGAGCCGCAGCTGGCGGGCGCTGCCGGTCTCTCCGAGCGGAAGATCACGCTATGCGAGCCGCACCGACATGTGCGCCGCTAGCCAAAGCGCCCGCAGATATAATCCTGGGTCTGCTGGGCCTGGGGCTTCATGAACATGTCCGTCGCCGCGTCCGCGCCTTGAGATTTGCCCGCCGTCGGCGCTCAAGCGCCTTTCGAACACGTCAGCAAGCCGCAAGCCTATCGCCGAAGTCGCGCGCCTTGGCGCTCGGAACTTGCTCGGAGCCTCTGGACGCGCGAGCAAAGACCTTTCGGCAGTTTGTTGGAGGACACGCCATGTCGCCCAGACACGCCACCTGTCACTGCGGCGCGGTGGCCTTGCGCTGCGACGGTGAACCGACCAAGGTGTCGATGTGCTGCTGCACCGACTGCCAGAGGCGAACCGGCAGCGCCTTCAGCGTCGCGGTGTTCTTCAAGCGCGACCAGGTCTCGACCACGGGCCAGACCCGGATTTACGAGAGACCATCAGCCAGCGGATTTTCGGTGGCGTTTCATTTCTGCCCCCTCTGCGGCTCAAATCTCTTCTGGCTGCCCGAGCGCCTGCCGGATCGGATCGGGGTCGCGATCGGCGCATTCGAAGCGCCAGACTTCCAGCGTCCGGATCAAGCGGTCTGGACCAAGCATCGGCAAGCCTGGCTCGACTTGCCGCTGGGCATGCCCTGCTACGAGGAAAACCCCCTGCCAACACCCAAGGCTTAAGCAAACGCGCCAGCCGCCCGCCGCGCATGGCCACGGCAACCCCACGTCAGCCTTGCTTCGACTTCAAAAAGACGATTACATCGTGCAGCGATGTTTATTGCCCCCGTCGCGCGGTCTCACGCATTGTCTGTGATGCGCGGCCGCCCAACGGCCGCTCGCGCGTCTCGCCGCGCATAGATTCCAGCCGGGATGTCCAATGCCCCATGCCTCCAAAACCTTGACCCAAGGCCACGCCTGGTTCGCACGGTCCGTCGGCGTCGTCCTGGTGGTGATCGGCGCGATCTTGTCGGTGGGGGGCCTATGGCTCGTACTCGTGCGAGGATCGCCCTACTATCTGCCGGCGGGATTGGGCCTGGTCGCTTCCGGCGCGCTGATGGTCCGGCGCCGCGTCCGGGGCGCCTGGCTCTATGCCGGCGTCTTCGCCGCGACCTTGGTCTGGGCCCTTTGGGAATCGGGGCTCGACGGTTGGGCGCTGACCCCAAGGCTGGTCGGGCCCTTCATCTTACTGCTGCTGGTGATGGCCTGCGTCCCCAACCTGACGCGCGACCGCGACCCCCGGCGCGCGAGTCTGGGGCTGGCCATCGGCGCCAGCGCGCTGATGGGCGTGCTGGTGATCGCCGTGCTCCTGGCGGGCCGTCCCCCCGCCCCAGGCGCGCCGACGCTCGGCCCCGGCCCGTTGGCGGCGGGGTCGGCCGGCGCCGACTGGCCCGCCTATGGCGGCTCCTACGGCGCCCAGCGCTATTCGACCCTGGCGCAGATCACGCCGGCCAATGTCGGCCGGCTCGAACGGGCCTGGCTGATCCACACGGGCGACCTGCCGGCCACCGCGCAGGCGCGCGCGCAATACGGCGCGGAGACCACGCCCCTGAAGGTCGGCTCCAGCCTCTATCTCTGCACGCCCAAGAACATCCTGATGGCGCTCGACGCGGCCACCGGCAAGACGCGCTGGCGTTTCGACCCCAAGGTCGCCGACATCCACATCCCCTACACCGCCGCCTGCCGCGGGGTGGCCTACTACGCCGTCCCGGGCGCCCAGTCCGGCGCGGTCTGCGCCACCCGGATCATCGAAGGGACCTTGGACGCGCGCCTCATCGCCGTGGACGCGGCCACAGGGCGCCCCTGCCCTGGCTTCGGGTTCGGCGGCCAGGTCGATACGACCCAGGGGATCGGCCAGAACGCGCCGGGCATGTTCTCCATCACCTCGGCGCCGACCATCGTGCGCGGCGTGGTGGTCACGGGCCATCAGGTGTTGGACGGCCAAAAGCGCGACGCGCCCTCCGGCGTGATCCAGGGCTACGACGCCGTCACCGGCAAGCTGGTCTGGGCCTGGGACATGGTGCGACCCGAGCGGACGGGGGCGCCGCCCCCGGGCGAGACCTACACGCGCGGCACGCCCAACATGTGGACGACGGCGACGGCCGACGAGGCGCTCGGCCTGGTCTACCTGCCGCTCGGCAACTCGGCGGTGGACTATTGGAGCGGCCTGCGCACCTCGCGCGAAAAGGCCCATTCCACCTCGCTGGTGGCGCTGGACGCGGCCACGGGGCGCAAGGTCTGGTCGTTCCAGGCGGTGCACAACGATGTCTGGGACTATGACCTGGGTTCGCAAGCCACCCTGGTGGACTTCCCCACGGCGCACGGCCCGGTTCCCGCCGTGATCCTGCCCAGCAAGCAAGGCGACATCTATGTTCTGAACCGCCGCACGGGATCGCCGCTGACCGGGATCCAGGAGCGGCGCGTGCCCACGGGCGGCGTCGAGCCGCGCGAGCGCTCGGCCACCCAGCCGTTTTCGCTTTACCACACCCTGCGCAAGCCCGACCTGACCGAGAGGTCGATGTGGGGCATGTCGCCGATCGATCAGATGATCTGCCGGATCCAATATCGGCTGGCGACCTACAAGGGCTTCTACACCCCGCCCGAGACGCAAGGCCGTTATGTCGAATATCCCGGCTACAACGGCGGTTCGGATTGGGGCGGCGTGGCCGTGGATCCCGTGCACGGCGTCATCGTCGCCAATTACAACGACATGCCCAACTATAACCGGCTGATCCCGCGCGCCGAAGCTGACCGCAAGGGCTGGGCGCCGCGCGGCCAGGAACGCGGCGGCAGCCTGAAGAAGGGCGCCGAAGGCGCGGGCGATCCGCAGGCCGGCACGCCCTACGCCATCGACGTCAACGCCGGCTGGCGCCTGCCCCTCACGGGCCTTTTGTGCAAGCAGCCACCCTATGGCGGTCTGCGGGCCATCGATCTGCTGAGCGGCAAGACGCTTTGGGACCGGCCTCTGGGCACGGCCCGCACCAACGGTCCGTTCGGCATCCCCTCGCACCTGCCCCTGACCATCGGCACGCCCAATAACGGCGGGGCGGTCGTCACGGCCGGCGGGGTGATCTTCATCGCCGCGGCCACGGACAACCTCATCCGTGCGGTCGATTTGAAGAGCGGCCGCACGCTCTGGCAGGACGTCTTGCCGGCCGGCGGTCAGGCCACGCCGATGACCTACGCGGTCGATGGCAAGCAGTATGTGGTGATCATGGCCGGCGGGCATCACTTCATGGAGACGCCGATCGGCGACGCCCTGGTCGCCTACGCCCTCCCCGGCCCAACATCCTCGAGTGCGAAAGGCTCCAACCCATGACCCGCAACGCTGGCCTGGCCGTCTTGCTTATCCTGCCGCTCCTGGCCAGTACGGCCCGCGCCCAGGACGCGTCCAAGGATGGACAGGGCGGCGAGCGTCTGGCCGGCGAGGCGCCCCTGGGCCTGGTCGGCGTCCAAGCCCTGGTCGGACAAGACTTGCGAACTTTGGGACGCGCGCCTCTGGTGTGCGCCGCGCCGCGGCCCGACGGCGCCAAGGCCTGCCGTGTGGCCCGTCGCTACGGACAATATGTGATCGACGACCCCGCGCCGCTCACGGCCAAGGTGCGTCTGCGCCGGCTGACCTTGATTGTCCGTGGTCAGATCATCGAGGCGGTCACTTTCGAAACCTCGCCCGACAATTTTCATGCGGTGACGCATCTGCTCAACACACGACTCGGCGCACCCGTGCGCACCCAGAGCACGCGCGTGCGGCTTTCGGGCGAGGTCCAGCCGCGCGTGACCATGGCCTGGCGCGCCGACGGGGGGCAGGTCAGCCTGACCGACCCCACGCCGTTGCAGACCCTGTCGGTGAGCATCGGCCACGACGACGGGGCTTCCAAAACCGCCAGCGGCGTCTGACGACCGCACGCAGATGCCTTGTCGGTCAAGGGATGGTGAGGCGTTAGCGCGGAATAGGGCTGGCCGGCCAAGGATTGAAATGGGGTGTTGAAAGGCCAAATGACACGGCCCCGCCTGCCCTTCAGGCCCTCGAACCCCTTCGATGGCGCTTGCCCGGTTCGGCGCGAGCGTCAGGGCGCTTTGAGACCACAAAGCATCGTGTAACGATATTTTATGGTCTCAAATTCAGGTCCCGTTAACCGGACCGGCGACGACATGGGCCATACGCTCTAATCCAGTTCAGGGACCGCCGGCCGGCGGACTGCCCATGCTTTTGTCGTCGCGCCTGCGCCCTGCGCTGATCATGCTCCTGGCCGCCATCGTCACGACGTTCGTCTGCCTTCCGGCGCGGGCGCTGGCCGACAGCCCCGTCGAGGAGCGGTTCGCCGCGATCGTCATCGATGCCCAGACCGGCGAGACGCTTTTCGCCCGCCATGCCGACGCGCGTCGCTACCCAGCCTCCTTGACCAAGGTGATGACGCTCTATCTGGCGTTCGACGCGCTCGACGCGGGCCGCATCAAGCTTGCCGATCCGGTGGTCATCTCGCGACGGGCTGCGGCCCGGCCGCCCTCGCGCCTGGGCCTTCGCGCCGGTGAACGCATGAGCCTGCGCGAGGCCATGGACGTGTTGGTCGTCAAGTCCGCCAATGACGTCGCCACGGCCCTGGCCGAACGGCTGGGCGGCGACGAGGCCGCCTTCGCCCGGGCCATGACGCGCAAGGCCAAGCAGCTTGGTTTGGCGCACACGCAATTTCGCAACGCCTCGGGTTTGCCGCAAGCAGGCCATTTCAGCACCGCGCGCGACCTGGCGCTGCTGGGCCGAGCCTTTCTGCGCGACCATCCCGACGACTACGCCATTTTCGACCAGGAGCAGACGGTGTTCCGCGGACGGCTGATCCGGGGGCACAATCGCCTGCTGGCCCGGCCAGGCATCGACGGCTTCAAGACCGGCTTCGTCAACGCCTCGGGCTATAATTTGCTGACCTCGGGGGTGCGTGACGGACGGCGGGTGATCGCCGTGGTGCTGGGCGGTCGCTCAGCGCGATCGCGCGACGCCTTCATGGCCAAACTGCTCCAGGCCAGCTTTTCCAGCCTCGCGATCCGGTCGGCCGGCTTCGAGCTGACCGTGGCGGACCTGATGGCCGAACCCGCCGCGCCCCAGTCCTATGCCTCGGCCGCTCCGATCCAGACCTCGCCGCTCACCATCCAGGCGGCACTGGCCCAGGCCGAGCCGGCGCGCTCGCAGGGCGACGCCTCGCCCACGGCCTCGGAGCCCTCGCAACTTTGGGTCCAGGTCGGCGCGTTCCGCTCCAAGGCGCGCAGCCAGGCGCGGTTGGCCGATATCGTCAAGCGCCACCCGCGCCGTTTTGGCCCCCGGCCGCGGGACGTGGCCAGGATCGGCGGCCTCTTCGCGGCGCGCTTTGGAGCCCGCAGCGCCAAAGGGGCCGACGCGGCCTGCGCCCTCCTGACCGCCGAGGGCGAGGATTGCCTGGTCCTGACCGAATGAAGTCGTCCGATGCCGGGACCCAAGGGCATGCCGATCTGGCGGGACAAGCTCCTCGCCTTCACGATGGGCGTGGCCGCCAATCCCACCCGCTTCTTTCGTATTTCACCGAGCCGTGTCGTCGAGATAGGGATGCCGACGTCGGCCTAGGCATGATGCGTTGAAAGACCGCCCGAACCTGCGGAAATATATCGCGCCACGATCATTATACTTGCTTGTGCGACGCGAACCTGGAGCGAGCCATGAGCTATGGGCGCCTGGCGGCGATGACCGCCACCTCGACGGCGATCATGTACGGCTTGATGTACCTGAACACCTACAGCCTCGACCATGTGGCCTTCAGCCAGACGCGCGCCTGGATGGCCCTCCTCATGGGCGCGACGATGGCGGCCATCATGATGCTCTTCATGGGCGACATGTATCGCGACAAGCGGCTGAACGCGGCGATCCTGGCGGGGGCCGCGATGGTTTTCGCCGCCAGCCTCTATCTGGTTCGCAGCCAGGCGAGCGTCGGAGACGTGGCCTATATGGAGGCGATGATCCCGCACCACTCGATCGCGATCATGACCAGCCGCCGCGCCAACATCCATGACCCGCGCGTCCGCCGCCTGGCCGACGGCATCCTCACCGCCCAGGTGCGGGAAATCACTCAGATGAAGGCTCTGGTCGCGGACTTGAAGGCCCATCCGCCGAGCAAGACGGCGCCGACGCTTCCGCCGCCTCCAGACCGGTAAGGCCCTGCTCGAAGGGCTCCAGGCCCTGGGGGGCCGACGGCGCGCTCGGCAGGCCTCGCGCCACGCCGCGTAGCACCGCCGCGCCAAGGACGAGGACGGCGCCGGCGGCGATCACCGCGCTGAGCGCGCCGACCGCGTGGCCGACCACCAGCCAGGCGTCATGGGTCATGACGCTGACGGCGATCGCGCCGATCATGGTCAGGGCGCTCATGCAAGCCAGCCGCAACGCCAAACGCGCGAGCTTCATTGGTCGCCCTCCTGACGGGCGGCGATCTCGGCCGCGCCGGGGCGGGTCAGGCGGCGGCGCGGCCGCGTCCAGGCCCGCGCCAGGGCGTGATAGAGCGGCGTGGGCGAGACCGCCTCGGAACAACGCTTGGCGATCAGGGTGCAGAGCAGGAGCGGCCCCACCAGGCCTGGATCGCGGGTCATCTCCATCAAGATCACCGCGCTGGTCAGCGGCGCCTGCACGACGCCGGCCAGGTAGCCGGCCATGCCCAGCGTGACGGCCTCTCGCCCGCCCGCCCAGGGCGCCAAGTGCGCGAACAAGGCCCCAAGGCCGGCGCCCGTCGCCAGGGACGGCGCGAAGATGCCGCCCGGCGCGCCGCTCGAGGCCGCAGACAGCGTCGCCAGCCACTTGCCGGCCGCCAGACCCCAGCCCGAGGCGAAGCGGCCAAACAACATCGACTTGGCCTCGGCGTAGCCCGCGCCGTAGGTGGCGCCGCCGCTGAAGACCGCGGCGGCCGCCGCCGCCACGCCGCAAAGGCCGGCGAACAGCACGGGTCGGGCGTCTTTCCAGCGTCGCAGGCGATTGTCGCCAACCAGGACGGCGGCCATCAGCCGCGAGAAGAGACCGCCCGCCAGCCCCGACACCACGCCGATCAACGCCGCGCTGAACCAGGCCTTCCAGCCCGCCGCACCCGACATGTCCCCGAAATAGGCGTAGTTTCCGCCGAGCGCGTAGGCGGCCACGCCCGCCGAAACCACGGCCAGGATGACCACGGTGTTGGCGCGTCGGTCGAAACCGCGCGCCAGTTCCTCAACGGCGAAGACGATGCCGGCGATGGGCGTATTGAAGGCGGCCGAGACGCCAGCCGCGCCGCCGGCGATCAACAGGGTTCGCCGGCCTGGCCCGCCGCGCAGCCAGCCGGTCAGAAACACCATGATCGCGGCGACCACTTGCACGGTCGGCCCTTCGCGCCCGATGGAGCCGCCGCAGACCAGCAGCAGCGCGGCCAGCACGATCTTGACCAGGGCCGTACGCATCGACACCCGGTCGTCATGGATTTTCTCGCCATCCAACCCGCGCCCCCGGCCGATTTCACCCGCGGCGATCACCTGGGGAATGCCGCTGCCGGCGGCGGCGGGCGCCAGGCGTCGCATGAGCCAGACGCAGAGCGGCAAACCCACGATCAGCAGCGCCGGGCCCAGCCACGGCCAGCTTCCGACCAGTCGGGCGTGAAGGGCCATGGCGCCGTCGCAAAGCTTGGCGAAACCGACGGCCGCGGCGCCCGCCACAACCGCGGCGGCCACCACCGCGCCGGTCCGCAGGGAGCGCCGGGCGCGCACGCCCACGAGCTTGCGCTGGCGATCGAGCGTTTCGAGGGGCGAGGTTTTCGACACGGAGATTCGCTGGCTGGCGCGGAAAGGACATCGTGGCGATTGGATCGCCTCACGATGTTTATGCCCTAGGGGCGCCCGCCCCCAGGGTCAAGCCGGCAGGTTAGCGCCGGCGGCGCGGCGGAAAGTTCTTCAAGAGGATGGCCGCGATGATGATCACGAAGGCGGCCAGGCGCGGCAGGTAGACATGGCCGTCCCATTCGCGGTCGGCGCCGGCCATCAAGGTCAGCACCCGAGCCGTGGCCATCAGGCCGAACGCCGCCGCGAACGCCAGGAAAAGGCCTTCGCGGCTGGTGCGCCAGAAGCGCAGGAAGAACACGGCGGCGACGGCGTAGCCCATGGCCAGGACGCCGCCGACGAAACCTATCAAGAGCGGCGAGTGTGTCATTCGCGCTCCCAGATGAAGCCGTAGAGCAGAACGCCCAGGGCCGCCCCGGCGCTCAATTGACGCCAGATCCATAGATCGCGGGCCGGAAAGACCACGAGATCGGCGACGAGCAGTAGGTTGTTGAGCGCAAAGAGCGAGAAGCTGATGGCGCACCAGAGCAGCAGCCGGTGGCGCGAGCGTCGATAGGCCCGGGCCAAGAGGCCCGCGCAAACCAGGCTGGTGGCCAGGCACAGCAGATACACCAGTTGCGGCGCCACCAGCGTCATGGCTTGCCGTCCTTGAAACGGAAGGCGTCGGCGAGGTCACGCAAGGGTCCAGCGCCCCGGTAGATCATGCTGATCATCGCGAAAGGTTTTTGCCGATAAGCTTGTTCTGTCCGACCGCACAGGTCGTCAAGGGCCGGCTGGGCGGGACGATAGCGCCACCCATCGGCTTCGCGGCCCACCAGGCCAAGACCCTCCAGGCGCCCGAGCATGTCCTCGACCATGGCCAGATTGCCGCGCAGCTCGGCCGTCAACGCCGTCGGCGTCCAGGTCTGGTCTGGCGCGCCGCGAAGCAACATCAGCAATTCCAGAGCCCAGACGGTGCGAAGATCCGCGATGACGAACCGCGCGACATCCTCATCGAAACCAGGATTCCCCGATCGCGGCATCTAGGTTTCGCGCCCCGTTGCGGCCATGCGTCCCGCCTCGACCGGCACAATCAAACTCCCCCCCTCAAGATCCACTCAAATCCATCCCCAAGGTGGGTCCAATCCCGTCGGGATGATCGCCGAAGGGATTGGCATGGGCGCGGCGACGCGCCAATGCGTCTAGTCGCGCCCGCAGCCCCTCGTCGAGCCCAGCCACGCTGTCGGCCGGCGCGGCGGCGCCGTCGTCGTGATCCGCCGTCGGCGCGTTGGCCAGCACACGCAAAAGGGCCTGATCGAATCGCTTGCCATCCTCGGTGTCGGCCGCAGGGGGCGCCTCCAAGAAGCCCACGACGATTTCGAGCGCATCTTCCCAGTCAACATGGGCCATGCGACATCCACTCCAATACCGTCTTCCAGCGCCTCAACCGGCCAGACGCAGCGAGATCGCCGCCAGGCAACCCAGCGCCGTCAGGGCCACGAGAATGATCTCGATCGGGACACTACTAGTCCAACCCCGCTTCATGAGCGTCTCCTCCCGGTCGGCGACACTGACGGTCGCCTTGATCGGTCTTTATCGACGGAACATCGTATCACGAGGCTTTGCGACTGTCTCCGCCATCCTGCGCGTGGGCGGGGTTTTCAAGGTCGAGCGCGGTGACGTAGCTGTCGCGCCAGGCGGCGACATCGTCGCGTGAGACCCCGTCCATCAGTCGCCGCCAGCGCGCGATCCGCTCGGCCCTTGGCATGGACAGGGCTCGCTCCAGCGCTTCGGAGGTTTCCTCGCGGCTGAAGGGGTTGATGATCAGGGCGTCGCCCATCTGCTCGGCCGCCCCCGCATAGCGCGACAGGACCAGCACGCCGGGATCGTCGGGATCCTGGGCGGCGACATATTCCTTGGCCACCAGGTTCATGCCATCGCGCAGCGGCGTGACCAGCCCGACATGGGCGGCTCGGTAAATGCCCGCCAGCTCGTCACGCCGATGGGCGCGATTGACGTAGCGGATCGGCACCCAATCGACGGTGGCGTAGGCGCCGTTGATCCGGCCAGAGACCCCCTCCAGGCGGGCGCGGATTTCCTGATAGGCTTCCACCGCGTCACGGCTCGCGGTGGCGATCTGCAACAAGAACACCCGCTCGGCCCAGTCGGGGTGATCGGCCAGCAGTTGCTCATAGGCCAGGAACCGCTCCTCCAGCCCTTTGGAATAGTCGAGGCGATCCACGCCCAGGATCATCTTGCGCCCGGTCTGGCTTGATCGCACGCGCTCGAACGCCGCTTGCGCGGTGTCCCCGCGCGCCAGTTCGGCGAAGGCGTCACCCTCGATGCCGATCGGAAAGGCCCCGATCCGGGTGGAGCGGCCTTCGGCCGCGATCACGCCATCCTCGATCGTCAGGTTCAGATCGCGTTCGACATAGTCGCTGAACGCCTCCAGGGCGTCGCGCGTCTGGAAGCCCACCAGGTCATAGGCCAGCAAGGATTCCACCAGTTCGCGATGCTGGGGCAGCGTGGTCAACAAGCGCCGGCTCGGCCACGGGATATGCAGGAAGAAGCCGATCCGGTTGGTCACGCCCAGCCGTCGCAACTCCTGGGCCAGGGGGATCAGGTGATAATCGTGGATCCATACTCGGTCACCTGGGCCGATCAGAGGCGCGAGCGTCTCGGCGAACCGGCGATTGACCCGCTCATAACCCTCTCCGAACGAGCGCTCGTAGGCGGCCAGGTCGGTGCGCGAGTGGAAGATCGGCCAGAGCGTGCGGTTGGCGTAGCCGTCGTAATATTCCTCGCGATCCTGCTCCTCCAGGTCGACCAGAGCCACGGTGACGCCACCGATCTTCTGCATGGCGATCTGGCCGGTGAAGGTCTCGGTGGTCTCGCCGCTCCAGCCGAACCAGACCCCGGAATATTCCCGCAGCGCCGCCGCCAAGGCCATGGCCAGGCCGCCGGCCGTGCCGACCCCTTGGTCGCTGGGCGGATTGACCCGGTTTGACACCACGATGAGCCGGCTCATGCGAGGCCTCCGGGAATGGCCGCCTCCAGCCAGTCCAGGACGGCGGGAACGTCGGGCAGGCGATGACGCGCCAGGGTCTGGCGGCCGCTCATACCGACAAGGACGCCATACCCGCCCGCGGCCTCGGCGGCCATGAACCCGTCCTCGTCGGTGAGGTCATCCCCCACGAAGATCGGCCGCGCGCCCTGGAACGGCCATTCGGCCAGGAAGGCCTGGACCGCCTGGCCCTTGTCCCCGCCGGCCGTTCGCAGCTCGGCGACCATGTCGCCCTCCTGCAGGATCAGGCCCGTGGCCGCCTCCAGGCGCCGAGCGGCCTCGCGCACCGCCTCGCAGGCGCTGGGGCAAGCGCGATAGTGCAGCGCGACGCTCAAGCCTTTTTCCTCGACCAGCAGGAGCGGCTGGGCGCGGGCCAAGGCCTTGAACACGGCTGCGGCGTCGGCCAGGTCGGCGTCGGGCAGCGGGGCGACCTCCTCGCCCAAGACCGTGCGTCTTTGCAAGCCGTGCACGCCGGCCACGGCCGCCACGGCGTCCTCGGTGATCGCCGAGATTTCGGCGAGGGTTCGCCCGCTGACGATGGCGAGACGACGCTGCAGACGTTCTGCCAGCTGGCGCAGGATGAGGGTTCGCCGCGGATCGGGCCCGACATCCTGCGGCCGGTCGACGATCGGCGCCAACACGCCGTCGAGGTCGAGAAACAATGCGCAGCCGGCGGGGTTCAGCGGCGGCGGGGGCGGCAAGGGATCGGGAAAGGTGATGATCTGGGCCGTCATGGCGGACTCCATGGCAGGCGCCGGAATAGTCAAATTCGGACGCAAGGACGCCAGCGCACCGGTGAGCTTCGGCGGCGGCGCAAGGGGCGGCGCGCCAGAAGCGCGCTACGAGCGATCAAACGGGCCTTACGGTGGAGGCGCGCGGCCGGCGGGGCTGGGCGGCGCGCAGCAGCGGGCGAACAGAAGGCGTGGTTCGCCCGGCGAAATCGATGATGGCATGACAGGCCCCTTGTGAATGCGAGCGCCGTGCGCGGCGCGGTGGTTCTCCAACGATGGCGGATTGGCCGCGCGAGCCGCCGATCCTGTCGCACTGTGCGACGAAAGCGTGATGACGGCCCCGGACGTATGGGCAGGACCCGAGCGCAACCTAACAGGCCGGCTCGTCGATGGGGGTCGGGTCACGGGATAGTGACGCTGGCTTTACCGCCCTGCCCGGGCAGCACGCGCAGATGCGGCCCGCGAGACGGTCGCATTTCCAGCTCGTCCAGGCCAAGGCGGGACCCGGCCCAAGCACCCGCGGCCGCCATAAGAGCGGCCCCGACCAGCGCGATCATCAGGCCTCTGCCCCGAAACGCCGATGCGAACCCGACCCTGAAGGCTCGCATCGGCGCCCCCGTGACCGAGTCGCGGTGGGGTGTGCGATCAGTCATGCCCTATAAATATCGTGCCACGATGCGATGTCAAATGGAGCGCGCCAACCCGCCTCTCCCGCGACTCGACCGGCGTGCTAGAAAGTCGGCAGCGACGCGAGTGGTTCGCGCGCCAGGACCTTGCCCGTGACACCGCCTGACCAGCCCTCCCCCCCCGACGCCGAGGCCGATGTCGATCAGGGCCGGCCCCTAACCGCCGATGACTATCAAGCCCTGGGAGAGTTTCGCCGCGCCATCCGCCAGTTCCTGGCGTTCAGCGAAGAAGGCGCGCGGGCCTATGGCCTGACCAGCCAACAGCATCAGGCCCTCCTGACCATCAAGGCCCATCCCGGTCCCGATCCCATCTCGATCGGCGACTTGGCCCAAAGTCTGCTGATCAAGAACCACAGCGCCGTTGAACTGGTGGCGCGCCTTATCGAACGGGACCTGGTGTCCCGGCGCGACGACGACGCCGATCGGCGCCGGGTGGTGTTGGAGCTGCGGCCACGCGGCGCGGACATCTTGGAGACCATCTCAAGGCGCAACCTGGGTCAGCTTCGCCGGGGCGCCGACATCTTGGCCGAAATCATCGAGGCGGCCCATCGCGCCGCCCCGCCGTCGCCCTGAAGCAGAGCGCAGACCGCCCTATCGTGGCCAATCGGCCAGAACCGTTCCGTCGGCGTCCTCGAAGGCGACACGGTCGAGATCCACTGCATAGAGGCAGACGGGCCGATGCTCGGCCGACTCGCTCCAGCAGTGGGCCGCCGCGCCGTCGGCGAAGCCGGAGATCCGCCCCTCCAGCACCAGCTCGAACACCCGGCCCTGCGCCGCGCCATCGGGCGGCAGCTTCAGGACATGCTCATAAGGACGCTGGCCTCGGCGCTCGGTCCGCGCGGCGTCCTGGCCATGCAGAACCGCCAGCCCAAGGCTTGGCTGCTCCACCGGCGTGGGCGTGGCGGGCGGCGCCACCTCGCGCCGCTTGGAGCACCGGTCGCCCGTCAGCCAAGGCCGCGGGATCCAGAACCCTTCGACGGTCTCTATGCCCGCCGGCGTGGGCGCGGCGCGAACGAGCGGCAGGTCCGTCCAGATCGAGGGCCGGGCGACCAGGCGCAGCGACGAAGCCTTGGCGTCGACCTGGTAATAGGCCTGGGCGGGACCCGGATCGGCGACGGGACCGGCGCAACCGAACGCTAGGCGTACCGAAAATCGCCGCCCCACAAGGTCGCCGCCGCTAGTGGGCGCGCCCGAAGCATAGGCGTCGGCCGCCTTGGCCGCCGACGCGATCAGATCAGCGCGCGAGGCCACGGCGGCTGGAACGGCCTTGGCCGGCGGCGCGGCGACCACCGGCGGCGGCGCCTCCACGATGGGCGGCGCCGGCGCAGGGCGGGTCAGCACCAGGACCAGCACGACGATCGCCGCCGCGCCGATGGCCAGCGGCGCGATCAGGGCGAACTTGCGGTCCGGAGACCCCTGTCTATTGTCGCTCATGGCTTGAGCCTAGCAGAAGACAAGGTCCAGATTGCAATCGCCTTCGCTCCGGTCTGCGCCTGACGCCGCCGCCACCAGCCGAGGGCGCAGGCCGTGACGCCGGGCCAAATCATCGCCCTGGCCGTCCTGGCGGCGGTCGTGGCCGGGCTTATTCACGGCAAGCTGCGGTCGGACGTCGTGGCCCTGGCGGGGGCGGCGGTGCTCTTGGGGACGCGGACCGTGCGCCCGGTCGAGGTGCAGGCCGCCTTCGCCAGTCCTGCCATCTTGGCCTTGGCCTCGCTGTTCGTCATCGCCTACGCCATGGAGCTGTCGGGCCTGCTGGGCTTGGTGATCCGGGGGGCCACGCGCCTGTGCGCCCGCCTGGGCGCGGCGGGTTTGTGGATGGTGATCGTGCTGTGCGGCCTAGCCTCGGCCTTCTTGAACAATACGCCGATCGTCGTGTTGGGCGCGCCGGTGGTGCGCGATGTGGCCCGGTCGATGAACCTGTCGCCCAAGCGGTTCCTGATCCCGCTGTCCTACGCCACGATCCTGGGCGGGGCCTGCACGCTGATCGGCACCTCGACCAATCTCCTGGTCAACGACATGGCCCGCAACGCCGGCCAGCCCACGTTCAGCCTGTTCGAGGTCACCCCCGTCGCCTTGATCATCGCCGCCGTCGGCGGTCTCTACATGGTAGTGTTCGGTCCCCGGCTGCTGTCGGCCGCGCCCTCGCCCGACGAACAGGACGCCCCCGCCCCGCCCGTGGCGATCAATCCGCCCACCGGTGAAGATCCAGCCCTCTATCCGGTCGACGCGCCCTTCGATCCCCTGCGGGCCGGGGCGGCCCTGGGCGTCTTCATCCTGGTCGTCACGGTGGCGGCCCTGGGCCTGCTGCCGATCGCCGCGGCCGCGTTCGCCGGGGCCGTGCTGCTGGTGGTCACCGGCATGATCAGTGTCGACAACGCCTATAAGGGCCTACGCCCCGAGATCCTGTTGCTCATCGCCGGCATGGTCGTGGTGGGTTTGTCGATGGAGGTCACCGGCCTGGCGGCCCTGGCCACCGATGCGCTGGTCGGATGGCTGCGGCAATTGGGGCCGCTCTACGCCCTGGCCCTGATCTACGGCGCCACCTTGCTGCTGACCGAGATCCTCTCCAACGCCGCGGTGGCGGTGCTTTTGACGCCGATCGCCGTGGCGCTGGCCGAGAGCCTGGGCGTCAGTCCTCGCCCCTTCCTGGTGGCGGTGATGATGGCCGCCAGCGCCGCCTTCGCCACGCCGTTCGGCTACCAGACCAACGTGCTGGTCTACCAGATGGGGGGCTACCGCTATCTGGATTTCGTGCGGATCGGCGCGCCGCTCAACCTGATCACCTGGGCGGTGGGCCTGGCCGTGATCCCGATGTTCTTCCCGTTCTGACCGCCAAGGTTCCCGGCCAAAGCCTCACAATATTGTCAGGCCATCGTGTTTCCGCGCCCGATTAGATCGTTCTACGATCTATCTCGACCACAATCGGCTGGAGGGAACATGGACGATCCTATCAACGAAACCATTCTGCTGATTTGCGACGACGAGGATCGCGCAACACGTCTGATGGCCGCCCTCGACGAGGCGCAGGTGAGCGTCATCGGCCCCTTCACCACCGCGGGGCTTGCCTTGGCGGTGACCGCCCACACCGGCCCCACCGTGGCGCTGCTGGCCAGCCAAACCACCGGCCAACGCAGCGCCGAGCAACTGGCCCAGACCCTGAACGACAATTGGGGCGTCCGCTCGATGCTGCTGGACGAGACCGCCCATGCCGCGGTCGAGACGGTGGGCTGGCGCGCGCCGGACGACCAGGTGGCGCGCGTGCGCCGGGCCCTGTCCAGGGCCTTCGCGGCGGCCTGATCGGGCCGACCCATCCGACGCCCAAAAAGGAGACCCGCTCCCGATGACGGCCAGCGAACGCATCCTGGCGGCCTTGACCGGCCTGCTGTCCCATTTCGCCCAGCTCAGCGCCCTGGCCTGGGCGCTCAATCTGGTTCTGACCTTGGTCGTTGTCGGCCTGGCGATCGCGACCGGACGTTTGGCCAGGCGCATCGCCAGGCTGGGCGCCCATCGCCTGCCCGGTCCCGCCGACGCGGAGATGACCGTCCGCGCCAACCGCCTGGCGCGGCTGGCCGGCTGGATCGTCCAGACGCTTGCCGGGATCGCCGCGGTCCTGGTCGTGGCCGACATCTGGGGCTTCAACCTGCTGGCCTGGACCACGACGCCGCTCGGCGCGCGCATGCTGGCCGGCGCGGTCCGCCTGGGGCTGTTGCTGATCGCGACGGTGGCGGTCTTCGAGCTGGTCAGCCTGGCGATCGGGCGAGGCATGGACGGCTTCGCCGACCATGCGGTCGAGCCGCGTCGGCGCGCCCAATTGGCCACGCTCGCGCCGCTGCTGCGCGGCCTGGCCCAGAGCGCCATCGTCATCGTGGCGGTCCTGATGGCCCTGAGCGAACTGGGCGTGAAGATCGGACCGCTTTTGGCCGGGGCCGGCGTCGTCGGCGTGGCTTTGGGCTTTGGCGCCCAGACCCTGGTCAAGGACTTCCTGACCGGCATCTTCCTGATCGTGGAGGACATCGTCTCGGTCGGCGACATCATCCGCATCGGCGACAGCGGCGGTCTGGTCGAACAGATGACGCTGCGCACCATCCGGCTGCGGGACTTCGACGGCACCGTGCACGTCTTTCCCTATAGCGAGGCCCAGGTCCTGCATAACCTGACCAAGAGCTTCTCCTATTATGTGTTCGATCTGCAGGTGTCCTATGGCTCGGACCTGGACGCGGCGCTGTCGATCATGAAGCGGGTCGGGGCGCGCCTGAAATCGGATCCCGACTTCGCCGACAAGATCCTGGACCCCATCGAAGTGGTCGGGGTCGACAGCCTGGCCGACAGCGGCGTGGTGCTGAAGGCCAGGATCAAGACCGAGCCGCTGCAACAATGGAACGTCGGGCGCGAATATAATCGCCGCATCAAACTGGCCTTCGACGAAGCCGGCGTGGAGATCCCCTTCCCGCACCTGAAGGTCGTGATGCCCGAGCGCCAAGTTTCGGAACTGGCGGGTCTGCGCGGCGTCGCCAACTGATCCGCCAGCGCGCGCGCCCCAAATCGGCGCGCCTCGAACCGAAAACCCCGAAGGACGCCGCCGGGCGGCTTGACGAGAGCCTTCACGTGTTTCGCCGCACGCGAGGCCCGGCGTCGGGCGAGCATGACGACACGCGCCATCAAGGCCTCTCGGCCGGCGTGAGAAAGGCCGTCAACGGACCGTGATCGAACAGTTGCGCATTCCACGGATTTTCCCCGCAAGTCCGGCGCGGGCTTGCAGGCTCAAGGGCTAGCACGGTGAGGGCGTCTCTCGGCTCATTGGGCACCGTCCGCCTGATGGCGGCGAGCGCGCCCGACCAGCGGCCGGCAAGACCGCCAGGCCGACCGAGAAGCGGTCCGGCCGACCAGACCGCGATTCCGGTTGCCCCCTGGACCCAACCTTGGCGTCAGCGTCGCCGATGCGGGCTCGCGCAGTCCCGCGCGACGCTACAGACCTCGCTCTCTCATCCATGGCGGGTCTGCACCCGTGGCCGTCATGCGCGCTTCATCCGGGCGACAGCGCCTCAGGCGGCCACCGCCCGCCAGAGAACATAACTCGCCGTGGCGATGACCATCGTGGCGAAGACCCGCCTGGCCAGCAACGCCTTGCGCGCTAGACCCGGCGCCAGCCTTGCCCCCGCGGCCACACCGACCGCCCCGCCGGCCACCAGGGCCAAGAGCAACCGTCCGTCCACCAGGCCCGAGGCGGCGTAGCTGACGCTGGTCGCCGCGCCGAAGAGGGTGACCGACACCAGCGACGAAGCCGCGGCGTTGGCCAGGGTCATGCCGGTGGCCGCCATCAGGCCCGGTGCGATCAGGAAGCCGCCGCCAATGCCGAAGAAGCCGGTCGCCAGCCCCGTGACCGCGCCGACCGGGACGAGCCGCGCGGTCTTGGCCAGGTCGATATGGACATCCGGATCGCCTGGCGATCGCGGCGCCCGAAACATCGAAAGGCCCACCGCGGCCATGGCCAGGGCGAAGCCGGCCAGCAGGTGGCTCCCCGCGACCGCCTTGGCCAGATGCGCACCGACCAGTGAACCGATCAGGCCCGGCGCGCCGAAGGTCAGGGCGCAGGGCCATTTGACACGGCCGGCCTTGGCTTGGGCGGCCAAGCTGGCGGCGGCATTGACCGCCACCGCCGCGGCCGAGGTCCCGATGGCCACGTGAGGGTCCTTGACCCCCACCGCATAGAGCAGCAGCGGCGTGGCCAGCACCGAGCCGCCGCCGCCGAACAGGGTCAGCAGCAGGGCGACGAGCGCCCCGCTGGACAGGGCCGCGACCAGGCTCATGTCCATGGCTTCAAGCCCCCGCGCGGCGGTTCCAGGGCGCCAGGGCCAGCAGGCGCGCCATGCCGCAAAAGCCGGTGACGCCCGCCAAGGTCAGGCCCAGGCCGACGAACCCGGCGATCCCGAAGAACAGCGGCGTGACGGTCAAGCCCAGCCCCAGGCCCAGCAGCACCAGCAGTCCGGCGCCGATCTGCACCTGGCGCATGATCTCCAACGGCGCCTTGGCGTCGATCTCGACCGGCAGGCCGGCGCCGTCCCACGCGTCCAGGCCCCCATCCAGGACGAAGGCCTGCGTCCCGCAGGCCAGGGCCAGGCGCTCGCCATTGGCGGCGGTGCGCAGACCCGAGCGGCAGGTGAAGATCACCGCGCGCGCATCCGACAGAGCCAGCCCCTTGGTGTCGAGTGTCGACAGCGGACGCGACAGCGCGCCCTTGGCGCGCCGCCGGGCGAACTCGTCGGGCTCGCGGATGTCGATCAGGACGGCGCGGCCTTCGGCCAGCCGCTTGGCGGCGTCTTCAGGCCTCAGAAGTTTCGGGATCGTGGTCATGGGCGGCGTTCTCCGCTGGAGGGCAGAAGATCTCCGCGAGCGTACCGACCACCTTGAGGGCGGCCGGATCGGCGATCCGGTACCACACTGTCTGGGCTTCGCGGCGCGCGGCCACGACTCCCTCCTCGCGCAACACCGCCAGGTGCTGCGAGAGCGCCGATTGCGACAGGCCGACCAAGGGCTGGATCTGCCCCACCGACCGTTCGCCTTCGGCGAGCTGGCACAGGATCATCAGCCGGCGTTCGTTGGCCAGGGCGCGCAGGAGCTTGGCGGCCTGCGCGGCGCTGGCCTCGAACTGGCTGACATCGAAACGCGAGAGATCGAACATGAACGCCATATATTCGCTTGTTCTAATTTAGCAAGTCCTTATATGAGAACCTGCTCATACGGAGAGTCCAGTCATGCAGCCCAGGGTTCAAGCGTTTTTCGATCCAGCCACCTTCACGGCCAGCTATCTGGTCAGCGATCCGGCCACCGGATCGGCCGCCATCATCGATCCGGTTCTGGACTTCGAACCCAAGGCCGCGCGGCTCTCCACCCAGTCGGCCGACGCCCTGCTGACCGCCGTGACGGCCCAGGACCTGACTCTGGCCTATGTGTTGGAGACCCACGCCCATGCCGACCACCTGTCGGCGGCCGACTATATTCGCGGCAAGACGGGGGCGAAGATCGTCATCGGCGCCCACATCGTCGAGGTCCAGAAGACTTTCATTCCGGTGTTCGAAGCCGAGGTCGCCGCCGACGGCGCGGTGTTCGACGTGCTGATGAACGAAGGCGACGACCTGCCGCTGGGCCGGCTGTCCATCGGCGCCCTGCACACGCCGGGCCATACGCCTGCCTGCCTGACCTATCTGATCGGCGACGCGGCCTTCGTCGGCGACACGCTGTTCATGCCCGACTACGGCACCGCCCGCGCCGACTTCCCCGGCGGCGACGCGCGCACGCTCTTCCGCTCGATCCAGAAGGTCCTGGCCCTGCCGCCGCAAACGCGGATTTTTGTGGGCCACGACTACCTGCCACAGGGCCGCGCCGACTATCGCTGGGAGACCACGGTGGGCGAGCAGCGGGCGAAGAACATCCATGTCGGCGGCGAGGCCCTTGAGGCGGAATTCGTGGCCATGCGCCAGGCGCGCGACGCCACCCTGTCCGCCCCGACCCTGATCCTACCCGCGCTGCAGGTGAACATCCGCGCCGGCGCCCTGCCCCCGCCCACCGCCGCGGGCAATGTGTTCCTGCGCCTGCCGGTGAGCCACAGCGAAAAGATCGTGTCCGGGCCGCCCGAACCCACCCCGCGTTAAACAGGACTCGGACGTCCGGTCCCCGCCAGGCTTCATGGCGACCGACCGTGTCGATCCAGGATAGGCAACGCCAGCCGACACGTGGCGACTAGTCCGACCTGGCGTTGGCCCAGGACGAAATGGGCCGGCGGCGCGAATATTCCGTTCTCGTGTCGATATCGAGGATCAGCCGGCATTTGTCGCGGATGCGCTCGAAGAGGACATGGTTCCAGGGCTCAGGCGACCGGGGGGCGCATCGTTGGTCTGCAAATAGAGGCCAAGAATCCCTAGCAGGAAGTCGGGCACGCTGATCGACAGGTTCGGCTTTGCGACAAATTGCACGCCGTGCAATACCAAATCACGCCTCTGGGCCGCACCTTGCAACAGCCCTTCCGAGCGCTGCACGAATGGACTCTTGAGCAGTTGCCGCATGTCGAGGCGGCGCGGCGAGCTTTCGATCAGATGTCGGCCGGCATCGCGTCCTCCGGCCCCGAAACCCTGCCGGCGGCCGCGTCGGCCTGATCCAACGAACGGCGCGCGTCACCTCAGCAGGCAAGCGCGCGGATTACGCCGAAAGCGAAGTTTTAGAGATAACCGCTGCTTGCCGCTCTAGCGTCTCCCAAGGCCCAGCGCACAACAAAACAAAGCCTCAGAAACACCGATCGTGTCCAGCCGGTTAGAGGAGAAGGCCCCAGACCTTGATCTTCACGACGTAGCCCAGGTCCTGATTTTCGCGCTTACACAGGCTGGCCGAAGCGGGCTAGAGCCGCCCAATGCCTTTCACCGCCGCCCTGGCCAGCGCCCTCATCGCCTGCACCGCGCCGAGCGTTCACGACGGCGACACCCTGCGCTGCGGGTCCGAACGGGTGCGGCTCTTCGGCGTCGACGCCCCCGAGGTTCGGCGCGGCCAGACCCCGGCCGAGCCCTTCGCCTACGAGGCCCGGGATGAGTTGATCCGCCTGACCCGCAGCCGCGTGGCCTGCCGGTTCGTCGAGCGCGACCGCTATGGCCGGTTCGTCGGCAAGTGCTGGTCCACCGCCAGCCCGGACGTCAATGCGGCGCTGATTCGGTCGGGGCTGGCCACCGAGTATCGGCGTTACAGCAAGGGCGCCTACGCCAAGGCCGAGGCGGATGCCAAGGCTGCGGGTCGCGGCCAATGGGCCCAGGGCGTGGCCCGGGTCGAACCATAGGGGCGAAGCCTGATCGGCGCCGCGAAGATGGACCTGTTCCACCCGGACCGGATCATTGCAGTCGGTGGGAGGCGGACTTTTACCGCCATCGGCTCAGTCTTCGTCTCGATCAGCGTCTTTTCTCATACGGCGCGAAATTGCGACGGCGACGGCCAGCACCGCAACGATGCCGATCACGACCAGAATGATACTTCCCGAGAGCTGGTCCCGGGCCGAAGGTCGCGCAACGCAGGCGGCCAGAAGAACGCAGGCGCCAAATAGTATCGAAAGTCGTCGCATCGCGCCCTCTCTGGAAACCCAGGGAACCTAGCAGGCTCACCGTCAGACGCTACGCGGGTTGACCCTCGTAGGCATCGTCCTCCTCCCAGAAGATCAGCCCTAGAGATCAGCGCCGCTGGAAAACGGCGCTTGGCCGGCAACGTAGGAAACCAGACAAGGCCACGTTGGTCGTGAAGGACCGTCGATCGCGTGCACCGGCGCCTGCCGCAAGTGGATGGATCGCCGAGCCGAACGAAGCCTAAACAGGCGGGGGCGCCACCGGGCCGTCCTCCGCAGAAGTCGGCTCGGCCTGGATCGGGCCGGTTTTCAACGCTCCGGGCCAGAGCGCAGTGATCGCGGCGCTGACCAGATGGGCGGCGCCCACAACCAACAGGCCGGCCCCGGCGATACCGATGATGAGGGCGGTCTCTCCAAAGCCCAGGCTTCGATCGATTTCTGGTGATCTTCCCATGGACTAAGCCTCATCCTCGGCGATCAACCGGTAGCCCAGGCCCGCCTCGGTCAAGAGGATCCGGGGGGCGGCGGGCTCTTCCTCGATCTTCTGGCGTACCTGGCCGACTAGCACCCGCACGAACTGGGCGTCGATCTGGGCCGTCGGCCCCCAGACGGCGGCCATCAGCTGACGGTGCGTCACCACCCGGCCGGCATACCGCGCCAGGGCCCGGAGCAAGTCGTATTCCCGAGGCGTCAGGCGCACCTCATCGCCCTGCAGGAAGACGCGGCGGTCGGCGAAGTTGATCTCGAGATCGCCGGCCTTGAACCGGGCGCGCGCCGAGAACCTGCGCTCGCGCCCCCGCATGGCGGCTCGCAGGCGAGCCAGAAGTTCGCCGACCGCGAACGGCTTGTTGACGAAGTCGTCGGCGCCCAGGTCCAGGGCGGCGATCTTTTCCTGTTCGATGTCGCGAGCCGACAGCACGACGATGGGGACTTCGGACCATTCGCGGATGCGCGCGATCACCGCCTTTCCGTCGAGGTCGGGCAGGCCAAGGTCGAGGATGACGCCGTCGCAGCCTTCGCTGGCGAGGTGGGCCAGAGCGGCCTGACCGCTATCGGCCACCGAGACCTCATAGCCCGCCGCCCCGAGCGCGGGCGTCAGGGCGCGGACGAGCTGGGGCTCATCATCAACGAGGAGGATCTGGCCCAGGCTAGACTGCATCAAGCGCGCTCCCGGCCAGGAGAAGGCCAACCACCAGACCGGACTCGCCGTCCGGACGGGACGTGGCGGCGATGGAGCCGTCCATCGCCTCCACCAGTCCCTTGGCGATCGACAGGCCAAGCCCCGTGCCTTGCACGGCCGCCGTGCCCGGTGAGCGGAAGAACTTCTCGAAAATGCGATCCAGGTCCTCGGAAGGAACGCCCGGCCCATGGTCTTCGATCTCGATCAGGACGGCGCTGGCGACCAGCGAGGCGCGAACGACGATCGGCGCCTGGACACGGCCGTAGCGAGCGGCGTTGTCCAGGACGTTGCCCAGCGCCTGTTCCAGCAAGATCGGATCGCCGCCGATCATCAGCGCATGCTCGGGGAAATCACGATGGACCGGACGTTCTGGACGATCGAAACGCGCCACGACGCGATTGAGAACCTCGACGACGTCGAAGGTCTGGCGATCAAGCTCCAAGGCCCCGGACTCCAGCTTGGTCATGCTCAGCAGGTTGCCGACGAAACGGTTGAGCCGCTCGGCTTCCTCCTGAATGGTGGTGACAAGGTCGGCGCGGACGTCCGGCGAAAACCGCTCGCCAAAATCCTTCAGGCTGCTGGCCGAGGCCAGGATCGCCGCCAAAGGGGTGCGCAGGTCGTGGGAAATCGACGACAACAGGGCATTTCGCAGTTGCTCGGTTCGCGCCGAGGCCTGGATTTCGGAGCGAGCCGCGCCCAGGCGCGCGCGCATCACCGCCGCGGCGCCAAGATCGACCAGAATATCGATCAGCCGGTCGTCCTCGCCCACGCCTGACGGGCCGCACCAGGCCGCAACGCCCAGCAAGGCGCCGTCGGCGCTCAAGGGCCTTGCCCGCCAGACGCCGTCCCACAGCGTCCAGGCGTCCGCGGACGGCGGCGCGACGGCCAGGCCGGCGATCTCGGCGATGAGTTCGGGGGCGGCCTCATCGCCCTCCGGCGCGCACCAGACCCGGCCGGCGTCCCAGAGGATGGCTTGCCCCCGCGCCGCGTCGGCGATGCGCCGGACGATCCGCCCCCGGATGGCGTCTTCCTCTCCGGCCGCCGACAGTTCCCGACTGGCCTCGAACAGGGCTCCGGTCGTATGGGCGCGCGCCTTGCTGCGTTCGGCCTCGTCGCGAATGCGGCCCGCCAGTCCCCCGGTCAACATCGCCACGCCGAGGAAGACGATCAGCACGATGACGTCCTCGGCCGACACGAGCTGGAACGTGAAGCGCGGCTCGACCAGGTAGAAGTTGTAGATGAAGAAGGCGATCGCGGCGGCGAAATAGGCGGGGTTGGCGCCCAGGGTCACGGCGGTGACCAGGATGCCGGCCAGGAAGACCATCGAAAGCCGCGTGGTGTCGAAGACCCGGTAGAGGGCTTCGGAGACCAGGGTGGCCGCGCCGATGATCCCGAAGGCCGCGGCGTAGCGCCAAAGGCCCTGGGGGCTGCGCGGCCTTGGCACAGCGTCGGGCCACTTCAGGGATCGTGGATCGAAAAACGCGGTCATCATCATCCACGAAGGCACTGTCGCATCGGTCCCGCCGGCCAGCCGCCTTGCAGCCTCGCCCAGGGGATGGGCGCGGGCCAGCCAACGGGACCGATGCGCGCCGCCGGGGGGAGGCGGACGCTCCACCATGGGGCCAGGCCTCGCGCGCTTCAATTATGCGCCCCTTATGGCCCCGCGCGTGAACCTTATAAGGTTCTTATGCTTGCCGGTCCGCCGCTGAGCGCCGCATCTCGCTGTGCGATTTACAGTGTGGAACCCGATGCAAAAGCAAGTCCTAACGCCGGCCCTCGTGACCCTGGTGTTCGCCATCGCCCTCTCGGGCTGCGCCTCCAAGCCAAAGCCCGCGCCGACGCCCGCGACGCCGCCGCTGGCCCAGCAGGGCGGCGAGCCCGGCAACCAAATGCCGGGCCTGGAGCAGTCGCCCGAGGCGCGCAGCCTGCAGCAGGACCTGGCCGCCAATGCGGGCGACCGGGTGTTCTTCGCGCTCGACAGCCATGACCTTTCGGCCGAGGCGCGCGACACCCTCGCCGCCCAGGCCCAATGGCTCAACCAGCACCCTGGCGTGCGGGTCATGGTGGCCGGAAACTGCGACGAGCGCGGCACGCGCGAATACAATTTCGCCCTCGGCGCACGGCGTGCGGCCGCGGCCCGGGAATTCCTGGTCGCCCAAGGCGTCTCGGGCGGCCGCATCGCGACGGTGTCCTACGGTAAGGAAAAGCCGATCGACGGCGGCGCCAACGAACAGGCCTGGGCGCGCAACCGCAACGCCGGCACGGTCGTCATCGATCTGGCTCCTCAGTAGAGGGTCGTCCCCGGGCGCGCGACGGATTTCGTCGGCGCCCGGGCGGCCCAGGTAACAGCGCATGCACTGGCTTCAAGTCGTCGCGCCCGCCCTGGCGGTGGTGATCGTCATCGCGATCGCCGTACTAGGGATCGTCTTCGTCTCCGTGATCGAGACGTTCCAACGCATCTTCGGTCCTGGCGCCTCGGGCGACGCGGCCCAGGCCGAGCCCGACGACGAAGCGCCTGAGAACCGCGCCGATGAAACGGACCCGCGCTGATGTGGACCAAGCTTGGCGATCTGACGCTGCGTGTCGTGCTGTGGGCCGTCCTGCTGTTGACCGTCGGGAGCTGCTCGACGATCATTTTCATGGCGATGCGCGCTCAATCCGGCGGCGGCTGAAGAACCAAGTCCGGATGGCCGGTCACGAGCCAAGCCGGGCATCCAGGCGACCACAGGCGTCCCCAGCCCTGCCCCCCGCCCCCGACCGTGCCTGTGTTCGAGCGCTTCTGGTCCGGCCAGGGCGTCGTCTTGTTTCGGGCGCCCAGCCGCGAGAGAAGAGGATGATTACGGCATGGCGTTGCAGACAGGCGATGCGGCCCCCGCCTTCAAGGCCAGGACGCCGTCCAACCCCACCTACGCGTTCGACACCGCCGCGGGGCGCTACTTGCTGCTCGGGTTCTTTCCGAGCCAGGACGGGCCGCTCGCCGCGGCCATGGGGCGGGCGGTCGGCGCGGCCCGGCGGCTGTTCGACGACGACAAGATCGCCTTCTTCGGCGTGCTGCGCGGGGTCGAGGCCTGCGCGCGCGCCCAGGATTCCTTTCCCGGCGTTCGATGGTTCCTGGACGCCGACCGCGCCGTGTCCCGGCTCTATGGGATGGACCTAGCGGAAGATCGGGAGGCCTGCGGCTGGATCCTGCTGGATCCGGCCATGCGGGTGCTGGCCACCGCACCGGTCGAGGCCACCGACCAGTTGTTCGCCGACCTCCAGGGTTTGCCGCCGGTCGACGATCATGCGGGCGTGGCGCTGCATGCGCCGGTGCTGATTGTACCGCGCGTGTTCGAGCCGGCGTTCTGCGCGCGGCTGATCGAGGCGTACCACGCGGGCGGCGGCGCGCCCTCGGGCTTCATGCGCGACGTCGATGGACGGACGGTGGAGGTCCACGACCCGAGCCACAAGCGGCGATCGGACCATGTGATCGAGGACGAGGCGTTGCGCGAGCAGATTCGCGTGAGGGTTATCCGGCGCCTCACGCCACAGATCGCGCGCGCCTTTGCCTTCACGCCGACGCGCATGGAGCGCTATCTGGTCGCCCGCTACGACGCGCTCGACGCCGGATTCTTCCGGGCCCATCGCGACAACACCACCAAGGGCACGGCGCATCGGCGCTTCGCCGTGACGATCAATCTCAACGCCGAGGCCTATGACGGGGGCGACCTGGCGTTTCCCGAATACGGCTCCAGGACCTATCGCGCGCCGACCGGCGGCGCGGTGGTCTTTTCCTGCTCCCTGCTCCACGAGGCGCGCCCGGTGACCCGGGGTGAGCGCTACGCCTTCTTGCCGTTCCTCTACGACGAGGCGGCCGCCCAATTGCGGGAGGCCAACACCCCCTTTGTCTCGGCCGAACTCGCTGGATACAGGGCCGGCCCCGCTCCGGGCGCAACCGTCGCGGATGCGGGCCAGGACGAGGGGTGACCCGCCTCGTCGAAAAGGCGCCGCGCGTCCCTGCCCCCGCCGGAAGGCCCTAGAGTCCGAATGGCGCCCGCCAAACTCAAGGAAGCCTCGCCAAGCAAGAAAGCGCCCTGGCTTGCCGCCCACGAAATTCATGATGGCGTTGACCCCGAGGCCAAAGCCGTCCCTTAAGCCTTCGCCCCTGTCGACTGTAGCCAGATGAGATTTGCATGACGCTCGCCAAAGCCCGGTCCCGTCCGCTCTCGGCGCTGCGCGACTTCCTGCATCACGAGGCCTCCGGCGGCTACGTGCTGATGGCGGCCGCGGCCCTGGCGCTGGTGGTGGCCAACTCCCCGCTGGCGGGTCCCTATTTCGCGGCCCTGAAGGCGGAGTTCGGCTTCGCGATCGGCGGCTTCCATCTGCGCGAAAGCACCCAGCACTGGATCAACGACGGCCTGATGGCGGTGTTCTTTCTGCTGGTCGGCCTGGAGATCAAGCGCGAGGTGCTCGACGGGCAGCTCTCCAAGCCCTCGCGCGTCATCCTGCCCGGCCTGGCCGCGCTCGGCGGGGTGGCCGTCCCGGCCCTGATCTACCTGGCTTTCAACGCCGGTTCGCCGACCGGCCGCGACGGCTGGGCGATCCCCTCGGCCACCGACATCGCCTTCGCCCTGGGGGTGCTGGCGCTCCTGGGCCCGCGCGTGCCGGCCTCGCTGAAGATCTTCCTGACCGCCATCGCGATCATGGACGACCTGGCCGCCATCGTGATCATCGCCCTCTTCTATACCGCTCAACTACACCTGGCCTATCTGGCCGGCGCGGCGGGCATGCTGCTGGTGCTGGCGGCCCTCAACCGGCTGAGGGTGATGACGCTGTGGCCTTACCTGTTGGGCGGCCTGGCCCTTTGGTGGCTGGTCCTGGAGTCGGGCGTACACGCCACCTTGTCCGGCGTCGCCCTGGCCATGCTGATCCCGTTGCGCAAGAGCCCGGCCTGTCCGGACGATGCGACCTCGCCGCTGCACCGGCTCGAGCACGCCCTGCACAAGCCCGTCGCCTTCCTGATCGTGCCGTTGTTCGGCTTCGCCAACGCGGGCCTGTCCTTCGCCGGGATTCCCGCCTCGGCCATCTTGGACCCGGTTCCCATGGGCGTGGCGCTGGGGCTGTTCATCGGCAAGCAGGTGGGGGTCTTCCTGACCGCGATGGCCATCGTTCGGCTGGGCTGGGCCGACATGCCGCGCGACGCCTCGGCGGCCCAGCTCTATGGCGTGGCCGTCCTCTGCGGCATCGGCTTCACCATGAGCCTGTTCATCGGCAATCTGGCTTTCGGCGACCCAAGGCTGATCGACGAGACCAAGATCGGGGTTCTGGCCGGGTCGCTGGCCTCGGCCTTGCTGGGCGTGATCGTCCTGCGCCTGTGCAGGCCCTGCGCGCCCGCCGCCGCCGATCGCGAGAGCGACTTCGCCGACGCCTGACGGTCGGGGCAAGCCTTCGGCGCGGGCGGTCCAGCGTCGCCTATTGTCACAATCGTTTACAGTGAACGGCGTTCGGACCGGCTAAGACGCCCGCGTGAGCGTCAAGTGAGTCCCAGGACGTGGTTGGTTCGATGGAAGACGCAGCGGCGATCGAGATCACACCCGCCGGCCAAGAATACGTCGTGTGCTATCGCGGCGCGGTCATGGCGCGCAGCCCCGAACTCGCCAAGGCCTATCAAGGCGCGCTGGACCTCTGCGCCCAACTGTTCGACGACGGCGTGCATGCGCCCGTCCTAGAGCGCGCCGCCCGCCGATGGTGACCGCCGGAACGGCGCGGCGGTCCCGCTCGTCCCTCCCGCGACGTTAAGGCCGTGCCGCAAGCGAAGGTCAACGCCCTCGACCAGGCGATCGGCAGCCGGCTACGGGCGCGCCGCCGACACCTGAGGCTGACCCAAGCCGACCTTGCCAAGCGCCTGGGCGTGACCTTCCAGCAGCTCCAGAAATACGAAAGCGGGGCCAACCGCATTTCAGCCGTCAGCCTGCACCTGGCGGCTCAGGCGCTGGAGACGCCCATCGGCTTTTTCCTCGAAGGCCTCCCACGGCGCGATCAGCCTGAGTCCGCGGATCTGCAGCGGCTGGAGCGCTTTGTCGCCCTGCCCGAGGCGGTGGCGGTCGCCAGCGCCTTCACAAGCCTGCCCGCGAGCAAACGCCGCCGCCTTCTGTCCCTGATGCTGTCGATGGCCGAGGCGGGGCCCGGCGCGGAGGACTAGGCGTCGCGCCAACAAGGGGGCGCCGTCGCCTCGAGGCGCTTGGGCGGCATCTCGGACGGCGAATAAGGAGCCGGCCGTCCGCGCCTTCGACTGGAGCTCGGTTCGGCGGCTGCGCTCGCCCCCGATCCAGTTCTTGCACCTTCGCCATCGCCGCCGCCGCGGTCGCCCCCAAATGGCGTCAAGGCTCCACAGGGCTTGCTCAGCCGCCGCGATCGCTTCGGCTTGACCTGGCCGCTCCCCTGGCGGACTTAACCGCGCGGCCACGGAGTTTCGTCATGCCTTCCCTCTCGGCGTTCGACGCCGCGGCGATCGTCATCGTCCTGGTCGCCCTCCTCGGCTATCTCAACCACCGTTTCTTCCGCCTGGCGCCCTCCATCGCCTTGACGGTGATGGGGGCTCTCGCCTCGATCGTGGTGGTGGCGGCCGATCGCATCTCGCCGGGCCGGGATCTGTCGGGGCACGTGCGCGAGTTCTTGGGCACGGTCGATTTTCAGACGGCGTTGATGGACGGCATGCTCTCGTTCCTGCTGTTCGCCGGAGCCTTGCACGTCAGCCTCGAGCAGGTGCGCGCCGGACGCGGGCCGATCCTGGCCCTGAGCACGGTGGGGGTGGTGCTCTCCACGGTGCTGATCGCCGCCGGCTTCAAGGCGGTGAGCCTGCTGGTGGGCCTGGACGCGCCGCTGGCCTGGTGCCTGGTCTTCGGCGCCCTGATCAGCCCGACCGACCCGGTGGCGGTGCTGGGCATCCTCAAGGCCGCCAAGGTTCCCAAGCTGCTGGAGGCCACAGTCGGCGGCGAGAGCCTGTTCAACGACGGGGTGGGCGTGGTGGTGTTCAGCATCTTGCTGGCCGCCGCCACCAGCCACGCGCCGCTGACCCTGGGCCATGCGGCGCTATTGTTCGCGCACGAAGCCGGCGGCGGCGTCCTGCTGGGCCTGGTGGTCGGCTATGTCGCGTTCCGGGCCATGCGCTCGATCGACAACTACAATGTCGAGGTGATGATCAGCCTGGCCGTGGTCATGGGCGGCTACGCCCTGGCGCGCCCGCTGCACGTCAGCGGCCCTGTGGCCATGGCCGTGGCGGGGCTCCTGATCGGCAATCATGGGGTAGCGCTGGCGATGAGCGACACCACCAAGGACTACCTGCTGAAGTTCTGGTCCTTGATCGACGACATCCTCAACGCCGCCCTGTTCCTGCTGATCGGCCTGGAGGGCGTGGCGCTGTCCTGGAGCCCCGGCCTGCTGCTGGCCGGCGTGCTGGCCGTGCCGATGATCCTGCTAGCGCGGCTGCTCTCGACCGCGCCGATCCTGGCGCTCTGGCGTCGTCGCCTGCCCTTGCGCCTCAGCGTGCCGATCCTGACCTGGGGCGCCTTGCGCGGCGGCATCTCGATCGCCCTGGCCCTCTCGTTGCCGGGCGGCCCGATGAAGGACCTGATCGTGGCCACCACCTATGTCGTGGTGCTGTTTTCCGTCGTCGTCCAGGGCTCGACCATGGCCGGGCTGGTGCGGCGGCTGCCCGGTTCGAGCCGGCCCTAGCCGCCCGTCGGGCGCTTTGCCCGCCACCTTGATCGGTGCGCCGCCCCGCGACTCCGGCCAGGGCCGGCGACACGGGGCGAGCATCCTCAAGCGCGTCCGGCGCGGACCTGCAGTTCGATCCGCTTGAGGACCTGTAGTTGACGCTGCGCGGTCATCGCCGGCCACAGCGCCAGCTTGAGCATCAGCGACATGATCAGCAGGACGGCGGCCGGCAGGCCCCAGTGCAACGCCGAGAGCACATCGCCGGCGCTGAAGAACTTCCACGCCGCCCCCGCCCCGGCCAGGAAGAGAACGGTTTGGACGATCAGGAGGATCACGGCGAGCCCCCCGGAGCGGGCGGTGATCGCGGCCGAGATCTGGTCCATGGCGCCCGGATCCTCGTCGATGCTGCGCAGCAGGGCGTCTTCCTCGTCCTGCAAGGCCTTGGTGATGTCAGACATGGTGGTCTCCTTCCAACACGGCGCGCAAGGCGCGCCGAGCGTGCATGAGGCGGGTCTTGACGGTGCCCGCCGGGATCTCGAGCGCGACGGCGATCTCCGCCACGCTCAGGTCGTCGAAATAAAACAGCGCCAGCGCCGCGCGTAGGGGTCCGGGCAGCGCCCTGACGGCGGCTTGCAGGCGCGGCGTGGCGATCTCCGGCGGCTCTGTCGGCCCCTCTTGGGCGACCTCTCTCAAGGCGCCGGCCAGGGCGCGATCGCCTTGCAGGCCGCGGATGTTCCTGGCGCATCGGCGCGAGACGATCTGATAGGCCCAGGCCGGAAAGGCCGCCTCGTCCTTCAGGCCTGGCAGGCCTCGGGCGATGTCCATCCAGCTGGACTGGACCACGTCCCTGGCGAGTTCCATGTCGCCGGTCAGCCGCCAGGCATGGGCGATGAGCCGCCGGTGATACCGACGCGCCAGCAGGTCCGCCGCCTGGCGGTCGCCGGCCTGGGCGGCGACGACCAGGTAGCCGTCGAGGAGCCGGCGCTTGGCCTTGGTCGGATCTGAGCTTTGCCGGGTCATGGAGAACAAGGTGGCGCGCGGCCAGCATCCGGTTCAATCGGTATCGGCGCGCCGAGCCTGATCCTCCCAACGCGGTTCGAACGCGCGAGGTGGCGCTGCTTGGTCAGGCTTTGCGGGATTTGCGGCCGCGCGTGAAACCCCGATCCGATTCCATGAACCGCCCGACCATGGGCACGATCAGCTTTCCAGGCTCGGCGACCTTGGAATTGGTCTCGGCCGCCAGTTGCTTGCCATATTCGAGCAGGTCGCGGTGCATGGCCGCGGGCAGCTCCACCGTGACCTTCACCGGGGTGTCGTCCTCGATCGGCCCCAGCTTCAACCGGGTCATTGGCCGGACTCCCTATCATAGGGTTCGAGGACCAGATCGCGCGTCAGCAACACCCGCAGCGGCGCGCCGGGTCGGATGGTCAGGGTCGGCGTCAAGGCCAGGCTCCGCCCCACCGCCTGTTGCCCGACGTCGCTGATCGACTGGCCGGCGCCGCGGCGGATCGCCCGCTCCAGGTCATCGCCCCCGCTTGACTGGCCAGCTTCCGCGCCGATCGCCAAGACCGTGCTGAGCGCGGCGGCGGCGAGCACCGCCTTGCCGTGCCGATCGACACCGTCGGCCAACCCGGCCATGCCCTGGGCGTCCGCCGCCGGCAGCTTGTCGAGGATGATGGAGCGGCCCGTCGGCAGGATCAGGCGCGTCCAGGCCACCGACAGACGGCTCTGGCCGACATGGGTGGTCGCCTCATACTGGCCGATTAGCTTTGCGCCCGCCGGGATCAGAAGTAGGTGGCGGCCCAGGCTGTCGTAGACGTCCTGGCTGACCTGGGCGATCGCGAGGCCGGCCGCGTCGGACCGCAGGCCCGTCACCAAGGCGGCGGGAATGATCGAGCCGGCCTGCAGAAGATAGGGCGAGGCCGGCGCCTGAAGGCGCTCGGGGCTGGTGGCGCGCTCGTCGGGCGCCGCGCTCCCGGCGGTCGGGGCCGGCAAGACCGGTTCGGCGCGACGAACGGCCGCCGCGGCGAATAGGCCTGACGCACGCGCGCCATCCGCGGCCTGGACGACAGGGTCGACGAGCGCCGGGCGCCGCGCCGGTCGCGGGAGCGCCGGCGTCGGCTCCAGGGCGGGTGTCACGCTCGGCGACAATGCCGACCGCTCAAGGCCCCGCGTACGCTGGGCGCTGAGCATGGGTCGCCCGAGATCGCCGGGCAGCGGCGGCCCCAGCACCGGGGCCTGGCGACGCTGAAGGTAGTCGCGTGGCAGGCCCGTCACCGCCTCCGGCGGGGCCGCGGCCTGCAAGACCGGCGGCGGCGCCGGCTTGTCGCGCTCGCGCAGCGACCAGACCAAGGCGCCCGACAGGCCGATCGCGAGAAGGCCGCCCGTCACCATGAGCGCCTTGCGCGAGACCTGCGCCACAGGCTTGGCCGGTCCGCGCAGCCGAAGGGTCTTGGCGATGGCCTGCTGCTCCTGATCCACGGCCTGGGTCATCGGCCGGCCTCCTGGTCGCCAACGCCGCGTTCGATGCGGACGCGGCGTTCCCACCGCTTGAGCCCAAAGCGAAGCTCGGCATGGTCGAACAAGCGATCGACGACCAGCCGGCGCCCGTCGACGCGGTAGTTGACCAGCTCGGCGGTCTTGCCATCGGCGCCCAGGACGTAGAGCGGCGGCAGGTCGGTCAGCGCCGCCCCTGGACCAAACTCGACATAGGTCCGCGCGCCGTCGTCGAACACTCGCGCCGGCCGCCAGCGCGCCCGCCCTTTGAGACGGTAGTCGAAGTTGAGACGGACGGGCGCCGTCGCGACTGGCGGCGCGAGCACGACGACGGGCTCAGCCGCAGCCTTCGACATCGCAGCCGGCGGGTAGCGCCAAGCGACCTGGGACAGGTAGGCCCGAGCCGAGGCGCGCATCCGCAGGTGATAGCTGCGCCGGCTGGTGTTGATGATCAGGTTGGATGTCAGGTCGGGTTGCACGGGCTTGACCAGGACATGGACGCGACGCGTCTCGCCCTCGCCGCTGGCGGTGTCGCCGATCACCCAGCGCACGGTGTCGCCGGCGGCGATCGGATTGGTCTCGACCAGGGCCTCGCCCGGCTCCAGCACGATGTCGGTGACGTGGCCCGGCGCGGCCACCAGGTCATAGACGCCGCCTTCGGAAAACAGGAACTCGACGGCCGCCAACGCCTGCGGCGGCTCGGCCCGCCTGGCGCTCGGCCACGCCTGGCCAGCCGCCGGCGCCATCAGGCCCACAAGCGCGGCGATCAGGAAGGGCCGGCTCATGCGCCGTACTCCCGCGACCAGGAGATGGCGTGAACGAAGATCCCGAAGGGATTTTTCACGAAGGCGTCGGGCGAGGTCGGCGCGGCGATGACCAGGGTCAGGATCGCGCTCCAGCGCTGGGTCGAGACCAGCTGGCCGTCGACATAGCGCCGCTCGACCCAGGCCAGGCGAAAGCTGTCGGGCGAGGCGCGCACCACATTGGTGACGTCGACCGCGACCTGGGCCTTGCCGACCTGCGCGAAGGGATCGGCCCCGCGCGCATGGTCCGACAGCGCCGCCGCCCCCGCCGCGTCGGCGAAGTCGTAGGCCCGCCGCCAGTTCTGGCCCAGCACCACCGGGTCGGCCGGCAAGGCGCGGGTGTTCTCGACGAACCGCGACAGGGCCCAGGCGATCACCGGGTCGGGCGGGCGATAGCCTCGCACGGCCGGGCCTACCGCCAGGGTCTGGCCCAGACGGTCGACCTCCACGACCCAGGGGATAACGGTGCCGCGCGCGGCTTGCCAAATCATGCCGCCGGACTGGACCATGTTGCTGGCCAGGAGGCCCAGGGCCACAAGCCGCCAGTTGGCCGCCTGGACCCTGGCCGAACCGATACGCTGGTCCCAGGCCTGGCCGGCGCGCTGGTAGGGGGTTTCAGGAACGGGTGTCGCGCCCAGGCGCGAGGGACCCTTGAACGGGTTCATCAGCTTTGCTCCGAGAGAGAAGGACTTGCGCCGCCGCTGTGGTCGTCACCGCTGGCCAGGCCGTGGGCGGCCAGGCTCGCCCCGTGCGCCAGGGCCTGCTGCTGCTTGAGGTCGCGCGCCCAGTCGGGCGCCTCGCCGCCCTGCCCCGCGGCGGCGTTCGCCGGCGGCGCGCCGGGGCCAGGATCGCCGTCGCCCGACGGCTTGGAACCGCCAGACGCCGAGCCGCCGCGTTGTTCCCCAGCGCCGCCCGAGCCAGGGCCTGGGCCAGGTCCCCCGCCGGTCGGCGCCGGCGCGTCGGGTCCGGGACGCGGCCCCATAGCCCCGCCGGCCGACGCCGTCGACGCCAGGCCGGCTCCGCCGCGCGCGACCATCTGCGCCGCGCCGACCCCGACCATGGCCATGCCCGCCACGGTCAGGCCCGTTCCCACCGCCGCGCCGGCGCCCAGTTGCGGCGCGCCCGAGACCAGGCCCGAGGCGATGCCCGGCCCGAAGATCGACAGGCCCAGCAGGGTCAAGGCCGCCAGGGCCATGGCCAGGACCTCCTCGAGGGTCGGCTGGCCGGCCGAAGCGCTGTTGAATTCGGAGAAGAGGCTCGAGCCGATCCCGACGATCACCGCCAGGACCATAACCTTGACCCCCGAGGCGATGACCGCGCCCAGGACGCGTTCGGCCAGAAAGGCGGTGCGGCCGAACAGGCCAAACGGCACGAGGACGAACCCGGCCAGGGTGGCCAGCTTGAACTCGATCAGGACCACGAAGATCTGCACCGCGATCACGAAGAAGGCGACGATGACCAGCAGGGCCACGGCCAGCAGGATCACGATCTGGACGATGTTCTCGAAGAAGCCGGGAAAGCCGCCCAGCTCGCTGGCCGCCTGCAGGATCGGCTTGCACGAGGAGATCCCGAGCGCCGCCAATTTTCCGGGCCGTAGGAAGTCGTCCGCCGAAATCCCCGCGCCCGAGGCCTTCAGGCCAAGGCCCGAGAAGCTCTTGAGCACAATCAGGCTCAGCGCGTGGAAGTTGCCGATCAGGAAGGCGAAGAAGCCGACATAGAGCGTCTTCTTGACCAGGCGCGCGGTGACGTCGTCCTGGGCCCAGGCCCAGAACAGCGCCGCCAGGGTCATGTCGATGGCGACCAGGGTGGTGGAGAGGAACGCGACCTCGCCGCCGAGCAGGCCAAAACCGCTGTCGACATGCTGGGTGTAGACGTCCAGCATCCGGTCGATGACGCCGGTGTCGCTCATGACGCCGGCCGGCCGAAGAAGTGCTCCCGGGCCGCGGCCCAAGCCGCACGGCAGGCCTCATCGTCCTGCCCGGCCGTTCGGCAGCGCGCGAGCTCGCTCTCGATCATGCGCGACGGCGCCGCCGCTTGAGCCTGGATAGGAGCCTGGGACGCCCTGCCCGCCAGGGCGGCGATCCCAAGCAGAACGATCAGTGTGGTCCCCCAGACGAGGGACCGGTTCATGGCTGGGGCGTGGCTCCCATGAACTTGGAAAAGCGGGCCTTGGCGTCGGCGCGCGCGGCGGCGCGGTCGGCCGCCTCCAGTGCTTCGGCCCGGCCATTGGCCACCACGACCGCGGTCAGGGCCGAAAGCTGCTGGGCCTGCAAAGCCAGGAGCTGATTGCCGGCCTGGGCCGCCTGCAGCGCGCCGCTGGCCCCCTGGCTGGCCGACACCAGGCTTTGCATCTCGCCGCGGCTGGTCTCCAGGCCGCCGACCACCCCGGCCTGCACCTTCAGGGCGTCCTCGAACCCGGCCACCGAGGTGGTCCAGCGCGCCTCGGCGCGCGCGGCCAGGTCCGCGTCGGTGGCCAGCAGGTCGGCCACGTCGTAGCGGCGATGAAAGGCGTCCTGGATGTCCTGGACATTGTAGGCCAGGGCCCGGGCCTGCCCGAGCAGGGCCTGGGTGGCGGCGACCTGGTCCTGCAGCGCCGATAGCGACGAGTACGGCAGACTGGCGAGGTTGCGCGCCTGGCCGACCAGCATCTGGGCCTGGTTCTGCAGGCTGGTGATCTGGTTGTTGATCTGCTGCAGCGCCCGGGCGGCCTGCAAGACGTTCTGGGCGTAGTTGCTGGGATCGTAGACGGCGACCTGGGCCAGGGCCGAAGGGGCCAGGCCGGGCACGGCCGCGAGCACGGCCGCGCCGCAGAGCAGCGCCGCCATGCGGCGACGGGAGAGGCGTCGGGAAACACTCATCGCGAGGACTCCGGGAGGGTGATGGACGGCAGGAGGTCGGCGGCCCAGGGCAGACCACGACGACGCAGCCAGGCGGCCGCGAAGTCGTCCGGGCCGTGGTCGGCCAGGACCTGGGCGATGTCGGCTTGGTCGGTCTTGGAGGCGGCGGCGCAGAACGCCAGGGCGATCGGCCCCAGCCCAAGGTCGAACAGGCGCTCGCCGGCCCGTGACTGGACGTAGTAGTCGCGCTTGGGCGTGGCCTGGCTGAGGATCTCGACCTGCCGATCGCTAAGGCCAAAGCGGGCATAGATCGCGGCGGACTGCGGTTCGAGGGCGCGCGGATTGGGCAGGAAGATCCGTGTCGGGCAGCTTTCGACGATCACCGGGGCGATCGGACTGGCGTCGATATCGGTCAGGGACTGGGTGGCGAAGACGACCGAGGCGTTCTTCTTGCGCAGGGTCTTGAGCCACTCGCGCAATTGGGCGCCGAAGGCGGCGTCATCGAGCGCCAGCCAGCCTTCGTCGATCAGGATCAGGGTCGGCCGACCGTCGAGGTCGCGTTCGATCCGGTGGAAGAGATAGGCCAAGACCGCCGAGGCGGCCGGCGTGCCCAGAAGGCCTTCGGTCTCGAAGGCCTGCACCGCGCCGGCGGCCAGCGCCTCGACATCGGCGTCCAGCAGCCGACCCCAAGGTCCGGCCAGGGTGTAGGGGGTCAAGGCGCTCTTCAGATCCAGGGTGGGCAACAGCGCCACAAGGCCCGTCAGGGTCCGCTCCTCGGTCGGCGCCGAGGCCAAGCTCGCCAGCGCCGACCAGACGTGATCACGCACGGTCGGGGTGACGACGACGCCCTGCCCGGCCAGCAGGACCGCGATCCATTCGGCCGCCCACACGCGCTCGGCCGGATCGTCGACCCGCGACAGCGGCTGCAGGGCGACGGGCGCTTGCTCGGCGTCGCGCAAGACCCCGCCCAGGTCATGGAAGACGCCGCCCATGCCCAGGGCCGCCGCCCGGATCGACCCGCCGAAATCGAAGGCGACGATCCGCGCCCCGCCATAGCGCCGAAACTGCAGGGCCAGCAGCGCCAAGAGGACGCTCTTGCCGGCCCCGGTCGGGCCCACCACCAGGGTATGACCCACGTCGCCGGCGTGCAGCGACAGCCGAAACGGCGTGGAGCCCTCGGTCTTGGCCATCAGCAGCGGCGGACCGCCCAGGTGCGGGTTGAACGAAGGCCCGGCCCAGACCGCCGACAGCGGCGCGATGTGCGCCAGGTTCAGGGTCGACAGCGGCGGCTGGCGGACGTTGGCGTAGACCTGGCCCGGCAGGGTCCCCAGCCAGGCCTCGACGGCGTTGATCCGCTCCCTGATGATCGAGAAATCCCGGCCGGCGACGACCTTCTCGGCGAGCGCCAGCTTGGCGTCGGCCAGATCCGGGTCCTCGTCCCACACGACCAGGCTGGCCGTGACATAGGCGTAGGAAACAAGGTCGCCGCCGAGATCCTGCAGCGCCAGGTCGGCTTCCCCGGCCTTGTTGGCCGCGTCGCTGTCGACCAGGGCCGAGGGTTGCTGGGTCAGGGCTTCCTGCAGCAGGACGCCGATCGACTTGCGCTTGGCGAACCATTGGCGCCGAATCTTGCCGATCAGGCGGTTGGCGTCGGCCTTGTCGAGACAGATCGCGCGGGTCGACCAGCGATAGGCGAAGGCCAGGCGATTGAGGTCGTCGAGCAGCCCGGGGAGCGTCTGGCTCGGAAAGCCGACCATCGTCAGGACCCGCAGATGCGCCCCGCCCAGGCGCGGTTCGAGCCCGCCCTCCAGCGGCTGCGTCGCCACCAGGGCGTCCAGATGCATCGGGGTTTCGGGAACGCGCAGGTCCTGGCGGCGGGTGGTCGCCGCGCCGTGCAGGAAGCTCAAGGTCGCCGCATCGTCCAGCCAGGCGGCCTCGCGGGCCAGGCCCTGGATCAGCGCCAGCAGCCGGTCGGACCGATCGACGAAGCCGGCGAGCTGGGCGCGCCAGTCGATGTCGGCGCGGGCGCGCCCCTCGACGAAGAGGCTCTCCAGCCGCCCGGTGCGCTCCGCCGGCGGCAGGTAGACCAGGGTCAGGAAGTAGCGGCTCTCGAAGTGCGCGCCTTCCCGCAGGAAGGCCTGGCGGCGCTCGATGTCGACCAGGGCCGAGACCGGATCGGGAAAGACCCCATCGGGATAGGCCATGGCCGGGTCGCGGCGGGCCTCCACGAAGATCGCCCAGCCCGAGCCCAGGCGGCGCAGCGCGCTGTTGAGCCGCGCGGCGACGGCGGCGACCTCCGCGGCCCCGACCGACTCCAGGTCGGGCCCTCGGAAGCCGGCGGTGCGCTGGAAGGCGCCGTCCTTGTTGAGCACCACGCCCGGGGCGACCAGCGCCGCCCAAGGCAGGTAGTCGCAGAGGACCTTGGGCCGACGGGCGTATTCGCGAAGGTCCAGCATCGCTAGACCCCCAGCCGCGCAGGCACGCGCACGTGCCGGCGGCCGACGTCGAAGATCATCGGGTCGTGACGGGCGGCCCAGACGGCCAGGCCGTGGCCGGCCAGCCAGACCCCGACGCCGACCAGCCACAGCCGCAGGCCAAGGCCCAGGGCGGCGGCCAGGGTGCCGTTGACCAGGGCGATCGCGCGCGGCGCGCCGGCCAGCAGCATCGGCTCGGTCAGCGCGCGATAGACGGGCGCGGCGAAGGCGGCGGCGCGATCGCCCGACATCAGATGACCGCCCCGCCGCCGAACGAGAAGAACGACAGGAAGAAGCTTGAGGCGGCAAACGCGATCGAGAGCCCGAAGACGATCTGGATCAGCTTGCGCGAGCCGCCGGAGGTGTCGCCGAAGGCCAGGGTCAGGCCGGTGACGATGATGATGATCACCGCGATGATCTTGGCGACCGGCCCCTCGATCGACTCCAGGATCCGCTGCAGCGGCTCCTCCCAGGGCATGGACGAGCCGGCGGCCTGGGCTGACCGACTGGTCAGCAGCGCGACGAGGGTCAGCGGCGCCAACCGGGCGATGTGACCCAAGGGATCGAGCATCGATCCGGACAGCAGGCGCGCGCGCAAGGAACGCACGGATTGGGCGGGCATCAGGCAATCTCCTCTTCTGGGGGGCAGGCGGGGCTGAGCTGGTAGGCGCCGTCGGAGCCAAGGCCCCATAGGCGGACGAGATCGACCAGGCGGCGCTGCCGGCCGCGGCCGGCGATAACGGCGACCAGGTCGATGGTTTCGGCGATCAGGGCGCGCGGCACGGTGACCACCGCCTCCTGGATCAGCTGCTCCAGGCGCAGCAGCGCGCCCAGGGCCGAGCCGGCGTGCAGGGTGGCCACGCCCCCCGGGTGGCCCGTGCCCCAGGCCTTGATCAGGTCCAGCGCCTCGGCGCCCCGCACCTCGCCGATGATGATCCGGTCGGGCCGCAGGCGCAGGGACGAGCGCACGAGGTCGGCGAGACTGGCCACGCCCTCCTTGGTGCGCAGGGCCACCAGGTTGCGCGCCGGGCACTGCAGCTCGCGCACGTCCTCGATCAGGACGACGCGCTCGTCCAGCGTCGCGACCTCGAAGAGCAAGGCGTTGACCAGGGTGGTCTTGCCGCTGGAGGTGGGCCCCACGACCAGAATGTTGCGGCGCTCAAGAACCGCATCGGCCAGCGCCCTGGCTTGTTCGGCGCGCATGACGCCCTGCTCGACATAGGCGCCGAGGGGAAAGACCACGCTGGCCGGCTTGCGCAGCGAGAAGGTCGGGCCCGAGACCAGGGGCGGCAGCAGGCCCTCGAAGCGCTCGCCGCCGCCCGGCAGCTCGGCGGCCAGGCGCGGCCGGCCGGCATGGACTTCGGCCCCGACGTGATGGGCGACCAGGCGGATGATCCGCTCGCCGTCGGCGGGGCTCAGCGACAGGTCGGCGGGCCGCAAGCCCACATCGAACCGGTCGATCCACACCGCCCCGTCCGGGTTGAGCATGACCTCCGCGACGCCGGGATCTTCCAGCCGCGCGAGCAGCAGCGAGCCCAGGGCCGTGCGCAGCATGCGATGGCTGCGCGACATCTCCAGATCAGGCTTGGAAGGCTCCACGGCGCATCCCCGTTGTTCACGGGGACGAGTAAGAAGACCGCGTTCGGCCCAGCCTCAACGACCAAATCGCTGGAGAAAACAACGGCTACGAAAGAGAACCTGACGGCATGTCGGTCCGGCGCCAACGCCCCGAAGAGACGCCAAAAGACGGCTCAAGGCGCGATGCGCCTTAAGCGGCGGCATCCTCGAAAGCGCGAGCGCCGAGGTTGTGCCCCAGCCTTCCGTGAGCCAAGTTTCAGCGCCCTGCCCGGCGAAGGCCTCGAAATGCTCGCGCCGTCGCGGCTAGCGGAGCGTCCGCGATGGCGGCGATCACATTTTTCGCTCCATTCACAAAGGGCCTGCAGCGAGGCGACAAAGAAATCGCCGATGAAGCAGCGCCTAGGACAAATGACCTAGACTCTCTAGGTCATTTGTCCTAGGTCGTGACGCAGCATGGAGGACAAGGTGTCAGCCGCCGATACGAGAGCGCAGATTGTCGAAGCGGCCGATCGCCTGTTCTACGAGCGCGGCTTCGAGGCCACCACGTTTGGCGACATCGCCTCGGCCACCGGCCTGTCGAGGGGCAACTTCTATTATCACTTCCGAACCAAGGACGAGATCCTCGACGCGGTGATCGAGCTGCGGCTGGTCAACACCTCGGCCATGCTCGCGTCGTGGGAACGCACAAGTCCGCTGCCCGCCGATCGCATTCGAAGCTTCATTGAGATCCTTATCGAAAACCGAACCAAGATCATGGGCCATGGCTGCCCCGTGGGAACGCTTTGCGCCGAGCTTTCCAAGCTCGACCACCCGGCGGCGGCGGCGAGCACGGGTCTCTTCGGGCTCTTCCGCGATTGGCTGAAGCTTCAGTTTGCGGCGCTGGGCCGGGCCGACGCGGCGGACGCGCTGGCCATGCACGCGCTGATGCGCAGCCAGGGCGTCGCCACGCTCGCCACGGCCTTCAAGGACGAGGCCTTCATTCGCCGTGAGGTCGCCGACCTGAAAGCCTGGCTTGACGCTCAGGCGCCAAACCTTCCTGAGCCCCCTTCCCTGGAGGAACGCCAATGTTCGTGATCACCCTACGTTTCGCCGACAAGAGTCGCGCGCCGTCCTTGATGGATGACCACAACGCCTGGATCAGGAAGGGCTTCGAAGACGGAGTGTTTCTGCTGGTCGGGAGCCTTCAGCCCGCCGCGGGCGGCATGATCGTCGCCCATGGCGCGACGCGCGCTGAAATCGAATCCAGGGTCCAGGACGATCCCTTCGTCGCGGCGGGCGTCGTGACAGCGGAAATCGCCCAGATCGTGCCCGGCAGAACCGACGAGCGCCTGGCCTTCCTGCGACCCGCCGCCTGACCCGCAGGTCCGCGCCGCCGGCCGACGCCTCGTCGGCGCGGCGCGACCGGCAACAGGCGCACCATCGCGATATTTCGCGTCAATCGCGCCACGAGGCGCCGTTAGCGCACCTCCGACAAGGCGACGTTCGCGGGTTTGGCTCAGGGTGACAATTTCGCCTACGGTCGCCGGTTCAGAATTTCGCCTGCGCCTGTAACCATTACGCCTTCCCCAGCGAATATGGTCATGGAACAGGGGACAATCATGGCGATCAGCGGCGACTATCCAACCCCGGTCAACGTCAACGGCTTCTCGTGCAAGAACTGCACGGACGTCGACAATGCCAAGAAGCACATCGATCCGGCCCATCCCAAGGATGGTCCGTTCGGGATCAACGCCAAGAATCGTCCAGACGCCATAGAGCGCACCGCCGCCCGGTCCTTCGACCCAACCTACGAAGGCCAGGCCGCGGTGACGTTTGGCGGCCAGCTCAGCGTCTTCGCCGACAGGGCTCCAACAGGACCGCCCGTCGTCATCGCCGCAGGCTCTCGCGTCAATATCTCAGTCTAGAAGCTGGTGCGGAACGCCGCTCGCCCCCGGACGCTGTCCTGGCGAGCGGCCTCGCCGAAGCGTGAACGATCCTGGCGGACGCTATGGACGGCGATGGCCTCCAGCACGATCTCGGATCCTTCGCGGACGGCGAGCGACCAGGCCGCCGTGGCCGCCCAGCCGTGCTCGGCGTTGTTGTCCAGCGCCTTGAAAGTGCGGTCGCTGACCGAGAACTGATCCAGCCTCACCGTGGCGGTTCCGGTCTTCAGGGTTCGTGACACCAGCCCATAGGCGGCGGCGAAGCCGACGTCGGCCGGCTCGCGGCCGTTGACCGCGACGCCCATCGCGGTCTCGCCGGTCATGGCCTGCACCAAGACCTCGGTGTTGGCGTCCGGCGTCCAACGCGCGGCGACCTGCGCGAAGCGCGTTCGCCAAGCATACTGGCCGTTCGTCACGGTCGTGCGGTCGCCGTTGTTGTCATAGCCGAACAGGCTCAGCGCCAAGGTCTGGGACGGCGCATAGTCCAGCCGGACATAGCCGCCCCAGCGTCCATCGACCTCGTCGACCGGCCGCGTGGCTTGCGCCTGCTTGCCAGAAAACATCGCCGGCACGGTCGGAAGCTTGAAGGTTCCGCCCAGATTGGCGCGCAGATCGTGCAGCGCCCAGCCCCGAAATGTCAGCAAGGCTCCGGAGGTGTCATTGCCCTGGAAGGCGGCGACGGTGGCGCCGATCGGGTGGCCTGCAACGGCGCCGCGCAAGGTCACCTCCGCGCCCGCCACCTTGACCTCTTCGGCGATCCAACTGTCGATCGCCGATGGCGTCAGGGAGCGGGCCAGGGACCATTCGGTCCCGTCGTGCTCCAGTGAAGCGGGCGGGAAGAACAGGCCCGCGCGCCCGGACAGACCCAGAGCGGCGCCCGGTGCTGGCCGCAGCGTCACATAGGCCTCGTCGAGCCCGACGGCGCGATTGGCCAGGGACTGGGCGTCCGCGGACACCAGAGCGCCGATGCGCTCGCTGAAGCTTCCTCGCCAGGCCATGATCGCCGAGCCCTCGACCCGGACCTGATCTCCGCCGGTCTGCAGCTTGCCCAGGCCGCCCTTGAGCCAGGACGCTTCGCCCGAACCCATCGATGGCCCGGCGATGATCACGCCCGAGAACGCGTCCCTCGAAAGCAGATCTGCGGCGCGGGCTGCGCGCGGCGCGGCGCCGGCCAGGGCGAGCAAGGAGGCCGCCGTCAGGACTGAGGATCGCATCATCGACCAAGCTTGCTCCCCTTCCCCCTATGGCCGGCTTAAGAAACGGCGGACGGCGACCGGCAAGGAAACAGAGCCAGCCGCCGCCCGGGCGGCCTCCGCTGGGGGGAGCGGGAACTTCGAGGCCACACAAGGCCATTCGCGCGTCGAATGGCCGAGGTTACGCCCTCCGGAAAATATGGCGCGCGACGGTTCCTGAGAAATTTCCGGCGCCCGGCCTGTAACCGAAAGCCAAGCTCTCGCGAATGGGTTGATGTCGGGCCGATCAGCGGTCTGGCCTCATCAACCCGGAAACGCCCCATGACCAACTTCAAATCCGCCACGATCGCCTCGGCCGCCGCCCTGTTCGCCATGACCAGCATGGTCGCCGCCACCCAAGCCTCCGCCGCCCCCAAGGCCTCCGCCGAGAAGGTCCACTGCTATGGCGTCAACACCTGCAAGGGCACCTCGGACTGCAAGACCGCCAAGAACGACTGCAAGGGCCTGAACGACTGCAAGGGCCAGGGCTTCAAGGCCATGACCAGCAAGGCGTGCGTCAAGGCCGGCGGCTCGCTGACCGCCCCCCAGTAATGCGCGCAGGCCCGGCCGGCCCTCGCCGGCTGGGCCACGTCCGCCCCGCTCTTGTCCAGGATGACGACATGTCCGACCGTGTGATCGCGCCCTTCGAGGGTTTCGGCCTGGGCCTGCGTCCGCCCCACTACGCGGACTTTCTCGAGCGCGAGGTCCCCGTCGATTTCGTCGAGGTGATCTCCGAGAACTTCATGGTTCGCGGCGGTCGGCCACTGTACGTGCTGGACGCCGTGCGCGAGCGTCATCCGGTGGCGATGCACGGCGTGTCGATGTCGATCGGCTCGGCCGATGGCGTGAAACCGGACTATCTGCGCCGCCTCAAGATCCTGGTCGATCGCGTCGATCCGCTGTGGGTGTCCGACCATCTGTGCTGGACCGGCCTGGAAGGCTTCAATTCCCACGACCTGCTGCCCCTGCCCTACACCGAGGAGGCGCTGGAAGTGGTCTGCGCCAACATCGCCCGCGTCCAGGATGTCCTCGAGCGACCGATCCTGCTGGAGAACCCCTCCAGCTATCTGACGTTTGAAGGCGACGAGATGACCGAGCACGGCTTCATGGCCAGGATGTGCGAGGCCACCGGCTGCTCGCTGCTGCTCGACATCAACAACATCTATGTCAGCGGAACCAACCATGGCTTCGATCCCGCCGCCTATATCGCCGGCGTGCCGGTCGACCGGGTGCGCCAGATCCACCTTGCCGGCCACAGCCAGGGGCGGGATCTGCTGATCGACACCCATGATCAGCCGGTTCCCGATCCCGTTTGGGCGCTCTACGACATCGCCTGCCATCGCTTTGGCCCGGTGGCGACGATGATCGAGCGCGACGACGACATTCCTCCCCTCGGTGAGTTGCTGACCGAACTCGACATTGCGCGAGCCCGCGCCGGCGGCTTGGAGCGCGCCGCATGAGCCTGCTGTCGATTCAGCGCGGCCTGCGCGACCACATCCTGGCGAACAAGGCCGATCGCCCAGAAGCCGTCGCGGCCAACGGCGAGGCCGGTCTCGCTGTCTATCGACATGCCTATCGCGCCCAATTGGTCGCCTGCCTGCGCGACACTTTCGAGCAGACTTGGTCATGGCTGGGTGACGATGGTTTCGACGCCGCCGCGATCAGCCATATCGCGGCCCACCCGCCCAGAGGCTGGACACTGGACGCCTATGGCGAAGACTTTCCCCAAACCCTGGCGGGGCTCTACCCCGACGATCCGGAGGTGGCCGAACTGGCCTGGCTGGACTGGAGCCTGCGCCGCGCCTTCGACGGCCCGGACGCTGACCCGATCACCCCAGAGGCGCTGGCCCAGGTGGATTGGGAAAGCGCCGTCCTGACCTTGTCACCGACCCTGACGATCGGCGCGGTCGCGACCAACAGCGCCGCCATCTGGGGCGCACTCACGGAGGGGCAGACGCCTCCCGCGGTTGAGCGCCTGCCCGCACCGGCCGCGATCCGCGTCTGGAGACAGGGCCTGTCGCCCCGCTACAGAACGATCGACGCCTTCGAACGACTGGCCCTGCTAAGGGTGCTGGACGGCTGCGCGTTTGCCCAGTTGTGCGAACAGCTTGGCGACCCCGATGATACCGAGCGAACCGTCGAGCGGGTTGGCGGTCTTCTGGGCGCCTGGCTTCAGGACGGGCTAGTCCTCAGCGCCCGATCATGACCTGACGGTCCAAGCGCCGGCCTACGGCAGCTCACCAAGGGAGCGGGCGCCAAGCCCCGGATGATCGCCGGGCCTGGGCGCCGATCGATCCTAATGAAACAGGCGATCTTCCGGAGCGATCGAGATGCCGTTCAGCGCCACAACCGGACCCAAGCGCCACTCCAGGAACGCGACGTTCAAGGTAGGAAATTGAAGGTGGAAAATCGACACGACTTGGATCGGTATTCCCACCGGACATTCGCCAATTGGCTTCTGGGATCGGCCCAGAAACCTGACCTCAGAACGGGCTCGCCGCGAGTCGAACTAGCGAAGTCGCACGAGGAAACCTGGTCGCGGATAGCCATTCAATGATCACAAAAAGGGGCGCCGCCTGCGCGACGCCCCATGGTTGATCCGGCGGAGAATCCCGCCGATCAGTAGTCCATCGCCGCAGCCGGCGCGGCCTTTTCTTCCTTCGGCGCCTCGGCGATCAGCGCCTCGGTGGTGATCAACAGCGAGGCCACCGAGGCGGCGTCCTGCAGAGCGGTGCGCACGACCTTGGCCGGGTCGATGACGCCCGCCTGAATCAGGTCCTGGTACTCGCCCGTGGCAGCGTTGAAGCCCCAGCCGTAGTCGGACTTTTCGAGCAGCTTGCCGACCACATAGGAGGCGTCCTCGCCGGCGTTGGCGACGATCTGGCGGGCCGGGGCTTGCAGGGCGCGGCGCACGATGTCCACACCCGCCTTCTGGTCGTCATTGGCGGGCGTCACTTTGTCCAACGCCTTGAGGGCGCGCAGCAGGGCGACGCCGCCGCCCGGCAGGATGCCTTCCTCCACCGCGGCGCGGGTGGCGTGCAGCGCGTCGTCGACGCGGTCCTTCTTCTCCTTGACCTCGACCTCGGTGGCCCCGCCGACGCGCACCACGGCCACGCCGCCAGCCAGCTTGGCCAGGCGTTCCTGCAGCTTTTCACGGTCATAGTCGGAGGTGGTGTCCTCGATCTGGCGACGGATCTGGGCGACACGGCTTTCGATCTCGCCGCGCTGGCCGGCCCCATCGACGATCGTGGTGTTGTCCTTGTCGATCGTCACCTTCTTGGCGCGGCCCAGCATTTCGACGGCGACGGTCTCCAGCTTGGTCCCCAGCTCTTCGGAGACGACGTTGCCGGCGGTCAGCACCGCGATGTCCTCGAGCATGGCCTTGCGGCGATCGCCAAAGCCCGGGGCCTTGACCGCCGCGACCTTCAGGCCGCCACGCAGCTTGTTGACCACCAGGGTGGCCAAGGCCTCGCCCTCGACGTCCTCGGCGATGATCAGCAGCGGCCGGCCCGACTGCACGACCTTCTCCAGCAGCGGCACCAGGGCCGCCAGGTTCGAGAGCTTCTTCTCGTGGATCAGGATGTAAGGATCGTCCAGCTCGACGCGCAGCTTGTCATTGTTGGTCACGAAATACGGGCTGATATAGCCACGGTCGAATTGCATGCCCTCGACCACTTCCAGTTCGGTGGCCAGGCTCTTGGCCTCCTCGACGGTGATCACCCCCTCGTTGCCGACCTTCTCCATGGCTTCGGCCAGAATCCGCCCGATCTCCTCGTCGCCATTGGCCGAGATGGTGCCGACCTGGGCGATCTCGGTATTGGCGCTGATCTTGCGGGCGTGACTCTTGAGGTCGGCCACCACGGCGCTGACCCCCAGGTCGATGCCGCGCTTGAGGTCCATCGGGTTCATGCCGGCGGCCACGGCCTTGGAGCCTTCGCGGACGATGGCCTGGGCCAGGACCGTGGCGGTCGTGGTGCCGTCGCCGGCCAGGTCGTTGGTCTTGGAGGCCACTTCGCGCAGCATCTGCGCGCCCATGTTCTCGAACTTGTCCTTCAGTTCGATTTCCTTTGCGACGCTGACGCCGTCCTTGGTGATGCGGGGGGCGCCGAAACTCTTGTCGATGACGACGTTGCGGCCTTTGGGGCCCAGGGTGACCTTCACAGCATCGGCCAGGATGTCGACGCCGCGCAGCATGCGGTCGCGGGCGTCCGACGAGAACTTCACTTCCTTGGCAGCCATGGTTCCTACTCCTCTCGGTTGGGCTGTCAGTGAATGGGGTTGGGGTGGGGCTCAGGCGGCCTTCTTGAGCGTCGCCTCGGTCTCAAGCACGCCCAGGATGTCGCTCTCCTTCATGATCAGCAGGTCCTCGCCGTCGATCTTGACCTCCGTGCCGGACCACTTGCCGAACAGGACGCGGTCGCCGGGCTTGAGGGACAGCTCGACCAGCTTGCCGGCTTCGTCGCGGGCGCCGGGGCCCACGGCGACCACCTCGCCCTGCTGCGGCTTTTCCTTGGCGGAGTCGGGGATGATGATGCCGCCCGAGGTCTTCTCCTCGGCCTCGATGCGGCGGACGACCACACGGTCGTGCAAGGGGCGGAAATGCATGCATAACCTCCAGATGCAAAACGGAATGTGACGGGCCCGCCGGTCTGTCGACCAGCGGACAAACGCCAAGCTAGGCGGCGTCGAGACGGCTTCAAGAGGCGCCTTGCGAAAATTTTCGTCGCGCGTGCAACGCATTGAAGTTGCCCGGCTCTTCTGCGCCGCCCCCCCTTGACGATATCACGAGCGCCACAACATCCTGGGAGCCGCGGACGGCCATCGCCGTTGCGCCAGAAGGAGTCAAGTACAGGAGGCCGTCGTGTCCCGCGCCCGTTTCCCAGAACCCATCGCCGCGCCCCGCGCCTCGAAATCCCAAGCCTGAGGCGCCGCCATGAACCGCGACCTTCTCAAGCAACTGGACGGCTACGGCCTGACGACGGCCGAGATCCATTACTATCGCCTCGACCATCCGAGCCTGCTGCAGCTCTATGTCTGGCAGGACTACGACCTGGCGCCGCGCTTTCCGGTGCTGCAGGGCTTCCTCGATCACTGGCGGCGTGAGATCGAGGCGGCGCTACACTCGGTGCAGGTCGCCCACCAGCGCCTGATCGGGCCTACCGAATGGCGGGCGGTGAACGGTGTCATCTCGCTCCATTGAGTACGACGACGCCGGTGGCGCAGACCTGGCCCGGCCGGCCGTAGCCGACCGGAGATCTCGACGGGAACGTGGCGCGCCGCGCCGGCATTTTGTCGTCAGGGTTCCGCCGCGCCATGAAGGCGATGGCGGGACCTTCCCGATCGACGCCTTCGGGCCCTCCGCCCGGAGGATATGAACCCGAGGGAGACGCCTATGCTCGCGAACACCGAGCCTTCTGTTCCTTTCCAAGGCCTGGGCGCGGTCCTGGAGAAGCTGCTGCGGCCCGCCGTGGGCTTTCGACATCCTAGCGAGGTTCTCAAGGACCCGTTGCTTGAACCGTCCGAGAAGCGGGCGATCCTGTCGTCCTGGGCGTCCGACGCTTCGGCGGTCGAGGATCATCCGACCCTGCGCTGGCTCTGGGGCACGGAGGCGCCCGCACCGCTCAGCGATGTTCTCGACGCGCTGGCGCAACTGGATCGGTGGGACCAGGCGCGACCTCGATGAACGAGAAACTGATCATCACTGCGCTGGAGACCTTGGCGTCGGCCATCGCCAGCGTGAGCCGCAGCGTCGTCGCCATGCAGAAGGGCGACACCCTGGCCGCCAAGGAGCAGATCGAAACCTGCGTGGGCCTCCTGGCCGACTTCCAGGAACTGCGCGATCAACTGGCCGGCAGCGAGGCGAAGACATCCTAGGTTTTGCCCGAGGACGGGCGCCGCCAAACCTACTTCCGGCGCTCGAAAAATTTCGCGCGCCCCCTCTTGAAGCCGAAAACACGCTTTCTAACTCGGTAGGCGCCGGATGCCACTCGAGGGTCCGGCGGTCAGGAGGCGTCCGTGCTTCCGGGCGCCTCTCAGGTCCAACTTGCTCGTTCGAGGAGATGGAAATGAGAACGGCATATGATTTCTCCCCGCTTTACCGGTCGGTGATCGGCGTCGACCGCATGGCGGACCTCATCGAAACCGCGATGAGGAGCGAGGGAGATCGAACCTATCCGCCTTATGACATCGAGAAGATCGGCGAGGACGCCTATCGGATCACCCTGGCGACGGCCGGATTCAAGGCCGACGAGCTGGAGCTGACCGCGCAGCCGAACCTGCTGATCGTGTCCGGCCGCAGGACAAGCGGCGACGAGGGCCACACCTATCTGCACCGCGGCATCGCCGGCCGTGACTTCGAGCGCCGCTTCGAACTGGCCGACTACGTGGTGGTCAAATCGGCGCAACACGCCGACGGCCTGTTGTCGATCGACCTGGCGCGCGAGGTGCCAGAGGCCCTCAAGCCCCGACGCATCGAGATCGGCGCGCCCGGCGGATCCTCGGAGCCCAAGCGCATTGGCGACGACAAGTCGGACCGCCAGGCGGCCTAAGGCCAGTCCTTGATGATCAAGGGTTCCGGGGCGACCGCCCCGGAACCGACGCTCGTGCAGAAAGGAGAATGTGATGAACGTGCGTGATCTCGTGCCATGGACCCGGACCAGCGACCGGGACCGCAATCTTCCCGCAAGCCAGGAGGCGGCCAGCCCGCTGTTCACCCTGCACCGTGAGATGAACCGCCTGTTCGACGACGTCTTCCGGGACTTCGCGGCGCCGACCCTTTGGGGGCGAGGCGGCGCCTGGCCCCAGGTTGAGGTGGAGGAGGCCGATAACGAATATCGGGTGACGGCGGAACTGCCGGGCCTGGATGAAAAGGACGTCGAGGTCCTGGTCCAGGACGATGTGCTGATCCTGCGCGGAGAAAAACGCGCGGAGACCACCGACCGGGCCCGCGCCTTCAGCGAGCGGGTCTACGGCCGCTTCGAGCGGCGTCTGGCTCTGGACGGCGTCGACGAAGCCGGCGTCAAGGCGACGTTCCGCAACGGCGTGCTCACGGTGACGGCCCCGAAGTCGGCCCAAAGCCAAGATCGCGTCCGGAAGATCCCGATCAATTCGTCGGGAACGACCCACTAAACCTTGGTCGCGCGGCGGCTTGCTGCCGCGCGACATCGACCACCAGGGCGCCTGCCACGTCCCTAGTGCGCCAGAAACAGACCTTCAGCTTGCTCCGAGAAGCCGACGCTCTGCAGCTCGCCGAAATCGCGCTCGTCGATCCCAGGTAAAGGCCGGAGACGCCGTTTGGAACGTCGGCTGGCCGACCTTGCGCGGATGAGGATGGGAGGCGCGGAAGGCGCCCCTGAGTGCTTCCCGCCGGCTTCCGCCCCCTCTCGTCCCGAGCGTAGATGGCCGCAGGTTTCTCGGAGGTGACGACGGCATGGACAAGCAGATGGCGGAGGCGATGGCTCGCGCAGCCGGTACGAGCATCTCCAAACTGGGGCTTCGGTTCGATCGGGTGGTGCTACGGCTGCTGAGGGACCTGACCCAGCACTGCGATCGCGTGGTGCCTGATGGAGCCCGGGTCTTGGTGACGATCTCCGCCCCCATCCGGCTGCCCGCAACGACGGCGGATCACCTGAAGCAGCGGATCGAGGCGCTTATCCTCGAAGGCCCGCCCCCGCTGGAGCAAGTGACTGAAGTGCACGGAAACACCGTCGGCCTGCGCCTCGTCCGGGCTGCGCCAGGTTCGCAGCCGAGGCTATTGGGCCTTGTTCACAACCCGGAGAAGGATCCGAGACAATTGCTGGAGCTAGCCGAGCGGTACGCGGAAAGCGCGCTCGGCCCCAACTCCCCGCGTCTTTGAAGTCTGGATGAGCCGGCGGGCGCCGACGATCACGACAGAGCCGCAAAGCGCCATCACCGGACTCTCGGATCCCTCCGGAAACACGACGTTTAGGCCGGTTGGAGCGATGATCGACCCATTCCAGACATTAGCAGCCGACCGCCTGACTTACCCGTGCCGTCAAGCGTGCGCCCTTTCGAAAGGGGCAGAATATGGCCGACTTGATCACCGTGACGCTCTCCGATTGATTTTCGGGGTAGGAACGACGGCGCGGAAGCCGACGGGATAAAGCGGTGCAACACTATCGTCGGGCAAATCGGGGCGCTGTTTCTCCACCGCCGCCATCGAGGAGGGCAGTTCGAAGGGCAGACGGCCCTCTGGGCGGACAATGCCGGTAAGCGCGTCGGCGACGGCCGCATCGGTTGCGCCGAAATCGCCGGCAAGCATCGCGGTGTAGGGGCGAAGGCTGGTGAGGATAGCCGGGCGATCGAGGTGGACGATCGCGATCACCGGCGTTGTGCTGGCAATCTTGCGGACTGCTTCCAGATCGGGGTCGCCAGGCTGGAAGTCGAGAGCGCCTTCGTGCTGGACGCGGCCTGCAGCGAAATTGGGATGAAGCAACTGGTGAGGTGCGGCGAGGCGCACGATCGCAGCGTCCGCCTGATTGGGGCGGTCGACGATGGTAAAACCAAGCGCGGCGAAAGGCTGGGGTGCGAGGCCGCGTAGGAACAATCGGCGGTGGGTCGCCCTCGAGAGCGGGAACAGGCCGCGATTAGCCTGAAGCAGAACGATCGAGCGCGCCTGCGTGCGCTGCGCTTCGGCGAGGAAGTCGGCATTGCCGACCAGTTTCGCCGCCGTGTCGGGATCGACATACGGGTCTTCGAACAAGCCCAGGGCGAAGGTCTGGGTCAGGACCTTGAGCACTGCGCGATCGACCTGGGCCTGCGCAATTTTCCCGTCGCGCAATGCCGCCATAAGGGCGTCGACGCGGGTCGTGCCGCCAAACTGCTCGATGCCCGCATCGACGCCCTTGGCGAAGCGGTCTTCCTCGGCCAGATCTTCCACACCCCAGGCGGGGCTGAAGTCGGACCAGTTTGGCTCAGCCCCGGGTTTTGCGCCGACGCGGCAAGTTTCGTGGCAATCGTTGGTGATGCCCCAATCGGACAGAACGAGGCCGGTGAAATGGTAGCGATGGCGCAGCAGATCGGTCAGGAGATAGCGACTGAAGCCGGCGGCGGTCCGGATCGAGTGCCGTTCCGCGTCGTGCAGCTGCTTGGGCAGCGAGTACATCGGCATGACTGCGGCGACATGCGCGGTGAAGGCGGCCTGGAAGGGGATGACGTGCCTGGGCAAAGCCGTCTGGGTCACCGCGGAGAAGCGACCATAGTAGTTGTGGCTGTCGAAGCCCTGATCGGCAGCGGCGCCATAGCCCACCCAATGTTTGACGACGGCGGCGACGCTGTCAGGGCCAATGCCGTCGGCGCCGCCCTGAATACCGGCGACGTAAGCGCCGACCATCTGCGCGGCGAGTGCGGGGTTGGATCCGAAGGTGCCGTCGATGCGCGGCCAGCGCGGCTCGGTGGCGATGTCGGCCTGCGGCGAGAGCGCGATGCGGATGCCTACCGCCTTATATTCCCGGCGGACAATATCGGCGCTGCGCCGGGTGAGCCTGGCGTCTCCGATCGCGGCGAAGCCGAGCGGATCGGGGAAAGCGGTGAAACCGCCCGCAGCAACGCTGGCCCCTGCTACGCCCTCGAGCTGGTTGCGCGGGTCCGAACTCAAGCTGAGGGGGATGCCGAGCCGGCCCCTCTCTGCGATCGCCTGTAGCCCATTGTTGGCGGCCGCGAGCTTAGCGGGCGTAGCCGCCAAGCGTGTGATCATCGCGGTGACATGCTTGTCGAGGATCTCTTGGGAGGCGTTGGCGACAATGTAGTCGTCGCCGGTCGTGTAGAGCGAGCCGTGCACCATCTGACCGATCTTTTCGTCCGGCCTCATGCGCGACAGGAGGTCGGCGGCGCGTCTGGGGGGCGGCAGCCGCCAATCCTCATAGGGTTCAACTTGGCCATCGCGGTTGAGGTCGCGAAACGCGAGTCCCTGGGCATGCAGGATCGGGATCGTACGCGTACCGAGGTGGGGTTGGCGCGTGGGCAATGATTCCGCACTCGCCGGGACAGTCAGAGCAATCCCTGTCAGGGCCGCCAGAATCGTAGCCTTTCGCAATTTTTTCTCCCGTTCGTGCTGAAGCGCCCGTCCGACCAGCGTTGAGGTGGCCTTCAAGCAAACGTCCGCCTATCGCATGGGCTCTTCGAAAAGGCGCCATACCGCTAACGGCGCCAATGTTAGTGAACGATGCCGAACCGGATCTTCAGAAGCGTCGGCCCGGTTAGATTGAGGCCGTCTTGGACCTAATCGCCGTTCCAGCGAGGTTTCATGTCAGATTGGCCATCCTTGAAGGCGCCCTCTTCGATCCCCCCGTAGCGAAAGGTGCGCCGTCGACGAGCAGCGGGTGCCGCCCATCCTTGCTGACAAGGCGCGGGCGTTCCGCTGCTGTTGCGGGAATGGCGAAACAGAGTGCGAAAAGCGCTCCCAAAGGCAACGAAGCAATCCCATTCTCCTCTTTTCGGACACGCTGTCCGAATTGATACCTACGGAGTCAGCCGCAGCATCACGACGCCATGGGGCTCAACAGTGGCGCTGTACGAACCCTTCCAATTGCCCACCTCCTTGTGCGTCCAGAGGTCGCGGACCCTGGCGCGCAGGGTGGACGCATCACCCAGATCGCCGTTGTCGACCGTGATATTCACGGGCGTCGCGCCGCGGTTGAACAGAAGGACAGCGCGGCCGCCGCCAGCGAGCGGCTTCATCCAGATTTCCTTGTCGCCGTCCTTCGACACTCGATGGCCCTGTACCCCGAGCCGGTCCTGATCGACGGCGATCACGTCCTTGTTGGTAAGGATCGAGCGCGCGCTTTCGTCCATGGTGGAAATGTCGTTGCCGGCCATCAGCGGGGCGGCCATGATCGCCCACAAAGAGAAGTGAGAGCGATATTCGGCCGTGGTCATGCCGCCGTTGCCGACCTCAAGCATGTCGGGATCGTTCCAGTGGCCGGGACCGGCAAACGACCACAAAGGCTCGTTATCATCGAGGATCTCGAGCAGAGGATGGACCCATTGGTTCTTCGGGTCCCACTTGTCGAAACTGTCGCGGATGTCGCCGGTGGTCCGCCAGAGGTTGCCCACATTTCGCGCCCATAGCCATGGCTTTGCCCCCCCCCACTCGCACATCGAGAAGACGATCGGCCGCCCGGTCGAGCGCAGCGCGTCGGCCATCACCGCATAGGCTTCCTCTGCGTTGCGCGAGCCCGTCTCGCACCAGTCATATTTCAGATAATCGACGCCCCAGCGGGCATAAGTCATCGCGTCCTGATATTCATGGCCCTGGCTGCCCGAAAACCCGTCGCAGGTCTCCCGCCCCGCATCCGAATAGATTCCGAACTTCAGTCCTTTTGAGTGGACGTAATCGGCTAGCGCCTTGATCCCGGAAGAGAATTTTACCGGGTTGGCGGTAATGAAGCCGTTGGCGTCGCGTGGTCCCTGCCAGCAATCGTCGATGACGACATATTCATAACCGGCGTCCTTCATGCCCGACGTCACCATTGCATCGGCGGCTGCTCGGACGATCTTCTCGTCAACATTGCAGGCGAACTTGTTCCAACTGTTCCACCCCATGGGAGGCGTTTGCGCGAGGCCGTTGGGCGCCTTGTTGACGACCTTTTGGGTCGTTTCCCCCGCCCAGGCATTCTGCGTAACGAACAGGCACGCCGCCGCCACCAAAATTGCTCTTCCCAACAAACCTCGCACCCGACGATGCGCTCGCCCACAGAATTTCACTTCATCGCCCCCAAGCAGGTCGGCCACTGACCGTTCTAGCGTCGCGCGCTTCGCCGAAGCGGAGCGTTCTAGAGCAAAGAGTCTGACCCTTCAACATTACTCAGACAATTTACAGGCGTATAGGCGATGGACACCCCGCGCTGCGCGACGGGTGCACTCTCAGCATCACAAAAGTGCTAGGGATCGTCATGTTATCAATTGTCTGATGAATTAACGTACAGGCTCGGGAGGCGCCTAATGGCAGCTTTCCACCCTGCTCGGCCCATTGACGCGTCCGGTGTTATGACGAGGCAGCGCCACTAACGGACTCTCGGGTCGCGCCAGAAACACGACCTTCGGCCGGGCGCTCCAAAGGCGATGAACGACCCGTTGCGGACTTCAACCGGGCTCGCTTTCGATGCCGGCTGTGCGCCCATGGGTCCAAGCGCTCAGTGAAAGGGAGATGGATCAGCGGGTGGGCAGAGATCGGCGCGAGGCCGACCTGGTCGGATCACGCGCACGCAATCGGAGGCCACGCCCTGCCACGCCGCGTCGCCGAAGTTGGCGATCAAGACACGGCCGTCGGCATAGGTCACCTGCTGCACCAGATGGTCGGGCGTTAGCCAACGAAAGCCCGTCAGGAGCGCCGGAGCGCCCACGCCATGAGCCTGGCGGAAATCGTCCTGCGCCGCCTTCAGCCACGGACCGACACGCGCCAGCTCGCGCCGGTCGAGATTCCACATGGTCGGCGTGCCGTAGAGCAAGGACCGCGCGAAACGGCGCCGCTCCTCGCCGGCCACCTTCATCAGGCCAAACTCCCAGCGATCGGCGGAGACGACGGAGTCGTGGAAGACAGCCTCGAACAACGGCAGGCGGTCGGCGGCGCCGAACAGGGCCCGCGCTTCATCCGCCGTGGGCTTGAACGGAGCGAAGAAGAAAGCCGGCCGGTCGCTCGGCCAGTACACGCCGAAGCGGCTTTGATCAGCCTGGATGGGCCACACCGCCAAGGCGCGGGCCTGGGCGGTGCCGTGGGAGTAGTGCGCGACACCGCTGCTCCAGGCGGTGACATTCTCCGAGCCGAGCACCAATCGGAACTGGTCGATCGCCACCGCCAGGCGCGCCAGACGGTTGGCGCGGTCGCGGGCCATGGACATCGGATGATCGGGGCTGTGATCGTCGTAGAAGACGCCGAAGGCGTCAACATCCACGAAGACCTGGCTGGCGCCGTCCGCGATATGGCCTGCATAGCGTGAGGCCGGACTGGGGGATCCGGGATGTCGGGCGATCGCCTCGCTCGACATCTCGCAACCGCGATTGGCGAAGCCCACCACGACTTTCCCGCCGGCGTCGCGAAGACAGCCTGAAGGATAGAGACCGTCGTTCCAGATGGCGGATGGCGTATCGGCCGTCGCTTCGGGCTGCCCATTGTCGAAGGCTTCGTACGGCCCGGCGAGATAGCCCAGGGCGTTCGCCTTCGCCAGATAGGCGGGCCCGACGAGATGCTTGTGAGTGCGAGGGTCCTGATCGTAGCCCAGCACGATACGTTCGACGCCCAGCGCCTTGAGATCGTCGAGGAAGGCCAGGTCACGGCCGTCGCCCCAGACATAGGCCTGCGGCGCCCCGAAAAGCCGGGGAAGCCCAGGCACGGCCTTGGCGGCGAAGGATTTGAGTTGGCCGCGCGACTTCAGAACCTGGCGATAAAACAGAGCCGGCGCCAGCGGCTCGGCGGGCCTCAACGCGAACAATAGGTCGAGCGTTTCGGCGCCATCTGCGAAGTCGTGCTTCAGGCGCGCCTGCAGGCCGTCCTGATCATGCAGGCAAAGGTCCGAGAGCAGGCCGTCACCGAGCGCATAGGTAACGGCCTGCGCCTCTGTGAGATAGCTCCAGGCGGGAAACGACAGCAGGGTCGTGCCGCCCAGGCATTTCTCCTTCTTGTGGGCCGCGCGCCAGAAAGGATCGTCGACCTTGTAGGCCATGCCCTCGCCGTCAGGGATCAGCCACGTTCCGGTTGTCGCGGTGGGTAACGGCCAGGCCAGGCTCGAACCTCTCGCGCCGGAGATCGTCAGGCGCAGGGCCTCGCCCTCCGTGGACAGGGTGATGTTGCGTCCTTCGGCATCGGTCCAGCGCCAGCCGGTTCCGTCCGGCGTGACCGCCACGGCCTCGGGCGCGTGCAGCGGCGGCATGACCATCAAGGGCGCGGCGCCGTCCGGTCGGACATCGATCTTCAAGGTTGCGGGATCGACAGCGTAGGTGACGGAGCCAGCGCGTAGGGCGACAGGGTCAGCCGCCGCCGCTGAAACCGCAAAGCAGGCGAGAGCGGCAAAACAGAGGGACAATCGGACATATGCCATATGGACACGATGGACGCGGACGACGCCGGCCAAGCGCAGCCAGGCGGTTAGGATGAGAAGACAGCGGCGGTTCAAGCGCATCGGGCGTCTCCTGGGGGGGAGGCCGCATTCTTGACGGCAGAGGACTTGCAATCCTAGGGGGTCTCGCCGAGCGCCATAAGCTGGGGCCGGTGCTGTGATCGCGACCCAGAACGATAGGGCTGAGGACTTTTGCGGTGAATTGGGGCAACAGGGAAAGTCCATAACCCACCCGACCCAGCCGATCAAAGCGTCCGGTTCTTCGAACCAGTCCCCCCGGGCGGCCCGGTCTGAGTGGCGCCAGGAGCGGACCTTGGGTCATTTCCAGAGAAGCGACCTTCAAAGGGGCCCCTTTTCGTAGAGATTGCCCGAATGCGGCGAACTTGGCATGTCTGCGGTGCAGTTTGGAGTGATTGGTATGGAGTTTGGGTCTGATGCCGATCGTTTGGCGTCGCCTGTCGTAGAGTCGGATATTAGGGAAACTCTCCTGGAGATCGGCGCAAGCCTCACCGAGGGCGATCCTAAGCCTCTGTTTCACGAAGACAGTCTGGCTGCGGCGCTAGTGGACCGAAAGGGGCGCGTCCTCGCGGCGAGCGAGGCCTTCACGACCTTGCGGCCCGAACTGGTTCTGGACCCGGCCTTGTTGGCCCGGGTGGCCGACGGACGTGGCGAGGCGCTCTTCGAACGCGTCGACGCCGGGCTCCCGGAAATGACCCTCTGCGCCTACGCCCAGGCCTCTTTCACAGACGGTTGGAGCCTGCCCCCCTCCGTCCGCGCTGCAGCTGCGGAGGCGCCCAGCCAGATCGTCGTCCTCGCAAGCCCAGCGCACCAATTTCAAAGACCGTTGGAGACGGCGTGCGCGGCCTTCGGCCTTACGGGCCTGCAAACACGGGTCGCCCTCGAGACGATCCGCACCGGAGGCGTGAGGACGGCCGCCGAGAAGCTTGAAATTTCATATCATACAGCGCGGGAAGCCTTGGCGGACGCCATGACGCGTATGCGGGCGCCGCGCCTGCCCGCCCTGGTCCGCCGACTCGTGTCGCTGGCCTTCGGCGTGCTGCCCGACGCCGAGGGGGCTGATATTCTGGGAGACGCATGGGGACTGTCGCCCCGGCAGGCCGCCATCGCGGCCCTGATCGCCGACGGCATGACGCGCGCCGAAGCCGCGAAAGCCCTGGGCCTCGGCGAGGCGGTCGTGAAACGTGAGCTGAACGAGGTCTATGGCCTGCTTCAGGTGGGCAGCGCGGCCTCGCTCGCGCGCAAGGTCGCCGAGGCCAACGCCTTGAACTGGATGATGCGATCCACCGGCGGCGACATCGGCGTCATCGAAGCCGGCGCGGAACCGTTGCGCCTGATCCATCGCCCCGGCGGCGGCCGTATCGCGGTGAGCGACTACGGACCCTCGTCCGGTCGCCCTGTGCTCGTCGTCCACAGCAGCATGACCTCGAGGGTCGTGGCGCGGGGACTGCGAAGAGCGCTTCAGGCCGCCGGGTTCAGGCCGATTTCCATCGATCGTCCCGGATTTGGCCTCACAGACGAAATCGAGGGCCTGCGCCCCGGACTGCATGATCCCTTCGTCTCCGCGGCGACCGACGCCGTGCTCGTGCTCGACGCGCTGAAGCTGGAGACCATCGATATTGTCGCGCGCGGCGGAGCCCAGTTCGTGGTCGCGTTGCACGAGCTTGCCCCAGCCCGCTTGAATCGAACGGTCCTGGTCAATCCTGATCCGCCGACTGAAGCCAGCGCCCGTAGGACCGGGCCCATTGGCGTTCTGAAGGAGGCCTTCAGTAAAAATCCGGCGATGGTCCGCGTCTGGGCCAGTCTCGCTGGACGGCAACTCACCTACACCCGGGTAGCGCGTATATTGGAACGCGCGATGCAGGGCAGCCCGCCCGACGAGGCCGCCGCGCGCGACCCCGAGATCGTGCAGGACTATTTCCGCGCCGTACGCACCTTCGCGACCGGTCGCCACGCCGGCTACATCAACGAACAGGTGGATTTCGCTCGCCGTGGGCGCGAGCAGGCGCCGATCGGCGGCACGTCCAACTGGCTGGTCATGGTGGGCGCCCATGACACCCTGCACGAGCCGCAGGAGGTCATGGCCTATTGGCGCGCCATCCTGGTCGACGCGCAATTTCAGCTCGTCGAGGATGGGGGGCGCCTGCTGACGCTGAGCCGGCCCCACTACGTGGTCGAAGGCTTGCTCCACGCGCGGCCAGCCTAGGCGATGGTAAAGACGGCCGAGAACGCATCCGGCCTCGACCGCCCCCTCCCCCAAACCTAGAAGCGCCAGGAGCCACCAGCGCGAACCGCCTGAGCCTCGAAGCGGTCGCCGTAGGTCCCTTCGTAAGTGACCCCAAACCGCGCCCGATCGCCCGACACTAGGTCGGCGCCCAGTTGGACCGCCAGGGCGCCGGCGTCGTACTTGGCGCCGCTGATCACGAAGCGGGTCGTCCCGCTGGTGAAGGCGTTGGCGGTCTGGCCCGCCAGGTCGCCGGTGGCCATGCGCCAGGCGACGGCGGCGCGCGGCCGCAGGACCGAGGCCCCGCCGACCTCGAACTGCCCCCTCACCTTCACCCCGACGTCGATCAGGCCCAGCTCGCGGGTGACGCCTTCGACCTTCAGCGCCGCGAAGCCGCCGGTCTCGTTGAAGCTGTCGCTCTTCACCCGCAGGTAGCTGGCCGCCACGAAGGGCTCGACCACGGCCGCGCCCAGCGTCACGGGCGCCGACACCTGGCCGAACACCTGGCCGATGGTGGCGTCGTACTTGCCTTTCACGCGGTTCTGGTTGCCCGGGAACACCACCGCCCGTTCGGCGTCGATCGACGACCAGGCATAGGCCGCGCCCACATCGGCGCGCAGCGGTCCGAAGACGCTGGCGGCGTAGGCCGCGACCTGGCCGTTCTTGCTCTCGGCCCGGCTGCCGCGCGCCGAAACCGTCCCGTCGGCCTCGCCATAGGCGGCCGCCAGGCCCAGGCGGGTGTCGCCCAGCACCTTGTCGCCGCCGGCGACCAGGCCCGCGCCGCTGACCTTCAGGCCCGCCGCGCCGGCGCTGGCGTCGACCTTGCTCCAGCCCGCCAGGACGTCGCCCCAGCCGCCGGACACCTCGGCCGGAGCCGAGGTCCGCGCCTGGATCGCCTGCCGCAGCCTCCCCGCCTCGCCCGCCAGGACGGTCGAGACGTCGGCGTAGATCTGGCCGTCCAGGGCGGCGTAGCCCTGGGCCGATCCGCCCGCGTTCTGGGTGACCAGGGCGTCGTAGACCGGCGCGCCCAGGCCCAGGGCCTCGGCCGCGTCGGCCACCCGGGCCTGGTTCGAGGTCGTGGCGAAGCTGGCGAAGCGGATGTCGTTGCGCAGCAGGTTCAGGCGCACGGCGTTGGCCGTGTAGGTCAGGCTGGGCGTTAGGAACGCCATGTCGCTGGTGACGCTGGAGAACCGCCCCGTGATCCCGCCCGCCGAGGTCAGGATCCCGTACTGGCTCAGCCGGGCGTACTGCGACGCCGGGCCGCCGGCCAGCACGGCGACCTTGGCGCCGGTCTGGATGGTGGTGGCCCGGCCCACGACGATCAGGTCGTGCTCGCCCGTCGGCAGCACCTCGACCTGATAGGTCGAGCCCGTGGCGAAGGTGAAGTCGCCGGCCACGGTCAGGGTGCCCGGCGAATTGCCAGGGGTGACCTGGCCGCCGCCCTGCACCACGACGTCGCCGCCGATCACGCCCGAGCCGCCCAGGGCGCCGGCCGCGCCCACGGTGACGTCGGACGTCACAGTGCCGTTCACCTTCAGCTTGCCGGCCGTGACGGTGGTGTCGCCGGTATAGGTATTGGTCCCGCTGAGCTCGATGACGCCGCCGCCGGTGACGGTGAACGAGCCCGAGCCGGTGATCGAGCCGGCGAAGGTGGTGCTGCCCGACTGGTTGACGGTCAGGGCGCCGCCACTGATGTCGACGCCGCCGGTCGTGCCGCCGCTGAGGTTGGTGATGGTCTGGGTCAGGCCGCTGAGGTCCAGCACGCCGTTGTCGACCTGGACCTGGGCGGTCTCTGGCAGATGCAGGATCCGCACCGAGCCGCCCTGGACGGTGGTCGTGCCAGTGAAGCCGTACTGGCCCGACAGGGTCAGGCGCGAGGCGCCCTTCTTGACCAGTTCGCCCGCGCCGGTGATGTCGCCACCGTAGTCGTACTCGTCCGAGCGGTTGAAGACGGCCGTGCCGGCGACTGCCAGGTCGCCCGTCAGCGCGCCGGTCGTTCCGCCGTCGCCGATCTGCAGGGTCGCGCCCGACGCCACGATGACGTCGCTGGTCATCGAGCCCTCCAGCAGCAGCGTGCCGCCCGACACCGTCGTCGGCCCGGCGTAGGTCGCCGCGCCCGACAGGGTCAGGGTCGCCGCGCCGGACTTGACCAGGCCGCCCGCCCCGCTCAGGTCGCCCGAATAGATGGAGGCGTTGATCTGGGCGATCATCAGGGTCCCGGCGCCGATGTCGAGGTCGGCGTCGCCCGAAAGCCCGCCGGTCTTCTTGGCGCCCGAGCCCAGGGCGAAGGCCTCGCCCGTCAGGGCCAGGCGGGAGTCGGCCGACAGGTTGGCGATCGTCACCACGCCGCCCTCGTTGACCAGGGTCCCGGTCCGCGAATAGGCGCCCGCCAGGGTCAGGTCGCCGCCGCCGGCCCAGATCACCTCACCGCCCGAGCCCGACAGGGCGTTCGCCAAAGTGTAGTCGCCGTCCTGGCCCAGGAAGAACTGGCCGCCGTCGACCTTGAGGCCGCCCGCGAAGCCGCCGGTCGTACCGTGGCCGACGACCTTGACCGTGCCCAGACCCGCGTCGTCGACACCGTAGGCGGCGCCGACGACGACGCCGCCGCCGGTCTGCTCCAGGCCGCCGCCGATGGCGTTGACCACGTGCAGCTCGCCGCCGCTGACCCGCGTCGCGCCGGTATAGGTCCAGGCGCCGGTGGCCAGCATGGCCCCGGACTGCAGCTCGACGTCGCCCGCGCCGCTAATTGAGAGCGTTCCGCTGTCGGCGTAGAGGTTGTCGTCGAAGCTGCGCGAGATCAGCGTGCCGTCGTTGTAGACCGAAAGACCCGCGCCCGGCGTCGTCGTCTCGAGCGACGCGCCGGCCTCCTGCTTGTCGTCGATCAGCAGGGTTGCGCCCTGGGCGATGTCGATGGTGTCGGCCTGCAGGACGCCCGTCAGCGTCCAGTCGCCCGTCTCGACCGAGGCGGTCTCGAAGTTCAGGACGCCGCCGAATGTCTGAGCGGCGCTCTGCTGGTTAGAGGTCCCCTTCAGCATCAGAGCGTCCAGGCCGGCCCCGCCGTCGATGGCGCCGGTGAAGCTGGCGCCGGTCAGCAGGGTCAGGGTGTCGTCCCCGCCCGCGAACTGCACCGCCAGCGCGCCGGGCGCGCCGCCGATGTGGCCGGCCGTGGTCAGGCCGGCGCCATAGCCCGCCGCCGGCGAACCGGAGCCGCCAGGTGCGGGAACGGCGCGGAATTCAACGCCGACACCGCTGGTCGCGGTGATCGAGGCGTCCGCCCCGACGGTCATCTCGGCCTGGTTCAGGGCCGAGACCCGGACCCCGCCCATGGCTCCGGAGGTCTGGCCCGTCACGGTCAGGGTTGCATCGTGGTTTGCGAAGACGTCGATCGCGATGCTGCCGGTCCCGGTGGCGACCGCACGGCTCGACGTCACGAAGAGATCGCCGCTGTCATTGGCCACCGCATTGATCGCTCGGGCGTTGGCGCCGGTGATCTCGGCGTCCTGGCTGACGATCGTCACCTTGTCGCCGCGGCCGGAGACCGCCACCGTGCCGTCGCTGGCGGCCCGGGCCTTGCCGCTGTTGATCTCGACCTCGCCGCCAGTGGACTTGCCCCAGACCGCCGAGGCGTACTGCCCGACCACCGCCGAGTCGACGCTGGTGATCTTCACGTGGCCGCCATTGGTCGAATAGCCGCCCACCCCGTCAGCGGTGAAGCCGTCATGCAGGCCGGTGTTGGCCGTGCGCGTGATGTTCGCATTGATAGTGACGTCGCCCGTCGTGCTCTGGGCGAAGACGCCGACGTCGCCCTGGACGCCGGCCGAGACCGTGCCCGTGGTAACGTTCACCGCGCCCTCGCGGCCGTAGACCGCCACCCCGGTGCCCATCGCCGTGACCTTGTCGACCACGACGTCCACGGCGTTTTGACCGTAGACATAGAGGCCCACGCCATTGCCGACCGTGATCTCGCCCGCGTCGATGCTGATCGGACCGGCATAGTCGGCCCAGACGCCCATCGCGCCGACCCCGGTGGCCGACACCTTGTCGCTGACGATGCTCAGCGTCCCCGCGCCGCCGGCCGGGACGTGCGGCGTGCCGAACACCAGCGCGCCGTCGGAATCGACCATGATCCCGTGGGCGTTGGCGCCGGTGGTGGCCACCTCGCCGCTGTGGATGTCGATGTCGCCGTTGGACCAGGCGTAGATCCCGCGCGCGGCGTCGCCCGACGTGTGGACCGAGCCGCTCTCGATCGAGGCGCTGGCCCCGCGGGTATAGAGCCCGGTCGAGTCCTGGCCGGCGGTGGTCACCGAGCCGCTGTCGATCGACACCGTGCCGGTCTGGCTGATCGCATAGGCGCCGAAGGCTGAACGGCCGGTCGTTTGGGCGTCGCCGCTCGTGATACTGATGTCGCCGCTGGTCGAGATACCGCCCACGGCGTCGGCGGTGAAGCCGGTCAGTATGTCGCCCTGGGTCTTGGTGGTCTGGGCGCTGATCACGATGTCGCCGCTGGTGGTTTGGGCGAAGATGCCCACGTCGCCCTGGGTCCCGGCCGAGACCGTACCGGTGGTGACGTGCACCGCGCCCTCGCGGCCGTAGACCACCACGCCCGTGCCGTCGGCCGTGACCTTGTCCGCCGAGACGTCCACCGTGTCCTTGCCGTAGACGTAGAGGCCCACACCGTTGCCGACGGTGATCTCGCCGCTGTCGATGGTGATCGGACCGGCGTAGTCGGCCCAGATGCCCGTGGCGCCGGCGCCGGTGGCCGAGACCTTGTCGCTGACGATGCTCAGCGTCCCCACGCCCCCGGCCGGGACGTGCGGCGTGCCGAAGACCACGGCCCCATCGGAATCGACCATGATCCCGTGGGCGCTGTTCCCGGTGGTGGTCACCTGGCCACTGTCGATGGTGATGCCGCCGGTCGTCCAGGCATAGATGCCGCGGGCGCCGTTCCCCGTGGTGCTGGCCGAGCCGCTGGTGATGTCGATGTCGGCCGTCTTGTTGAAGGTCAGGGCCATGATGGCGTCGGCGGCGTTGGAGCCGCTGGGCCCGCCGGTGGTCGAGGCCACGTCGCTGCGGATCGTCACGCCTTCGCCGCCGTTGGCGTAGATCGCCCGGCCGCCCGCTCCGGCCGCCGTGGCCGTCCCGCTGTCGATGCTGATCGCGCCGTTGCCCGCCGAAGCGTAGATCGCCCACGACTGGACGCCCTGGGCGCTGGCCGTGTCGCTGCTGATGTCGATGTCGCCCAGGAAGCTCTGGGCGCTGATGGCGTTCGAGAACACCTGGACGCCGCCCACGGTGATCGCGCCGCCCGAGGCCGAGGCCTCGCCGCTGTCGATCCTGATCGACCCGTCGCCCCTGGCCAGGATCGCCGAGGCGCCGTCGCCCGTCGCCGTCGCGTGCTGTGAGGTCACGTCCATCAGGCCGGCCGCCTCGACACGGATGGCGTCCGTGTAGTGGGTCGTACCGTCGTTGGTCACCTTGCCATGGGTGGTCGTCGCGTCGGACACCACCTTGGCCGTGCCGCCGGCCCGCACATAGATCCCGTAGGCGCCGTCGCTGGCCGCGGTGACCGTGCCGCTCTCGACGCTCGCGTCGCCAGCGTCGGCCCGGACACTGACGCCCAGGAAGCCCACGCCGCTGGTCGACAGGTCATCGACCTTGACGTTGACGTCGCCGTTATAGCTGCGCGCGCCGATCCCCTGGCCGTAGACCGTGCCGGACGGACCGGTCTCGGGCGCGCCATTGGCGATGATCTTCCCGGCGGTCACCGACACGTCGCCATAGGCGTAGGCGCCGATCACGCCGTTGGGCCGCGTGACTTCGGCCTCACCGACCACGACGGTCACCCTGCCGCCCTCCGTCGGAGCGCCGACGGGCCCCGTGTAGGATTGGGCCTGAACGATGCCGCCGCCCAAGCCCGAGGAATAAACCCGGTCGATCTCGATGCTGACGTCGCCGATGCCCGACACCGCCGCGACGCCGGAGGTGTAGACCCCCGCCGTCGACACCTCGCCGGCCTTGACCTTGATCGCGCCGCTGTTCGAGACCGCGACCACCGCGTCGTTGGTGTCGGCGCCGTAGCTGGTCCCGGTCGTGACCGCCCGAGCCAAGTCGATGTCGATCGCCCCGCTGGTGGTGCTGACCACCAGACCCGGCGCGCTGTTGCCGCTGCTGGAGATATCGGCGGCCACAACGCCGATATCTCCAGCCCCGCCGGAGACCTTCACGGCGGTCGCGCCTGTATTGGAGGCCGCGGCCGGAAGGTTCAGGATCAGATCGTCGATCGTCGTGTAGCTGACGCCTGTCGTGGTTGGGGTCGGGCAGCTCACGACGCCGCCCGCCGGCGCGCCGCATTCGTCGGCGGCCAACGCCGTCGCCGGCTGCACCAACAGCGAACATCCCAAGGCGGTGCCCGCCAGCCAAAGGACCCGTGAATTGCGTCGCCCCTTGGCGACCTTCATCCCGACTTCCGACATTCCATTCACCCCGCAGCCACTGAACGCTTGCCGCTCCTTGAACGGCGAGCCCCGAACTAGCGGTGGCGGGACAAGCGCTACAATACCCGTTTGGGGGGTGCGCTTAGAGCAAGAGCCGAGATGTTGTCGGATAGACGACACTGCCAATTCGCAGAAAAACGCAGAATTGATGGTGCGACAGGGTATCGACGGAAGGCCAAAGAGTATGCCTACAAAAGATTGGCCCTTGATTAGTTAACACTGCGCCTCGGCGCCGTTGCCGGGCGAAACCCAAGACGATGAACACGCTTTTACTATTCCGCGGCGCCTAATCGGGCACACGCCAGCACATCACCGCGAAGGGAACGAACGATTCGGCAAACGCCAACAACTGGTGCTGTGCGCTCCGGCTTTCGGACCTTCCGAGGCATGCTGCCAAGGGTGAGGCTTGCCGCCACGGTTCAAGGGCCGGAGGAGCAAGCCAATGACATTCAACCGCCGCGCCATCATTGCCGGCCTGGGTTCCGCCGCGACGAGTTTCGCATCGGCAACCCCGCTCGCATCCGAAGCTCCCAGTGGTAGAGCGTCTAGGACGCGCCAGGAATGGGACGCGATCATCCGCACCGCCTTCGGCGGCGGCGTCTTCAACTGAGTGCGTGCCGAGCCGAACGACGAAGGCCCCTTCTACTACGAAGCATCACTCCTGCGCAGGACCATGGCCGAGCGTCTGCCTGACGTGCCGCTGTGGCTCGGCATCACGTTAGGCTGCCTTGCGGCGGCTCCCGGATGTTGCTTCTCCCTGGCCGGCGCCGTCGTCGACGTCTGGCACACGAGCCCATCGGGTCTCTATTCCAACGTCGGCCGCGATCTGCAGCCAATCGACACCGTCGGTCAGACCTTCCTGCGCGGGCACCAGGTCACCGACGAGAACGGCTACGTCGGGTTCGACACCATCGTTCCAGGCTGGGAGGTCGTCGCCGCCGCGCCGCCCCTGATGGTGGCGCAACGCGCGACCCACATCCACGTCAAGGCCTTCCACGAACACGAGGTTCTGACCACCCAGCTCGTCCTGCCCGACCCGCTGCTTAACCAGATCTACGCCGACACCGAGCCCTACAAATCCCACCGGTTCCTCAACGCCCTGGGCTCGACCGCCCCTATGAGCGCATCCGTAGTGGCCAAGACCATTTCTTCAACGCGGTGAAGGCGACGCCGATGACGCTCGAGCGCGTCAACAGTGTGCTCGTGGCGAAGGTCACTCTCGGCGTCCTGAGCCAGGGAAACCGGGGCTTCCAAACGCTGTGGCGATGAGGCTGTCCGCCGCGCGCCAGGTGCGGACCTTCCCACCACTCCAGGAATACGACCTTCGGGATCATTGTCGCGTGGACCTGTTAGAATCCTTTGGCAACGCCCCGCTCATCAATTTGGCGCGCGTCAGAAGTTCGCACCGGCGCTATGCTCCTGAAGGGTGGTGTGGAGGCGAGATGATGGGGCGCAGCCGCAAGAAGTGTTCGTTCCTAGTGTCGGCCTCACTGGCCGGCACGATAGCCGCAGGATGGGCCGCGGTCGCTCGCGCCGATGTCGTGACGTCTCCTCCGGATGGCTTCGCAATCGCCGAGCCGCTCGGGGGGCTGTCGCTCAGGCGGATCTATGGATCACGGCCGGGTCAGACCTGCATTTACGATCGAGCGCCCAAGGGATGTGCGCTCCTGGCGGTTTCAGCTGAGTGGTCGCCGCGGAACTTGCCGATCGCCGTCACCTTGGAGCGCCGTGATACGGGCTTCTTGATCCAGCTGTCGACTTTGTTGCGAAACCCCCGGGGCCTTCCAGCGTGCTACGCTCGTCAAGGGCTTGCCGGTAGCGGTGCTTCAAGCGCTGTCCAAGTTTGGGCCAGCTTGCAATCGCAGTTCGAGACGTGGAGCAAGGAATGCGACGTCGTCCGCGCCTTGGGCGTCGATCGCGCCCGATCGGATTTCTTATCGACGAGGGCCGATATGAGCCGGGCCTACCAGGTCCTTCGCGCGGCGAGACAGCTTACGCCCTCCGAGGAGGGGGCCGGTCTGGATTCGTTTCTTCCGGATCGGGTCACCCAGCCATTGCTGGACGCCGTGGTGGTCGCGTGCGGCGGCTCTCCGGGATCCGCAACTCTCGGATCGAACGACACGATCGCCTGGCGTTTCGACCGGACCATTCCCTACGGTCCGGATGGTTCGATGCCCTTTGGTGTCTGCGTCGACGAGCAGATAAAGTACTTCCCAGGTTACATGCGCCCGGATTAAGCCGCCGTGCACGCGTCGGGATATTTCCACATCGGTGCGCAAGCTCGAGAAATAGATGTGCGCTTATCACCTAACCCGCCGACATCACGGCTGAGAAGGCAGCCATCAGGTGTCAAGAAGCGCCAGTTGCTGACGTTAGCGTCCCTCCAGAAACTGGACATTTAAGTCGCTGGACATGGGCGAAATCGATCGCCTGAATGTGACCTACGGCTTCGCCATTGCGACAATCTGCTCCCAGATGATTTCCGCGTATTCCTGGACCGACAGGTCATCACCCGACGGCATGGTCTGGCGCAGCACCCTGGTTCCGTCACTGCTGCTCAACCATCTAACTCGACCATAGGCAATCTCGACTCGATCGCCCGCTGGCAGCGTCTCCAGCTGGTACCCCGGATAACCAACGTAGCCGCTAATATCGCGGATCAGGAGCCGGCGAGGATTGCGATGTTGTGGGAGAGTGAAGTCTACGATGATCTTCTCGGCCCAAGTACGGACATTGAGATTCACGTTCGAAGAAGCACTTGCTGCCGACGCAGTGAGAAGCGCGCCAATGAGTTCTTCCTTGAGTTCTCCCCAAGCCATGTCGTTGTCTTCGCGGCGATTCACCCACCTCTCACTTGGCGCGCCTTTCGCAGCTAGTTTGAGCGATTGCTCATCCTCAGACGCAGCGCTTACTGGAAGATCGTCTTTCGCAACGTCGCCAGCTGGCCGCTGAACCTCCCATTCGTTGACGATCTCGCCGATCTTCTTGGCCACCTGTGTCCAAGCGACGTCGAGATCCGGTTGCGAGTTGATTGGGATACCATCCTTGTTGGCAGCTAAGAGTGTGCCGATCGGCAGTATCGTCCAGTTGCAGTCTCGCACGATAATAGGAATTGCAACAGCAGACCCTCCTTCCGACCTCCTCATGGCAGCCGACATCTCGCTCTGGCAGGACTTTGAAGCCAGATAGTCGGAACTAATCAGCATAAGAATGATGTGGGCCGCTTCGATATTGCCTTGAATCTTTTCGTACAGCCGAGCCCCAGCCATTAGATGGCGATCATGCCAAGCCTCTGCTCGGCCGAGCAGGAGCAAAGGGCTAAGATGCTTGTCCAGCGCCTCTCGGAAAGTCTCGTCTACGTGAGTATAGGATATGAAAATCCTGAACGCTTCGTCCCGCACGGTGGGCGGCTCTGCATCGGCGATAGCCTTAGGGCCTGGCTTGGTCATGGCTTATCGCTCGCAGCTTCCGGGATGAAAGTGGTGCTCGGACACGAGCACAACCATTCGCTCACTGCAACGCTTAGGCTTCCCGCTTTTTTTGGCAGGCAGTCCTTCACCAGCGATCAGGTGCTGGGTGGATGTGCGCCAGGAGCTGCCGTTGGCTTGCCTCCAGGAACCGGACGTTCAGCACCCAGTTTGCGAGCCCACGCACGCGAGGTTTGGCGGCGTCCACCGCCGACGCCGACTCGTGTTCTGCTGGCCCGATGCACACACCTGCTGACCCCAACAAGGCCGCGCGCAGTCGGCGCATCGCTGAGCTCAAGGTTCAGCTTCGATCACTCCTACCCGAGGTTTTGGCGCAGACCGACTTTGCGTCGGAGGCTTCGCTCAACGCCACGATCGGCGGCTGGGCCAAGAACCTGATCGATCTGCACCACGACGTCTTCCATTCGTCCGAGCAGTACGCCGCCCGATACATGCAGAACCTCAAGGAAGGCATCGTCTCGAGTGGTCCCAACGCCAAGATCTACCGGCGCAATTACGATCGCTTCCGGGTCTCGCCCGCTGCGCAACGCTATTTCACGCTGTTCCTTCACCGATCCTTCCTTAACCATTTCGACGAGCTCTCTAAGACCCGGCCGCACCTGGACGACTCCGAAGTGTGGATCGGGCAGAACAACTCCAACTACGGCCTGCTGATAACCCCGCGCTGGAATGAAGCCACCGGGGCCTGGGAAAACGACCGCAGCGAGATCCGACATTTTCGGCCGCTCTATTGGACGATCGGCCACATCCTGACGACGGGTCTGGTCGTCGACCATGATCCCGATCCCATCCGGTTCGCTTCGGTCGACGCCTATCTGGCCTTTTTCAAAAACACGCTCGTTCGCGCATCGGGGTCGCCTCACGAGCAAGCCATCGCTCAGCGGTACGTGACCTTCGTCAGAGCGTCCAGCAACCCGCTCAACGTTCCCCTGTTGATACCCGAGATCCGGTATGGCGGCCGCGCCGCCCAGCACAAATATCGCTTGGACTTCTGCATCGTCGATCCTCTGACGATGAAGAAGGTCGGCTACGAACTCTCGCCCTGGTCGACGCATGGCTATCTGAGCAAGATCGGCGGCCTTTCTGGCGCTGAGATCAACGCTATGGCCAAGGACAATTTCGAGCGCGAAATGGCGCGCCACAAGGACTTCTTCAAAGCGCGCGACATCTATGCCCTTATCTACACAGACCGCGACTTGGCCGACCCCGACAAGATTTTCGACGACATGCGAGCGCGTCTGACGCCGGTTGACCCGACCGCGCCGATCGATTTTGCCTTGGTCGATAACTTCTTCACAACGCCGTTCTAGCCCGCAGACTTTAAGGGGGACGCGCAATAGATGGCACGGGGGGGCACCCGTCGTCGTCGGGTAGAAGTCCGCGGCGGGAGGTTGGACGTAAACGGCCACTGACGTCCCCCTCTACAGGCAGGGCGCGGACGGGGCGGCCTCACAGAGGGGACGTTAGAACGCGCCATTCATTCGGCCGACGACGATCCACCGACGCCGGGTTTCGACGGGCCGGCGACCCCAAGGAACGGGGCAAGGCGGTGCACTAAGAGCTGGATTGGGATATCCGGGTGGGGCAGCAGGGCTAGACCCCGGGTCGATCAACAGCAAAGCTGGCGCGCGGAGCGAGCTGGTCCAGGGACCAGAAGGGGTGGCTATGCAGTTGGTACTTGGAGGCGTGAACGGGTTTTATCTGCGCACGATTATGGAAAACGCCGGCGACAAGGTGGAGCGGGTCGATGCCGCCATCGCTTACGCTACACGCGAGGACCTGCTGTTCGACTGGTGCTGGGAGAATGAAGTCCCATTGCGGTTCTGGGGCCGGTTCGACGAGGGGGTGCCCGTCTCGGTGCCGATCCTCAAGCGATTTCTGGATCGCCGCGCAGCTCGTTACAATTGCAAGCTGGTCCGTTGCTTTCATCCGAAGGTCATCTGGTGGCGGGGCTACGGCGCCTACATCGGTTCCGCAAACCTCACCCCTTCGGCTTGGTACAACAACATCGAAGCTGGGATGTTCTTGACCGACGAGGAACTGGGGGGCTCGGGCCAGGCGCTCGAACTCAACCGCCTGTTCGCCACGATCGACAAGGAGGCCTCCCCTCTCACCAAGGAGCTCTACGAACTCCTCGAGCGGCGGAGCCTCGAGCTGCAACGCCGGCGGCAGGCACATCACGACGCCGATGACGCTTTCGTCGCGACCGACCTCGTCAAGAAGTTCACGGGGTCGGCGTTCATCAGCTCGGCCACAGCGGGCTCCCACGCAAGAGACGATTTCCTGCAGGAATGGATCTCCACTCTGCAGACGATCCGCAACATCGCCGATGTGGTGGGAAGCGACGAGTTCCGGCCTAGCTGGGTCGCGCCTGATGCACCCCGCGGTGCCCAGGCCGACCAATTCCTACACGCACACTATTACAAACGGACCTTCGACAAGCGGAAGGCCGCCTACGAGAGACACTTCGAGGACAACAAGAAATCGCCGGATAGGGCGCTGGCCGAAGCCGCGCGCTGGTGGAAGGTCCTGGCCGACGTGAAGCACGAGGAGAACACCCTAAACAAGGTGGCGCCCATGCTGAGGGAAACCTTTGCCGAAGCCTCACTTGCCACAATGACGGAGGACGCATTCGCAGACGCGCTGTGGCACGTCCACGCAAGTCGGGAATATGCGCGGCGCGTCAAAAACGCGAGGGTTGGCCTGCCGGACGGTCCGACCCACACCATGGAAACCAAATCAGACGCACTGGCCCGACGCATCTGGCGAGACTCTACCGACAAGGGTATCCCCGTCTCCGAAACTTTGGCGTTTGTGCTGTATGGAGGCTCTCCGGAGGAGGTCCCGCACAGGATGTGGGACGCGCTCAACGATAGCCGCCGCAAGGTCGAGCTGTTGGGCGTCAGCAGCTTAGGCGAGATCGTCGGCTGGGCCCTCCCCGACCTCTACCCCCCGCGGAACGGCCGCACCAGCAAGTCGCTCCGCTCTCTGGGATACGACGTTCACGTCCATGTCTAATAGGCCGCCAAAGTGCAGGGCCAAATAGACTGGTCGTCGACAAGGCTGGAGCTGCCGGGGAGGAGTTGGAGCGCGACGTTAGCGAATTGGCTAACAAGCGCGAGGGGTGCTGAGTATTTTGGTCCAGACGCCCGTCGCCGAGTTTAAGGTGACCTCGGCTGCCGTCCGCGTCGGCGGTCGCAAGTCATAAAGACGAACCTCATGACCTCGATTGGCCTCCTCCTCCTGCACTGGGGGCGCCTTGAGCGGCGTCGAAATGGAGCCTCGTTGCCGGAAAGCCTTCAGGAGGTCCGCCAGGTTCGCAACGTCATCTGTCATGGGCTAGAGGCTGCGAGTGCAGACCCCGGCGCCGACCGCGAGCCCTTTATTCGTTGCCGCGCCATCGACGGGGCGGAGCAAATCTACACCTACAGCGATCTCCAGGCCGCAATCCGCACGCTCGAACGGTTCAATGGGGGCGTTACTGATTGACGCATACCGATGGTCGGGCGTGCGCCATAATCGGAACTTGGGATCGCTCCAGATTCCGGACATTCAGCCGGCGGCGCCGATGGCAAGGTTCGACCCATCTCCGCCGATCCGAAGGTCTGCATCGCCGGCCGGGCGGCGCCAGGAACGGACCTTGGATCACCTCCGGGTAGAAGACGTTCGGCGCCTGATCGCCGACGGCAGTTCCCGCCCCTCGTCAGACTGTTCGAATTGACCGTTATCGGCCACCGACTTCGGCTGTGTTTAGCCTGTCGATCACCTAATCCGAAACGCGCGTGTCGGCAGGCGCATCCAGTTTGGCCAAGCTAACAATCACAAGATTGGCTGACGGAAACTGTCCGGTCGAGGTGTCCATGGTGATGAGGCGATACCCGGCGCCGTCGCCGAAGACGGGATCAGGCAGGTCAGCGGCCAGGTAAGCGCCGTAGGGCAGACGGATCAGGCGCCGCTGAACGATGTCCGGCGCGTCGAAAGGGACGATCCGGAAGGCGATGTCGGCTTCGCGCTGCGCCAAGCTGAACAGCCGCGTCCCGGTGAGAAGCTCGACGTCGAGATGGGGATAGGTCTGTACAAAGTCAGCTATAATTGGCGGCAGGACATAGGCGCCAAACCAGTCGGCCGACGAAATTCGCAGACTGCCTTGTAGGTTCTGCTCGCCGCCGACCAGACGTCGCTCCATGGCCAGAGCGCCGTCTTCCATCTGCTCCGCCAGGGCGGTGATGGCTGCGCCTTCCTCGGTCGGCACCAGACCGTCGGCCGTTCTTTGAAACAGCGTATGACCCACGGCCTGTTCGAGCGTCCGGAGCCGACGTCCAACGGTCGGATGACTCAGCCCCAGCGTCCGGGCCGCACCGCCCAGCGTGCCCGCCCGGGCGATCGCGAGGAAGATTCTGACGTCGCTCCACTCCATGTTTCCACCCGTACAATAATGAACAACGATCGAACATTAATGTCCCTTACTGAACGAATTCAATCGCCTAGATTCCACCTGCAAACGCATCCGGAGACGCAGATGGCGAAAACTTGGCTGATCACGGGCTGTTCGACGGGACTGGGCAAGGAGCTCGCCGAAGCCGTCGCCCGGCGCGGCGATCGTCTCATCGCGACCGCGCGGTCCACAGAACCGCTGCAGGCCCTTTGCCAGCGTTATCCCGACACCGTTCGCGGCATTCGCCTGGACGTCACCCGTCCGGGCGACGCCGCCCAGGCGGTCGCCCTGGCGCAAAGCGTGTTCGGCGGTCTGGACGTCCTGGTCAACAACGCCGGCTTCGGCTTCATCGGCGCAATCGAGGAAGCCGAGCCGGACGAATACAGGCCGCTGTTTGAAACGAACCTGTTCGGCCTGATCGAAACGACCCGCGCGGCGCTGCCCGCGCTGCGCCAGCGCGCCGGCGCTCGTATCCTCAACCTCTCCTCGGGCGCTGGCCTCTCCGGCTCCGCGGGCTTTGGCTACTACAACGCCACGAAGTTCGCGGTGGAGGGGCTGTCTGAAGCCCTCGCGGACGAACTTCGTTCCCTGGGCGTCAGCGTCATCATCGCCGAGCCAGGTCCGTTCCGCACAGAGTTCCTCGGCCGCTCCATGGCTAGCGCCGCGCGCCGTGTCGACGCCTATGCCGCCACGGCGCACGGTCGACTGCACTATCGCGACACCAACGACGGGCGGCAGGCGGGCGATCCGGCCAAGGCCGTCGCCGTCATGCTGCGCGCGGTCGATGCGCAGAACCCGCCGCTGCACTTGCCGCTTGGTCCCGCCGCGCACGGCGTCGCCGAACGCAAGTTCGCAGCGTTCCGCGCCGACGTGGCCGCCTGGCGCGAGCTCTCGATCGCCACCGATTTCGACGCCTAACCCTGAAGGAGCTATTCGATGATCACCATGTTCGTGACCTATGCCGGCAACGCCGAAACCCCCTTCAACCGCGAACATTGGATCAAGGTCCACATGCCGCTCGTGCGGCAATGCTGGGGTCCTTACGGCCTTGAGCGCGTCGACGGCTTCTTCCCGGGCGATGACGGCGTCGGCCTGATCGCCGTCGCCGCCTGCGTCTTCCGCGACAAGCACGCCATGGACGCTGCACTGGCCTCGCCCGAGACGGCGCAGGTCATGGCCGACGTCGATCTCGTCACCGCGGTCAAGCCGCAGCGTAGCCTGGCCCTGCCCCTGTGAAGACCTGGCCGGTGGCGAACTTCATCCTTGAGACAGGAAGGCGGCCGTCAGCATGACCGCAACCCGACGGATATCTCCGACGCCGTCGGCGTCCCCCGACGACAACGCGCCAGATCCACGCCGCTGGGCGATGTTCATCATCCTGCTGGTGGGCGCGTTCCTGCCGCCGCTGGACTTCTTCATCGTCAATGTCGCGCTGCCCTCGATCCAGGGGGACCTGGGCGCTTCCTCTTCCGCCGAGCAGCTCGTCATATCCTCCTATGCAGCGCTGTATGCCGGGACCCTGACCACCGGCGGGCGGCTGGGCGACCTCTACGGCCGCGGGCGCGTCTTCTTCATCGGGCTGATCGGGTTCGCCGCCGCCTCCGTAATTTGTGGCTTCGCGGGCTCGCCCTGGTCGCTCGTCGCCGGGCGCGCGCTGCAAGGGGTGACGGCGGCGGTGATGGCGCCCCAGGCGCTGGCGTCCGTGCATGCGATCTTTCCCGAGCGGGAAAAGCCGCTCGCGCTCGGCATCTACGGCGCCGTCTTCGGCTTAGCCTCGGTGATCGGCCAAGCCCTGGGCGGTATTCTGATCTCGCTGAATCTTCTGGGCCTGGGCTGGCGGGCGATCTTCCTGGTGAATTTGCCGGTGGCGGCGCTTGTCGTGGTTCTAGGCATCCCCTTGCTGAAGGACACCCGCGCCCGCAACGCCAGCAGACTGGACCTTGTTGGCGTGGCCCTCTCTATCGCCACGCTCGGCGCCTTGATCCTGCCACTGATCGAGGGGCGTGAGGCCGGCTGGCCGCTGTGGTCCCGGCTGTCGCTGGCCGCATCGCCCGGGCTGGCGCTGGTCTTCTGGCGTCATGAAACCCATCTGGCCCGCGCCGGCGGCGCGCCTCTGCTCGATCCGGACGCCCTGCGCGCGCCAGGGCTGGGCCGCGCGCTGTTGATCGCGCTGCTGTTCTACGCCATCGGCGCCTTCTTCCTACTGTTCTCGGTCTATCTGCAGGACGCGCTGCATGCGACGGCGCTAGGCGCGGGCCTTACCTTCCTGCCGTTTGGGGCAGGCTTCCTGCTGGGACCGCTGTCGACGCCGGCCTTCAGGCGGCTCGTCGGCGCCTACCTCAATCCGATTGGCCTCGGCCTAGAGACCGTCGGCTTCCTGGCCCTGGCCTGGCTCATCGCGGTGACGCCAGCGGGTGTCACGCCCACGCCCGTCCTGCTGGCCGTCATCCTGTTCGCCATCGGGTTTGGCCAGGGACTGGGCCTGCCCTCGCTGATGCGGATGGTGACCGGACGCGTCACCCCTGCCCTTTCAGGAATGATCGCCGGCGCGGTCAGCTCCACGCTGCAGGTCGGCACCGCGCTCAGCGTCGCCATCGTCGGCGGCGTCTTCTACAGCGTCCTTGGACCTCGCCATGACCCTGGGGCCATAGCCCAGGCCTTCATCGCTGCCTTGCTGTGCATCGCCGCGTGTCTGGGAGTCGGCGCGGCGCTCGGAACCTCGCTCGCGCGAGATTCCGCCACACCCTCTAGGGGAATAAAACCGACATGGCGTTGAAGAAAGCCGACTTGAAGACGTTGGCGTTGAGCCAGTCGGACTTAATGGCGTCCCCCGGCTCGAACGCGATGTTGCGCACCACCATGTCGACGGGCTGAGGATCGATCTCGCTGACCACCTGGGTATCTCCTTTGGCGGCGGGTCGAGTGCCGCACAGCAGTAGCCGATCTGCACGAGCGGCGCCGGGAGCACCAGCTTTGGACTGCTCGCCAGCCTGATCGCCAGACCCGAGCTTGTATAGCAAAAATTATATCGAAGTCCACAATCATGACGCAGCCGTCATTTTTTGGCCGATGCCTGCGTTGGTGAAGCATCGGGCGTTTCAGCGAGGTGCACGCCCCCTCTTTGCTTACACACGGGAGACGCATCGCAACGGGACATCGCCGTGTTGACACTATAAAATATAGCTTTCACTATATGTGATGTCGGCTCTTTCTGCCGACCTTGTCTCAGCCAACTCGACGAGCAGGACCGCTCACGACGCCCCGAAAGCGCCGGCCTCAGGCTCGAGGCGCCAGCGGATCGAAGCGCCATGCTCGAACCAAAAGGAGTTCCTATGAGTGTCACGGTTCACGCGCCCGAGATCGGCGTCATCAAAACCGATATCTCCGACGGCTGGACCGTCATTGAAGGCGAGCCGACCATGACCACGTGGTTCGAATATCAGTCGCCAGACAAGTCGGTCGTGACGGGGACCTGGCGCTCGACCGTCGGCGCCTATCGGGCCGAGGCGCGCTTTCATGAATATGTCTTCCTGGTCGAGGGGGTGATCGAATTGACTCCCGACGGCGGCGAGACCGTCACGGCGCGGGCCGGTGACGCCTTCACCGTTGAGGCCGACTTCAAGGGCGTCTGGAAGATCGTGGAGCCTGTCTACAAGCGTTTCCTGCTGAAGATGGGCTAGAGCATCTGACCGCTTGCGCGACTTGGCCTTCGACGGGACGCTCCGTCTCGCCGGAGGCCAAGCCTCAAGTCGGCGCCTGGCCAGTGACGCGCGGGCGCCGCCCGCGCGCTTGTGGACTATCGGTAAAGGCTTTAGGCGCCGACGCTGATGCGCACCGGCATTTGGGTAAGCTGACGCATCGAACTGCGCGGGGTCCATTCATCGGTCGCCGTGACGGCCTCGATCCTGACGTCCTGAGCGGTGACGCCCGTCAGAACGGCCTCGACCAAGGCGCGGGCGATGTTTTTGCCGGGACAAATGTGCGCCCCGCCGCCAAACGTCGTGTCGCCGCGCTGCGGCCGCGTCAGATCCATTCGGTTGGGATCGGTAAACGCCTTGGGGTCTCGGTTTCCGGCGATCCACAACATCACGATCGGCGTATGCGCCGGCACGGTCAGCCCTTCGTAGTCGAAATCCCGCAAGGCGAAGCGCTGCGTGAGCACGACGGGCGGATTCAGGCGGACAGCCTCGAAGAACACCGCCGGCACAAGCTTCTGATCGGCTCTCACCTGCGCCAGAACGTCCGGATTGCGCAGCAGGCTCTGAACGGCGTTGACCGACGCCACGGCTGCGGTGTGGAAACCATCGATCAGGTTCGCCGCCAGCATCATCCCCAAGCTCTCCGGCCGCCCCTCCTCCAGGATGGCGGCGAAATCAGCGGCCATGTCCTGCAGGATGGGATGACCGCCTTGGGCTAGGCTGCGGTCCACCGCGGCGCTGACCATGGCCAGATACTCGGCCGCGGCGGCGTCGGCGCTCACCGTCTCCTCGGGAGTGCGCACGAGGTAGAACATCGGCGACATCGTTGAGATCAGCCGCTGCGCTCGGGCCTCCTCATCCGTCGTCAAGCCCAACACCTGCGCCCAGAACCGCGCGGTCAGACGTTCGGCCACGTCGTGGCCGAACTCGACTTCCCCCTTGTCATGCGCCTCCACCAGGAGCGTCGAGACGGTTTGGCCGATCAGGTCGGCGAAGCGCGGCAGTTGCCGTGGCATGAACTGGCGCATGAAAAGCTGTCGTGTCGGTCCGTGAAGGGGCGGATTGGCGGTGAAGACCTGGTTCGCCACCAGCCTGGCCAGCGAGGGCGCTGCTGGCTCATCTGCGTCGATGGGCGCGCCGTCGGCGGTGATGTTGAATGCGGACGCCGACAAGATGTCGGCGGGCATATTGCCCGCGCTTTCGTTGGCGGCGATCCTTCTTAGGGCCTCGCTGCCGAAGACCAGCAGTCGCGAGCCTGCGCCGCGGGCAAGGCCTTCAGGATGGCGATCAAAGAGACGCTCCAGACTCCCTTCCAGGTCGCTGGCCCAGCCGGCGATCTCCTCCGGTCCCAGCAGAGGCAGGTCTTCGATCGATCGGTTGGAAAGTGATCCCATGATGCACCTTTGCTTTCTTCCCGCGAACCGGCGGTTCGATGATTACACTAGAGCTGTTGACTGACCGCGCGGCGCCTTGCTCCTAGGGATGGCCTGCGCCCGGAACGTCGACTTGGGCGGCGACAAGTCGCGCGTTTGGATGGGCCCTGCAGGTCGCCGGGTCGGTCGTATCGGCGGTGCAGACAAAGAGCGTGCGCCGGTCGTCCCCGCCCAGCATGCAGGCGACCGCCTGCTGGTCGGTCGCGATGCGATCGAGCTCCCGCCCGCCTTCCTCGATACGCACGACGGCATTGGCCGACAGCCCGGCCACCCAAACCGCGCCTTCGGCGTCGAGGCAGATACCGTCGGGTGTGACGTCTGGCGGCAGGCTGGCCCATAGGCGTCGATCGGTCAGAGTTCCGTCGGCCTGGCGCGCGAACGCCGTCAGCTGGCGCGAGGCGCTCTCGGCGACGATCAGGGTGGCACCGTCCGGCGTGATCACCATGCCGTTGGGAAAGAAGAGCTCCTCCCCGACGGCCTCAACGGCGCCATCCGGCGAAATACGCGCGAGCTTGGCCATCTTGACGTTGGCCGGGTCAATCGGCGGGTCCAAGGAGAAACCGAAGTTGCCGACATAGGCTTCCCCGTTTGGCGCCACGACCATGTCATTGGCGTGCCATGTGGCGATTTCCGACAGGTTCGCGTGCTCGACAAAACCGCCGCCCGGCTCCTGCCGGAGCACGCGCCGATCGTGCATGGAGACCACCAACATCTGTCCGGTCGGCAGCCAACCCAGTCCGCCGACTGGGGCGTCGAACTGCGCGATCGTCTCAAGACCGCCGCCCGGCGAGAAGGCCACCACCCGATGGGCGTGCATGTCGGCCACATAGAGCCGACCATCATGCCAACGCGGCGCCTCCCCGAACGCCAGATCCGCAATCAGGGTCTGAAAGACCTTGCTCATATGTCGCCCCGTCTTCGCCGCCAGGCTGGCGCGCTTCGTAGCAAAATATAGCTATAACTATATCGCGTTCGTCAATCCCGCTAAAGCGCGCCCTGCCCTCGACACCCTCGGGGCGCCTATTGCCGCACCTGCGGCGTCGAGGAGAGCAAGGCCGTTGACATTGCGCTTGATATAGCCAAGCAAGGAATATAGCAAAAGCTACAAACAACATGGAGGCGAGATGACCAGCCGCTCAGACAGGTCGGCCCAGCGCGACCTCGACGCGATCGAAAAGGGCGTTCCGGCGCTCGCCGCCCCGCTTCCTCTCGATCAGGTCGCCCATCAGGGCTGGAATCTTCTGCGGGAGGATCTGCCGATGCCTGCCGCGGTCCTGAAGACCTCGGCGCTACGCAACAACAGCGACTGGATGCGGCGTTTTCTCGCCGCGACCGGGGCCAAGCTCGCGCCGCATGGCAAGACCACCATGGCGCCGGCGCTCTTTGACATGCAGATGGAGGATGGCGCCTGGGGCATCACGGTCGCCACGCCCCACCAGGTCCAGGTCGCGCACCGCTTCGGTTTCAAGCGCCTTTTTCTCGCCAACCAGTTGGTCGGGCGCGCCGCCATCAGCCTGGTCATCGACTTGCTGAAATCCGACCCGGAGCTGGACTTCTATTGTCTGGTCGATTCAGAGGCCAACGCCGAGCAGCTGGCTCGCGCGGTCGTCGAGCACGGGCTTGAGCGGCCGCTGAAGGTCCTCGTCGAAATGGGCTATCTGGGCGGCCGCACCGGCTGCAGGACGCTCGAAGAGGGCATAGCCCTGGCCCGCTTCGTCGCCGCGCGACCGCAGGCTCTGGCCCTGGTCGGGGTCGAGGGCTTCGAAGGCATCATCCGCGAGCACACCGAGGAGGAAACGGTCGCCAAGGTCGAGACCTTCCTCGACAGCCTGGTGGCCCTCTCCAAGGCCTGCGCCGACGAAAAGCTCTACGCGCCCGGCCCGACCATCTTCAGCGCTGGAGGCTCGACCTTCTATGACCTGGTCGCCGCCAAGCTCAGCCAGATCCAGGCGCCGAGCGAGCGCATCATCCTCATACGGGCCGGATGCTATCTGACACACGACTCGCTGATGTACACCGAGCTCTTCCGGCGCATGACGGTGCGGTCACCGGAGGTGGAGGCCTTCGGGACCTATGCCCCGGCGCTCGAAGTCTGGTCCTATGTCCAGTCACGCCCCGAGCCGGGCCGTGTCATCCTGGCGTTCGGCAAACGCGACGTCTCCTATGACCATCTGCCAAGGCCGCTGACCTGGTATCGGCCGGGCGATCCGGCCGCCTCGCCGCAAGCCGTTCCGGACGGCCACGCCGTGGTCAATCTGAGCGACCAACACGCCTTCCTCGACGTGCCGGAGGATTCGCCGCTGCAGGTTGGCGATCTCGTTGGCGTCGGCATCTCCCACCCCTGCCTGACCTTCGACAAGTGGCAGGTCCTGCACCTGGTGGACGACGCCTACACCGTGACCGGCTCGATCCGGACCTACTTCTAGGCCGCCCCTGGCCAACTCAAAACATCTTGGGAGGATCTCATGACCAATCCGCTCCGCAAGCGGCTGCAGGCGGGCAAGACCTGCGTCAACGGCTGGTCGCTTCTGCCGTCGAGCTTCGCCGTCGAGTTCATGGCCAAGGTCGGCTGGGACAGCATCACGGTCGACATCCAGCATGGGCTTCACGACTATCGTTCAGCCGCCGAGTGCTTCCAGGCGATGACCGGCTATCCGGTGACGCCGCTGGTCCGAGTGCCCTGGAATGAACCTGGCGTCATCGGCAAGGTGCTCGATGCGGGGGCCTGGGGAATCATCTGCCCGATGATCAACACCGCCGAGGACGCCAAGGCGCTCGTGCGCGCCAGCCTCTATCCGCCGAAGGGCGAACGCTCCAACGGCCCGATCCGCGCGGGCGGCTATGGCGTGCCGGGGGCCTACCAGGGATTCGCCAATGATGAGGTGCTCATCTTCCCGCAGATCGAAACGGCCCAGGCCGTGGAGAATCTCGAGGCCATCCTCGACGTGCCGGGCGTGAGCGGGGTCTATGTCGGGCCAAGCGACCTTGGCTTTTCGATGGGCCTTCCGCCGATCCTGGATCGCGAGGAGCCCGAGATCCTGGCCATCTACGAGCGCGTTCTGGCCGCCGCCGCCGCGCGCGGGAAATTCACCGGGATCCAGAACCTTACCCCCGCCTATGCCGCCCGCATGGCCCAGATGGGCTTTGGCATCGTCACCGTCAGCAGTGATGTCGAGCTCCTGGCCTTCAGCGCCTATACCGCCGTGAACACCACCCGCGCCGCCGCCGGCGATCGCGCTGCGCCGTAGAGTCTCTAACTGGCGCGCGGATGAACGCGCCTTTCGCCAACGGGCTGTCAGGAGAATATCATGGGTCCTTGGAAGAACTGGTCCGGCGGCGTCGTGTGCGCGCCCGAAACCTTTGCTCAACCCCAGACGCTGGAAGCGCTCTGCGACCTGGTCCGCGCCGCGCCGAAGGCGCGGATGGCCGGATCGCGGCACTCGTTCACGCCGCTCTGGCTGACCGACCAGGTCTTGATCAACCTGGACCAACTCCCCGGTGCGCTCGAGGTCGCTGAAGACCGACAGTCCGTCTGGGCCCCGGCCGGCGCGACGCTGAAGGACCTGACCGCAGAGCTCTGGACCCATGGCCTGTCGCTTCTCAACCAGGGCGACATCAACGCCCAGACCCTGGGCGGCGCATGCGCGACGGGCACGCACGGGACCGGCGAAACCCTGGGCAATCTCGCCAGCCATACCCTTGGGTTCAGAGTGGTTCTGGCCGACGGCGAATTGGTCGAGTGCGGCGCCACCCAAAGGCCCGAGCTTTTCCAAGCTCTGCGCTTGTCGCTGGGTCTGCTCGGCGTCGTGGTGGCCATCAAGCTCAAGGTCGTCCCGGCCTATCATCTTGAGGAGCGGATTTTCAAACTGCCGCTCGGCGACGCGCTCGAGCGTTTCGACGCGCTGGCGGCCGACAACCGTCACTTCGAGTTCTTCGCCTTCCCCTATTCCGACGAGGTTCTGGTCAAGACCCTTAACCCGGTCCCTCCGGGCGGCGCTTTCGAGCCCCCCGAGGAGGACGATGAGGCGCTTTTGGCCGGGTTCTGCGAGATGTCGGCGGCCGCGCCGCCGATGATCCCTGATCTTCAGCGGCTGCTGATGAGCTTTGCGCCGTCGGACCCGACGCCGCGCCAGGGCCCGGCGTTCCAGATCTTTCCCAGCACCCGCGTGGTGCGCAACGAGGAGATGGAATACGAGGTCCCCAGGGCCGAGGGCGTCGCCGCCGTCAAGGACGTGATCGCGGCCGTCAGGGCCGACGCCCTCCCCGTCTGCTTTCCGCTGATGGTGCGCACCGTCGCGGCGGACGACATCTGGATCAGCCCTCAGGGCCAAGGCCCCTGCACGGCCATCTCGTTCCATCAGTTTCCCAAGCTCCCCTGGCGAGACTTCTTCCCCGCCATCGAGGCGCATCTGCGCGCACGCGGCGGTCGCCCCCATTGGGCCAAGCACCACACCCTGGGCGCGGCAGACGTTCGGGCGCTCTACCCTCGGCTAGACAGCTTCTTGGCCGCGCGTGAGGCCGCCGATCCGCACGGGAAATTCCTGAACGGCCATTTGGGCGCGCTCTTCGCGGCGCTCTCGTAGACAGGCGCGCGGGCCCGCCGTCCGCCGCGGCGCCCAGAGCGCATCAGGCGAAAGTTCGGGCGGCTTGGCCGCCCGAACGCACTCCAAGTGTAAGAAGCTAGAGCCCTTTTACCTGGGTCAGATGGTTTCCATCTGCCCCAGAAAGGCTCCAGTGTAGACGTAGTGATCTTGGCATCTACGACCTCCAGGAAGGGCCTGCGCCAAGGTCCCGAGGCCTGGAGGCTAGCCGGCAACTCGAAGGCCGCCGCCGGCGAAGGCGGCGGCCTTTGCTTAGGCGGGAACGCCGATCAGGGCCTTGGTTTCCAGAAAGTCGTGGAACGCAAACTCGCCCCATTCGCGACCATTGCCGCTGGCCTTGTAGCCGCCGAACGGCGCGGCCATGTCGTTGGCCCCATTGATCGACACCTGACCCGCGCGCAGTCGCGCGCCGATCGAGGTGGCGAGCGCCACGTCTGCGCCGCTCACATTCGCGGCAAGGCCGTATGGGGTGTCATTGGCGATCGCGACCGCATGCTCCAGATCATCATAGGCGATGATCACCAGGACCGGCCCGAAGATCTCTTCGCGAGCAATCCGCGCGCTGTTGTCGACCTCAGCGAACACCGTCGGTTTGACGTAGTAGCCGGTCGGCAAGCCCTCGGGCCGGCCAAGGCCTCCGGCCACCAACCTTTCCCCGTCGACCAAGGCGACCTCGATCATCGACTGGATCTTGTCCCACTGCGCCTGCGACGCAACCGGCCCCATGTCGGCGCCGCTGAGAGGGTCGCCCACCACGATGGCGCTAGCGGCAGCCTTGGCCGCCTCTGTCGCCTCGCCGATCCGAGCGCGCGGCACGAGCATGCGTGTTGGAGCGTTGCACGACTGGCCCGAATTGATCATGACCCCACGGACCCCCGCCGCGACGGCGAGCGGAAGGGCTTCATCGTCCAGAATGATGTGGGGGCTCTTGCCGCCGAGCTCCTGGGCCACCCGCTTGACGGTCGGCGCGGCGGACTTGGCCACTTCGACACCCGCGCGCGTCGAACCGGTGAAGGTGATCATGGCGATGTCGGGGTGGCTCGCGAGCGCTGCGCCAACGCCTGGACCATCGCCCTGAACGAGATTGAAGACCCCTGGGGGAAGCCCGGCGGCGTCAAGGATCTCGGCGAGAATCTGGCCGCTGAACGGCGCGATCTCCGAGGGCTTTAGCACCATGGTGCAGCCCGTCGCCAAGGCCGGCGCCACCTTGCAAAGCATCTGGTTCAGCGGCCAGTTCCAGGGCGTGATCATCCCACACACGCCGATAGGCTCGCGAACGATACGCGTCGCGCCGCGCGTCTCCTCAAAGGCAAAACCCTTGAGGACTTCGGCCGCGATGCCCAGGTGAGCCATGCCGACCGGAACGTGCGCAGCCTGAGCCAGGCCAATGGGAGCCCCCATCTCTTCGGTGACAGCCTCGGCCAGATCGCCCGCGCGCGACATATAGATCTGAATGACGCGCTGCAGGCATTCCAATCGCTCTGCGCGGCTCGTCTGCGACCAGGTGGAAAAGGCTCGCGTCGCGGCCGCAACCGCGCGCTCGACATCGGCGGCCGAGCCCAGGGCGATTTGGCCGCAGACCGCTTCTGTCGCTGGGTTGATGACGTCGCCAAGCGAAAGCGTCGCCGGCTCGACCCACTGACCGTCTATATAGAACTTCAGATACTGGCGCATTCCTGCTCCTTGGCGTTCCGCATCGCGCATCGGCGCCACAGCGGCGGTCCGCGATTTAGTTTTTACTATCAACCGCCAATCCAAAGCCCTGACCGCGATCGAGCGCTTATGCTCGAAGCGTTCAGGCTCGGCCCGAGTTCGATTGACAGCCACACGATCTAGCTTTTACTATATTAAATAGCAAGGCGACGCCAGGTGCAGACATGGCCGCAGCCGTCACCCCAATGCCCGCCGTCGTCGGCGCGGCCAGCCGCGGATTGAGCAATCAGAACATGACAAAGCCGAGGACCTACCTCATCACCGGCGCGGCCAGCGGTATCGGCGCGGCGATCGCCACGAAGCTCGCCCACGCGCGCCAGAACGTGATGCTGGCCGACATCAACGCTGAGGGCGCGACCGCCCTGGCCCAGACCCTGGGTGAGCGGGCCAGCGCCGTCGCGCTCGACATTCGCGATCCGGCGGCTTGGGAGCGGGCGTTCGATGCGACCATCGCGCGTTTCGGCAGCTTCGATGTCCTGATCAACAACGCCGGCCTCGTCCGCACGGGCCTGGCCAAGAACGTGGCCATCGCCGATCACCAGCTGACCATGGACACCAACGTGATGGGGCCGGTGACCGGCATGGTTGGGGCTTTCAAGCGCTTTCAGAAACAGGGCGCGGGTCACCTGGTCACGGTCTGCAGCATGACCTCCTTCATGCCCTTCCCCGGGGTGGCCATCTACGGGGCCTCAAAGCACGCCCTGCGCGCCTTCCACCACGGCATGGCCATCGAGGAGCGCCACAGCGGCATCGACTTCACCATCGTCCATCCGACCGCCACCGAGACGCCGATGCTCGAGCTGGAAGCGGCCGATCCTGACGCTGTCATGTGCTTCGTGGCGCCGAGCGTTTCGGCCGATACGGTCGCCGACACCGTCGTCAAGGCCATCAAGCGCAAGGCGATCGAGGTGTGCATGCCGCAGGCTGGCTCCGGAAGGGTCAAGGCCTTGGGGGTCGATCCCAAGAAGCTGCGCGCCTACGCCGATCAGCTCGAGGCCATGGGCAAGGATGGGCTGGCAAAGTGGCAGGCCTCGGCGGCCTGACCCGGTCCATTCAAAATCGCCGGTAAGTGCGGTCTCGTTTAGGGAGCTACCCATGTCTGTCTCGTCAAATACTCCGGCCGACATGACGCCGGAGGAATGGAGCGTCCGCGTCGACCTCGCGGCGGCCTATCGGCTCGTGGCCCTCAACGGATGGGACGATCTGATCTTCACCCACCTCTCCGCTAAGGTTCCCGGCGGCGATCATCACTTCCTGATCAATCCGTACGACCGGATGTTCGAGGAGATCACCGCTTCGAGCCTGGTGAAGATCGATCTCGACGGAAACCCGGTGCAAGCCACCAACGCCCCGGTGAACGCCGCCGGTTTCACCATACATTCGGCCATCCACATGGCGCGCGACGACGCCAATGCGGTGCTGCACCTGCATACTCCGCACGGCCAGGCCGTTTCGGCCATGAGTGAAGGCCTGCTGCCCCACACCCAGACGGCGATGATCGCCGGCCACGACATCGCCTTCCATGAGTATGAGGGCGTGGCGACGGACCTGGACGAGCGCGAGCGGCTCGTGGCCGATCTGGGCGACAAGTCGGTGATGCTGCTGCGTAACCATGGCACCCTGACCACCGGCCCCACCATCGCCCAGGCCTATCTGCGCATGTACTTCCTAGAGCGCGCCTGCGAAGCCCAGGTGATGATGCTGGCGGCTGGCCGAGCCCATCTTCACGCCCCGCCCGCCGGCGTGGCCGAGAAGGTTCGCGACCAGTCCACCGGACCTGGCATGTCCGTGGTCTCCGATCGCCTGGCCTGGCCGGCGCTGCTGCGCAAGCTTGATCGCCTGGACCCCAGCTACAAGAGCTAACCGGGCGGCGTCTGCCCCCTATCCGCAACCGCTTGGTTAGAGGCCGCGCCGGACCCCATCCGGCGCGGCCTTCTTATTTGCCGCGGCGCCAAAAAAAAGGCCGATCCCGCTGGTGGCGGGATCGGCAGGTGACGCCCCTTTAATGGCAAGGGGGCGCGGAGCGCTTGATCAGTAGTGGTAGCGGAAGAACACGCCGAAGGTCCGGGGCGGCGCATAGCTCAGCATGTCGTAGCCAAGGCCCGCGATCGGCGAGATTTCGACCAGAACCGCCTTATCGGTCAGGTTCTTGGCCCATAGGCCGGCTTCGAAATGTTCGTCCGGCGAGCGCCAGGCCAACTGCCCGTTGAGCTGGAAGACCGCCGGGGAGGACAGTCGATCGGTCTGGCTCGGATCAAAGAAGATCTTGGTCCGGTAAGAAGCATCGAGCAAAGGCTCGATCGAAGCGCCGGAGGCCAGTTCGATCTTGTATTTGGCCGAAAGGCTGGCGTTGAACTTCGGCGCCTCGGGCATCTGATTGCCCGAATAGTCGCCGCCCTCGGACTTGTAGTCCTTGTACTTGGCGTGCAGTAGCGCCAGCCCGCCGGTGATGGTCAGGTTGCGAACCGGAACGGCGGTGATTTCGGCTTCGCCGCCATAGACCTCGGCCGAACCGGCGTTGTCGAGGATCTGCACGGTCCGGGCGTCGCGCACCACGAAGGCGAAGGCCTGCAGGTCCTTATAGTCGTAGTAGAACGCCGACAGGCTCAGACGCAGGCGGCGGTCGAACAGGCTGCTCTTGGCGCCGATCTCATAGGCGTCGACGGTTTCATTACCATAGGGAGCCAGCTGCTCCTTATAGCTGTCACGATCGGCTTGGCCGCCGAAGAAGCCGCCGCTTTTGAAACCGCGGTTGTAGGTGGCGTAGATGTTGGACGCGTCGGTCAGCTCATAGCGCAGGCCCAGGCGCCCGGAGAAGGCGCTGAAGGTCTTGCTCTGGGCATAGCTTGGCACAAGGTCGAAGGATTCTTCAGCCGTCTCGTGATAGTCGAAGGTCTTCTTGTCGGCCGAGTACCGCAGGCCGACCGTCGCCGTGAGCTTGTCGGTCAAGCTGTAGTCGGCCTGGCCAAAGAGCGCGTAGGTGTCTGTGTTCTGGGTATAGTTGTAGCGCAGGAAGACGACGCTGTTGTCGACACTGACGCCGGTCGGATTGCTCGGCGAGGTGAAGAGCGGCCGGAAGTCACGCAGAACGTCGAAGGTGCTGTTGTTCTTCAACTCGTCACGCATGTAGTAGGCGCCCAGCACCCACTTCAACTTGCCCACGTCCGCTTGCAGCCGCAGCTCCTGGGACCACTCCTTCTGGTAGGCGATGAAGTGGTTGTGAAGGATATTGGCGGGGCTGGTGTCGCTGTTCTCGTCGATATTGCGCCGGACATTCTGGAACGCCGAAACCGACACCAGTTCGATGTCGCCAAAATGGTGGGTATAGTTGAGCGAGGTCGAATAGTAGTCGACACGGTCCTTGCCCTGGACATCGGCCGCGACCCGGTAGGGGTCGGCGCTGGGATCGGCATAGCCGCTGATGTCGGTGCAGGCTCCGCTATAATAGTACCCTGGCTTGCACAGGCCATCAGCGCCGGTGGCCTCTGCCGTGGCCGGGAACAAAGGGCGCTGCTTGGCCTGCCGGGCGCCGCCGCGGTTGCTGTATCGCGTCACCGAAAGCAACGCCTCGTCGTTGTCCGTTGGCGTGAACAACAGCGAGCCTCGGATCGCGCCGCGGTTGGCGTTGTTCACTCGGTCGCCGGTGACCGTGTTAATGGTCGCGCCGTCGTCGCGCAGGTATTGCCCGGCCAGCCGGAAGGCCAGCTTGTCCTCGATCAAAGGTCCGCTGACCGCGCCATTGGCCGTCACGGCGTTGAAGCGGCCATATTCCACCGAGCCTTCGGCGCTGGGTCGCCAGGTGGGGCGATTGCTCGTGATGCTGATCGCGCCGCCCGTCGTGTTCTTGCCATAGAGGGTGCCCTGCGGCCCGCGGAGAACCTCGATCTGACCCAGATCGAAGAAGGAGCTCAGGGTGGCGAACGGCGATCCGATATAGACCCCGTCGACATAGACGCCCACCGCGCTGGCGGTCGTGGGGTTGAAGTCGCTCAAGCCCACCCCGCGAATGAACATCTTGGGATTGGCGGCCGCGTCGCCACCCGAAATGCGCACGTTCGGCGCGGTGTTGTTGAGGTCCGACAGAACCGCCAGCCGCTTGTCGGCGATGGCCTGCGAGGTGAAGGCCGTGACCGCGACCGGAACGTCCATGAGGTTCTCGGACCGCTTGTTGGCCGTCACGACCACCTCGGCGACCGTCGAGCCCGTATCCTGAGGCGCCGCGGTTTGGGCGAACGCCCCGCCGCCGGCCGCGATAAGGGCCACCCCGCAGACGGATGCCATGCACCAGCGCTTGTAGATCATCGGATATCCCCTTTTTGGTTTGCGTTTCCTCTAGCCATGAAGCTAGCGAAAACTATATCCATTGCAATGCATACCCATGGTAGCGCGAAATACCGAACTCCAGGATTGGGTCGCCAGGACATTGCAATTTGCGCCCACAACCATGGCCTCATATGCAATGAGGCCCAAGCCAGGGATCATTCGGCCCCTTCGAAAACCTCGCGATGCGTAAACTGATGAATATGTCAGATAGCTTTTGCTATACAATCAGGCGCCCGCATCGAGGAAGCCGCGCACCACATTCTCGAGGATGCGGGACACGGGCCCCTGAAAGCCCTCCCCGTTCCAAAGGCTTCCGCAGAAGGTGATTGATCCGGTCGAGAAAATGCGCCCGCCAGCGGGCGTCTCGACATAGACCATGTCGGCGCGGACCAGACGCTCGGGGCTCTCTCCGGTCATGGTCAGAGACTCCGTCAGCATCTCTTCGTGGACGACGCCGAAGCTTTTGGGAGGGTCTTCCGAACTGGCCAGGATATGGACCGCGCCTGGGGCGCCGAGCGCGGGATCAGCGCGGTCAAGCTCAAACCCCGCCGCGCCGCCGCCCGAAAGGCCGTAGTCGCCAAAGATGTCCTGATCCACGCCGTCGAGAATCCAGCCGCCCGGCCCCGAGCGCGCATCTGGAGCGATACGGTAGTAGGTGCTCTCAAAGGGCCCCTGAGCCGAAAAGCCGATCCCCACCAGCGCCTGCGGCGTGCGGCCGTTACGCCGCCAGATGCCGCCGAGGCGTCCATCCAGTTGGTGATAATATTCGCCCGGCTCGGCCGCCCAGGTTCGGATGCCGCCTTCGGCCCGGCGCACTTCGATCATTTCAGGATGCTGAGCCTGGCGCGCGATGCGCCAATAGAAGCCGTTTCCGCCCAGATAGGCCAGGTTCCCGCCCTTTGCGACGAAGGTGGCGAGGGCGTCGAGGGTGCCGGCTGTGTGATATTCCGGGTGGCTGCCGGTCAGGACCAGGTCGTAGTCGTCGATCAGGCCCGCACCCTCGTCGTCGAGATCTTCGTCGGTGACGACGTCGAACGGAATCTGCTTGTCTTCCAACCAGGCCAGCAGATGGGTGTCGGCCGGATAGTGCCGCAGGCCAGAGCCCCTAGGGTCCTCCTCGAAGATGAAGCCCGGGCGCATGGTCAAAAGCGGCCGCAGACGCGAGCTGAGGCTGACCCCGCTGCCGTCGGCATGCCAGTTATAGGTGGACCGGCCGTAGGAACCGTACTTGACGGCGCAATAGGCCGATGCGCCCCACGCCGCCCCGCGCGCTTGAGTTCGCTCCAGACGATTGGCGAAATAGCAGTTGCCGTAGGCCTGATAGGTGTAGGTCGGCGCCAGGAAGCAAACCTTCTGGCGCGGGCCGGCGCGGGGTGGCAGGACGTAGAAGGGCAGCCAGTCCTCGCCCGCCGCCGTGGTCAGGTGGAGCGCGTAGGCGCCGCTTTTGAGATCGTCCGGCGCCGTGAAGGCGAACGAGGGCCGCCAGTCGCAAGACCCAAAGTCGTCTTCATGAAAATGGATAGCGGCGTACTCGCGCGGGGCATGGCGCCAGCTTTGCTCCTCGCCCGTCCAAGAGGCGCCCTTCACCCCCCTGACGGGCCAACGCCGCAGGACGCCGTCCCGCCCCTTGGGCCCCACCGCCGCCACGCTCTGGGTGTCGATATTCTGAGAAAAATCCCAACCGGCGATCAGGCCCGTCGCACCATCAAGGCCGGCGGCGTCGCGATAGGCGCCGTCCAGGACGGCCGGCGCCTCGATCTTGCCGGTAAAGCACGTCCCAGCTTGCGACACCGCGTCCGCCGCGATCGTCAGGCGCCCGTCCGACGGCGTGCGCAGGCCGGGCGCATCGAAGGCTTGCGCCGTCACAAGGCCGCCCACGGGCTGACAGCCCAGCACCACCTGGCCCTCACGCGCATCGACGCTGAGCCACACCCGATGCCAGACGCCCGCCTGCATCGCGGTAGGCAGGTCGCGAACTTGCGTCTCGCCCGCATCGGCAAGAAGGGCTTGCAGGCCGCTCGGCGTGACCGCCAGCGTCACGTGGGCCGCCGCATCGCCTTGCGAGATCACCGCGCCGTGGCGCGGCGGCGTCGCAAACCAGATCAGCGCCGTCCAGGTCACCGCACCGCAGCTGCTAAGATCCGGTCCTTCGGCGACATCGGCGAACGAGCCAACCGCCAAGGGCTGGCGCCCGCCCGCCGCCTCGATGGCGAAACGGTCCGATAGATCCTCGAACACCATGCCTGGGCCCGCGGGATTGGGATCGCCGCTGATGACCCGCACCAGACGGGCCTTGTAGGCCGCGCCGTCGGCGACGCTGACGTGAGCCTGCAAGCGCTCGCCGGGCCGAACCGACAGCCGGTCGAAGTAGCCCGTAATCGGCATCTCTTCGGTGTCGAGCAGGGGTATGCGCAGATGGGAGTGCAGCGTCATGACGGACCTTGGGTCAAGCAGGCCGGCGGGACTTAAGGGGTGAAATCGATCGCGGTCGCGCGCGACGGCGCCAGGCGCTGGACGTGCAGCACGGTGACGACGAGCAAGGCGATGGCCAAACAGGCGCCCGCGACCAGGAGACCGCCGCGCGCTTCGGCGTCGCTTACCAGGAACGAGCAAAGCACCGGCCCCGCCGCCGCGCCCAAGGCTTGCACCGTCGGCACGAGGGCCGCCGCCCGTCGCGTCGGGTCGGATTCGATGACGAGGGGCATCTGGAAGGGCATGAAGAAGCCCCAGAAGAAGCCGTGCAAACTGGCCAGCACCATGAACACGGGCGTCGTGGGCAGTCGCCAGAGCAGCACGAGAACCGTGGCGAACACCGCCACGCTGGCCAGGCAGGCCGAATAATAGGACAGGCGCCTGGCCACGAGCGCGGCGACGCCCGAGCCGAGTATCGAAACCGCCAGGCTCAGCGACACCGTGGCGCCGATCTGGCCCGGCGCCATTTTGGCCTGGCCGGCCAATTGCGGCAGATAGGTGAAGAAGCCGATGAAAAAGGCGTAGGTCAAAAACACCGCCGCCAGACTTGCCATGGCTCGGGCGGTCAGGCGCTGAGGACCGGCCTCGCCAAGCTCCGGGTCAGTTGGCAAGGGCGCGGCCGCACGAGGCAAGGCCAGGGCCGCCAAGGCGCCCGCCAACGCCAGGGCGGCGGCGGCGGCGAACCCGCCATTGGCCCCGAACCGGTTCATCAGGGTCACCGGCAAGATCGCCGCGAAGCCAACCTGAAGAATGCCCTGGGTGACGAGAAAGATTCCGGCCCAGCGCGCTGGCGTCGCCGACCGGGTGATCATCAGCATCGTCAGCCAGACAAGCACGCCCTCGACGAGGCCGGCGGCGGCGCGATCGGCCAGAACCGCCAAGCCCGAGGCGCGGAACATGGCCAGGTTCAACACCGCCAGCGCCAGACCGGCCAAAAGCCCGTGAAGCGCCAACTTGTCGGGCTTGAAGATCGCGCCAGCCAGCGCAACGCCAAGACCAAGGGTCAAGAATTCGACGGTGAAGGACCAGCCCACCATGCCAGCGGTAAGACGCCGCTCGGCCACGAGCGCGTCCAAAAGAATGGGCTGAACGCCCGCGAACATCAGCGCCACGGTGCCCACACCGAGATAGGCGACGATTTGCGAGGCGCTCGGCGCGCGGCCGATCCAATGGTCGTCGTCGACCGCCTCCTGGGAACGATCCAGCAGCCGCACACCCATGCTCAAACCTCCCAGGTCGTCGAGCCGCATCATGGCAAGCTCGATCCTATGAATGTAGCTTTTGCTATATCTGAGAAGCTGTCAACGCATCCTGCCGCGAAGCGCAGACTGCGGCGCCTATTTGACGGGCGATCCCTGCCCGCAACGCCCGTCTCGTGACCGGCGCGCGCTTGAATGGGGTCTGAGAGGCGACTAGTCTGGTTTCGAGGCGCTCTACCTGCGTCATCACCATCCATCTTCCCCCAACTCCCGCGAGCGCTGTGACCCTCACCAAATCCGAAAGCGTCGCCCGCCCACGGGCCTCCAAGACGCCGCGGAAGAAGTCTGCTCCCGTAGCGGATGCTTCGCCGGCCGAGCGCGCCAGGCCCAAGGAACCGCCGACGGGCGGAAAGCCGTTGCAGACCTATGAGCGGCTGATCGCCACGACCGGCGAACTTCTGGGGGAAATCGGCTTTGAGCGTCTGACGACCAACGCGATCTGCGCGCGCGCCAACCTCTCGCCGCCCGCCTTCTATCACTACTTCGACGACAAGTACGACATCCTTGAGGTGCTCGCGCGCCGGCTGCTCAAACGTCAAAACGACGCCTATGCCGCCTGGCTGTTCAAGGGCGGGGCCTGGGCCAATCCCGAGCAAGCGGTTGACGCGCTGGAAGAATGGTTCGGAATCGCCACGCAGATTCTCGAGAGCGAACCGGGGGCGTTTTGGACGATGCGCGCGCTAAGGGCGCTGCCCAACTTGGCGCACGTTCGCCTGGAATCGCAGCGTCAGAGCGCCGACCAGATGTTCGAGTTCTACCGCCGCCTCTTCCCCGCCGTCGACCCGACAACCCTCTGGTGCCGCCTGCGAATCCGGTCTGAATTTGGCTGGGCGGTCGACGAATTGGCGCTTGAGGAGGATCGCATTCCTCGGGCGATCCTCTTGCGCGAAGCGGCCCGCCTGCTCACGCGTTCGCTCGACGACGGTCATCGCGCCAAGCCACCAGCCCAGGCCTAGGTCATATAGTTATTGCTATAATTTGATCGACGACGTATTAGGCCTGGGCAGGTTCCGGGCCTGGTCGAACGGCGCGATTGTTCGCTCACCGAGGCTCGCGGCTAAAACGCCTCTTTGAGCAAGCGATCATGACCCAGCCTAGCGCCGACGAACTGTCCCCTCGCCCAGATCCGAAAGCGCGCCTAGCCGCGCTGGGATTGCAGCTGCCCAAGCCTCCGGCCGCGGTCGGCAACTTCGCCGCCGCCGTCCGAGATGGACGCCTGCTCTATCTCTCCGGCCAGGGCCCGGTGCATGCCGGCGGCGTTTATACGGGCAAGGTGGGCGCGGAGGTTTCGCTCGAGGACGCCTATCAGCACGCGAGGCTGACGACGCTCAACCTGCTGGCGGTGATCGAGGAGGCCGTCGGCCTCTCCAAGGTCAGCAAGGTCGTCAAGGTGCTGGGCATGGTCAACGCCGCGCCCGACTTCATCGCCCATCCGGCCGTGATCAACGGCTGCTCGGACCTGCTCGTCGAGGTGTTCGGCGCCGAGGTCGGCGCCCATGCCCGATCGGCGGTCGGCATGGGGTCCCTGCCCTATCAGATCACGGTCGAGATCGAGATGATCGTCGCGGTCGAAGATTGACAGCGCGCTGAACCGTTCCCCAGCGCCCCTCCAACCCGGTCCGAGAAGGAGGTCGCCGATCGTCGGCGACGAGCACCATGCCCAAGATCACGTTCATTCAGCACGACGGCGCGACCTCGGTGGTCGACGCCCGCCTAGGGCAATCCCTGATGGAGGCCGCCGTGCAGAACAACGTGCCGGGCATCGACGCCGACTGCGGCGGGGCCTGCGCCTGCGGCACCTGTCACGTCCTTGTGCAATCGCCCTGGCAGACGGCCTTGTCCCTCCCCGGCGCCATGGAAGCCGAGATGCTGTCGTTCACGAACGATCCGCAGCCCTCCAGCCGCCTAGCCTGCCAGATCACCCTCGATGAGCGCCATGAGGGCCTGGTGGTGCGCGTGCCGGCCCATCAACACTAACCTGCTCACGGAGAGCCTCTATGCCAGCATCGTCTTCGCCCTTGGCGTCTGTTCTTGGCCCGTCACACATTGCGCTGGAAGTCGCCGACCTCGAGCGTTCGTTGCAGTTCTACACAAGCGTACTTGGGCTTGAGATCTTTTATGACGAGCGCCAGACAGCAACGCCGCCGAGCATCAAGGGCGTGGTCGCCGGCTTCGCCATCGAACTGGCTCAGATCCAGCCGCCGCCGGCTGCAAACGGACCAACCCAGGTGAAGCCGCCAGCGGGCGCCCCGTGCGTGGCCTTCACCGTCGAGGATGCGATCGGCGCTCATGGCCGGCTCAGGGCCGCAGGCGTGTCGGTCGAGAGCGCGGTCAAGGAGGTCCAGGGCGTCAAATTCTTCTACGTCTATGATCCAGATGGATACCCGATGGAACTCATCGAGTTCCCGCCCGGAGCAAGAGCCCTGGCGGATCTGCGCCGCTACTTTGACGCGACGCCGTCCGTCTAGGCAGGTTCTGTCGCGCACGTCGATCTTGCGGAGGTCGGTTGAGGCCGGTCCGCGCCAGATCCGGTCATGGTGGGCGCGCCGGATTTAGACTCCAGCGCGCTTGCCATGCGCAGACCTTTTTCAGGGCCGGCGAACGGATGGCCCGGCTGCTCGCCGGTTGGGTTAGCCTTCAAAGACGGTCACCCGACTCAACAGAACAGCAGTTATGGAGATCGCCAGCGTTGAAGGCGGACCTGCGCTGTCCGCGATCGGTATCGACAGAGGGATCGACGCGGCCCGTGTCTTACAGCAACACCACAGACATCGGGTCCTTGGCGCCCCTGAGCGCCAAGGCGGCTGTCTTGAAGCCGGGCGGGCTGCAGGCTCGTCCTCGGCTACCAGCACAGGTCGCCGGCATGAGCCATTCAAGCGCCTAGGCCCGAGGGAACCGCCGATCGCGGGCCGTCAAAACGTCGCGTCCCCGGTCGCGGGCAGCGCCACCTCCAGGTGCTCGACGAGGAGCCGCACCTTCGTTGGCAGGTGCCGCAGGTGAGGATAGACCGCCCAAACGCCTTCGTCGGCGGGTCGATGCTCATCCAGCAACGGCACAAGACGCCCCGCGGCGATCGGGCCGTCGACATAGAAATTTGGGAGCTGGCAAAGGCCAAGGCCGGCGATCGTCGCGTCGAGCACCGCCTGACCGCTGTTGCACCACCACCGCCCCTGGGGCCGCACGACGACGTCCTGACCGCCATCCCTAAAGCGCCAGGTGTCAGCGACGCCGATGACACAGGCGTGCTCCGCAATGGCCCCCAGGTCGCTCGGCGCGCCGGCTGCGGCCAGATAGCCCGGCGCCGCGCATAACCGGCGCGTCCGCGAGGCCAGCCGTCGCGCCACGAGCCGGCTGTCGGTCAACCGGCCAAAGCGGATGGCCAGGTCGAAACCGTCGGCCACCAGATCGCGCACAGCGTCGTCTAGTTCCAGCCGCACCGTCAGGCACGGGTGAGCCAGGGCGAAGGCGCTCAGCGCCGGAACGATATAGCGCTCGCCGTAGGCCTCCGAGCAGGTCATCCGCAGCTCGCCCTTGAGCTCGCCGTCGACCTCGCCGACGAGCCGGATCGCCTCATCCCGCTCGTGAATGACGTTCCGGCAGCGCACCAGGAATAGACGCCCAGCTTCGGTCAGGCTGACCTTTCGCGTCGTGCGGAACAGGAGACGGGTCTGCAGGCGATCCTCGAGCGCGGCGACGGCTCGACTGACCCCCGAGGTCGAGAGCTTCAAACATGCCGCCGCCTTGGAGAAGCTCTCGGCTTCGGCCACCGCCACGAACTCGTCGATTCCGTCCCACCGGCTCATCCGACCGTGGTGCGGCAATTGTCCCAATCGTGCAATGATCTTTTGAAATGTCTGGGATTATCGCTCGGGGACCGGCGGCGTAGGACAGCGTAGCTGAACTTGGAGCCGCCGCTATGAAGACCCGCGCCGCCGTCGCTTTCGAAGCCAAGAAGCCGCTGGAGATCGTCGAGGTCGACCTGGAAGGTCCCAAGGCCGGCGAGGTCCTGGTCGAGATCAAGGCCACCGGCGTCTGCCACACCGACGCCTACACCCTGGACGGCTTGGATAGCGAAGGTCTCTTCCCCTCGATCCTAGGCCACGAGGGCGCGGGCGTGGTGGTCGAGGTCGGCGCGGGCGTCACCTCGGTGGCCGTCGGCGACCACGTGATCCCGCTCTACACGCCCGAGTGCCGCCAGTGCAAAAGCTGCCTGTCGGGCAAGACCAACCTCTGCACGGCCATCCGCGCCACCCAGGGCAAGGGGCTGATGCCGGACGGCACCAGCCGCTTCTCCTACAAGGGCCAGACCATCCACCACTACATGGGCTGCTCGACCTTCTCGAACTACACGGTGCTGCCCGAGATCGCCGTGGCCCGCATCCGCAAGGACGCGCCGTTCAAGACCGCCTGCTATTGCGGCTGCGGCGTGACGACGGGCGTCGGCGCGGTGACCAACACCGCCAAGGTCGAGCCGGGCGCCAACGCCATCGTCTTCGGCCTGGGCGGCATCGGCCTGAACGTCATCCAAGGCCTGAAGCTGGTCGGCGCCAACATGATCGTCGGCGTCGACATCAATCCCGATCGCGAGGCCTGGGGCCGCCAATTCGGCATGACCCACTTCGTCAACCCCAAGGCCATCGACGGCGACCTCGTGCAGCACCTGGTGGCCCTAACCGACGGCGGCGCGGACTACACCTTCGACGCCACCGGCAACACCGGCGTGATGCGCCAGGCGCTGGAGGCCTGCCATCGCGGCTGGGGCGAAAGCATCATCATCGGCGTGGCCGAGGCTGGCAAGGAGATCGCCACGCGTCCGTTCCAGCTGGTCACCGGCCGGGTCTGGCGCGGCACGGCCTTCGGCGGCGCGCGGGGCCGCACCGACACGCCGAAGATCGTCGACTGGTACATGGACGGCAAGATCCAGATCGATCCGATGATCACCCACGTCCTGCCGCTGGAAGAGATCAACAAGGCCTTCGACCTGATGCACGCCGGCGAGAGCATCCGCACGGTGGTGACGTTCTAGATGGGTAAACCCACCGACTTGCCCTGAGATGGGAACGGCGTCTGGCGGCGCTAACGTCGCCTTGGCCGCGCCGTACGTGGCGCAGCCTCCACAGGGCTTCAGCTTGCGCGACTCATGGCTGTTCTTGCCGACATAGCGGTTCGCGATGTCGGCCCATCAGGTTTGGCGAGCGCTAGTCGCCTCGACGTTTCGCACGAGGTGCGGGGCGTCGAGAGGCGCGCGCCACGGTTCGCGACGGACGGTCCAGCTCCCTTGCGGGGACGACGGCGCTGCTGGCGGGCTTTTGGAGCGGGGCCGCGCACAGCCGCCAGTCCAACGGACGGCCTGCCGCTGCGATGTCTATGGAAGACTTGGGAGCCATGGAGGCCCTGCCGCCGTTCATGGCTCCCCGCTGAACGCCCGCGCCGCGATCAGGCCAGCGCGACCTCGTCCAGCTTCAGCGACCGCTCGACCTTATGGGCGAGCTTGCGGTCGTCATGGGCCCAGGGATGGAAGCCGGGAAGGTAATAGGCCAGGTATGGCAGGAAGACCTGGCGTAGCATGCCGGGTTTGAAGAACAGGAAGAGCGCCAACTTCCGCCAGGTCTTGGGCGTATCGATGTTGTCCTGCTGCAGGAGCAGGTGAAGGTCGCGGGTGCGTTCCTTCCGAAAGTCGTTCGTCGCCTGCCACATCACCATCACCCTGAAGAGCCAGCGCTTGGACGGCGAGAGGTCGCGCGTGACGTACATGAAGGTGTCGAACGCCACGCCCTTGTGCTCGATCTCCTCCACCGCGTGCCATTGCCATAGGCGACGGACTTCGGCCGGCGCGCCAGCCAAGTGGCGCTCGTCGGCCAGCAAGGCGTGGGCGAACATGGCGGTAAAGTGCTCGAGAGCCGAGGTCGCCGCCAGATTCACTTCGGGCTCCATATCGCGGCCACGACGGGCGTCCTCGCGGTTCAGCGCCTCGATCTCCTTGGTCTCGTAACCTGCGTCATGGACCTGCCGATTGAAGGCGATGTGCTCGCGCGAGTGGTAGGCCTCCTGCTGGGCGAAGTCGGCGACCTGGCTGCGCAGCGGCTCGGGCAGCTCGTTCAGATAGTGCCGCACGCTTTGGACGAAGTAGCCCTCGCCCGCCGGAAAGCTCAGGGACAGAGCGTTGTAGAAGGCCGTCGCGACGGGATCGCCGCCCATCCACCATCGAGGATGAGACTGGCCCCGCCCGAAGGCGACGTTGCGCGGCGTGATGTGAAGGTCCGCCGGAGCGGTGTGTGCGGTCATCGGCATCTCCATCGATTTCGGAGAACCGTGTCACGTAGGCATTATAGCTTCAACTATAAAATGACGCATGCGTCATCTTTGATGAAAGGCCGCCTCCAAATGCGACGTCGGCTCAAGGATGGCGCCTCGGGCCGACGCCCTTCTGGCTTTGCTCCGCCTGCTTTCCAGGATCACCGGCAGGTGGCTGAGCGGGCACATCGCGTGATTGCCGATCCGATCGGCAAGGTCGCCGGCCGGACCTTGATCCGCTGCTCGTTCAACGCCTCGACCGGGCTTCTGGCCACCAGACTGGCGACAAAGCGCCCCGGGCGGATGTAGGCGCCGTCGCGTCGATAGAAGTGATCTTGGCCGTGGGCCCGCCTGACGGCTTAAGCTGAAACAGCTTTCATCGACACCGTCGCGTCGGAAAGCTTGATCTTGTCGACGGGAGCGCCGGTGAGAACAAGCTGCTTACCCATCATGAACTCCGGCGGCGAATTGACGGCCGCGACGGACCGAACCACATCGCCCTTCAAGTAGAAGACGGCGAACCGCCCGGCTTGAGGATCTCCGCGCACCACGACGTTATCGTTGTCCAGCGCATAGCCGGCGATCTGCAGCTTGAGGTCATACTGATCCGACCACTGCCAGGGACACTCGGCGGGCGGGCGCGGGCGCCCGACGATCGCGGCGGCGGCCTGCTTGGCCTGCTCCAGAGCGTTTGGAACGCTCTCCAGCCGAAAGAGGCGCTGATAGATCGGCAAGGGGCGTCGCGCGACGTCCCCAATCGCGAACACGTTGGGGTCGGAGACGCTGCGTGCATCCAGGTCGACGACGACCCCATCGGCGCACTCCAGGCCGGCCTTGGCGGCGAGTTCGTCGTTGGGCCGGGCCCCGACCCCCACGACGACGACGTCACAAGGAATTTCCCGGCCATCGCCCAGCCGCACCGCGCGGACCTTGCCGCCGTCGCCGCCAAACCCGACGACGGAGGCCTCCAGCTCCAGCCGAACGCCCTGTTTGACGTGATAGGCCTGGAAGAAGTCGGACAGGGTTTTGCAGGCCACGCGCGCCAGAATGCGATCCTCGCGCTCGATGACGACGACCTCCGCGCCCAAAGCGCGGCCTGACGCGGCGACCTCCAAACCGATATAGCCGCCGCCGACCACGACGAGGGTCTTGCCCGGGCCGAGCCTGGCTTTCAGGGCCTCGGCGTCGGCGGCCGTGCGCAGCGAAAGCACGCCGTCGAGATCGCCCCCCTCCACGGGCAAGCTGATCGCTCGCGCGCCAGTCGCCAGGATCAGGGCGTCGTAGGACAGGCTCGCCCCGTCCGAGAGCTTCACGGCCCGGGCCCTAGGGTCCAGGGCCACGGCCGTCGACCCGCCCCTGAAGTCGATGCCATTGGCCGCGTAAAACGCCAAAGGCTTGAGGGCCAGCCCCTCGGCGTCGGCCTCTCCCTTGAGCCAGGCCTTGCTCAGCGGCGGTCTCTGGTATGGCGCGATCGGCTCGTCACCAACCAGGGTGATCGGTCCTTGATGTCCGTACTGGCGCAGGAACGCAGCGACCGAGCCGCCCGCATGGCCAGCGCCCAGGATCACGACCGCACCTTGTGACATCGTCTCGCCGCCCCTGCCGCAGCGGATCGGGGCTGGAGCGCCTATGCGCTCCGCCCCCGCTAGCCGCCGACACAATCCTACCGCGGCCATTGCGCGGACGATGTTGATATAGCTTTTACTATATTATAGCGCAACACCCCTGTCGGCTTCGCCAGACGCGCTGACCGGTGTCGCGGCCCCGACCGCGCCACCGGATGGCGAGGCCTTCTAGGCGGCGCCAGGCCGCGCCCTCGCCGCGGCGGCGGCGAACGCTTCATCGCTGATGATGCGGCGGGCGATCAGCAGGCTGCAATCGACCCGGTTCATGACTGACGCGCCCGAGCCAAGGCCCAACCACCGCTCGACGAACCTGGGCTGACGATGGCCCAACACCACCAGGTCCGCGCCGATCTCCCGCGCGAAAGCGCCGATCGTTGGCCCCGGATCACCGCGCGCCGCATGGCCATGGGCTTCGAGACCGAGGGCTCGAAGTCTGGCCAAACCCTCGGCCATGATCGCTTCGTTTTCTTGCACGACCTGCTGGGCGCCGCCTGGCTGCACGCCTTCGGCCATCGCCGCCAGGGCGTTGTCGGCCACCGACAGCAGCCATACCGCCGCCTGGTGGCGCAAGGCCAGCAAGGCCCCTTCCCGAAGCGCCGCCCGAGATTGAAGTGTTCCGTCAAACGCCAGGACGATCCTCTGATACATGGGCGTGTCCTCGCTGAGTCGAAGGATTGCGCCTGGCGGCTAGCGCCAGCCGATCCACTCGCAGACACCGCGCCCCATCACCCAGTCCAGATCCTCTCCCTTCAGCCATGGGAGCGCCTCGGTAAAGAGCCGCACGCCTTCGCTCCAGCTGCAGGTCAGGCGCGTGTAGTCGGTGCCCCAGAAGGTTCGCTGAGGTCCGAAGGCGTCGAAGGTGCGCTTGAGGATCGGATGGATGCTTTCGAACGGATAGGCGTCGGTGGCCACGCAGGGCGTGGCCGAGGCCTTGACGGCGATGTTCGGCTCGTTGGCCAGCGCCAGGATCTCGTCCAGCCGCGCCAGGACGTCGGGCGCCTTTTCCCAGTGTGCGATGCCGATGTGATCCAGGAGCAGGCGCATGCGCGGGTAGCGGCGGGCGATCCGCGCGACGTCCCCGAACACCTGCGGCGGCGCGATGAAGCCGACCGGCAAGGCCAGGTCGTGCGCGGCGCCCCAGATCCAGTCCAGGCCGCCGCTGGCCAGCGCTTCCAGTTGGGCGGGATGGAACAGCACGAACCGAAGGCCAAGCATCCCGGCCTGGCCGACGAACTGTTCGACGAAGGCAGGATCGGCCGGCCGATCCAGGTCGAACCAGCCCAGGACCGCAAAGCGGTCGGGGTGGGCCTGCGCCGCCTGGACGGAATAGGCGTTGGCGTCGACGTCCCAGATGGCCGGACAGACCACCGCTCGCGCGACGCCGGCCTCGTCCATGTCGCGCAAGGCCTGCTCGGCCCGATAGGGCGCGCGCCAATGGTGCGGTGGGGCCTGATCGCCCGTCCACAGGTGGATTTGGGAGTCGACGATGAGCATGGGCGGACTTCCTCCCTTAGTGGGCTGGGGCGTTTCGCCAGCCGCGCTGGCGAGAGATCAGCCTGAACGGTGGTCGCCACAGCCCGTTCGCAGAGCTCTCGCAACCGAAATGGTTCTATTGGTTGGAAATTGGTTTGACAAGCGAGGTCTTAACGGCGTTTAGAAGACGAAAACGCCAAGATGCGCCGATCTTCAGCGGCGCCGCTTGGTAGAGAATGGCGCAACCTCCCGCGCCCACAGGCCTTGAGGGCCTCCTCGCGGGGCATGGTCGGCCGTCGGCGCGTAGGGAAGGATGCTGTCGTGACGGATATCGAGACCGATCTGCGGGGCGCACGGGTCCTGGTGGTGGGCGCCAGCAGCGGCATTGGCAAAGCCGCCGCAATCCGGTTCGCCCGCGCCGGAGCGACGGTGCTGGCCGCCGCGAGGGCCAGCGAGCGTCTGCAACGCGCCGCCGAGGACATCGGCGCTGTCGCCCTGGCCTTCGACATCCGCGACAACGCCGCCGTCGAGGCCGTGCTCGGACCGCAACCGCCCTTCGATCACGTCGTCATCAGCGCGGCCCAGGCCAAGGCCGGCTCGGTGTCCGGCCTGTCCATGGAAGACGCCCGCGCGGCGATGGAGAGCAAGTTCTGGGGCGCCTACCAGGTGGCGCGGGCGGTGAAGATCAATCCGGCCGGATCGTTGACCTTCGTCTCCGGGGTTCTGGGCCAACGGCCCTCGCCGGCGGCGGTGCTGCAAGGGGCGATCAACAGCGCCCTGGAGGCCTTGGCCCGGGGCCTGGCCCTGGAATTGTCGCCTGTGCGGGTGAACGCGATCTCGCCCGGCGTCATCGCCACGCCGCTGTGGTCGGGACTGCCGCAAGAGACGCGCGAGGCCATGTTCGCCGCTTCGGCCCAGCGCTTGCCCGCCAAACGGATCGGCGCGCCGGAGGATGTGGCGGCCGCGATCTTCCTGGCCGCGACCAACCCCTTCATGACCGGAACGACCCTGTCGGTCGACGGCGGCGGAGCCATCGCGTGAACCGACAGCCCTGACCAGGGCCGTCCACGAACGGACTTCATTCAGTTTGAAACGAGTATGGGAGGTTTTGGCATGGACACGCTTCAGGCGGCGGACACCGGCATTTGGACACGCGCATTCTCCAACAGGCGCAACGACCTGATCACCGACGAAGTCATCGCCAAGCTGCCACAGGAGTCGCAGGCCGGTCTGCGCCAGTTTTCGGTTGAGCGCCTGATGGCTTATGGCGTCCACCATGCGGACGCGGTGGAGTTGCGCGCGCGGGTGGCTTTCGGCGAACGCTGGCAGACCGTCGCGACCAATCTGGCGGAGGAATGCCTGGCGCCGCCTCCCGGCGAGATCGCGCCGCCCTCGGCCGTGACGCGGGCCAATCGGCTCTACCGCGCCTCAGCCTTGATCCGCATGAGCCAGATGATGATGCTGACCAACACCGACGAGCGCTACGACATCTACCGCCGCGCCGCCCAGCTCTATGCCGAGGCCGCGGCGATCACTGACGACCGCTTCCGTCGGGAAATCGACACGCGGGCCGGACCGGTCGCGCTTTGGCGCTATCCGGCCAAGACGGACAAGGCCCTGGCGAGGGTCATCGTCATCGGCGGCGTCGAAGGCTGGGCGATGGACTTCAGCGAGATGGGCACGACGCTGTCGGCGCTGGGCATGGAGGCCATCCTGATCGACCAGCCGGGCCAGGGCGAGACGCGCATGGTGCTGGGCACCTATCTGCGCCGCAACTGGCTAGATGCCTATCGCGACGTGATCGACGTTTTTGAACACGAAGAGAGCCTGCCGCTGGCGACGGTGGGTCTGAGCATGGGCGGCTCTTTCGCGATCCACCTGGCGGCCAACGAGCCGAGGATCCTGGCCTGTTGCGACAACGGCGGCACCAGTCTGCCGATCGGCGCCAAAACCATGCCCGTGCCCTATCAACGCATCACCGCCCACTGTGGCGATGTCGGCGAGGCCGAGGTCGACGCCATCTGGCAAACCGTCAAGCCGGTCGATCCCGAGAACCCCGTCCGCTGCCCGCTTCTGATCGTCCATGGCGAACTGGATCCGCTGATCAGCAAGATGGACGCCACGCACCTCTTCAACAGCGCCGCCTCGACCGACAAGACGATGGCGATCTACTCGGATGGCGATCACTGTCTCTACAATCACTCCGACGACAAGCACGCCCTGATCGGCGACTGGCTGACGTCGCGCCTGACCCGGGCCTGATGCAGGCGAGCCGCCGCGAACCCATATTGGTTTGAAGTTGGAGATGGCCCGCAAGTGGCCGCCCGCGCCGAGGCTCAAGTCTCGCCGCTGACAGGAGGAGACACCGTGAAGCGCACGATCATTCGCGGCGGACTGGTTATCGCCGCGCCGCCGGCGGCGCCAAACTCCGGCGCGACGGACATTCTTATCGAGGGCTCGCGGATTATCGCGCTCGGCGAAAACCTAGCGGCTCACGACGCCGAGGAGATCGACGCCGTCGGCCGCATCATCATTCCCGGCCTGGTCAACGCCCACATGCATACCTGGCAATCGGGTCTTCGTGGCGTCTCCGCCGATTGGAACCTTCTGGAGTACTTGGTCTGGATTCACGGCGCGGCCGCGCCCCTCTACACCGAAGCCGACCTTCATGTGGGCACGCTTGCCGGCGCCTTGAACCAGATCGCTTGCGGGACCACCACGCTGGGCGATTGGTGCCACAACGCCGCGACGCCGGGCCACGCCGACGCCGCGGTAGAGGCCTTGACCGACGCGGGGATTCGCGCGGTCTTTTTCCATGGCGTGCCGCGCGGCGGTGGTCCTCACGACGCCGGCCCTCACCCCGCGACGGAGGTCGACCGCCTGCTGGCGAAACCGGCCTTCGCCGACGACGGCCTTCTAACCCTTGGCCTTGCCGCGCCCGGGCCGCTCTACTCGCCGTTCGACGTCGCCCAGGCCGACCTGAGCCTCGCGCGTGATCGGGGCTTGGTGATCTCGATGCACCACAGCGGCGGTCCGCCCTGTCCGCCCGAGGTCTGGACGCGCCTGTTCGACCAAGGCCTCCTGGGCCCCCACGCCAATTTCGTGCACGCCAACCAGATCGACGCCGACCTGCTCAAGCGACTGATCGATGTCGGCGTGAGTTTCACCATCACGCCGGAGGTCGAGCTGAACGACGGCCACGGCTTTCCGATCACTGGAAAGCTGAGGGCGCTGGGCGCGGCCCCTTCGTTGGGAATCGACATCGAGACCGGCATTTCCGGTGAGCTTCTGATCGCCGCCCGCGTGGCTCTCGCCCATGTCAGGGGACAGGACTACGAAGCGTTTCGGGCGGCCCCCGACGACCCGCCGCCGGCGCGCTTGACCGCCGGGGACGCCCTGGCCTGGGCCACGATCGAGGGCGCGCGCGCCTTGGGCCTTCAGGACCGGATCGGTTCTCTGGAGCCTGGCAAGCAAGCCGACCTGGTGATGATCGACGCGAGGGCTCTGAACCTGTGGCCGAACAACGATCCGACCGCCATGGCCCTGCAGGCGAGCCTGGCCAATATCGAGGCGGTGATGATCGGCGGTGTCTGGCGCAAGCAAGCCGGCCGCCTGCTCTATGGCGCCCTCGATAGCCTGCGGGTCGAACTTGAGGCCTCTGGCGCGCGTATCGCCGCCGCAGCCAACTTGCCGATCCGCCGCCTCCAGGCTTGATCGCGCTGCGCAAGGCCAGGTCGCGACGCCCCAACGTCACGACCTGGCCGGCGCTTAGCGCGAGACCTTCAGTTGCAGGGCGATGACGCGCGGGCGGTTGAGGGTCCCGTAATAGGCGCCTGCGCCAGCCGTGACCGCCGTGTCGAACGTCGCGAACCGCTTGTCGCCGAGGTTTGTGCCGATCAGCGCCAGCTCCCATCCTCGCGCCTTGTCGGCGATGGCGACCTGGCCATCCAAAAGGGTATGGGCCTTGGCGATGGGAGCCAGCGGATCGGTCGACCGCAACTGCAGATCCGCGTCGCCGGTGTAGGCCGCCGAGCCTTCGATCCGTAGGCTCAGCCGGTCGCCGAGCGTTGTCTGGTAGCGAGCGTTCATTGAGCCGGACCATGCCGGCGCGCGCGGGGTTCGCATGTTCTTGTAGGCCACCAACGCGCCGCTCGCGCCGAAGTCCTTGGTGAACTTGGCGTCGGAATAGACGACGCCGCCATTGAGCGTCAGCTTCGGGGTCACCTGCCACGAGCCGCTGAACTCGGCGCCGCGAGCGCCGATATCGCCGTTGGAAATCACCAACTGGGCGACCCCATCGACGACCGCCGTGCGGCTGACCTGGAAGCCATCGACTCGCGTGTCGAACAGAGCTGCGGTCAGATAGCCGCGTCGCGCCAAATCGAACTTGGCGCCCAGTTCGGTGGTGTAGGCGGTCTCATCGTCATACTCGGCCGCGCCCAGAGTGGTCGGACTGCTCTGAAAGCCGCCGCTCTTGCTGCCCTTCGACCAGGTCAAATAGAGCATGGTCCTGTCGTTGGGCCGAAACTGCACGCCCAGATCGCCATCGAGGCTGCGGGCCGTCCGCGTCTTCAGGGTCGTCTTGGCCAGGCTCGGCGACTGGCTGGCCAACGCGAAGAATCCGGTGGAAGCGCGCTGATAGGTCGGTGTCTTGTCCTCGTCGGTGTAGCGCAAGCCCGCCGACAAGGTGAAGCGATCGGAGAGCTGGTAACGGGTCGAGCCGAAGGCGGACCAGGCTTCAGTCCGCACCAGAAGGTCGCCCGCGGCCGAGCCAAGGAACGGGAATAGGCCGCCGGCCGTCTGGGCCTTGACCGCGCGCACCAGTCGCCAGTTGTTCCTGTAACCGTAGACGCCCGCCAACCAGGACAGTCGGTCGGTGGGCGGCGAGGCCAGGCGGATCTCCTGGGAGAGGACGTAGTTCTTTTCGTGATCGTACAAGTCCAGAAGCTGCGCCCGCGTAAAATCCAGGTCCATCGCGCGACGAGAATTCCACTCAACCCACGCCGACTGAGCCGTCAGGGTGTTACGCCCGACCTCGGCGACGGCGACCAGGGTTGCGCGATCGCCTTTCTGGTTGTCGAACTGGGGAGGTCCGGCCGCGCCGCCGGCCACGCCATCAGCGCCGCTATAGGAACGGTCGTTGCCCACCGCTTCGAAATTGGTCTGGCCCAGGGCCGCCGCCCGCGCGGAGACGACCCCTTTGGGGTCGCTGAGCAGCTCCATGTAGTGACCATCGGTCTGATGGTCGTCATGCTGATAGAGGAAGGTCAGATCGGCCTTCTCGCCCAACGGGCCGGTCAGGACCAGCCGGCCCGAACTGTCATTGATCCGCCGCTCCTTGTCGCCGAGGTAAAGATTGCGGACGTAGCCGCCTTCGTCGTTGACGACGCCGGCCAATCGCAGCGCGAACCCGCCGCCCAGAGGCGCGTCGACGCCGGCCTCCAGGCGGTTGCCGCCGATGCCGTCGCTATGGGTCACGGTCACGTCGTAACCGAAGGTTCCGCTAGGCTTGCGGCTGATGATCGAGACCGCGCCGAGGCTGGTGTTCTTGCCCAGCAGGGTCGACTGGGTGCCCTTGATCAGTTCGATCTGGGCGACGTCATAAACTGGCATGGTGTAGTCGCGCGGATGGCCCAGATAGACGCCGTCCTGGAACGTCGCCACCGAAGACTCCATCCCCGGATCGGCCGAGGTCGAGCCCAGACCGCGAACCGCCGCGGAAGCCCCGGCCGTGCCTTGCATGATCACCAGTCCGGGCACGATCCCCGACAGCTGTGTGGCGCTGGTGATATTGGCCGCTTGGACGGCGCGCTCCTGCAGGACGCTGATGGTGGCTGGCGCGTCCAGCAGCGTCTCGCCCTGCTTTCGGGCGACGACGACCACCTCCTCGATCGCTTCGGCCTGGCCGCCACGGTTGGACGCGGGTGCGCCAGTCTGCGCCACGGCCGCCAGAGGCGCCAGGCTGCAGGCGGCGATCAGCGCCGCGCGCAGGGTCGCTGCACGATGGTTCATGTTCTTCCTCCCTTTGGTCCCGGGATTGATTGACACTCTTGGACCAATAAAGACCAATCAATACCATTAAGGTTGGAGCGACAAGGGCAACCTGCGTCTCGCGCCGCCATTTGACGAACGATCTTGCTCGACCGCGATGAGAGCAAGACCGAGATCGGCCCGGTGAGCTGCAGGCGTGCGCGCGCGGCGAAGACTCAGCAAGATCGCCGAAATTCGGCGCTTGAATGAAGATTCAGCAGCTTTCCTTGGCTAGGAGATCAAGGGAAACGTCGAGTCGTCCGAAAAATCGACGAGCCGCGAACTTGCGCGACCATTATCCAACCCATATAGACCATTTTGGTCCTCAAGGCCGGCGAGGGAGACGTGACGGGCGGCCGCGCCATCCAGATCGCCCCCTTCACGTCAGGAGAGGCGTCCCCGTGCTCGTCACCGACGCCTTCCTGGCGCTGGGGCGTCACGGACCGTGGCCTCGGCCGCCGCCGGCCTAAGGCCATCAACAAGGTCGCCGATCCTGCGCGGCCAGAAGGAGCAAGACATGTCCGCCGACGGAAAATGGAAGCTGGTCGTTCACTCACCCATGGGGCCGCGACAGCTCGACCTGGACATCACAGAGCAAGGCTCGGCCTTTACGGGCTCTGCTCGCGGGCCAATGGGCGAGGCCGCCGTGGAAGGCGTCGTCAACGGTCCGACCTTGAGCTGGACCAGCAAGATCACCAACCCCATGCCATTGACCCTGGATTTCGAAGTGACTTTCACCGGAGACGCCGCGGCCGGTAAGGTCAAACTGGGCATGCTCGGCAACGCCAAGGTGGACGGCGCCCGCGCCTAACCAAGTCCCTGGACGCAAAGCGCCCCTTCCCGTCGCGGAAAGGGGCGGTTTCGTCTTGGGGCGCACGACGTTTTCGAGAGGCGACGTCGTGACCTGGTCGGACGGGAGGCTCGCCTTCCGGCTGGCCGCGGACGACGACGGCGCCCGCCGGGGTCGCGGAACGGCCTGTTGCACCGGCCATCACAGCCATGGGGCTTTAGACGATCAAGCAAGCGCTACCCGCCCCAAGGCGACCTGATGCCGACAAACACTATGCAAAACAGGCACATCCTCGAGTTTCTTCCGTCGCTGCACCGATCGCTGATCGAACTGGTCAGCGCCATGAACCAGCCCGAGCGCGACGCGGCCATGCTGGAGGCGGCGGGCCTCAAACTCGAGCGGGCCCTGTTCCCTCTCCTGGTCGCAATCGAGCGTCTAGGCCCCATTGGCGTCGGCAACCTGGCTGGCGGGGTCGGACGCGACCACACCACGGTCAGCCGCCAAGTGGCCCGACTGGAGGCGCTGGGCCTGGTCCAGCGACAGGCCGGCGCGGTCGATCGACGGGTGCGCGAAGCGGTCATCACGCGGCAGGGCAAGCTCGCCACCGATGCGGTCGACCGCGCCCGCGAGCGCATGGCGCTGGAGCTGTTCAAGGACTGGAGCGCCGAAGAGTTCGATGCTCTGGTGCGGCTGACGCGCAGGTTGGCCGAAGGCATGCGCGGCGGGCCAGCGCCCGCGGCGCCCGACTCCGACGACGCCTAGGTCGAGATGGTCATGGGCGCCAAAAAGAACGGGCGGGCCATCGGCCCGCCCAGGTGCTCCCAGGGAGGAAGTCGATCAGGCCGCTTGGGCGGCCTGAGAAAGCTCGGCGACCGTGCGCCGGTAGGCCGACAGCGTCCCGGCCAGCAGCAGCGCAGCCAGCAGGGTGGCGACCGTGCCGACCAGGCCGAACGAGAGGTTCAGCTTGGCCTTGTCGTGAAAGACATGCTCGGTGATCAGCGCCACGGTGGTCGCGGCCAGTCCGCCCGCGATCAGGTTGGTGACGCCCACATAGATGGCCACCGCCTGCCCCCGCATGGCGTTGGGCATGATGTCCTGCAGGGCCCCCGGAGCCAGCGGCAGACCGAACGTCCCAAAGAAGGTGAAGCAGGCCAGCGCCAGGACCAGCACGCCCGCCCCAGGCTTGAACGCGACGGTCACGCAGCAGGCGCAGCAGATCAGCGAGGCGATGATGCTGACCAGCAACTTGCCGTCCAAGCGTCCGGCCTTGATGAACCGGTCGGCCAGCAGGCCCGCGACGATCGAACCGACCGGGCCGAGAGCCAGGGTCAGAAGACCGAAGGTCGCGCCGGCTTGGGCGATGCTCCAGCCTTGCGTCCGCACCAGCAGGGTCGGCAGCCAGGCGCTGCCGGCGTGCAGCACGAAGTTTTGCAGGCAGAAGCCGAGATTGTGGCCGACCAGGGTGCGTGCGTGCCGGGCGTAGTATCGGGCCACGACGCCGATCGGGACGCCGCTCGTCTCCACCAGCCTGCCGCCGTCGAGACGGGCCGGTTCGCGCAGCAGCAGCAGCAGGGGAACGACGGCCAGGCCGAAGGCTCCAAGGATCATCAGGATCAGCTGCCAGGAGTGGATCGCGCCCAGCAGGGGCACGGTCACCAGCCGGTCGCCGATATGCTTCCAGATCAGGCCGCCGATCAGCATCGCGCCGCCGCCGCCCACGAAGATGCCGCCATAGAAGACGCCCATCGGCGCCCCGCGGCGCGCGGGCGGGAAATAGTCGGCGATCAGCGAAACGCCGCAAGGCATGACCGCCGATTCCCCGGCCCCGACGACGACGCGGGCCAGGAACATTTGCCAGAAGTTGCCCGCCAGGCCACATCCGGCGGTCGCCAGGCTCCACACCGCCACGCCGGTCGCGGCGACGAGCTTGCGCGTGCCGCCGTCGACCCAGCGGGCGACCGGCAGGCCGAAGACGGCGTTGAACACCCCGAAGGCGAAGCCGATCAGCAGGCTGATCTCGGTGTCGCTGAAACCCAGGTCCCGTTGGATGGGGATGATGAAGAGGTTGATGATGTTGCGGTCGGCGAAGGCCAGCAGGCACGCCAGCGTCAACACCGCCGCGCCCAGCCAGGCCGAGCGCTTCTTGGGATAGGCGCTCTTCTCCGCGCCGCCCTTGACGAATTCCATATTCGACCTCCCCGAGGCTGTCGTGGCCCGGGCGGACGTCTCTCGCGCCGCTCCAAGCCAGGTCGCCGGGAGTTTTCTCCCTATTGCGCCTCGGCTGGCTTCGTATCTATTTTGACCACTTCGGTCAATATAAGATGACGCCTTATCGCGAGGACGTACGGGAATGCTGCAAATCCAGAGACTGTCGTTGGAAGAGGCTCGCCTGGCCCTGGCCGGCGCGCGGGACCACGCGTTGGAAATCCAAATGCCGATGTGCATCGCCATGGTCGACGAATCCGGCACGCTGATCGCTTTCGAGCGGATGGATGGCGGCAAGGTGCACTCGGTGCAGGTGGCCACCGACAAGGCCTTCACCGCCGCTTCGGCGCGCAAGGGCACGCACGAATACAACGCCGCCTGCGTGCCGGGAAATCTGGTCTTCGGGATCCACACGGCTCTGGGCGGCCGGATCTCCGTGGTCGGCGGCGGCCTGCCGATCACGATCGACGGGGTCACCGTCGGCGGGATCGGCGTGTCCTCCGGCTCGCCGCAACAGGACATGGCCTGCGCGGAGGCCGGGGTGCGGCGGCTTCTGGAAAGCCTGGGCCATTGAGCGGCGCAGCGGCGACAACGCCAGCCGTCCAGGACTACGACTACGTCATCCTGGGCGGGGGCACCGCAGGCTGCGTCCTGGCCAATCGGCTTTCGGCGCGCTCGACCAATCGGGTCCTGCTGATCGAGTCGGGCTTGGACACGCCGCCTGAGGCGGTGCCGGCCGACATCCTGGATCCCTATCCCAGCTCCTACGTCAATCCGGCCTATCGCTGGCCGATACGGGGCCACGCCCTGACGCTCTCGGACTCGCCGGCCAACCCGCTGCTCCATGCCCAGGTCATGGGCGGCGGGTCCTCGATCATGGGCATGATCATGTTGCGGGGCGTGCCGGCCGACTATGACGGCTGGGAAGCGGCCGGCGCGCGGGGCTGGGGCTGGGACGCGGTCCTGCCCTATTTCCGGGACCTCGAAAACGACCTGGATTTCGACGGGCCGCTGCACGGCCGGGCCGGGCCGACGGAGATCCGGCGACACCGGATGCACGACTGGCCGCCCCTGGCCAAGGCCGCCAACCAGGTGGCCGAACGAACGGGCGCGCCCTTCATCGCCGACATGAACGGCGACTTCCGCGACGGCCACGGCGCCCTGCCCATCGCAGGCCCGACCAGCCATCGCACCAGCAGCGCCACGGCCTATCTGACCCGAGAGGTTCGGGCGCGGAAGAACCTGACGATCGTCGCCCGGGCTCAGGCCCAGGCCTTGACGCTCGACGGGCGCAAGGTCACCGGCGTTCGGGTCCGCACCCTCGAGGGCGACCTGGTCGCGCGCGCGCGCGAGACGATCGTGACGATGGGCGCGCTGCTGACGCCCGACTTCCTGCTGCGCCAAGGCATCGGCGACCCCACCCAACTGAAGGCTCATGGCGTGGAGGTGCGCCACGCGCGAACCGGCGTCGGGACCAATCTGCAAAATCACGCCGCCCTGGTGGTGCTGGCGCATCTGCGCAAGGCCGGCGTCCAGCGTCGGCCGCAGCGCAACCACAACAACACCATCTTCCGCTACAGCTCGGGCCTGCCCGGCGGGGTGGAGTCGGACATGGCGCTGGCCTTGAGCAGCCGGGCGTCCTGGCACGCGGTGGCGCGACGGATCGCCAATTTCAGTCCGCTGATCATGGCGCCGGCCTCGCGCGGGAGCGTCAGCCTGCCGCCCGACGGCGGGCCCGCGCCGCTGGTGGAATTCAACCTGCTGGGCTCGGCGCTCGACCAGAGCCGACTGGCCGACGGCCTGCACCGGGCGCTGGCTCTGGTCACCGCGCCGGAAGTCGCCTGCTTGATCGGCCGCCCGGTCGCCGCCAGCCGCCTGCAGAACGCCGCTCGGTTCAATGCCGTCACGCCGATGAACCGCATGCGCACCCACGCGATCGCGACGCTGATGGACCTCGTCCCCGGCCTTGGCGATTGGGTGATCGGCAATATGGGCGCCCCGGGAGGCGGCCTGGCCGAACTGCTGTCCGACAAGGACGCCGTCGCCGACTACATCCGCGCCAACGTCACGCCGATCGCCCATCACAGCGGGACCTGCCGGATGGGCGCGATCGAGGATCCTCTGGCCGTCGTCGATCCGCAGGGCCGCGTGATCGGGCTCGACGGCCTGCGGGTCGCCGACGCTTCGGTGATGCCCACAACGCCGCGCGGCAACACCAACCTGCCGGTACTGATGATCGCTGAAAAACTCTCAGCGGCGATCCTAGAAGCGCAGGCCTAGAGCCCGCCTTCGGACAGATTCGGCGACGCGCCCGGCCCCTGTGCCGGGCGCGCCTTTCCGCGACCAATTTGGAACATGGGTGCGAGCCCAAACACCACAAAATCGAGCGCAGCCGACCGAAAGGGCTTGCCGCTAAGCCAATTCAACCCTTAATGACCACTTTGGTTATATTGGTTTGGAATGGTCCAAGCCTGTCGAGGCTTCGAAATGAACGACTCCATGTTGGCGCCGCCGTCCACGATGAAGGCTTGGGTGCTCAAGGATCCGACCGAGCTCGAACTGGTCGACAAGCCGGTGCCCCAGCCCGGCCGCGCCGAGGTCCTGGTGCGGATCGACGCCGTCGCCGTCTGCGCGACGGACCTGGAAGTGATCCAGGACGGCCCGCCGGCCCTGATCCAGGGCGGCGCCCCGTTCAACAAGAACTTCACCCCGGGCCATGAATATATGGGCGTCGTCGCCGCGCTCGGCGAGGGCGTGGACGACTGGGCGATCGGCGATCGCGTGACCGTCGAGATTCACGCCGGCTGCGGCCGTTGCCGTCGCTGCCGCGAGGGCATGTACACCTCGTGCCTGAACTACGGCGCCAACTACGAGGGCAACGACAAGGGCCACCGGGCCAACGGCTTCACCACCGACGGCGGCTTTGCCCAGTACGCAGTCAACCACGTCAACACGCTGGTGCGCGTACCCGACACGATGAGCGACGAGGAGGCGGCGCTGGTGGTGACCGCCGGCACCTCGATGTACGGCTTCACCGAACTGGGCGGCCTTCTGGCCGGCGACAGCGTCGCCATCCTCGGCCCGGGTCCGATCGGCCTGCTGGCCGCGGCTGTCGCCAAGTCGCTGGGGGCCGGTACGGTCATCCTCACCGGCACGCGCCCTGACCGTCTGGCGATCGGCGCCAAGCTCGGCGCCGACGTGACGATCAATGCTCGCGAGGAGGACGCGGTCGCCGCCGTCCGTCGCCTGTTCCCCGGCGGTGTTGACTTCGTGCTCGACTGCGCGGGCACCGAGGCCTCGATCAACGAGGCGATCGGCATGGTCAACCGCGGCGGGAAGATCTGCCTGGCCGCCTTTCCGCACGTCCCCGTCACCGTCGACCTGCCGCACGCGGTGCGCAACAACGTCTACGTCTACGGCATCCGGGGCGAGGGCAAGAGCGCGGTGCGACGCGCCATGGCCTTCATGGCCCAGCGCCGGTTCGACGCCACCCTGATCCACACCCACACCTTCGGCCTGAGCGCGCTGCCCGAAGCGCTCCGCTACGCCCGCGAGCGCGTCGACAACGCGATCAAGGTCGTCGTGCGACCGCAAGACTGAGCCGCAGGAGAGCCCGCCATGAGCGCCCACAAGATCGTCGAGATCGCGCCGCCCGGTCCGCCCGAGGATCCGCTTGCCCACTGGGCGCCTGAACTTCGCGCCGAGTTCGAGGCCAACCAGTTCAGCGGCGGCGTCGGCAATGTTCTCGTCTCGGAAACCGACCGCGTCCGCGTCTGGCATCTGTTCCTGCCGCCCGGCGGCTGGCTGACCTTCCACCGGCACGTGCTGGACTACTTCTGGACCACCCCCACCCCCGGCGTGGCGCGCGGCTACTACCAGGACGGCCGGATCGTAGACGTCCACCACTATGCCGGCGAGACCCGCCACTTCGAGCATGGCGAGGGCGATTTCTTCGTCCATGCGATCCAGAACGTCGGCGAAACCGACCTGATCTTCGTGACCGTCGAGTTCCTCGACAACGCGCGCAATCCGCCGATCGAGATCCCCGACGACTTCCGCCTCAAGCCCGATCCGGCCTTGACCGCCTAACGCGCCCTGGAATGACCATGACCCAGAGACTTCGCGGCGTGATCGCCGCCATCACCACGCCCGTCACCGCCGCCCATGAGCCCGATCTGCCCCGGTTCGTGGATCGCGCGCGCCACCTCCTGGCCAACGGCTGCGACGGCCTCAACGTCCTGGGGACGACTGGCGAGGCCACCTCCTTCTCCTTGACCCAGCGGCTGTCGGTGATGAACGCGGCCGCCGATGCGGGCCTGCCTCTGTCGCGGATGATGGTCGGCACGGGCGCGGCCGCCGTGGCCGACGCGGTGGCCCTGAGCCACGAAGCCGGCCGTCTGGGTTTCGCCGGCGCCCTGGTCCTGCCGCCCTTCTACTATAAGCCCATCACCGACGAGGGCGTGGTGCGGGTGTTCGACGCCATCGTCGAGGCGACCGCCGCCAGTGCGATCCCGATCTATCTCTACAATTTCCCGGCCCTGTCGGGGACCCTCTACAGCCGCGATCTGGTCGCCACCCTGCTCACCCTGTTCGGCGAGCGCATGGCGGGGTTAAAGGACTCCTCGGGCGACCTGGCCTACGCCAGCGAGATCGCCGCCCTGTCCCCCAGCTTCGACGTCTTCCCGTCCAATGAGGGCACGTTGCTTTCGGCGCGCGGCGATGGTCCCTACGCCGGCTGCATCTCGGCCACCGCCAACCTGAACTCGCCAGACTGCGCCCTGACCTATCGCGACGGCGATCAAGCCGCTCTCAAGCGGGCGGTCGCGGTGCGCGCCCTGTTCGACGGCCTGCCCCTGGTGCCGGGCATCAAGGCGTTGGTGGCCCATACCACCGGCGTCGCCGACCACGGCCGGACGGTGGCGCCGCTCGCGCCGCTGACCAAGGAACAGTGGAGCCTTCTGAAGGCGCGGTTCGACGCCCTGAGCGTGGCGAGCCCGGCCGCATGACGTTCGCCTTCACCCCGCCGTTCGCGCCCGCGATCCAGATCGAGGGCGAGAGCCTCCTGTTTCCGGTTCGCCGTATCTGGTGCGTGGGCCGCAACTATGCCGACCACGCCCGCGAGATGGGTCATGATCCGGAGCGCGAGCCGCCGTTCTTCTTCGGTAAGCCGTCCGACGCCGTGGCGCCGGGCGGCGGCATCCTGGCCTTTCCGAGCCAGACCCAGGACCTGCATCACGAGGTCGAACTGGCCGTCGCCCTGCACGGCGGCGGAGAGAACCTGACGCCGGCCCAGGGGCTGGAGGCGGTGTTCGGCTACGGCCTGGCGCTCGACATGACCCGGCGCGACCTGCAGGCCGAGGCCAAGGCCAAGAGCCGTCCCTGGGACATGGCCAAGGGCTTTGACCAGTCCTGCCCGATCGGCGCGCTGCGACGCGCCAACGGCCAACCGGCTCGCGGCGCGATCCTGCTGAAGGTTAACGGCCAGGTCCGGCAGTCGGGCCGGCTCGACGACATGATCTGGTCGGTCGGCGAGTGCTTGGCGGCGCTGTCGCGCCTAGTGCGGCTCGCGCCCGGCGACATCCTGCTGACCGGCACGCCCGCGGGCGTGGGGCCGGTTCTGCCGGGCGACATCCTGGAAGCCGAGAGCCAAGCGGCGCCATCGCTCTGCGTGACCTATCTGGCCCATCAGGGCCTGGCGAAGACGAGGGCTCACGGATGAGCCAAGGCCAGTCTCCCGACGTCACCTTCGACCCGGCCCTGACGGCGTTCATCGACCAGGAGGTCCTGCCGGGCCTTCGGGTCGAAGGCGAGGTCTTCTGGGCGGCGTTCAGCCGGATCGTCGCCCGCTTCTCGCCGATGAACGCCCAGCTGCTGGCCAAGCGCGACTGGCTGCAGCACCTGATCGACGCACGCAACAAAGGCTTTGCCTTCCAGGCGCCGTCCCCGGCCGAGGAGGCCGAGTTTCTGCGGCGGATCGGCTATCTGGTCGACGAGCCCCCACCCTTCACGATCGGCACGACCAACGTCGATCCGGAGATCGCCGCCCTGGCGGCGCCGCAGCTGGTCGTGCCGGTCGACAACGCCCGCTACGCCCTCAACGCGGCCAACGCCCGTTGGGGCAGCCTCTATGACGCCCTCTACGGCTCCAACGCCCTGCCGGGCCAGGCCAGGGGGCCGGGTTTCGACCTCGCGCGCGGCGATCAGGTGATCGCCTGGTGCCGCGCGTTCCTCGACGAAGTGTTCCCGCTCGACGGGGCCAGCCACAAGGACGTCAGCGCCTACCAGGTGGTCGGCGAGCGCTTGGTTGCTGACGGCCATGGGCTCTGCGACCCGGCCCAATTCGCGGGTTGGTCGGGCGAGCCGGAGGCGCCGACGGAGATCCTGCTGCGCAACAACGGCCTGCACCTGATCCTGCACGTCGACGGCGACAGCCCCATCGGTCGGCGCGACCGAGCCGGCGTTTCCGACATCATCCTGGAAAGCGCCGGCTCGGCGATCATGGACTTCGAGGACTCGGTGGCGGCCGTGGACGTCGGCGACAAGATCGGCGTCTATCGCAACTGGCTGGGCCTGATGAAGGGCGACCTGGTCGCCAGCTTCCAGAAGGACGGGCGCACGCGCCAGCGGCGTCTGGCTCGGGACCGCCGGTTCACGGCCCCCGATGGCGGCGACCTCGTCCTCAAGGGCCGTTCGCTGATGCTGGCGCGCAATGTCGGCCTGCTGATGTCGACGCCGCTGGCGCGGCTGAACGGCCAGGAAGTCCCCGAAGGCGTCGTCGACTGCGTGGTCACCGCCCTGATCGCCGCCCACGACGTGTGGGGCGAGCGGCGCAACAGCGCCCAGGGGTCGGTCTATATCGTCAAGCCGAAGCTGCATGGTCCCGAGGAGGCGGCGTTCACCAACGCCCTGTTCGAGGCCGCCGAGCAGGCGGTGGGTCTTGAGCCCAAGACGCTGAAGATCGGCGTGATGGATGAAGAACGGCGCACCAGCGTCAATCTGCGCGCCGTCATCGCCGAGGTCCAAGACCGCGTGGCCTTCATCAACACCGGCTTTCTCGACCGCACCGGCGACGAGATCCACACGGCCATGCGCCTGGGACCGGTCCTAGCCAAGCCGGACATGAAGGCCGCGGCCTGGCTCCAAGCCTACGAGGCGCGCAATGTCGAGGCGGGCCTGGCCTGCGGCTTCTCCGGCCGGGCCCAGATCGGCAAGGGCATGTGGGCCATGACCGACGATATGGCCGGCATGCTGGTCCAGAAGATCGCCCATCCCCAAGCCGGCGCGACCACCGCCTGGGTGCCCAGCCCGACCGCAGCGACCTTGCACGCCTTGCACTATCATCGCATCGACGTCTTCGCGCGCCAGGCCGAACTGGCCAGCCGCCGGACGCCGATCGACGGCCTGCTGACCGCGCCCATCGCGGATCCGACCGGCTGGTCGCCGTCGTTCCTGGCGCGGGAGATCGACAGCAACGTCCAGGGCATCCTCGGCTATGTCGTGCGCTGGGTGGACCTGGGCGTCGGCTGCTCGAAGGTGCCGGACCTGGACGGCGTGGGCCTGATGGAAGACCGCGCCACCTGCCGAATCTCCAGCCAGATCCTGGCCAACTGGCTGGCGCACGGCGTGATCACGGCCGACGCCATCGAGGCCTCCATCCTTCGAATGGCCGAGGTCGTGGATGACCAGAACGCCCTGGACCCGGCCTATCGCCCCATGGCTCTGGACCTGGCCGCCCATCGCGCCGTCGCCGCGGCGCGCGCCCTGATCTTCCAAGGCGCCGAGGCGGCCAACGGCTATACCGAGCCGGCGCTTCACGCCGCCCGGCTGGGATCGAAGGCCGACCGGCCCCAGGGCTGAGGACGCCGCGCCGGCTTCCGTTCGGTCCCATTCCCGTGCAAATCTGCGCCCCCTTTCCTGGGGGTGCGGATTTGACGACGGAGCAGATCGAGAACGTCAGCGGTGAAAAGCCCGCGCCTGTTCGTCGCCGCAAGCAGCAACGAACCGTCGACACGCGCCTGAAGATCATCAAGGCCGCCCTGTCGGAATTTGCGCTGCGAAGCTTTGACGGGGCCACGACACGCGGGATCTCCGACGCCGCGCAGGTGCCGCACTCGCTGGTCCTCTATCATTTCCGCAACAAGGAACAGCTCTGGTACGAGACGGTTCGGGAAGTCGTCAGCTGGTACACCCGGCGTGGCGTCGGCTCGTCGCGTTCGAGGTCGTCGAAAGACGCCGCCGCTCGCCTGCGCCGCGACTTCGACTATTACATCCGCTTTTGCGCCGAGAACCCCGACTTCTTCCGGCTGCTGACGCATGAGAACACCCAGGCTTCGGATCGGCTGACCTGGTTCGTCACCCATCACGTCGGCCCCACGGTCGGCCGAACCACGCGCCTGATCGCCCAGGCCCAGGCGGAGGGACGCTTCGTCGAGGGCGATGCTCTGACCTTGCTCTATCTGTTCTTGGGCGCCGCCACGAGCCCCTATCGGTCGGCCCGGGAGATCGAACTGCTGACCGGAACGCGCCCGGACGTCGAGGCGGCGATCAACGCCCACATCGCCACCTGCGAGCGCCTGTTCTTCCGCACGCCGGCCCCCGCGGCGGCCCCCGCGACGGCCTAGGGCCAATCGACATTCAGCGCATCCAGACCATAGCGGCGGCGAGCAAGACGAAGCCTAGGAAGTGGACAGTCCTGCGATCGTATCGGGTTGCGAAGCGCCGGAAGTGCTTGAGCTTGGAGAAGCAGCGCTCGATGCGGTTCCTGGCGCGGTAGGCCTCAACGTCGTGGGCGATGAGCACCTTGCGGGTGCGGTTTGATGGGATGACGGCCTTGGCTCCAAGGTCGGCGATGATCTTGCGCAGGGCGTTGGAGTCGTAGGCCTTGTCGGCCAGCACGGCCTTTGGCTGGAAGCCGGCGATCAAGGCGGGCGCAGCCGGGGCGTCGCCGCTCTGGCCTGGGGTCAGCAGGAAGCGGACGGGCCGACCCAGAGTGTCGGCGGCCATGTGGATCTTGGTGGTCAGTCCGCCTCGGGAGCGCCCCAGAGCCTGATCCGAGGCCCCCCTTTTCCGGTCGCGGCCTGCTGGTGAGCGCGAACCAGGGTGCTGTCTATCATCAGGTACTGGTTGTCCCGATCCTTGATCAGGTCGGCGAACACCCGATCCCAGACACCGGCTTTGGACCAGCGGCTGAACCGTTTGTGGGCCGTTTTCCAGAGGCCATAGCGTTCGGGGAGGTCGCGCCAGTGCGCGCCGGACCGCAGCACCCAGAGCACGCCGTTGACGAACAGCCTGTTGTCCTGCGCCGTGCGCCCGGGATCACCGGCCTTGCCCGGCAGCAACGGAGCTATCCGCTCCCATTGCGTCTGGTTCAATTCGTAGCGCTTAGCCGACATGAGAAGGGCTCCGTCCATCGAACGCAGCCCTATGAATCAGACATCTCAACTCATGAGAATCCTGAATGTCGATTGGCCCTAGTCCCCGCGCGGTTGCGGGATTGGGCGCAGCGGGCCTCGGCGCGCCTTGGCAGGATAGCTGGTCGCGCGCTCAAAGGCCGTCGGAAGATCCTCAGAGACGGGCGCGCAGGCCCGCGATCATCAAGTCCAGGCCGAAGGCGAACTCATCGGCTTCGGAGATCGGCAGGGCCGGCGCGACCTGGACCGTGGCCGGAAAACGGGCGGCGTCGATCGCCTCCAGATGCACGGCCTGGGTCTGTTGGTCCGCGCCAAGCCCAGGGCCGGCGGCCAGGACGACGGCGCCCAGTACGTAGCGCGCCACGGTAGCGTGGGCCTTGGCCGCCAGGTCCGGGGGAAAGCCGTTTCGCAGCAGCATCGCCAGGGACCGTTCACGCAGGCGCATAGCGGTGGGCCCGGTCGGCATGACGTCGGCGAGCAGCCTCGCCGCCCCCGGGTGCCGGCGCAAGGCCGTGGACATGCGGCTGGCCATCGCCCGCAGTCCCTCCTCCCAGGGCTGGCTCTCGAATGCGTCCTCGCCCAGGTCGATTTCGCCGAGCAGCGCCTCGATGATCGCCGCCAGCAGGTCGACCTTGTTGCCGAAGTGCCGATAGAGGGTCGCCGTGCCTGACTCCAGCTTGTCGGCCAGGGCCCGCATCGACAGCGCCTCCACACCCTCGGCGTCGACCAGCTCGACCGCCGTCGAGACGATGCGCTCGACCGACAGGGCCGGACGCCCCCGTCGCTTGCCCGCCGTCTTGGCCGGATCGTTCGTCACCTTCGCCTCCGCCAGCGCCTCAGCGCAACCCGCTTGCGTCTCAGACCATCGCCTGTGCGCCGATTCAACGCATGGCGTCCAATTGCCAGGCTCGATAGTTTCGGATACACCGTATCCATAATTCGGGAATGGCCTTTGGTCCACACTCCCGTGTCCAATACCGCCGCCTTCGGGCGAACCGTGGAGCCTTCAGATGACCACCTCGGACATGCTCGATGTGCTGATCGTCGGCGCCGGCCCCACCGGCAGCGCCTTGGGAATCGATCTGGCGCGGCGCGGCCTGCGCTTTCGGATCATCGACAAGGCCGCCCACAGTTTCGACGGTTCACGCGCCAAGGGCTTGCAGCCCCGCAGCCTTGAGGTCCTGGAGGATTTGGGCGTCTATGACGCCATCGCCGCGGCGGCCGAGCCCTATCCGCTGGTGGGTCTCCATCTGGGTCCTCTGGTCCTGCCCTGGCGAATGATGGCCAAGTCCAAGCCGACCGCCGCCATTCCCTTCCCCAACATGCTGCTCATCCCGCAGTTCCACATCGATCCGGCGCTGCACGACCGCTTGCGGGCGGCGGGCCAGACGATCAGTTTCGACACCGAGCTCAAGAGCCTCAGCCAGACCGCCGATCACGTGGAGGCCACGCTGAGCCGCAAGGGCCAGGCCGAGACGGTCCGAGCCCGCTACCTGGTGGGCGCCGACGGCGGCGGCAGCCTGGTGCGCCAAACGCTGGACATCGACTTCGCCGGTTCGACCGACGAGGAAGACCGGATGATCATCGTCGATGCGGTGACCTCCGGCCTTTCCCGCGACCGCTGGCACGTCTGGCCAGGACCGGCCGGCAAGTTCATGGCCGCCTGCCCCCTCCCCCACACCGATCTCTTCCAATGGATGATCCGACTGCGCGACGGCGAGACCCCGGACCTGGCGCTCGAGGCGATCAACGAACGGATTCGGGTCCGGGCCAAATCCCGGTCGATCGCGGTGACCGACGTGCGGTGGAGTTCGGTTTTCCGGCCGAACATCCGCCTGGCCCAGGCCTATCGCCAAGGGCGGGTGTTCCTGGCCGGCGACGCCGCGCACGTCCATCCGCCGACCGGGGCGCAGGGGCTCAACACCGGCATCCAGGACGCCTATAATCTCGGCTGGAAGCTGGCGCAGGTGCTGGCGGGCGCCGATCCGATCCTGCTCGACAGCTATCAGGCCGAGCGGCGCGCTGTCGCCCAGGCCGTCCTGGCCCTGGCGACCAAGAACTTCGAGGGACTGGCCACGGCCGACCCGGCGGCGATGAAGCGTGGCCGCGACGAATCCCAGCTGGCGATCACCTACCGCGACGGCCCGCTGGTCGCCGCTTCGGCCCAGGACGCACGCGCCCTCAGCGCCGGCGACCGCGCGCCCGACGCCATCCTGAAGGAGAACGGCAAGGCGACCCGCCTTTTCCAGCGCCTGGCCGGACCACAGTTCACCGCGATCGCCTATGGCGACCAGGCCGCGCGCGACCTGGCCGCCCTCGGATGGCCGCGGCGCGGCGCCGGCCTCAAGCGCATCGCCATCAACACCGAGGACAGGTATGGCTTCGACCACCGGCTGGTCGATCACAAGGGTACGTTCCGCAAGGCCTACGGCCTGTCGGATGACGCCATCGTTCTGGTTCGGCCCGACGGCTACATCGCCCACCTCGCCGGCCCCAAATCCCTGGCCTCGCTAAAGGACATCATCCGGCGGGTCGCCCCGAGTCTTTGACCCGGCGCGGCCTGGCGCCCGGTATCTTTCGATTGTCTTGCCCCGCGGCCAGGTCGCGGGACCAGCCGCCCGGCGTCTCTTGGCTTTCGCTTTGCATCAGCCTCCCCTAAGGTCCGCAACCAATGGAGGCCAAATTGATCGAGCGTATTCCGCCCTTGGTAAGCCCTTATCTTCTGTCGACCGTCCGCGGCTGGCTGACCTCGGCCAACCTCGGCCCGAGCCGCAAGCTGCCGCCGGAGCGGGATCTCGCCGCCCAGTTCTGCGTCAGCCGCGCGGAAATCCGCAAGGCGCTGTCGGTCCTGGAGGGCGACGGCCTGATCAATCGGCACGTGGGACGCGGCACCTTCCTGGCCCCCGATCTTTCCGAACACCCTCCGACCGAGGACGATATCGTCGCGCGGACCAGCCCGCTGGCGGCGATGCAGGCGCGCTTGATCATCGAGCCGGAGCTGGCGGGCCTGGCCGCCCTCAGCGCCACGCCGGCCCAGGTGGCTGAACTGCGCGAGCTGTGCCGGAACATGCGCAAGGCCGCCAGCTGGGAGGACTATGCGCGCCTGGACTGGCAGTTTCACAACAAGCTGGCCGAAGCGACGGGTAATGTGCTGCTGATCGAGTTCCAGCGCCTGCTCAACGGCGTGCGCCGCTACGTGGTGTGGGGAAACCTGCAGAAGGAAGATGCTGGCCCCAAGAGCGATTACCACTCGTTCGAGGAGCACGAGGCGATCGTCGAGGCGATCGAAGCGCGCAATCCCCGGACCGCCATCCTCGCCATGCGCAAGCATCTGGGGGTGACCCGCTCGCAGATGATCGATTCCACCTTCGACCTGGACCAGTTGGAAGCCGGCTGACCCTAGGCGGGGGCCGCCAGGAGCCAAGGCGGACCGGCGTTGCCCCCAATCATTTCGAACCCATTCGACGCTCCATGACGCCTGTAGCGACAGGCTGCCCATCGATCGAACCGGCAGGGCGGCGCCAATCATTGGCGCCCGCCCGCCCGACCTTTCCCTAGCATCAAGATCTAATCCCAATCACCCAGCGCCCCTGGCCCTCGGCTTGCGGCTTGCGGCTTGCGGCTTCGCGCGTCTCGCCCGCCAGCCCGCACCAAATTAGACCACTTTGGACAATTTATCTGGACGCCCCAAACCAAAGTGGTCAAGAATTGGTTGGAGCCGCCCAAGCGGCGAACAAAAAAGCATTGGGGAGAGAGATCCGTGAAATCGCAGCTTCTGGCTGGATGCGCCTTGGCGTGTCTTCTGATGAGTTTGGCGGCCACGCCGGCTGTGGCTCAGGACAAGGCCCCCGCCGCTGAGCAGATCGAGGAAGTCATCGTCACCGCGCAAAAGCGCAGTGAATCGGCCCAGGCTGTGCCCGTGGCGATCACCGCCTTCACTGGAGAGGCCCTCGAGAAGCAAGGCATCACCAGCGTCGACAACCTGGCCACGGTCACGCCGGGCCTGACCTTCGGTCGCGTCGGCCCGGGGGCCGGCACGCCGTTCCTGCGCGGCGTGGGCTCCAACATCACCAGCCCAGGTTCGGAAGCGGCCGTATCGACCTACGTCGACAACGTCTATATCGGCTCGCAGTACGCCAGCATCTTCTCGTTCAACAACATCGCCGCGATCGAGGTGGACAAGGGTCCGCAAGGCACGCTGTTTGGCCGCAACGCCACGGGCGGCGTCATCCAGATCACCACCAAGGATCCGGGCCACGTCCGTTCGGGTGACGCCAAGGTCGGCTACGGCAACTACAACACCATCGACGCCACAGCCTACGGCACGACTGGCGTGACCGAAAATATCGCCGCCGACCTGGCGCTTTACTACCACAACCAGAAAAAGGGTTGGGGCAAGAACCTCTACACCGGCGACGACGTCTTCACGTCGAAGAACTTCGCCGCTCGCTCCAAGTGGGTCTGGGCGCCTTCCGACGCGACCAAAGTCACCCTCATCGCCGACTACGCCAAGGACCGTCAGGACGTGGGCACCGCCCGCAACACGGTCGAGGGCGGGGCGTTCCGGCCGCCCGGCGCGACGGGCAATCCAGGTCCGTTCCTGTCGACCTATATCGGCTTCTACAACGTCGACCTCAATCGCCCGGCCTATTCCGACAGCAGGCAGTACGGCGCCAGCCTCAAGGTCTGGCACGACTTGGGCGCAGCCGAACTGGTCAGCATCACCGCCTACCGCAAGGCCGAGGTGCATGGCCCCATCGATAGCGACGGGACACCGGCCGACTGGAAGGCCCTGGACACCAATCCCTGGTCGGAGACCTTCACCCAGGAAGTCCAGCTCCTGTCCTCGACCGCCAGCGATTCAAAGCTGAAGTGGATCCTCGGCGGCTTCTTCTATCACGACAAGGCGACGGACAACCCGATCACCTTCCTGGGCTACGGCTACAGCGCGCTGGCCCCGGTCGACATCTACGTCTACCAAACCACGACCTCGTTTGCGGCGTTCACCCAGGGCGCCTATTCCTTCACCGACGATACGCGCGTGACCGTCGGCCTGCGCGACACGGTCGACTATCGGGAGACCCAAGGCTCCCAGACCCTGCGCCTGGCTACGCCCGTCGTCCTGGCCAAGACCACCCAGCCCGGCAGCACGATCGCCTCAGCCCGAACCGCCAAGTTCTCCAAACCGACCTTCAAGGTCTCGCTGGATCATGATTTCGCCGAGGGCGTGCTGGGGTATCTGACCTATAGCCGCGGCTTTAAGGCCGGGGTGTTCAACATGGTCAGCCTCAATACCGACCCGGTGAAGCCGGAGACCATCGACGCGGTCGAGGGCGGCCTGAAGAGCGACTGGCTCGACCATCGACTGCGTATCAACCTGGCGGCCTATCACTACGACTACAAAAACCTTCAGGTTCAGCAGTTCGTCAACGGCTTCTACACCCTGTCCAACGCCGCCGCGGCCAAGATCAAGGGCGTGGACTTTGAGGTCACGGGCAAACCGCTCCGGGGCCTGACCCTGCAGTTGTCGGGCACGCTGATGGACCCGACCTACACCTCGTTCGTGGGCGGCCCCGGCTACACGGCCGTGCCGATCACCAGCGTCAATCCGAGCGGCGGCATGGGGGGCTTCACCCTGGCTCCCATCGAACTTTCGGGCAAGCAGCTGACCTACGCCTCTAAGCGGACCGTCAACTTCAGCACCCAGTACACCTGGCCGCTGCGGACGGGCGATCTGTCGCTGTTCGCGGTCGCCCAGTACCGATCGACCTACTACTTCGACCCCCAGAACGGCGCCAAGCAGCCGAGCTATACAATGATCAATGGCTCGCTGACCTGGACCGCCCCGAGCGGGAACCTGGACGTGAAGCTGTGGGGCAACAACCTCACCAACGAGAAGATCTACGCCACCATCGCCCGCTCAACGGCCGGCGACTCGGCCACGCCGCAAGCCCCGCGCATGTACGGCGTCAGCCTCGGCATGCATTTCTAGTCGGTTCGCCGACAAGGCCCTGCCGGTCGGCGGCGGGGCCATTCTTCGCCGTCCGGCGCGGCGTCGTCCGCTTCAGACGCGGCGATGGCTCGCCAAAACCGCGCCGATCCGACGAGCGGCGTCGAATAGCAGCGGCAAGGCCCGCTCGGTCGGCGCCTTGAGGCTCATTCTCGACGCGGTCGCCGGCGCATTGATCGCCGCGCTCGCCAACCACTCCGATCGCGGAGCGCGGTGAGAGGCGTCAATCCAATCTCCAGGTCCTGCTCGATCAGGGATCAATCCCGGCGCCGCGTCCGGCGCAGGATCTCGCGCGAGGCTTGCGCGAACCATCGTCCGGAATGAAAGCCGGCGACGTCGTCGGCGTCGAGGTCCCGGGCCTAGGCCTGCATCCAACCCATCATCGACCAGGCCTAGGGGCGCGCTCAGATCGCCCTGGCGACGCCGGCCTCGACGACCTGCTGATCGATGGCGCCGAACAGAGGACTGCCGTCGCGCATGCGGGTCTCCATCCTCACCCGATCGCCAAACCGCATGAAGCCTGTGCGCGGGGCGCCTTCGTCGAGGATTTCGATCCCTCGGCGCTCTGCGATGCACGAAGACCCCACGGCTCTGTAATTCTCGTTCGACACGGTGCCCGAGCCGATGATGGTGCCGGCGCAAAGCGTGCGCGTCCGCGCCGCGTGCGACACCAGTTGCGGAAACGAAAAGGCCATTGGATAGCCCTCGGCGGCGCCAAAACGCTGGCCATTCCAGTCGACGCAAAGCGGCAGATCGACCCGGCCGTCTCGCCATGACGCGCCGAGCGCGTCGGGCGTGACGGCCAGCGGGGCCATGCTGCAGGGCGGCTTGGCCTGGATCCAGCCAAAGCCTGTTTTCATCTCGACCGGGGCCAGGGTCCGCAACGACCAGTCGTTGATCTGGACGACCAGGCGGATATGGCGCGCCGCCTGCTCGGCCGTCACGCCCATCGGAGTCTCGTCGACAATGACGCCGAACTCGCCTTCGAAATCGATACCGTCGTCCTCGCTGGGAAAGGCGACGTCTTGAGTGGCGCTATAGAAGGTGTCGGAAACCCCTTGATACATAAGGGGTCTTCCCTTGGGCGTTGGATCCATCTTGAAGACCCTCTGCATCAGCTCGCCATGGCTCTCATAGGCTGACCCGTCCAGCCACTGCCAAGCGCGCGGCAATGGCGCCAGAGCCTGGGCCTGGGAATAGTCGAAGGCGGCGGCGGCGCGACCCGACGCCAGATCATCGGAGCGCGCCCGTAAGGCCGCCTCGACATTGGACCATGCGTCCAGCGCCGCCTGCAGCGTGGGCGCGATATCGTCGGCGGCGATGGCGCGGGTCAGGTCGGCCGAGACGATCACCAGCCGGCCATCCCTGCTCCCATCGGCGAGTGTGGAGAGCTTCATGAGCGAGTTCCTCGTTTCCATCCCAGAGGGTGGTCGCCAACACGACCCGTCCGGCCAGGTCGAACGGCGATCATGACGCCGCGGCCTGCGCCAGGGCTTGCCGGACCAGAGCGTCCAGATCGCCGTCGTGACGAAAGCCCAGGAGGTCGCCGAGGGCGGTCGTCAGGACAGGTTGCCGGGCGAACTGGGCTTCGATCTCGGCGTCGGGCGCGAAGGCGACCGTCGACCGGCTCTGGGGATAGCGTCGCTTCAGCGCCGCGATCAGGGCGTCGAACGACACCCGTTGGGCCGGCAGGGTGAAGGCCCGCCGCGCGCCAAGTCGATCCCGCGGCAACAGGGCGGCGTGGACCAACGCCTCCTCACACCTTCGACCTAGGCGCTGCGAGACCGGCGACCGCGCACGAACGCCCGGTCGGTGGCCATGAACCGCGCGAGCATCGGCGCGACGAGCTTGGCCGGCTCCACCGCTTTGCCGCCGGTTTCGGTGGCCAAGACCTTGGCGTAGTCGACAAGATCGCGGTGCAGCGCCGCAGGAAGCTCAAGGGCAAGCTTGACCGGCGTGTCGTCCTCGATCGGCCCCAGTTTCAGCTTGCTCATCGGGTCGCCTTCTCTTCGTAGGGTTCAAGAACCAGATCGCGCGCCAGCAAGACCGTCATCGGAGCGCCGGGCCGCACGGTGAGGACCGGCGGCAAGGCCAGGCTCTTGGAGACCGCCTGCTGGCCAACGTCCGAAACCGACCTCGCCCCTCCGCGCCTGATGGCCTCGATCAAGGCGTCGTCGCTGCTGGAGCCGGCCTCGGCGCCCAGAGCCAGGACGGTGCTGAGCGCGGCCGCGCCAACGACGGCTCGGCCGTGGCGGTCGACACCGTCCTGCAGCCCGGCAAAGCCCTGTGCGTCGGCGGCGGGCAGATCATCCAGCACGATCGAGCGCCCATCGGGCAGGATCAGACGCGTCCACTTGATCCGCAGCCGCGCCGCGCCCGACGCGACCTCGGTGTCGTACCCGCCGATCAGCCGTGCGCCAGCCGGGATCAACCGCACGCCGCGCCCCAGCCCGTCGAAGACGTCTCGGGTCACCTGCCCCACCGCTAGGCCGGGCGCGTCGGACCGAAGCCCGGTCACCAGAGCGCCGGAAATGCTCGTTCCCGCCAGCACGATGTAGTTGGAGGCTGGTGTTGCCAGCCGTTCGGGGCTGGTCGTGCGCGAGTCCGCGGACGGGACGACGGGCGTGACGGCAGCGCCGCCAGCTTGATCCGCCTGGGGCTTGCGATCGGTCATCGCGTCGAAGAACAGGCCGGACGTGGCATGGGTTGCGCCGCTCGCCCGCGGCGCCGACGGGGCTGGGCCTCTGGCCGGAACGCTGTCCGGCGCGGGCGTGGCGGTGACCGCGGTTGTGTCGAAACGCCGGTTGTGGGCCTTGAGGATCGGTCGCCCCAGATCTCCGGGCAAGGGCGGGCCAAGCTGTGGCGTCGCCTTCGCGCGATAGTCGCGCGGTTGAGCGGTCACGCCCTCTGGCGGGGCCACGGGCCCCGGTTCACGCGCGACCGGTGGCGCAGCCTTATGATGGTCGGCGAGCGACCAGAAGAGCGCTCCGACCAGGGTCGTCGACAAGACGCCGGCGCCGATCGCCAGGGCCTGGCGCGACAGCCTCGCGACCGGCGGCGCGTCTCCACGAAGACGCAGGGTCTTGGGGCTGTCGGCCGCATCGGGGTGGTGCTGCTCGTTCATCGCGTCGCCTCCTTGGCCGTGCGGATGATGCGGACGGCTTTGGCCCTGCGCCCCAGGCCCAGGCGCAGCTCGACCCGATCCACGAGGCGATCGACGATCAGGGTCCGACCGAAGACGTGGTAGTCGATCAGCTCGCTGGCCTTGCCATCCTCACCAACCTGATAGAGCGGCGGCAGCGCCGTGAGATCGGCGCTCGGCGCAAAGACGATGTAGGTGCGCCGGCCGTTGTCGAAGACCCGCGCGGGCCGCCAGGCGACCTGATCCCCCTCGAGCCGGTAAGCGAAGATCGATCCTTCCGGATCGGGAATGGTGATCTCCGCGGGTGCGATCGGCTCGGCCGGGATAGGCACCGGTGACGGTTCGACTGGCGGATAGCGCCAAGCGATCTCGGAGAACCAGGTCCGGGCGCTGGCCCGCAGTTCCAGATGGTAGGTGCGGCGGTCGGACATGATCAGCAGGTTGGTGGCCAGCGGCGCGACCGTCGGCTTGACCAGCACATGGATGCGCCGCGTGGATCCAGAGCCGCTGGCGCTGTCGGCGATGATCCAGCGGGCGGTGTCGCCCGCCGCGATCGGCCCCGTCAGCGTCTCGCCCGGCTCCAGGACAATGTCGGTGATACGGCCGGGCGTGGCGACCAGCGGATAGACGGTCTGGTCCACGAAGTCGTAGTCGCGCGCGCCGCCCGGCGTGGCCAGGCGCGCATCCTGGGCCGCGACGGCGGACGCCGACAGCCAGGCGGCGATGAGGATGGCCAGGCTCTTCATGCCCCGAACTCCTTGCTCCAGGCGATGGCGTTGATGCGCACGCCCAAAGGGTTGGCCCTCAGGCCTTCCGGCGTACGCGGGGTCGAGATCGACACGCCCAAGACCGCGACCCAGCGCTCGACACCGACGCGCTCGCCGGCGGTGAAGCGCTGTTCGGTCCAGGTCACCCGGAAGCTCGTCGGCGAGGCGCGGACCACATTCGTCACCTCGACCAACACCTGGGTGTGGGCGGCTTCGCCGAACGGGTCGGCGCGACGGGCGTAGTCCGACAGCGTGGCCGCGCCATCGCCCTCGACGAAGTCGTAGGCGCGGAGCCAGGCTTGGCGCATCAGGACCGGATCGATTGAGCGGGTGCGCACGTCGGCGATGAACCGCGACAGCGCCCAGGCGATCGCCGCGTCGGCGGGCTTGGCACCCAAGGCGGCCGGCGCGACGATCCGCGGTTCGCCCAGCTTGTCCACCTGCACCACCCAGGGGGTGATCGATCCTCTGGCGGCCAGCCAGGCCAGACTTCCCGACAAGGCGGTGTTGGCCAGCAACAACCCCAGGGCGGCGTATCGCCAGTTGGCGGCCTGGACACGGGCCGATCCGATCCGCTCGTCCCAGGCCTGTCCCGCTCGTTGATAGGGGGTCTCCGGCGCCGGCGTCGCGCCATAGCGCGCCGATCCCTTGAAGGGGTTCATGGTCAGTCCTCCGAGATTTTGGGGGCAGCGCCGCCGCCGTGATTGTCGCCCGCAGCCGTGGCGTGGGCGGCCAGGCTCACCCCATGCGCCACGGCCTGCTTGGTCTTCAGGTCTCGCGCCCAGTCCGGCTCGGCACCGCCGGAGGGCTGACCGCCGCCGTCGCCCGGATCGCGATTGTCGGTGCGCGGCTTCGGCGAAGGCTGAGGCGCGGCTCCGCTGGGCGAGGATCCGCCCGGTTGCGGCGGCGTCGGACCGCCGCTTGGCGCGCCACCGGCCGGACCGCCGCCCAGGCCACCGCCAGCCGCGCCACCGCCGGCCGCCGCCGCGGCGCTGGCCGAGCCCCCCAGCGCGATGCTGGCAAGCCCAGCGCCGGCCATGGCCACACCGCCGGCCACCAGGCCCGTCCCGACCGCCGCGCCGGCGCCCAGCTGCGGCGCGCCTGACAAAAGGCCCGCGGCCACCGAAGGGCTGAAGATGGAAAGACCCAGGAGAACCAGGGCGGCCAGCACCATCGCGGCCACCTCCACCAAGGTCGGGGCCTCGCCGCCGGCCTGCTGCTGGAAGGTCTCAAAGAGGGTCGAGCCGATCCCGACGATCACCGCCAGGACCAAAACCTTGACACCCGTGGCGGCCACGCCGCCCAGCACGCGCTCGGCCAGGAACGCGGTCTTGCCGAAGAGCCCGAAGGGGACCAGCACAAAGCCGGCCAGGGTAACCAGCTTGAACTCGATCAGAGTCACGAAGAGCTGGACGGCCATGATGAAGAAGGCCAGCAGGACCAGGATCCAGCCCACCAGCAGGACGACGGCCTGCACCATGTTCTCGAAGAAGGCCGGAAAGCCGGTCAGATCCGAGGCGGCCTCGAGGAATGGCATGGCCGCCGAAAACCCAGTCAGGGCCAGCTTGCCGGGGCGCAGGAGATCGTCGGCTGAGAGGCCGGCGCCAGACGCCTTCAGCCCCAGGCCCGCGAAACTCGTCAGGACGATGCCGGCCAGGCGTTGGAAGTTGCCGATGATGAAGGCGAAGAAGCCGACATAGAGGGTCTTGCGCACCAGCCGGGCCAGGATGTCCTCGCCGGTGGACCAGGACCACATCAGGGCCGCCAGGGTCACATCGATGGCCACCAGGGTGGCCGACAGGAACGACACCTCGCCGTGAACCAGCCCAAAGCCGGAGTCGATGTAGCGATTGAAGGTGTCGAAGAACTGGTCGACGACGGAAAGGTCGCTCACGAGGCGTCCCTCCCGAAGAAGCGCGCCCGAGCCTTGGCCCAGGCGGCATGGCAGGCGGCGTCGTTGGCCGCGCCCTCCCCGATCGCCCGGCACCTGGCCAGCTCGTCCTGGCGGGCCTGAACGGCGACTGGCGGCTTGGCCGGCGCAGAAACTTCGTGACGCGCGGTCAGGACGATGGCGATCAGCCCGATCCACACGGCCAGGGCCATGGCCACCGCGCGGATCATTGTCCGCTTCCTTCGCGGCCCATGAACTTGGCGAACCGGGCCTTGGCGTCGGCCCGGGCCGCGGCGCGATCGGCTGCCTCCAGGGCTTCAGCTCGGCCTTGGGCCGCGGTCAGGGCCAGGAGCTGGGCCAACTGCTGGGATTGGAGCGCCAGCAGCTGGTTGCCGGCCTGGGCGGCCTGCAGCCCGCCGATCGCGTCCTGGCTGGCGTCCACGAGCTGGCTCATCTGGCTGGCGCTGTCGCCGAAGCCCCCGACGATCCCAGCCTGAAGCTTCAGGGCGTCCTGCAGCCCGGCCACCGCCGCATCCCAGCGGGCGTCGGCGCGCGCGGCCAGGGTCGCGCCCGTGACCGGACCGTTCAGGACGTCATAGGACTGCCGAAAGCTGGTCTGGATCTGGGAGACGTCATAGGCGATGCCCTGGGCCTGGCTCAGCAACCGACGGGTCTCGGTGAGCTGGGCCTGAAGTGCGGCCAGGGACGAGAACGGCAGGTTGGCCAGGGCCTTGGCCTGCCCCATCAGCATCTGCGCCTCGTTCTGCAGCGAGCGGATCTGGTTGTTGACGCTCTCCAGCGTGCGCGCCGCCGTCAGGACGTTCTGCGCGTAGTTGCTGGGATCGAAGACGGTGAACTGGGCATGGGCGAGCGGCGCGACGGCCAGCCCCAGACCCAGTGCGGCGATAAAGCCGCGGCGGTGGAGGGTCATGACGATGTCTCCGGAAGGAAGGAAGAAGCAGGGCCCAGCAGCTCGGCGGCCCAGGGCAGCCCGCGCCGGATGAGCCAGGCGCGGGCGAAGTCGGCCGGTCCGAAGGCGCTCAGCGTGTCGGCGATCGCAGCCTGGTCGGCCTTGGACGAGGCGGCGGCGAAGGCCAGGGCCACCGGCCCAAGACCCAGCTCGAACAGTCGCCCACCGAGCGGCGACTGCAGGTAGTAGTCACGCTTGGGGACGGCGTGGGCGATCAGCTCTATCTGGCGACCGTTGAGCCCGAAGCGCCGGTAGAAGGCCGCGCCTTGCGGTTCGGCGCCGTGGGCGTTGGGTAGGAAAATCCGGCTGGGGCACAGCTCGATCAGCGACGCGGCGATGCTGCTGGCCTCGACGTCGGCCAGGGATTGGGTGGCGAAGACGACCGCGCCGTTCTTCTTGCGCAGGGTCTTTAGCCACTTGCGCAGCTGCTCGCCGAAGGCCGGGTCGTCCAGGGCCAGCCAGCCCTCGTCGACCAGGATCAGGGTCGGCGAACCGTCGAGACGCGTCTCGATGCGATGGAAGAGGTAGGCCAGCACCGGGGCGGCCGCGGCCGTGCCGACCAGGCCTTCGGTTTCGAAGGCCTGGATGCGGTCCTCGCCCAGGGCCTCGCCCTCGGCGTCGAGCAGCGCGCCGAACGGGCCGCCGACCACATAGGGCTCCAGGGCGCGCTTGAGCGGCGGCGGGGCCAGTAGCGCGCAAAGCCCGCTCAGGGTCCGCTCCGGGACCGGGGCGCCGGCCAGACTGGTCAGCGCCGACCACAGGTGGCCGCGCACCTCCGGCGTGATGTTCACCCCAGCCCGGCTCAGGATTGCCGACAGCCAGCCGACCGCCCAGACGTGCTCGCCGCGTCGATCGATCCGCGCCAGGGGCTGCAGGGCCACCGCGCTTCCCGTATCGGCCAGCACCCCGCCCAGGTCATGGAAGGCGCCGCCCATCCCCAGGACCGCCGCGCGGATCGAGCCGCCATGGTCGAAGGCAAAGACGCGGGCGCGCGGATAGCGTCGAAACTGCAGGGCCAGCATGGCCAGGAGCACGCTCTTGCCCGCGCCCGTCGGACCGACGACCAAGCTGTGGCCGACGTCGCCCACGTGCAGCGACAGCCGAAACGGCGTCGAGCCGGCGGCGGTCGCCATCATCAGTGGCGGACCGTCCAGATGGACGTTGCGTTCGGCCCCTGCCCAGACCGCGCTTACCGGCGCCAGGTGGACGAGGTTGAGGGTCGACAGCAGCGGCTGGCGGACATTGGCGAAGACGTGGCCCGGCAGGGTCCCCAGCCACGCCTCCACGGCGTTTGCCCGCTCGCGCATCACCGTCAGGTCGCGGCCCTGGATGACCTTCTCGGCCAAGGCTAGCTTGGCGTCGGCTCGGACCGGGTCCCGATCCCAGACGACCAGCGTGGCGGTGACATAGGCGTAGGCCACCGCGTCGCCGCCGAGGTCCTGCAGGGCCTGGTCAGCTTCAGAGGCCTTGTTGGCCGCGTCGTTGTCGACCAGGGCCGAAGGCTCCTGGGTCAGGGCTTCGCGCAGCAGGGCCAGGACCGACTTGCGCTTGGCGAACCACTGGCGCCGTATCTTCGCCAGCACCCCGTTGGCCGCGGTCTTGTCCAGGCAGATCGCCCGGGTGGTCCAGCGGTAGGCGATCGGCAGGCGATTGAGTTCGTCGAGCAGGCCTGGCGCGGTGGCGACCGGGAAGCCCGTCAGCGTCAGGACCCGCAGGTGCGCTGCACCCAACTGGGGTTCGAGGCCGCCGGTCAGCCCCTCGGTCGCCAGCAGCGCGTCCAGCTGCATCGGGGTTTCGGGGACGGCCACGCGCTGCCGGGTGGTCGACACCGCCCCATGCAGGAAGCTCAAGGTCCCGGCGTCATCGAGCCAGGCCACCTGAGGCATCAGGGCCTCCAGCAGCCCCAGAAGACGGTCAGTGCGATCGACGAAGCCGGCCAGCTCGGCCCGCCAGTCCAGACCCCGCTGGGCCCGTCCCTCGATGAAGGCCGCCTCCAGCCGCCCTGCCCGTTCGGCCGGTGGCTGGTAGAGCAGCGTCAGGAAGTAACGGCTCTCGAAGTGTTCGCCGTCGGCGGCGAAGCTGGCCTTGCGCTCCTCGTCGACCAGGGCCGAGACCGGATCGGCGAAGGCGCTGGCGGGGTAGCCGTCGCTGGGATCGCGCCGGGCTTCGATGAACATCGCCCAGCCCGAGCCCAACCGGCGCAGGGCGCTGTTGAGGCGTGCAGCCGCCACCCCGGTCTCGACCTCGGTGGCGCTGTCCAGATCGGGACCACGGAAGGCGGCCGTGCGCTGGAAGCTACCATCCTTGTTGAGGACGACGCCCGGCGCGACCAGGGCCGCCCACGGCAGGAAATCGCAGAGCCCGGCCGCGCGGCGGCGATACTCACGAAGGTCGAGCATGGCTCAGACCTCCAGCCGGGCGGGCAGCCGCACGTGGCGGCGGCCAACCTCGACGAACTGCGGGTCGTGGCGCGCGGCCCAGACCGCCAGGACGTGGGCGGCGAACCACACCGCCGCGCCCAGGACCCAGAGCCGCAAGCCCAGGGCCAGGGCGGCCGCCAGCGTGCCGTTGGCCAGGGCCAGGGCGCGCGGCGCCCCGCCCAGCAGCATCGGTTCGACCAGGGCGCGGTGGACCGGCGCGCTGTAGGGACCGGCCATTAGACCAGCGCCCCGCCGCCGAACGAGAAGAAACTCAGGAAGAAGCTGGAGGCGGCGAAGGCGATCGACAGGCCGAAGACGATCTGGATCAGCCGTCGCGACCCGCCGGACGTCTCGCCGAAGGCCAGGGTCAGGCCGGTCATGATGATGATGATGACGGCGATGATCTTGGCGACGGGCCCTTCGACCGACTCCAGGATCTGTTCGAGCGGCTCCTCCCAGGGCATGGAGGACCCGGCCGCCTGGGCCGGCGCGGCGACCAGCGCCAGGCTGGCGGCAAGGGCCAGATGGCCCAGACGATCGAACATCGTGCCGGCGAGCAGGCGCGCGCGAAGGCAATGCTGCGAAGCAGACATCATAAAGCTCCAGATTTTCGGGGGTTTGGGAGGGGCGGCTTAGACCGGCTTGAGCCGGTAGGCGCCGTCCGGGCCTAGGCCCTCAAGACGGGCCAGTTCGACGAGCCGTCGCTGTCGGCCGCGGCCAGACAAGACGGCGATGACGTCGATGGTGTCGGCGATCAGACCGCGGGGCACGGTGACGACCGCCTCTTGGATCAGCTGCTCCAGACGCAGCAGCGCGCCCAGGGCCGAGCCGGCGTGAAGGGTCCCCACCCCGCCCGGATGTCCCGTACCCCAGGCCTTGACCAGGTCGAGCGCCTCGCCGCCGCGCACCTCGCCGACCACGATGCGGTCGGGCCGCAGGCGCAGGGCGGCCCGGACGAGATCGCCCAGGCCCACGCCCGCCTCATCAGAAGTGCGCAGTGGTACGAGGTTGCGGGCCGGGCACTGCAGCTCGCGCAGGTCCTCGATCAGGACGACGCGGTCATCTGCCTCGGCGACCTCGGCCAGCAGGGCGTTGACCAGGGTGGTCTTGCCGCTGGAGGTCGGCCCGACGACCAGGATGTTGGCGCGATCGGCGACGGCGGCAGCCAAGGCCCCGGCCTGCCCATCGCTTATCACCCCGCCCAGGACATAGTCGTCGAGGCGGAAGACACGGCTGGCGGGCTTTCGGATGGAGAAGGTGGGCGCGGCGACGAGCGGCGGCAGCAGGCCCTGGAAGCGCTCGCCCGATCCGGGCAGCTCGGCCGACAGCCGTGGCTGTCCGGCATGGACCTCGACACCGACATGGTGGGCGACAAGGCGAATGATCCGCTCGCCGTCAGCCGGCGCGATCATCAGGTCCGCGGTGACCAGGCCCTGGTCGAAGCGATCGATCCAGACCCGGCCATCGGGATTGAGCATGACCTCGGCCACGCCGGGGTCTTCCAGCCGCGCCAGGACCAGCGATCCCAGGGCGGTGCGCAGCATGCGACGGCTGCGGTCCAGAGCGGTGTCGGTGTCGGAAGCCTGCACGGCCAATCCCCGTTGTTCTCACGGGGATGAGTAAGAAGACCCGGTTTTGCCCTGGCTCAACAGCCAAATCGGCGCGTCGTACAAACGGCGGCAAAGGCAGGAGAACGGCGGGAGGCCCCACTGCGGACAAGCCACAACTTGACATAGGGCGCCCCCCAAGCTGTGCTCTACCTGGGGGTCTTATGTCCGATTCAAAACTCGAATACGTTGCGGGCGCCCGCGAAAAGCCCTGCGCCAATGCGCCAGTGGACATCATCTTCGTCCATGGGCTGACCGGCGATCTGAAGGGTACGTGGACGCACTCCAACGGGGAATTCTGGCCTAGCTGGTTAGCCGCCGACTTCCCGGCCGCGAACGTCTATTCGGCTGGATACGACTCTTCAGTCTTCTCGTCGTTCATGAAGGGCGGCGGCGCCAGCTTAGCCGATCGCGCCACGATCCTTCTCGACCGGTTGGCAAGCCGCCCTTCACGGGGCCGCCCAATCCTTTTCATCACCCACAGCCTGGGCGGCCTGATCGTCAAGCAGATGCTCAGGAAGTCGCTCGATGCTTCGAGCGAGCGACACAAGGCGATTGGACGCAGCACCGTCGGCGTCATTTTCATCGCCACGCCGCATCAAGGCGCTGAATTTGCCAAGGCGGTGAACCGCATCATTGGGCTCGCCACGACCAAGACCATTCGCGAACTCGAGCGCGGTGGCGACCAGTTGGTGGACCTGGGCATCTGGTTCAGCAACTGGGCCGGAAAATCTGAACTCAATGTGGAATGTTACTATGAGGTCGAGAAGACGAAGACTGTCTTGGTCGTCGACCAGACAACAGCGAACCCCAACGTTCTTGGATGCGATCCAGTAGCGATCCAAGCCGACCACATTTCCATCACGAAGTTGGTCGATCGAGACGCCCAGCTTTATCAGTCGATCTCGACGGTGATCACCGACCTACTCGCCACCACGGCCGCTTCGGACGATTCCGGCGGAGGTGGCGATGCGGTTATTGAATCGGAGTACAACGCCTTCACGTCCCAAGCGCCCTCCGATAGGCGGACGCTGGCCGAAAAACTGACGGCGACCGGCAGGCAAGCCGAGATCGTTTGGGCTGAAAAGCAGAAGGAGCGCTTCAGCATGACGCTCCAACGCAACATCGCCCAGCCATCGGCGGTTCGACAATACACCCGGCTGATGTCGAACATCGAGACGAGATACAGACGATACGTCGGTCCGCTCATCGCCGACGGCACTGACGGCGCCACGATTGACCACGCTCTCCAGGAGTCGGTGCTTGATCCCTGCCTGAAGGCACATGACGCGGACGGCGGAGAAGGTACGTCCGGGCTTGTCGATAGCGCGTTCTACTATTTGGCAGGCAACTGCCATGTGAGCTGGGACAATGGCTAATCTTCGTGTCTGGCACTCATCGCGAGACGCCTACCACTGCGCGTTTCGGCTCATCCGGCTGGTCATCGCCAACGGTGCTCCGCTGGAGCTTGAGCGCGCGCGTATCCTAGACATGTTCCTTCTTTACCCGCCGCTCCTGCATCGCACTTCGATGCCGCAAGAGGTGAAAGCGGCCTTTCGGGCGCTCGATATTCCACGTCCGGAAAAGATCTTCATACGCCTACCGAGCCCCGCAGCCGTATTTCAGGATCTGAGGCTCTATCAAAACTCAGCCGTAGCCCAACTCGCAGCTCGCGGGCTCGCGTCTCCACTGCAGATGCAACAGGGATTGCTGGCAATCGATTTGTCACTGCTCCCAGAACAGCTCAAAGACCGCGCGCTGGAGAGAAACAGCACCGACGGTGGAATAACCAATTTCCTTGTCAAATCGTTCTCGACCTTGCCGTTGCGGGGCGCCAACAGCGTCTATCGCAAAGCGGGCCTCCCTACTCGGGCAATAGCCGCGTGACCGGTCTTCTCAAAATCAATCGCCTTAGTGTACATCGCAACCAGAACATCCTCTATGATGAGGTCTTTCATTCAGGCGTGAACATTATACACGGCTCAAATGGGTCGGGTAAAAGCACGATCGCCGATTTTATTTACTTTGCACTTGGCGGCGACCTCAAGGAATGGCGCAAGGAAGCCGCACTGGCGACCTATGTACTGGCCGAAATCACGGCGGGAAAATCAATAATCACCATCCGTCGCGACGTCTCTGATACAGGCGGACGTCCGATGCAAATCTACTTCGGTTCCTACGACGAGGCCGTTTCAGCGGATATGCGGACCTGGGAGACCTTCCCCTACCGCCGGCCTGACAACGGTTATAGCTTCAGCCAAGTCCTATTCAATGCCATCGGGATACCGGAGGCTATTAGCGACGGGGTGAGCAATATAACGATGCACCAGCTTCTCCGAGTACTGTACTCGGATCAGTTGACGCCTATCCAGCGTATATTCCGCGTCGAGACTTTCGACACTTGGCAGACGCGCCAAGCAGTCGGCGATCTGCTCTGCGGCCTCGGCGGCTATGACCTATACGCCCTACAGCTTTTCCTTCGCGAACGGGAAAAGGAATACTCTGAAGTTTCCACTCGCCTTCGCAGCCTCATCGCCATCGCCAGCAGCCATGGCGACAATGTGTTGGGAGAACAAATCACGGCAGCACTGCTCGAATCCAATCATCGCCGAGCAACCTTGCAGGCCCAGCTGGACGACCTCCTGGAGCGCGCGGAGGAGGCATTTTCGAGCGCCGAAGCCGATCAACTCGTGAAGCGGCAGCGGAAAGAACTCGCTACAGCAAAGGCGCTCGTTGCGAACCTAACGGATCAAATCGAGACGCTTGAGTTCGAACTAACCGATGCAGATCAGTTTATCGATCACCTCTCTCTGGCAATCGATGAGTTCGACGACGCCGCTTCTACTTTCTTCGCATTGGGAGCCGTGCGTTTCGAATTCTGCCCATCTTGCTTCTCACCGTTAGCGGCAACTCACGAGCACAGTGATAAATCTTGCCACCTTTGCGGCGAGGCCCGGACCGAAGGCGAAGACGAGAGTCGCGCACTCGCGGTGAAGCTCGATCTGCAAATGCAGATTGACGAGTCCCGGAGCCTTCAAGAATCTCGTGAGGCCGAACTTATCTCCCTCAAGTCGCGCCTGAGATCAGCCAACACAGCTCTACGGACGGCGCTTTCGGCAAGTGAGTTGGGACGACGCGGCGCATCCTCGAAGTTCGAGAACATGCTGGCCGACGTCAGCCGCCAAATCGGGTTTCTCGATAGCCAGATTGCGCAACTCGAACAAAGGCAAACACTTGCACAAGAAATCGACAGGCTTACGACCGAGAAGGCACGCCTAAACGAACGTATCGTAGAAATGAAGGATAAGATTTCTGCGACCGAGACCGCTCAACAACGACGAAAGGCGATCGCCTACACGGCGATCTCGGAGAACCTGAAGGACATACTAGATCGGGACCTACACGAGCATAGCGACTTCGGTGACATCGACTCCGTTACTTTCGATTTCGCTGATGACTGGATCGCCATTAATGGAGACAAAAATCGGGTAGGCAGCGCGAGCGGCATGGTTGTCTTGAAAAACGGCTTTCTTCTCAGTCTGTTCGTCACCTCATTGAATGATCCTAAATTCAACCTCCCCCGCTTCATGCTGATGGACAATATCGAAGACAAGGGGATGGTCCCGGAGAGATCCTGGAACTTCCAACGGATTATTTTGCAAGAAAGCGCGGCCGCGAAGGTAGACCACCAACTTATCTTTTCGACGTCGAAGATCGCTCCTGAACTAGCGGGAAGCCCCTACGTCGTCGGCGGAGAGTATTCGCAGGCGCGACACACGCTCGACGTGAAATGAAGGCGTCAGCTGACTGAACTTTCCACCGGGACTTCCGTGCGCAGCAGCTTGCCAGTCTCCAATCGCCTGCCCAACGCCTCCAGAAAGCCGAGATACCTCTCCTGCCCCTTGGCCGACTGCGCCCGCTGATCGGCTTCGGCCAGCACCGGCGTCGCCGTCAGCCACGCCTTGACGAACAGCGCCACCGCCTCGTTCGAGATCGTCACGTCGCGCTGGATCCGTTCCAGCTCCCGGCTCATCCGATCAAGCCGACGCACAACCGCCGCCTCCTTGGCCTCATCGCCATCCGCTGACAGGAACGAAGCCAGGGCCGCCTGCATGATCTCCGACTTGGAGCGGCGCATTCTCCGCGCTGCCGCATCCAGAGCCAGCGACAGGTCGCGGCTCAGGAACACCTTGGTCTGAACCTTCATCGCGGCCTCACAGCGGGATTCCGTCATCAGGATCGAGCGCGGCCTGACGCGCCGCCGAGCGGAAGCGGCGGGCCTGCTCGGCCTGCTGGGACTCGTCGTCGCCATCTTCGGGCTCGGACCAGGGTGCCTCGTCTGGCGGCGTGGTCGGCGCTGGATCCTCCAGGCCGGGCAGCTCCGGCTCCAGCTTCAGCCCGCCCTCGTCGCCACCCTCGCTTGACCGGGCCTTGCCGCTGGCGCCTTCGATAACCTGGGCCCATTCCGTGGGCGTATCCGCCGAGATCGCCGAGAGATCCCTTGGTGGCGCCTGCACACGTTCGGCCAGCCGCGGGTCGGCGTAGTAGCGGATCTTCTGAGCCCGGATCGGCGCTAGTCCCGACACCTGGACCACGGCCTGGTCGGGCGGCAGTTGCATCACCTCGCCGGGCGTCAGCAGCGGACGGGCGGTTTCCTGGCGGCTGACCATCAAATGGCCGAGCCATGGAGAGAGCCGATGCCCGGCGTAGTTCTTCATTGCCCGCATCTCGGTGGCGGTGCCGAGGCTGTCGCTGATCCGCCGTGCGGTGCGCTCGTCGTTCGTGGCGAAGGCGACCCGGACATGGCAGTTGTCCAGGATAGAATTGTTCTCGCCGTAAGCCTTGGCGATCTGGTTGGACTCGCGGCTGATATTCTCGTCCAGGGAGACCTCGGAGGGGTCGTTGACCGTGTCGACAACGCAGCGCACCGGCACGGTCTTGGCCAAGACCTTGCGCTTGGCCAGCAGGCGCAGGGCTTGGCGACGCCCCTCCCCGATGCTGACGAGATAGTAGCCGGTCTGCTGGCCGCCCTTGGTCTCGGGTTCGACCACGAGGGGCTGCAACACGCCCTTGGCCTTGATCGAGGCGGCGCGCTCTTCGATCACCTCCGGCGGGTGGCCCACGCGCCGGACGTTCTTGGGCGAGGCCTTCAGGCGGTTGAGGGGAATGTCTCGCACTTCGCCTTGCTGGGCGACGGCGGCGGTCTGTGAGGTCGTCATTTTAGCCTCCTGGGCTGACGGGTTCGAGCGCAAAGGGCGCGCTCGAACCCGGCGCCTGTCGGCGAGACCGGGGGGCAAACGGAGGGGCGGCTTCGCGGGGACCCGGCTGCAGGGCGTTCCTGCCGACCTGTCCGGTCGCCGTCTCACGCCCGAAGCTGGGCGGAAGCCGATCCGGAGTGCGCTGGGGGCAGAGCCCCAGCACGCCGGCTGGCCTAAGGGCCGGCCGTCTAGGAAGACGCGATCGCAAGCGAGCGCGCCGATCACGAACATGGGTTAGGGGGTGGCCGCGTCGTATCGGTGAGGCATCGCACCGACCGCAGGCGCGTTCAGGTCAGACCGCCGCCGCGGTGGATGCGGTCTCGTCGGATGCCGGCTCGGCGGCCTCTCGCCCGCCAGCGATCGCACGCACCCCGTCACGGCCGACCACTTCCCAGACCACGTCGTCGCGCCACACTTCGATCGTGGCGGCGCTGGCATGTTCACGCAGAAGCTGGATGGCGTGCTGGCGAACCGCGGCCGGCGCCAACTCCTGGACATCCACATATGTGGCCACCTGATTGTCGGCGAGACAGACGAAGGTGAAACTCTGAAGCGGGACCATGGATAGACCATAGCGGTTTCATGGGCGGCGTATGTCGTTTTTCGACGGATCACGGCGGTCTGGACCACGCGCCCCATTCAAACACTTGTTCTACACCTCACCCCCAGGTCAAATTGACCCGGGGTCTGGGCATAATGGGGATCGTTCGCCAGCGGATACTGGCGCATGGATCATTATTCGAGGGACATGGACGACCTGGCCGGGGAGACGAAAATGTCCCACCCCCAGGGACAAATCTGACCCGGCTAAATATCGGCGGAGCCCTGGAAACACGGGAAGTTTTTCCGCATCTTGGTGTCCAACGCAACTGCTTTTTGGAAACATCGAGATGACTGAAGAAGACGACGACGACAATAACATCATCCAACTGACCCCGCGCCTGCCCAAGGCCGAGGTCGAGAAGATCCTGCGCCAGAAGTGGAAGACCAGCCTCGACACCGGCTTCACGGTCGTGCCCTCGGTTCTGCTCCGTTCCCTGCCCAGCCTCGGCATCGAAGCCAACGAGCTGGCGGTCTTGGTGATCCTGATCGACTTGTGGTGGAAGCCTGGCGACATGCCCTGGCCTTCGAAAGCCAAGCTGGCCAGGCTGCTGGGCGTGTCGGAGAAGACCATCCAGCGCTCTATCAAAAAGCTGGTCGACGCCGGTCTGATCCTGTCGGAGTCCCGCTACCGGGGCCACGGCGGCCAGACCTCGAACCGCTATGACCTTCGCCCCCTGGTCGCGCGTCTGGAGGCGGCGACCAAGGCGCTGAAGGAGGCCGAGGCCAAGGCTGAGCGCGAACGCAGCCGCGCCGTGCGCAGCACCGCGCCCAAGAAGGCCACGTCGAAGGAGGCCTGACCATGACCACGACCCTGACCCGCCGGGCCGCCGCGCGTGAAGAAATCGCCCGGGCCATGGCCTCCCGCGCCCACGCGTTCGTGGTGCACTACGCCTGCGAAGGCTTCGAAAAGCCCGATCGCCGGGTGACCGCGATCGCCGCGCGCAACCTGGGCAGCGGCGTGACCCAGAGCTTCGAGGTGAGCACCATGCTCCGGCGGGCCGGCGTCGATCCGGTGAAGGCCACGCCGCAGGAACTCGATCAGGCGGAACGCGAGATGTTCAAGGCGTTCTACGCCTTCGTCAGCAGCCACGTGGCCGCCACATACTGGCTGCATTGGAACATGCGCGACTCCACCTTCGGCTTCGCCGCGCTGGAGAACCGCTACCGCCGCCTCGGCGGCCGGCCGGTGAAGATCCCCGAGCTGTTCCGCGTAGACCTGGCCGCCCGCATGATCGACCTCTACGGCGACAACTACGCCGCTCAGGACAACCGCCTGCGCAGCCTAGCCGACCGCAACCGGCTGGTGACCAAGCACCTGGTCGATGGCGCCGAACAGGCCGCGGCGCTGGAGCGCGGTGACTTCGAGGTCGTGGACCGCTCGCTGCACAATCGGATCGACCTGCTGTACGCGGTGGCCACCAAGGCCAACGAGGACACCTTGAAGACGCAGGCTTCGCTCGCCGACCGGATCGGCGCGGCCGGCGGCGTCGTCCAGTGGCTGAAGAGCAACCCGGTGATCCTGGCTTGCACGATCGCCGCGCCGGTCCTGACGGTCCTAACGGGCGGCTGGAAGCTGTGGACCCTGTTCCACGGCGGCTAGCGCCCAGCCGGCCCCTTGGGTCGCCGCAAGAAACGCCGGCCAGGAGGCGCCTGGATGTCGCCCATCGACTTCCTAAATTTCAAGCGTCGCCATTTGCCAACGCAACTGAGCACGGATCGACAGGGAGGCGGAGTTGAGCCTGACCAAGCGCATCTGGATCGAGCATGACCCCGCCTATGCCGAGGTGCGAGAGCGACACCTCGCAGCGGCCCGTGCACATGCCGAGCAATTCACCTTCCGCATCCCCACGCGTCGGGCCAACAGGATGCCGGGGCGCCGATGGGATCCATTTTGGCCGGCCGCTATCCAACGGGCCCTCGACGACAACGGCTTCGACAGCGTCTCGATAAACGACGGCGTTTATCTCAGAAGCCAGGCAGAGCGGGACACCATCGTGCGCGACGCCACAAAAATCGCCGATGAGCACATCGGTCGGCTGCGGCGATCGGCTTCCGCTACGCCTCGCCGCTAGCCCTTCTTCCTGATTCAAGATCATCCCGATGACCAACCGCATCCGCTATCTCGATCAAAAGTCGTTTGGCGCCCTGCTGGCCGACCTTCGTCTGACTCCCAACGTGTTCCAGGACGGGCTCCTGGAGTTCCTGGAGCGCGTCGGACTTGTCGCGCCCGCCGCCCGTGTCGACTGGCCACGATCGCTTGTGATCGAGGAACGCGGGGGCACCCCGCCGGCGCCCGTCACCGAAGCCGAGCGGGACGAGTCGGCCGCTTTGGCAGGTGCGCTCAGACAATGGAACCGTTTCAACAGCGACCCGCCCCTGCCCCATCCTCTCGATGGCGAGGCCTCGGCGCCGGGCGGGTCACTGGCGACCAAGACGTTCTCGACCGAAACCTTTCGTCCATGGTCAAGCTTCACCACGATGATCGAAGGCGTTCGCGCCACGCCTTTCGGCGTCGCTGACGCGGTCGACACCTATTATCACGCTTGGCAGGCGCTTCTCGTCGCCGACGCCCTGGAGATGGGCATTCGCATCGTCTTCGATACGCGTGACCCGGCCCTTATGGCGCTCGCGTTGGACGGCGAGCTTGCGACACTGCCGCAGGATCGCCTGTATTCCCAGGCCTCCTTCGAGGGGCCACGCGGCCTGCGCGACGGTCTGGGCTGGGCGGCTTATTTCGACGCCGCCGCCATGCTGGAAGTGGCGCGGAGCCGCAAGGTCACCGCCTTCGCCCTGGCCGGCAGCGGCGAGGCTCGTCGCTTCACCGACGCTGAGCGTAGCGATCTGCTGACCTTCCAGCGGGCGACCGCCGAGGCGATCCTGCGGGACCTGGGTGCCGATCGCGCCAAGCTAAAGGCCTTCATCGCCTATCTTTGCGAACGCTGGGACGAAAAGACCCGTCGAGGTCAGGGTGAGATCGCCGCCGAATATAAGCGCCAGGTCGGTCTTGCCGCCCGTCTAACGATGGTGGCCTACGACATCTCCTTCGCCGATCTCGCGGAAGAGGTCGGCCGGGTGACGGGGCACTTCGCCAACACCCTGGACGTGATCTTCCCCGACTGGGCCCAGGAAGCGCGGGATCGCGCCGAACTGTCCTTGAAGGCGTCGGTGATCGCCAAGGCTCCCACGGTTTCGGCGTCGCTCAGCCTGGTCGACGCTAACGCCGGCGACCTGCTGGACTGGCTGGAGCGCAATGACCAATGGCGACTGCACCTGGCGATTGAAACGATGCTCAAGCATCAGTTCGGCGACGGGCCGATCGACCACGCAGGGCTCGCCAAGGAAGTCGAGACCTTGGCCACGACACTGGAACACCTGGTCAACGCGCTGCTACGCGAAGCCGGCTGTGACGACAGCGGCACCTTGATGAAGAAGCTCGACCGCTACTGGGCTCAGGTTCCAGGCGTCCATGCGCTGCTGACCGCCAACCGGGGGCTGACGGGTGACAAGGCCCCGTTCGCTGACCAACTCATCGCGATCGACGCCCTCGCTTCGACGGACGCCGACCTCGGCGTCGCCCAAGTCATGCTGAAAGCAGTGCTCTATCGGAACACGGGTCAGCATGCTGGGATGGCCGTCTTGACGGACGAAGCGTTGCACGAAGCGGCCAGGGTGATGCTGACGGCGATGCTGTTCTGCCGCAAGAACTTGCTGGTTTCGCCTCCGTGCCCCTAACCCTGCAGCAATTTGAAGACCTCTGGATCGCTCAATCGACTCCGGAAGAGGTCTATTTCAACATTTTCCCCAATCAGCCCGTGACATTGCGCAGGTCGCATCACGTGCGGGGCGCGCTCGCCTCGCTGGAGTTCGGCGCCTACCAGGGCCTGGACGGAAAGTGGGTCGCCGATCAGCGCGCGGTCTGGCTCAACATGATTATGTCGGATGTCGTCGGCGATGGTGGCCATTTGCTGGACGCCTTGACCAGGATGTGTGGGCGCGCGCGGGTCGTCCTCATCGGCCAGCCGAACGCCATGAAACCGCGCGGTTGGGACACAAGCCGTCCTTTCGACCATGCGCCCGAGGCCCTGATCGGGTGGTACATGCGACACGGGTTCAAGGTCGTGCAGGACGGTTCTTCGACCCGGGTGATCCATGCGCCCCTCAGCTCGATGTTGAACGTTCAATTTTCCCTGGCCTGACCCAAGGCGCGGTTCAACGGCGGCCCGGGTTCCTGTCGCGCCGCCGCCAAAGCGGCGGCGCGCGGCGCCAAGCTTGGCTATAGGCCTTTCCCGCCTAGCCCAAGACCGGGGCGGCTGGGCCGCCCCGGTCCGGCCGCTTCAGTATTCCTCGGCCAGCATCAGGGTCAGGACTCGCTTGGTCACGGCCTGGTCGGCGGGATCGGGCGAAGCCTTTTCGAGGTCGAGGTCGTAGTAGTCGATCTTCCAGATGAACCGCGATCCGCCGACCTTGAACGACCCATAGTCGCGCTCGCCGTGCGGGTCATTGTCCTCGGAGAAGTCGGCGAAGGTGGTCACCCTAGACAAGACTTCGGCCAGCGCGGCCTCCGGCAGGGTTCGCACCCCCACCGTCAGCATCCAGCCCGCGCCGGGCTCGGCGCGGCACGCATCGTTCAGGGCCGCGATCGCGGCGGCATGGTCTTCCTCGGTCATGAAAGCCTCCTTGGGCAGACGGGTTCGAGCGCAAAAGGCGCGCTCGAACCCGGCGCCCGCCGGCGAGGCTGGATGTGCAAGCGGAGGGGCGGCTTCGCGGGGACCCGGCTGCAGGACCCGAAGGGGCCGAAGCTGGGCGGAAGGCGATCCGAAGCGCGCCGAGGGCGAAGCCCTAAGCCACGCGGCCACGGAGGTGGCCGGAGACAAGCCCCCGCTGACCGATGGCGGACTTAGTCGTCCTTCAGTCCTACCACCGCATCGTCCAAATCCCAGCCGCGCTTCAGGGCCTTCGCTCTAAGATGTCTGATCTTGCTCTCGGCTTTGAGAAGCTGGCCCTGGGCGCCGATCGCACGCTGCATGCCGCAGAAGACCAGACAGCAACCGCCCAAGACGAGCACGATGTCTGGCCGCGCATCACCATGGGCCAGACGGGCGTAGCTGGCCGCCACCACGATGATGATCGCATAGCCGCCCCCGACGACGGACACGAACATCGCCATCAGCATGTCGGCCAGGGCGATCTCAGGACGCCGCTGAATCCGCTCAAGCCGAACAAGTTCTCTTGCCATGGCGCCAAGTCGAACCTCTCGCCAGAAGCCGACCAGACTGTTGACCTTCTTACGCAGCACACCCTTGACCGGACCGCTGCTCCAATCCGCCACCCAGTTAATGATGATGGCCAGGACGAACAGATTCCAGACGCCTTCCAAGAGCTTCAGCCACATATTCGATCTCCACCAAAGTGAAGCTTCCGATGGCGGCGTTTCCGGTTTTCCGCAATGGTTGAGCACACCCGCGCGAAGAGACTGGGGCATGACCGAAAGCCGCACCACCAACAGCCTGGTCGCCAAGTGGACGACCCCCTCGGCCGTGCTGGCGGCCTGCTGGTTCGTGCTCGATCACCTTGTGCCCGACCTGTTGCCCAAGCCGCCCCGCGAAGCGGCCACGGTGATCGCCGGTGTGGCGCTGGCCCTCAGCCTGGCCGCATGGGCCCGGCGAGGCTGGAGCGCGCTCAACGCGCAGGTCCCCCGTCCCTGGTGGCCCAGGCAGCCGTGGCGACTGGGACCATGGCTGCGCCAACGGCCGCAGCTGCACATCACCACCGCGGCCGTTGAGGTGATCCGTGGGCTCACCGTGCTTGAAAGTGCTCAAGTCAATCTTGTCATCCAGCGTAACCTGTCCCGAACCCGGCGAACGACAACGCTACGGTTCGACACCGCCCGGCTTGAGCTTCGCCAGCGGCGTGGAAAGACGGTTCTGCGCTGGAACTTCGCCCCCGAGGAGGCTGGCGGCTTCCTGGCGCTGCCGGTGTCGGCGGGCGCCAACGATCACGTCCGCATCGCGTTCGTGGGGACCGGTTTTCCGATGGCCTATGGCCAGCTCGTCGACTTCGAAAAGCCCTATGAGCTGCTGCTGATGGACGTCGAGGCTGAGGTTGGAGAACGACGACCGTTGCGGGGTGTGTTGGGGGTCGCGCGATATTTCTGGCCGGGCGCGCCGTCCACATCCGCCCTGAATTTGGAGCCTTCGACGCAGATCTGAGCCGAGCGCATCAGCGCGTTGCGACCGTCCTTGACGTGTTCAACTGTTGACCTTGCATGACGAAGGTTGGGGGAAGGCCGTGGAGAAAGGCAGAAGCGTCACGATACCCGCGCTGGCCAGGGCGCGCATGGTTCCAAAGCCGGAGATCCCCGCCGTGATCCGGTTGGTGGATGGTGAAGTCCTCTCTGCGCGCGAGCTGGTCGAGAGCCTGACCCATGAGGACGCGGTCAAATGGCGGATGGAGTTGCGGGAAAGCCTGCGGGAAGGCGCCCCGCAGCTGATCTGCGATCAGTGTCCAACGCCGGTCTACCTAGTGTGCAATCACCTGAAGGCCTTCTTCTTCCGTCACACGCGCGAGGACGGATCGTGCCCGGCCGTCACCCGCTCGACCTTGACGGCCGAGGAAATCCGGGCGCGGCAATATCAGGGTCTGCGCGAAAGTCCGGCCCATCAGAGGCTCAAAGGCCTGATCGCGGATTCTCTGGCAGCAGACCCGGCCTTCGAGGCCGTAGCGATCGAGAAGACCTGGCGCGGCGAGGTCGGACGACGCCGCCCCGATGTCAGCGCGCGTCTGGCTGGTTTGGGCTTAGCGTTCGAAGGGCAGCTGAGCACGACCTTCCTATCCGTCGTGGCCGCCAGGCGGGTGTTCTATCGCGAGGTGGGCGGCCTGCTTGTCTGGATCCTAGCGACCTTCGATCCAGATAGTCGCCGGATGACGGAAGACGACATCGTCTTTCCGAACAACTCCAACGTCCTGGTCATCGACGACGACACGGCGGCGGCCTCACGGTCCCAGGGGCGGTTCGTCGTCGATTGCTGGTATCGCCAGCCGCGATCGGGCGGCGTGGGACAGGCCGACGCTTGGGATCGCAAGCGGGTGCCGTTCACCGACCTGGTGCTGGATACGGCGGGCCAGCGGGCCTTCTTGGTTGACGTCGAAGGATTGGAGGCGGCGGCACGGGACGCCGCAAAGGCGCGCTTGGCCGCGGCGACGGAATCTCGACGATTGGCGCTGCGCGAAGACTTGTTGACCTATCTCGACCTGGAGGAAGGCGGCGGCGGTCCGGAAGAGCGAACCGCCATTTGGACCGGCTTTGCCCTTCGTCTAGCGGAGTTTGGCGTGCCCTTCCCCAGCTCGCCCTGGCGGCGCAGCAATTTGCAGCGATGGCTCCGGGTCGTTCGCACCGCGCTTGGCGGAGAGGTGTCGGGTTGGAATTTCAGCTCACTCGTCCAGGTGGCCCATCACCTCTATGACCAGCATCCTGACCTGCTGCTCGTCTTCGGCCAGCTGCTGCGTCAGTCCGGGCATATCGAGACGCTGCGCTCGCAAGACCGTAGCCGCAAATGGCAGGACAGGGCTGCTGGGCTCAAGCGGCTCGACGACGAGGCGCTTTCCAAGTACCGGGCCGACGAGATTGAGCTGGAGACGATCCGCTTTCTCTTCCCGGAGACGGCCGCCACTCTAGGAGCGATGCGTCGCCTGGCGGCAGCATAGATCCCCCTCCCCGATCAGAGCGTCGGGTGAAGCTCCTTGGACCGCTGGGTTCCGCTGGCGTCGTCCCAGATCGCCTTGAGGTGGGCGCGGCTGGCCGAGCCGAAATGGGCGGCGGCAATCAGTTCGACGCTGGTTTGGGGCTCAAGAATGGGAACGGGAAATTTGCGCTGAAACTCGCTCTCGATCAGCAAGTCGCCGTCGTCCACGATCTCCACGCGCAGGTTCCAAGCGGCGGCCTTGCCGCGATTGAAAATTTTGAGGCGATAGTTGTTCTTCCCCGCCCGGTAGAAGCTGGCCCCGATATCGGCCCGGATCTGGTCAGACGACTCCGCCCGCTCCTTTTCGATCAGGAGCAGGTTCAAGCGCTGGTTCGTCTTTTCGAACTCTTCCTGGCGACGGTTGAAGCGGATGGTCTGCACAAGTGACCAGGCCGCAATGCCTAGCGCGAAAAGCGCGATGATGTCCGCCGGCGTGAGTTTCAAGGTCGCTATCTGATCTTGATGAATTTCGAGCCGCGAAATGCTTTGCGCAACTCAGCTTTGAAGTCCGCAACGATTTCGGTCTTCACCTCATCCACGGCGTTGTCGATGATCTCGCCGTTTTCGCGGATCAGTTCGTCGCGGCTGAAAACCCGCTCACACGTAGCGCATTCGATGGGACCATCGTCCAGCGCCGGGTCCCGCTTGAAATCGGCGCCGCCACACGTCGAGCATCTTAGTCCGATCGATCGGCTGTGATCCTTGAGACTCATGCGCGCTATCCCTTCTACTCCAGAAGTAGAGCACAGCCTTTCGCGCAAGCAAGGAAATGTTCACGACCCGTTCTTGCGGGTGGCCGCCCCCCTCCCCGGTTAGCCGGCCTTGCCCAGCAGCGTCATCAAACGGGGTCCGGCCCTGGCGGCCATCAGCTCGCCCAGGGCCACGGCGGCGTTGGCCGGTCGGATCATCACCTCGAACTCGCGGATCTTGCCGGCCTCGTCGAAGGAGATGATGTCGATGCCCTTGAGTTTCTTGTCGCCGACCCGGGCGCTGAACTCCAGGATTACGGCATCATCCCCGTTGGTCCAGAACTCGCGATGATAGGCAAAGTCCTCGAAGATGGTGTTGACCGTCGAGAGGATATGGACCAGCGGCTCGATACCGGGATAGGGCGTGAAGAAGGCGGGCGAGCGGAACACCACAGTGTCGGCCGCGATCGGCCGGAGGCGATCGAACTCGCGCTTCTCCAGCAGATCGTGCCAGGTCTCCAAGGTTTGCTGCGCCTGCTCGCGGGCCATGCCCTTCTCCCTTACTGTTCTTCTAGGATTCCGGCGTTCGAACGCGCCGGATGGATCGCATCGTAAAACTCACGACAGAGCGGTAACCACCACGCCGCAGGTCGCCCGGATCAGCTCGGGTCGATCTGGTAGGCGTGCTCGTCCCCTGATCCGTCGCTGTAGCGCATCTTAATGGTGACGGTCGGTCCGGCGATCACGTAGGTGATGTGTTCGTCCTCGGGATCGTTGCGCCACCGTCCCGGCCCACTGCCCGGCCCGGACAGGTCCATCGCCGCCCAGACGACCTGCTCGCCGTCGACCTTGCACCGGCTCTTCCAGACCTTTCCGTCGTCGGGCCGGACGTAGCTGACATAGGCCATGCCGTCCTCGACGCTGGAGACCTGGATGATCCCAGGGTCCCGGCCGTTCAGGGCGCCGATCGTCGCTCGACACACGCGCCCCAAGTCCGCAGCGCTCAAGGCCGGGACCGGGACGCTGGCTGTCGGCGTGGACGCCGGCGCGGCCGGGGCGGACGTGTCCGACGACTGCCCGCAGGCTGACACCAGCACCAATAGGGACACCGTCGAGACCGCGCGAATCATTTACCCACCACCACCTTTGAGTTAGTGCCGTTATGGCGCTGCGGGTGGTTCAAGGCAAAGGCTCGTCAAGGTGTACCGTCACGACTTAGGCGGCCGAAGGCGGTTCGGATATCTCCGGCGTGGTTGTGGCCGCGTTGGCCGCGATCAGCGCCGCGGCCGCCTCGGGATCGCGCGGCAACAGGCCGTTCTGGTTGATCCACGCGATCGTTCGCTGACACAGCCGGCTCAATCGCGTCGCGCGCCGAGCCATGGCCGCCAGGTCCTCGAGCCGGTAGCGCGTGTAGCGGTGCTGAAGGTCGCCGTCGAACCGGCCGACTTCAGTGAACCGGATCCCCATCATCGGCTGATGGTCCATCCGCGCGTGCGCCATGGTGTTGCGCAAGGCTGCACCGGCGGCGAAGCGGTCCAGGAAGCTTTGAGCGAAGCCCTGGTAGGCCTCAAGCGGCCCAGGCGCGGCCAGGACGTTGCGCAAGTACTGCAGGCGGTCGTGGAGGATGCGCGGGTACTTGGCCGCGATCGGCGTGTAGGCCGGATGCCACGAACAGCGGATGGCCGTCTCGTTGAGGTGAGTTTCAATGAACCCCCAGGCCGAAACGATGACGCCGCGATAGAGCATGGCGGTCAGGGCCTCGGCCTCTGACGTCCAGGGATTGATCTCGACCATGCAGTCGTACCGCCCCCGATCGGAGCCATAGCCCGGACCGGCCATGCCGCGATGGTTGCCGCCCTGCGCGAAACGCTCAGCCAGATCCACGGTGCGTCCTCCCCTACCCGGCCAATACCTGGCGCCCCTCGACCACCGCGCGTCCCCGCCCGGCCTGCCGATAGACCTCGCCGAACGCCGCAGCCAGCATCTCGGCCATCAGCCCCTCGTCCACGCCTTGCAGGCGCACCAGCGTCACCCCGGTGGTCCGCCGACGCCCGGGCTCGACGGTGACCGCGTCGCTCTGGGCGATGGCCTTGGCTTGGTCCTTGCGGCTGAGCTTGACCACCGCCCATCCGGCGGCCGGCCAGCCCAGGGTGGCGAAGGCCTTGTCGCCGATGCGGAACTGGACGGCGTCGAGCACGTGTCGGACCTGGACGCCAGGCCCCAGGCGGCCGGCAAGATCGGTGAAGGCTTCAGGCGTCATAACGATCCTCGCACGGAGCGACGCCCTTCATGTCCATGAGTCGCGCCCCGGTCGCAAAGGTGACGGCGCCCTACGTCAGGAACGGTCGATGCCCCGCGCGAACGCTCAGACCTCGACGCCGAAAGCCTCGGCCAGACGCTGGGTCGCCGGGTCGCGGGCGCGCTGACCGGGCTCGTCGCTGGGCAGACCCAGGAACACCAATGGCCCTGGCCGAGCGATCCAGCTGTGCAGGGCGCGGCGCGAGGCCCCGGCCAGGGTCGCCCGGGCGAACAGCGCTTCGGAGATCGAGGACGGCTCGCCGCTGCCCCCGGTCTTGATCAGCAAGGGCGGGTCGTAGCCAGGTCCTTCGCCGGCATCGAGCATGGCCATGAACCCGACCTCGTCGGGGTCTGCCGCGTGCAGCGGACTGGCGCCGGCGGCGGGGTAGACGCGCCGCAGGGCGTCCAGGCGCGCGGCCGCCTCGCCCAGGAAGCGTCGCTGGAAGCGGCCGGGCTCGCCCAGCGGATTGAACGCCTCCGTGCCGCCCTGGCTGAAGACGCCCGAGCCCGCGCCATCCGACATCCCCGTCATGGCGATCAGCCGCGCCCGTTCCGTCGTCCACCAGTCGGCCGATGGGGCGCCGTCGGCAGCGGCCTGGCCCGGCATATAGCCATCCAGGACGGCGACCAGCCGCTGGAAGCGCCGCACCGGGTGAAAGTCGTCCCAGTCCGCGCCCAGGCCACCACCGTCGTCCGGGATCGCCGGATTGAGGGCGAGGTCGCAGACCAGCAGGAAGAGTTCGAGGGCGCGCTGGTCATCGCCCTGCACGCCAGCGCGGAGGAACTGGGTGACGGCTTCGGTATAGAGACTGTGCCGCTGGTCCAGAAAGCGCGTCAGCGTCCAGGCCAGGGCCTGGCTGGCGAAGGCCGTGTAGCGGGCCTGCGGCAGCCGGTTCTTCTGGCGGGCGGTGAAGAGGTGCTGGACCACCATCGCCGCGCCCTCCTCGATATGGCGCACGGTCAGGCCATCGCGCGATCTGTCCAGGATCAGTTCCCCTGTCGGCCCCATGGCGCGGGTGGCGGGCATGAACCCGTCATCGGGCGCGTTGAAGACGCTGGCCAGGTCGTCACCGCAGGCCGCGTAGCGCAGGCCAAGGCCGACCAGGAATGCCGGCGGGATTGGCCCCAGGAGGTCTTGGCCGCCGTCGACCAGGAAGTGCTCCAAGGCCACGCTGGCCCACCAGTGATCGAACAGCGACTGCAAGGTCGTCGAATAGCCGAGGCTGTGCTTCAGCTGGCCCTGACGGCTGCGTTCGGCGGGGGCCACGCCCGAGCGGCGGGCCGCGCGCAGCAAGTCCAGCTCGCGTGGTGTGGCCGTGGTCAGGATCGCCGAGGCCAGGTCGCCAGTCAGGACGCGGTTGCGAGCCAGGAACCGGCCGAAGGTCGAACCGATGGTCTGGACCCAGTGGGTCTGCTCGTGCATCCGCGCGGCGATGGCGACGAAGATGCCCAAGTCACCGGTCTCGACCAGATCCCGCGCCGAGCCGTCGAAGGCCTGGACCTCTTCGGGATAGGCCGACATGTCGACGAACAGGGTGTCGGGCCAGTAGCGCGCGCCGTGGGTGTCCTCGCGGCGCGGCTGCGGCTCGAACGGATCAGGCCTCGGGTTCTTCTTCCACGACCACACGTTGGGCCCCGAAGCGCTTGATGAGAGCCGCGGCGGCGGCCTTGAGGGCGTCATAGGCGGCGTTGCCGACCACCCCGCCAGCAACGGCGCCGGCGGTCCAGGTCACCAGGGCCGCCAGGGTCAGGGCCTCGCCCCGCTCGGCCGGCGCGAACGGATCCTGCGGCGCGTCGCTGATAGCCAGTCCCGCCAGGGCGTCGGGACCGAGTTCCTCTTCCAGGACGCGGCGCACCTCGTCCGTCGAAGCCAAAACCGTGATGTCCATGCGCCCCTCCTGGTCGCGCCGATAGTGGCGGGCCGACCTGGTCACGTCTACCGCCTCGGCGCGACGTCCGGCGCGCGCGCGTCAGCGAGCGTCCATGATGATGGAGACTGCAAGGAGACCGCGCAAAGCGCGTGTCGGGAAGCGGCGCCGAGCCGCCGGCGGCAGGCCAAAGCCTGCCCGCAGGGGCGCGCCCGTAGGAGCCGCGAGCGGAGGCGGCGCCCGCCAGGGCGCGCGGCGGGACCGAGCGTGCCCGCCGGTGGCTCACCTTATAGAGTCTGTTGCCCGTCCCCATTTTTGGCCGACCCGCCGTTGGCGAAACTTGGCCTTAAGTCCCTCCGCCTAGAGCCTAATCCATGTCCAAGGACCTGGAGACCTTCATCCGGGCGGCCCATGCCGCCGGGGTCGCGCGGCGGCTCGCCGACCTCGCCCAGGAGGTCGATGCGGTCATCGCCAGCTATCCGCGGTACGGCGGCGTCCGTTATCTGAACCGGCTGATCGAACAACGCCGCCGCATGGCCGCACCGGACCTGGCGCTGGTCGCTCACCTGACCGCCGAACTGTGCGCCCGGGACGCCCGTGTGCTGACCGCCCTGCTCCCGCTGGCCCAGCGCCTGACCGCCGATCATCCGTGCCTGCGCAAGGTCACCGCCCTGGTCGATCAGCCTGCGGTCCGCAAGGTCGCCTAGCCGCCAATCCGGTCTCCGAAATCCGTGGACGGCCTGTGGACGTCGCCGACGGCTCGACCTGCGGACGATTGACGAAATCGCTCGGCAGAACGAGAACATTTAGAGAACATTTAATTGCCATCGCCCGCCGCCTGCCCGGAACGCTCCCGGCCGGGATCGAGCCCCTGCGCCCGGATCACGCCATGCCGCACGCCCCACCCCCGAAACCTGAACGGATCCATCGCCAGGCCGTCGAGAAGCTGACGCGCCATACCTTCAACGACGTCATCGACGGCAAGAAGGTTCGCCGCACACTGCACTTTACCTTTCCAGGCGGCCGCAAGAACCGCAGGTCCAGCGTCACCTTCCTCAATCCCGAACACGTACCGCCGTTCGACGGCGACGAAGCCTGGTTCCTGGTCGAGTTGGTGATCGCCAAGCCCTGGTCCTACTGGCGCGCGGTGCGCCAGGTCGAGCCGCCCCGTGCCTGAGCCCAGCGACGCCGACCGCCGCAAGGCCGCCCAGATCGCCGCGCCGTTCGACAAGGCGCGTCTGGTCGATGCCCTGGAGCGCGGCTGGGAGATCACCTTCCGCTGCCAGTACTGTGGGTCGAGCAAGACCTGGCGGCGCGACGTCATGCTGGGCCGTGCCCGCAAGCTGCTGAACCTGACCATGCCGCAGATCCAGGCCAAGGTGAGCTGCCCGCGCTGCCCGGGCCGGATGCCGGCGCTGTCGTTCTCGGGCCTGATGACGCCGGCCGATCCCGATCGAGCCAGATGGGCGCTGATCGAGACCTTGATCGATGCCGGCCTCAATCCGACCGACTACGGCTATGGCTGGCCGGGTCGCCGCTGACCATGGCCGCCATCTGGCCCATCCTGGCCCGCATCAAGTCGCCCCTCACCATCATCTGCCGACGCTGCGGCAACCGCGTGGTCTGGTCACGCGAGAAAGCCGTGGCCAATCTCGGCGGCCACACCCAGCCCCACACGATCCGCGGAAAACTCCGCTGCAGCCGATGCGGCGCGCGGGGCCGCGAGGGCCAAATCGATGTCGATGCGTTGATCTAGGATCAACAGCGGTAGGCAAAGCCGGTGTTGAGTTCGAAGCCACGCTCGCCGGTGCAGATCCGCAAGACATCGCGAACGGCGGTGAGCGCATCGCCAGATTGCCTTGGGCCGGGCGCCTTGGCCTCGTGCATGAAGTCGTTCCGCGCCTTGCGGACCGCATCGATCCGTTGGACGAGATAGGCGTCCAGCACGCCAAGTTCCTTCAGCTCGCCCAAGGCGCCATTGAACCGCAGGGTCTTGACCCGGCTTCGCGACATCGGCGCCGGCGCCGGATCGAGCAGCGGCAGCCGCGCGGGCCGGCCTTCGACCAGACCCAGCGCATAAAGCAACTCGGTGACCGCTGCTTCCAGCACCACCGCAGCTACCGCGATACTTGGCCCTGGATGCTGCAAGCCGTGCAGCACCATGGCCTGGTAGCTCAGGACCATGAGCGTCACCGGGTCGGTGGTCTCGTATTGCGCGACGCTGGCGAGCAATCGATCAGCAAGATCGAGCGCCTGAGTCAGGGTCTCCAGGCTAATCGAGGCGCTATGAAGCTTGCGTTGGTCGAGCAGTTTCTTTCGCTCGCGCATCTTGGCCAGCAATCGTTCCAGCTCGAACTGCGCCAGCCCCAGCCGCCCATCCCGAACCTGAGCGTAGCTGAAGACATCATCCAGGCCCGGCAATACAGCGCCTCGGATGGTGGAGTGATTGGCCTTGGCGTGCGTCCCGTAGATGCAGGCGGACACGAACACAGCTACGCGCAACCTGTCGGTCTGAAGCCGCAACATGGCGTCTTCGTTGTCCATCACCGCCTCGGGAACGAGGCCGCTGTTCGATCGCAGACGACGAAAGCCACCCAGCGAAGTGCCCTTGAAGTCGAAAGCCAAAAGCCCGAGGTCGACGGCCGTGACTCCGACACCGTTGTTGAGCTTGCGCTGCCCGACGATCCGCAAGCTCATTTCGGTCGCGCCGGGGGCCATGTCGAATACGTAGGTGTCGCTGGGCAGGATCGCGAGCGCGTCTGGGAACGCCGTCTCTTCGATCACCGGTTCGGGAGAGGTCGTTTGAATGTCAGGCCCCAGTTCAATTTCAGCATAGGCGTGGTGAACGAAACCATATTGCGCCTCAACCTAGACTGGCGAACACTATTGCACGCGGCGCCGAGGTGTTTGAGGTTGAGCCATTCATGTCGATGCAGCCGCCGGTGCTCGGCCTGTTCCAGACCGAAGCTGAATTGCGCGACTACGTCGCCGAGCGATTGGAGACCCTGGAGCCAGGGCTGACGCTCACCAAGATCGAGTACGAGCTTCCCAATCCGAGCGGGGCCGGTGGACGGATCGATATCGTCGCCCTCGATCAGTTCGACCACGTGGTGGTCATCGAACTCAAGCGCAGCGACCGCAGCGCCCGCTCGACGCTGAACGAGTTGGCCAAATACGTCTCGCTGCTGATCAACGAGGCCCGCATTCCCAAGGAAGCCATCCGTTGCATCGTGCTGTCGACCGAATGGCACGAACTGAGGTTGCCGTTCTCGTTCTTCGCCGCAACGGCGGGCGTCCACGTAGAAGGCCTACGCCCGATCCGAGTGGCCAACGGCGTGGCCTACGAGAACGTGGACCTGCTCCCGATCTCCGACCAACCGCAGCTGTCGCCCGAAGTGTCGTTGTATCAATACCCCTCCGCCGACCGGCGAGACAGCCATCTCAAGGCCATCGAGGAACGCGCGGCGCGAACACCTTTCATTCGCCTGGCAATCCTTAAGCTCGATGCAATGTCGCCCGAGACGGCGCCCTACCAGGCGATCGCGTGCCTTTGGCGCCTGAGACTGGGGGATGAAGAACAACTCACGAAGATCACCGGAGAGCCGATCGGGCATCTGGCGCCCTACGCATTTCCGGGATGGGAAGCCGAAACGGACGCCCTTATGTGGTTAGCCGACGAGAGCTACCCCGACGACTGCTTCTCCACCGCGGAAGCAATGCGGGGTACGCCTGAGAAGATCGCCAACCTTGAATTGGTTTGCGTTCCCGCCGGCCTGGTTCGGTTCGGCGACTGGCCCAAGGTTGATGTCCTCAACACAGAGAGCCGCATCCTCAAGCAGCTGAAGGCGACGTCGGGACAGGCCGCAACGCCCCGCTCCAATCGCTACCGTTTCCGCCGAACGCTGACGAAGCGTATCGCCCCTTCCTGGAGAGGCGGCGTCGCGGCCTTCCTGAAGTTCATCGGCTTCGCACCATCGTGGGTCGAGGCGGTGGAAGTCTATCTGGCCCAGCCCCACGATCCCCGCGCCGTCTTTCACTTCCAAGCCTCGGACGCGCGCAATCCCTTCTACCTGATCTACCAGGCGCATTTTCATCCTGAAGCAAGCGGGTCCAGCTTCGAAATCGGCGTCACTATCGACGGTCAGCCTGTCGGCGGTCTGGCCGGCTTCTGGGGATGGGATCAGGTCACCCATCCCGACAACGCTGGCGCCGACATCGTCAGGTCCTACGGATCAATCGAGTGGGCCAAGTGGTCGTGCTTCAGCGCCGTCGATGACGAACGTCACGAACAGGCCCTGTATGATTTGGGATTCAGGCCTTGCGTTCAGACCTTCACGATCGACGCGGCCGGAGCCTGGACCTGGGCTTTGCTCACTGGACCAGCAGGACCGCCTATCGGGCACTTCATCGACGCCAATCCAGGCTATGTCGACCAGGTCGTCTCGATCTTCAGCGACACTCCGATCGGTCCGCCCGGCACGCGACGGGAGTCGGACTGACCGTCCTCTGGGTCAACGAAAATCGGCGCCACCTATTTTCCCGTGAGCTATCGAAGGCTTATCCACAGCCAAATTCAGGAAAATCAGTCTATTGCATCTTGTTCAAATTCAATGACTTAGAAAAGGCGAAAGTGGAAAAAGCGGTCCGTAGACCCCCTGCAGCCCGCCTGTTGCATCCGCTGCTCCACAACAAGACGGTCTTGACCCGGACGCCCGATCAGCCCCCCATACCCGAAGGGATTTCCGCAATTCAATCTTGCTGAGGAATCCGTCCGTGAACCTTCCGCTCCCGCCGAAGACCCCTCCTCCGCCACCAACGGCGGCGCGAGACCGCGTCACGGTCAGCATTCTCGGCGTCATCAAGATCGAAGGCACCGGCAAGGGCGTCGCATTGGCCGCCCGTTTGGGAATGGCTGGACTGTTCTTGGTGGCGGTGAAAGTGGTCCTGCCGCTGCTCCATTGATCGCCAGACCACAGCCTAGCTAGGGTGGGCCATGGACACCAAGACCCTCATCGGACTGCTGCTGGGCTCGTCGGTCATCGGCGGCGTGATCAGCGGCCTGATCGCCCAGGGCGCACCATGGTGGCGCGAAAAGTTGGCCAACGACAAGGCGGCGGCGTTCTCCGCGCTCCGCCTGGCGCTGATGTTGGAAGAGTTCGTCGGCGATTGTGCAGGCACCTACGGTGACTTCGACAACTACCGGTCCTCACGCGGAAGCGCGGGCGAACTGCCCAGCGGCCTTCCAAAGCTGCAGGACTATCCGGCCGACATCGCCTGGCAGGCTTTGGGAACGGCGCTGACCACCAAGGTCCTGCACTTCCGCGTCGCCCGGTCCGACGCCGGCGCCATGATCACCGCCGACGCCGAGTTCGCCGACCAGTGGGACCATTCCCAGCTCATCGCCGAAACCGCCGTAAAACTCGGCCTTCAGGCCCTCGGTGCGGCCCAGACACTCCGCAAGGAGCTGAAGCTCGCCCCCGCGCACGCCACGCCCGATCATTCGACCGAGGACTATCTGACCCGCTCCCTGGCCCGAATCGCTGAGCGAAAGGCCAAGCAGGCTGCCCAGAGCCACGACGACATCTAGATCGAGTGCTTCAACTCGTCCTTGGTCAGAAAACGCTCCGACGCGTAGTAGGCCTTCAGGCGTTCCGGATCGTTCTGGCCAGGATCCATGAGCCAGCGCGTGTGCCAGGTCATGAACCAGAGCCAGTCGGCTTCGGGCCCCAGCAGCGCGGGGTCAGGTATGGGACCGTTCTCGTGCAGGCAGATGGGCGTCGCCTCGCCTACGATCGCCTTCACCGCCTGGAACATCGGAGCCAGGACGCCGTGGCCATCGGCATAGATGTCGGCCCCGGCGACATCGACCCGATCGCACCCCGGATACCAAGCCGGATCGACATTCTGCCCCGCCCAGCCGGCCACCCAGATCAGATTATCCAGGCCGCGCTGGCGGGCGAATGTGTCGTACATCAGCGCCCAAAGCGCCTTGAACGCCTCGGGGCCATGCTTGCCCCACCAGAACCAATCTCCGCTGAACTCGTGCAGCGGTCGCCAGAGGACCGGCACCCTGTGGTCCCGCAGCACGGACAAAAGGTCGGCGACCCGCGCAAGATCGCGATGCAAGGCGAGGTTCTGCGGCGTCCCCGGTCTTAGGGCGGCGACAAGGTCGAAGTCCTTCTTGGAATTGTCGTAGCCAGGACCAATGTCCGGCGCGCCCCAGTGCCAACATAGGGTGACGATGCCGCCCGAACGATGCCAGGCGATGGCCCGTTCATTGACCCCGGCGTTCAGGCGCGGCTCGATGTAGTCCAGGCCCAGGATCGCCGGCTGCCGGCGGGTGACCTTCTCTATGTAGTCCAACTCGACACCGGGACGGGCCACGCCCTCCTGCTGGCCGGTCAAAGTCTTTCGGCCGTAGAGGGACCATAGATAAGCGTAGAGCGCGCGCGCTTCGGCCGAGGCCTTGGGATTGCTGAGCCGGCGCGGCTGCGGACTCGCCCAGCCGATGGTCGGCGTCGTCACCAGCGCCAAACCCGCCCCTAAGGACGCCCTTCGACTGAGCGCTCCGTCCATTTCGACCTCCCCGCGCCGAAACGACACCACCGTGCAGCCCCGCCAATGTCCGCCGACTGTAAGCTTTTCTACGACGAGCCGCCGCCGGGCCTTGCCCCGCGTCGCCTCGCAGCGCGTCCATGATCCATGACTCGCGCTCGACCGAAGGTGAATCCCGACGCCCTGGCCGACCTCTACGATTATTTGCCGATGGAACTACCAACACCAGCCCTTTCGATCGTCTCACCTTCGTGCCGAGCGGCGATAGCGCCTTCGGTTTCGGATGACTGGCCAGCCTTCGTGCCGATCACCGAAGCCGAGCTGCGGATCACCGAGGCGTATTTGGAGAAGGTGCTGGCCGAATTACTCGGACCCTTGCCCTGATCCCCAGGGAAAATAGATGGCCAAGCGTAAGACACCTCCTCCGCCCGCCGTGCCCAGCGCGGCGCTCTATCTTCGAGTTTCGACTGGCCGGCAGGCCGAGAGCGACCTCTCCATTCCCGACCAGGGGCGCCAGCTACGAGCCTACTGCCAGGCCAAGGGCTGGCCCGTCGCCGAGGAGTTCGTCGAGCCCGGCAACTCCGCCACTGATGATCGCAGGCCAGCATTCCAGCAGATGATCGACGCGGCGTCGGCCAAGCCCCCGCCGTTCCAGGTCGTCCTCGTCCATTCGTTCTCGCGGTTTTTCCGCGACCAGTTCCTGTTCGAGTTCTACGCCCGCAAGCTGGCCAAGAACGGGGTCCGTATCGTCTCGATCACCCAGGAGGTCGGAGACGATCCCATGGGCGTGATGGTTCGGCAGATGATGAACCTCTTCGACGAGTACCAGTCGCGGGAGAACGCCAAGCACACCTTACGGGCCATGAAGGAGAACGCGCGCCAGGGTTTCTGGAACGGATCCCATCCACCGATTGGATATCGCGTCGTCGCCGCAGAACAACGTGGGGAGCGCATCAAGAAGAGGCTCGAGATTGACCCGATCGGCGCGGAGACCGTGCGCTCTATCTTCCGGCTGGCGCTCCACGGCCATGACGGCAGCGGACCGATGGGCGTCAAGTCGATCGCTAACTATCTCAACGACCATCAGATCAGAACGCGTGGAGGGGGTCGTTGGGGCGTCGGCACCGTCCATCACACCCTGACGCGCACCTCGTATATTGGCGAGCACGTGTTCAACAGCCGGCATTGGGCCACGCAGGAACACAAGGACGACGAGGAGCGCGTCGTTATGCCCGTTCCGCCCCTTGTCGATCGCGAAACCTTCGACGCGGTGCAGCGGGCGATGTCGCTGCGCAATCCCATGGCCATGGCGCCGCGCTTCGTGAGCAGCCCGATCCTCTTGGGCGGGATCTGCTTCTGTGGCCTGTGCGGCAGGGCCATGACACTGCGCACTGGTAAGGGGAGCGCGTATCGCTACTACACGTGCTGCACCAAGGCCCGCCAAGGCGAGGCCGGATGCGAAGGCCTGTCCGTACGCATGGATTTGCTGGACGCCTCGGTCATCGATCACCTGGAAAATCGCCTGCTCAATCCACAGCGCCTAGCGACGATGATGGACAATATCATCGACCGCCGCTCCGACTGGATCGAGAAGCGCCACCGCCACGTCGCGGATTTGCGCAAGCTGGCGACCGAAGCCGACCAACGACTCCAGCGCCTCTATCTTTCGATCGAAGAGGGCCTGATCGATCTTACCGATGGCTCTCTCAAGCAGAGAGTCGCTTCGCTGAAGGCGCAGCGCGACGCAGCTCTGGGCGACGCCGAGCGGGCGGCCGCCGCGATCGATAAAATCACGCCCGCTCTGACACCAGATCTCCTCCGACGGTTCTCGGAAGCGACACGGGAGATGTTCAGGGACGATAACGGCGCCTATCGCCGCGACCTGATACGCGCGGTCGCCCAGAAGGTGGAACTGGTCTCCCCGTTCGAGGCCAAAATCTGCGGCTCGAAGGTCGAGTTGCTCAGAACCTTGGCGTCGAACAATGGCGTGGAATCGGCGGCTCTAGCGGTGCCCGGTTTTGTACGGGAATGGCGCGCTCTATTGGGAAGGCGTGAGTACTACAGAGGAATAATTCCACTACCGAGAACCCGCCGTGGCCAAAGCCCGTTTTTCACGCGCAAACGTGGGGCGCTCAACGTGCCCTGAAATAAAAATCCATTTTGAGAATTAAGGGGAATCCTGCGGACCTCGTCATTCTCGATGCGAGGATCGGAATAAGGGCCAAGCTTAGCGGCAGCGCTACGTCTTACCGCCCCTTACCCCATATTACCTCAGCCTGAATGAATACGGCTTACAGTGCTGGAAGCCGTGCATTCACCGCCCGGCGCCGAACCCTGCTTCAACAAGCCGAGAGCCAAGATGTCCGACGCTCCTCAGACCCATCTCGATAAAGACCCTATCGTTGTTCGCGAGACCGGGGTCGGTCTCTTCCAAGTCGACATTCTGGCGGCCGGCGTTCACATCCTCGCTGACGAACCCGTCGCATTCGGCGGAATGGGTTCCGGCCCAGACCCTTACGATCTCCTGGCCTCAGCACTTGGCGCCTGCACCGCGATGACCCTTCGGCTCTACGCGCGCCGAAAGGCTTGGCCATTGGAAGAGGTGACAGTCCAGGTCACCCACACGCGCGGCAGCCTGAACGCGCGCGACACCTTCACTCGCGAAGTCGCCGTCACCGGCGACCTAGACGACGCGCAACGCGCTCGATTGGCAGAGATCGCCGACAAGTGCCCCGTCCACCAGACGCTCGACCGCGGCGCAGACGTCGTAACGCGGTTCGTCTCGCCGGCGGCCTCCGGTGAAGAAGGCGTTTCCGGGCTACACATGCGCGACAAGAGTGAAGCTTGCGGAACAAGCGCGAGCAGCTGAGTCACTGGTCAAGGCCATCGCGTTCGACGACTCCAGCGACCGTTTGATGGATTTGACCTGGGGCTTTCGCTCCGGGGCCAGAGCATCACCGCCGGCCTGATCCGGAAGGACCTGAAGGACCTGATGGGAAAGCTCAGTCAATTGGGTCCCTTCTCGGAGGAAGCCGATGCTGACCTTGGCGCAAAGGTTGAAGCGTTCCGACGATCCGGAATCGCCGAGGCCAACTGACCCTCGGACGCCCGTCGCGTCGCCACTGTTTCCCCTTAGTGGGCCATCTTCTTTCGGATGTGAGCCGCGCTCCGGCGCATCGCCTCGGCCTCTCTGGGCTTGCGCATCAGGTCGAGGACTGTCGCGGCATTTTCGGCGCGCTCGACAACCTCGCCCAGCGTCACCCCCGGGAAAGCGCCGATGAGGTGCTGGGAGGCCTCTTCCCAATCGACATCATCCAAGGGCTTGGGGGACTTGCGCATCGTCCAAGCCTAACCGCAACACCGCCGGTTGAGAAGGCAGAGCCGGACCAGCTGACTTTTCGTCGGCAAAAGTTACCCAACAATGGCAACATAACGGCGATGGGTTCACCCCTGCCCCGTCTTTGAGCACCGACCGTCGCAGATTACCTGGCAAACCGCGAAACTTCCCGCCTTACGGCTTTTTCATTCAAGATCGAGCGACCCGCTCGCTAAACGGTCGTCCGCCGCAAGGGCCGCCTTGGCATTGGAAGGCGCGCGACCGTTTGGAGTGAAGATGAAGTTTCGTGTTCTCGCGTTCGCCCTGGCGGCCATGGCCCCACTGCCCACGCTTGCCGCGCCCAAGGCCGAGGGGCCGCAATTTGGCGCCTTCGGCATCGATCTTACTGCACGAGACACCGCCACTTGGCCTGGCGACGACTTCTGGAGCTATGCCAATGGCGGATGGTCCTCCCGGACAGCCATCGCCGGCGACACGGACGCCGTTGGCGTGGCGCCGACGCTCGCCCGCGAAAGCCAGGAACGCGTCCGGGTTCTTTTGGAGGACCTGGCGAAGTCGAGCCGGGCCGACACGAACGGTCGTCGGATCGGCGATCTCTACGCCAGCTGGATGGCGCAGTCGGATATCGAGATGCACGGGCTGCGCCCTGCCGCGCCCTACCTTGCCAGGATCGCTGACGTCAGGTCCGCCAAAGCCGTCCAAGGCCTAATGGCGGACATCGACTACAGCGCACCGATCGCGCTCGGCGTGAGCGCCAATCCCGCTGAGCCGACCCGCAACATCGTCACCGTATCGCAAGGCGCCCTGGGCCTGCCTCGCGACTATTATCTCAATGACGAAGCCCGCTACGTCGCCATCCGGCGGGACTATCTCGTCTACATCGAAAGAATCCTAGCCGCTGGCGGATACGCCAATCCTCACGCCCGAGCCACGGCGATCCTCGCCCTCGAGGTCGCCCTGGCCCGTACGCAAAGCACCCGGGCCGAGCAGCGTGAAGACAGCCGCAGCCGGACCGTCACGCTCGCTACGCTGCAGGCCGAGTTGCCACAATGGGACTGGCCGCAATTGCTGAAGGCGGCCGGACTCGAAGGCGCGACCGAAGTGTTGGTCAGCGACGTCGACGCGCTTCGTGCGCTCGGCGCCCTGACCGAAAGTCAGCCCGTCTCCTTGTGGGCCGATTACCTGGCCTACCGGTTCCTCAGTGATCATGCCGAGGTGCTGCCAAACGCCTTCGCCAGCGCCCGCTTCGATTTCTACGCCAAGACCCTCACGGGGGTGACAACGCCGCCCGCGCGGTGGCGACGTGGCGTCACGCTAATGAACCAAGAGTGGATGGGCGACGCCGTCGGCCAAGTCTACGTGGCGCGTTACTTCCCCCCGGAAGCCGAGCGGCAGGTCCGAACCATCTTTGACGACGTCAAGGAGGCCTTCCGGATCCGCATCGAGCAGTCGCCTTGGATGGATGCGCAGACAAAGGTCGGCGCGCTGGAAAAGCTCTCGACCTTGACGGCGCGCATCGGCTCGGCCGGCCAGGTGGCGGACTATTCAACGCTTCGCATCGATCGGACGGACCTTCTGGGCAACGTCGTGCGACTGGCGCGTTTCCGGCGCGAGCGAGAGCGCCAAAGCCTGGCGACCGCCAATCCGCCCGACTATCCGGTCAACCCGGTGAGCGGCAATGGCTACTACTACGCGGCCGCCAACAGCATCACCTTGGAGGCGGGCTTGTTGCGGCCGCCGTTCTTCGACCCAGCCGCCGATCCTGCCGTGAACTATGGGGCGATCGGCGTCTTCCTAGGCCACGAGATGGGTCACGCCTTCGACGACCAGGGCAGCCGCTACGACGCGCAAGGGCGGGTGCGCGACTGGTGGAGCCCCGCCTCGAGGGCGGCCTTCGCGCAACGGATCACCGCTCTCAAAGCGCAGTACGGCGCCTACGACGTCCTGCCAGGGCTGAAGGTCGACAGCGCGTTGACGCTCGGCGAGAACATCGCCGACCTTGGCGGCCTGGAAGCCGCCCACCTGGCTTACCAGCGCTATGTGGCCCGAACGGGTCCGGCTCCGATCCTGGGCGGACTGACGGGCGACCAGCGCTTCTTCCTGGCGCAAGCCCAAACCCGCCGCACCAAGCTTCGCGAGGATGTCGCCCGGCAGCTGGCCGCGATCGACACGCACGCCCCTTCAGTTCTCAGGGCCAATGGGGCGATGCGCAACAACGACGCCTGGTACGCCGCGTTCAAGGTCGAGCCAAAGGACAAGCTCTACCTGTCGCCAGACCAGCGCGTTCGCATCTGGTGAGCCCGGCTGGCGCGCGGCCATCGTCGCGCGCCAGCGAAGCATTGCCAGTTTCTACAATAAGCCTGGTGGAAGAGCCGAGAAGATGCGCGCCATCAACTTGTTGCCGCAGATTCTTCGGAGACTTCCATGCCCAGACCCCCGCTTCCGCCCTTCACGCGCGAGAGCGCCATCGAGAAGGTCCGCTTGGCCGAAGACGGGTGGAACAGCCGCGACCCGGCGAAAGTTTCGCTGGCCTATACGGTCGATACCCGCTGGCGCAACCGCGCCGAGTTTCTCCACGGCCGGGCGGAAGCCGAAGCCTTCCTCCAACGCAAATGGGCCAAGGAACTGGACTATCGGCTGATCAAGGAGCTGTGGGCGTTCGAGGGGGCCCGCATCGCCGTCCGGTACGCCTACGAGTATCGTGATGACAGCGGCCACTGGTTCCGGGCCTATGGCAACGAGAACTGGGAGTTCGACGCCGAAGGCCTGATGCACACGCGTCACGCCAGCATCAACGAGCACCCGATTTCGGAGGCCGATCGCGCGTTTCTCTGGCCCCTGGGACGCCGGCCTGATGATCATCCCGGTCTGAGCGCCTTCGGCTTCTGATCCCCAGCAGCCGAGCGCGAGCCCGACCAGTCCCCTCCAGGCGACGTCCAGACGGTCCCCTGGCGACATCGATGTGACCTACGAGGAGAAGACCATGAAGATCGTTAGAACCGGATCGGCCGCCTGGAGCGGCGGCATCAAGGACGGCAAGGGGTCGATCTCGACCGAGAGCGGCGCTCTGCAAACCTATCCGTACGGCTTCGCCAGCCGCTTCGAGGGCCAGCCCGGGTCCAATCCCGAAGAGCTGATCGGCGCGGCCCACGCCGCTTGCTTCACCATGGCGCTGTCGCTGGTTCTCGGCGAGGCCGGCCTGAAGGCTGATCAGATGGACACGTCCGCGAAGGTCACGCTCGAACAGGTTGACGGCGGCTACGCGATCACCGCCTCGCATCTGACCTTGAAGGCCCGGATTTCCGGCGCGGACCAAGCGACCTTCGAGAAACTGGCCGCCGGCGCCAAGGCCAACTGCCCGGTGTCGAAGCTGCTGAACGCGGAAATCACCCTAGACGCGGCCTTGGTCGAATAGCTCAGACGCTCAGAGCCAGGAGGGCCTCCTTGTGAGCCGGTACAGCTTCCTTGATCTTGCGACCTCGGCGAGCGTGAAAGCCGCCCAAGCCGAAATGGGCGTCGACCACCTGTGGACGCCGGGCCAGGTCGATCGACAGATGGAGGCCTTCACGGAAAACGAGGAGGCCTTCATCGCCGCGCGCGACAGCTTCTACATGGCCAGCGTTTCGGAGACGGGCTGGCCCTACGTGCAATACCGCGGCGGTCCGCCCGGCTTCCTGAAGGTCCTTGACGAGACCACGCTGGCGTTCGCCGATTTTCGCGGCAATCGCCAGTACATCAGCGTCGGCAACTTGGACGCCAATGACCGCGTGGCGCTGATCCTGGTCGACTATCCCCGCCGCGCCAGATTGAAGATCCTGGCGCATGTCGAGCGCTTGGCCCTCGACGCCGAACCTGGCCTGCTCGAGCGGGTCTCCGATGAGACCTACCGAGCCCGGCCCGAGCGGATCTTCAAGCTCCGTCTGGCGGCCTTCGACTGGAACTGCCCGCAGCACATCGTCCCGCGTTTCACCGAGGCCGAAATCTCCCGCGCCGTGCAGCCCCTGCATCAGAAGATCGAGGCGCTCGAAGCTGAAAACCGCGCGCTGCGCGAACGCATAACGGCCGAAGGCTAAGCGCCGGTGCGGCTCGGCGAGCGGGCTTGTCCACAGGTCGCTGGCCGCGTCTAGAAACCGCCCAGGGTGACGGACGTTTTGTCAGCCGAGCGGGGCGCTCATCCTTGGGAACACTTATGCATCTGAAAACGAACCTGATCGTGCTGGCCTGCGTGACCGCCGCGTCGATGACGGCGAGCGCAGTGCAAGCGTCCAGCCCCAGCGCCTGGGCCGAGTTTAATCAGCGGGTCACCCGAAGCTGCCTGGCGGCCGCCGGTTACCGCAACGCTCGGCCCTCACCGGTCATCGGGTTCGACGATCGGGTCGGCAAAGTGGCCATGCTCGTGTCGGATCGGTCTCGCGGCTCGAACAACGCCAAGCTCTGCCTGTACGACAAGGCCAGCCGCAAGGCCTATATCGACAACGCCGACGGCTGGGTCGCGCCGCCGGCGCCGCGTTAGACGCGACCTCTAGGGCCGGACGCGCTCGGGCCGCAGCCGGCCCATGAAGTCCTGGATGTAGCCGGCGATTGCGCCCGCATGCGTCTCCAGGGCGAAATGCCCGGTATCGAGGAAGTGCACCTCGGCGTCGGGCAGATCGCGCTTGAAGGCTTCGGCGCCGGCCGGCAGGAAGAAGGGATCATTGGCGCCCCAGACGGCCAGCAGCGGCGGCTGGTGTTCGCGGAAATACTGGTGGATGCGCGGATAGAGCGCGACATTGTTGGCGTAGTCGGCGATCAGCCCCAGCTGAATGTCCGCGTTCCCCGGCCGCGACATCAAGGCGTGGTCTAGCCAGTAGCCCTCAGGCGCCACCTGGGTCTCGTCCGGCGCGCCATGGGTGTACTGCCAGCGCATCGCCTCAAGGGTGAACATCCCCCGCATGGACTCGCGATTGGCCGCGGACGGATCGGCCCAGAAAGTCTTGGTCTGCGCCCAGCCGTCGCTAAGCCCCTCCTCGTAAGCGTTGCCGTTCTGCGAGATGATCGCCGTGATCGCGCCCGGCCGGGCGAGCGCCAGGCGCAGTCCGACCGGGGCGCCGTAGTCGAAGGTGTAGAGGGCGTAGCGGCTGATCCCGATGGCGTCGGTAAAAGCCTCCATCGCCCTGGCCAGGCTAGCGAAGCTGTACTCGAACCCCTCAGGCGCTGTCGTGAAGCCAAAGCCCGGGAGATCGGGCGCGACCACGTGGAAGCGCTCGGCCAGGTGTGGGATCAAGTGGCGAAACTGGTGGGACGAGGTCGGAAAGCCATGCAGCAGGAGGATCGTCGGGTGCTCACGGCTTCCGGCCTCGCGATAGAAGATCGAGACGTCGCCGACATCGGCGCGTCGCAGGACGATCTCGGACGGATTGAGCTTCGGCATCGGGGATCCTTTCATTGGAGCCCCTCGACGATGATCTGATCAGCGCGGCGACGACAGTAAAGCGCTGTAAGGCTGGGTGAAGTCGTGGGTGCGCCATCGACGATGGCTCACTGAAACAATCGTCAAACTGTCACGCGCCTGACACCGATCGCGCCTAGCCACGGCCAACCCGATGCAGGACGGCCCAGCCTTGTCGCACCTTCGCCCCATCGACCAATGGTTTATGGACCAGATCCTGCCGCTCGAGCCGATGCTGCTGGCCTCGGCGCGCAAGCTGGTGAACGATCCGGACGCGGCGCGCGACCTGGTGCAGGAAGCTTTCGCGCGTCTCCTGACCGTGGAGGGCTGGGCCCAGATCGAGGCGCCCCACCCCTATCTGCTGCGCATGATGCGCAACCTGGCGTTCGAGAAGCTGCGTCGCGCCAAGATCGCCCGGTTCGAGCAACTGACCCTGGCCGAGGACTTCGACGTCGTCGACGAGAGCCCCGACGCGTTTCGGGTCCTTTCCGGCCGCGAGCAGCTGGCCCAGCTGGACGCCGCGCTGAAAGACCTGCCCGAGCGCTGCCGCCGCGTCTTCGTCATGCGGCGCATCGAAGAGCGCTCGCCGCGCGAGATCGCCAAACACTTGGGCGTCAGCCCCTCCACCTTGGAAAAGCGCCTCGCGCGCGCTCACTATCTCGTCGCCAAGGCGCTGGCTCCGACCCCTGCCCTGCCGTTGGAAGATCGTCCGGCCAAGACGGATGAGGGCCGCCGAAAAAATTCGACCAAGCGCTCCTGAAATGTGGTGGCGTTCGCGCGCCCAAACATCTTCCTAAGATAGGCGGATGAAAGGGTGACCCCGGACGTGTTCGAAATGCCGCGAGCTTCGAAAAAGGCCGGAGACGATCCAGTGCTGCGTGAAGCCGCGCAGTGGCTGGCGCGCGCCGACCTCGGGACCTTGGACGAGGCGGCCTTCGAACGCTGGCGCGCCGAAGATCCCCGCCACGCCCTGGCGTTCATTCGCGTCTCCGAGGCCGCGCGCCGCGTCACGACCGACGGCGCCGAAGCCCCCGCCGTGAAACGCGCCCGCAAGCTGGACCCGACCCGTCGCGGCGCGATCGCGGCAGGGTTGGCCGTGTTCTCGCTCGGAGGCGGCGCGCTGATCGCCGGCAAGGTCAATGCGCGCGATCGCGCCTCCACGCCGGTCGGCGGGATGCGCCACGTCAACCTCGCCGACGCCGGCGGCCTGACGCTCAACACCGACAGCGCCGCGTCTTGGAAGGCGGATCATCAGGGCCTTCGCCTCTGGCTGGAACGCGGCGAGATCGCCCTGGACATCACCGCCGGCGCGCGCCCAGTCCACCTCAAGGGCGGCGTGGTCGGCGCGTTGCTCGGACCGGGCCGCTACAACGCCCGTCTGCGCGAGGGTCTCCTGGATCTGGTCGTGCTGAAGGGTGAGGCTAGCGCGGAGGGCTCGAACGCCGCGCCGGTTCACGGCCCGGCCGCCCTGGCCCTGACGCCCGAGCGCCCCCTGGCGCGGCCGCTGTCCGAGCAGGACATCGCCGCGACCCTCGCCTGGCGCAGCGGCGAGATCTTGTTCGTGGACGAGCCGCTGTCCAGCGCCATCGAGGAATACAACCGCCACCTGACGCGCAAGATCGTCCTGGCCGACCCGCAGCTCAGCGGCTTGCGGGTCGGCGGGCGGTTCGTGGCCGACGACCCCAGCGCCTTCCTGCGGGCGCTGGAGACGACGATGAATGTCCGCGTGACGCCGTCGCAGCAGGCGATGCTGCTGTCGCGAAAAAATTCCTGAGCTGATTTGGAGGCGTTTTCGTCGCCGACCATCCTTGGAGGTAGGGGGGCGCAAAGAGCGCCTGGCCAGAGGATTTCAAAGCCATGAACCGTGGTGCTCATGCACGCACGCCGCTTTTCGCGGCGCTCCTTGTCACGTCCGCGATCGTGGCGGCTCCGGCCGTCAGCGTGGCGGCCGAACGCGCCTTCGACATCAAGGCCCAGCCGATGGGCGAGGCGCTCAATCAGTTCGCCCGCCAGGCCGGCGTACAGATCTTCTTCCCGGGCGAAGCGGCCGCCGGACGGCGCTCGCCGGCCGTCCGGGGGACGATGGAGCCCCGCGCGGCCCTGACCCAGCTCATCGCCGGCTCCAATCTCAGCATCGTCAGCGACGATGGCAAGATGATCATGCTGCAGGCCGGCGCCGGTCGGGACGATGCTCGGCTCGCCGCCGACGCGGCTACGGCCCTGGAGGAAATCATCGTCACCAGCGGCCCGCGCGCCGGCGACCTGAAGCGGGGCAGCGACACGGTGGTCAACACCATCACCCAGCTGGAAATCCAGCGTCTGCCCAATCTCGACGTCTCCGATGTCCTGGCCCGCCTGCCGGGCGTGCGCCGCAACGAGACCCAGAGCGGCGAGAACCGCTACGTCCAGATCCGCGGCCTCAACAACGCCGCGGCCTCGCAGTCGATCGACGGGGTGCTGCTGACCGACTACGTCAACGGCTCGCGCGCCACCTCCACCGAGCTCTTGTCGGCCAACTTCATCAAGAACGTCACCGTCACCTCGACCGTGACGCCGGACCTGGACGAGAACGCCAACTCCGCCCACGTGGCCCTGACCACGATCAGCGGCCTGGACAGCGGCGGCCAGCACGTCGCCGACTTCCGCGCCTATGTCGGCGCCAACAACCGCGACGACGGCGTCATGGACACCCGCCGGCCGGTGCGCCTGGCCGGTTCCTGGAAGGGCGGCCTGGACGACGCCGGCAAGTGGGGCCTGGCCGTCGGCGCCAGCCTCGACCGCCTCGGCTCGCGCCAGGACGCCGTCTCGGTCGCCAGCTTCAGCAGCATCAACGGGACCCTGGTCCCCAACGGCGCCTTGACCAAGGGCGAGACCTACAGCGCCAGCCAGCGCGTCTCAGCCATGGCGCGCCTGGACTACAGGCCCAGCGACAAGCTCTCGCTGTTCGGCGAATACTTCTATCTGGAGCACGACTTCCGCACCGAGCAGCGCACCGCGACGGTCACCGTCTCGGCGGCCGGCGTCAGCAACCCGACGGCCAACGCCGGCCAGTTCAACGCCGCCTCGTCGACCTACGGCTTCAACGCCGGCCATCCCAAGCTGATGGACCACATCGTCCAGCTGGGCGGCGACTATGCGATCAGCGACAAGGACAGCCTGTCGGTCCGCCTGGGCGTGACCTACAACCGCGTGCTGGCCGGCTCGGTCGCCACCAGCGGCTTCGTGCTGGCCTCCAGCGCTCTGACCACGCCGGTCGGCTACACGTTCGGCGACGACGAACTGGCCTTCACGCCCGGCGCCAACGCCCTGACCGGCAATCCAGCCAACTACCGCCTGAACTCCAAGGTCACGGTTGGCGACACCCTGAGCCGCGACCAGAACTACTTCGCGCGCATCGACTACGCCCATAACATGGACCTGACCGACAAGGGCCTGGGCTTCAAGGCCGGCGCTCAGCTCAAGACCCTGGACCGCAGCAACGTCCAGCGCGGCTATGCCCGCGTCCTGCCCACCAGCGGCGTCCTGCTGTCGGAAGTCACCGGCGCGTCCAGCCTGACCCAGTTCCAGCCGGTCGACTGGAATGTCGACACCTTCCTGAACCTGGTGAACACGCGCGGGACCCACTCGCCCGACGCCAACCGCCTCTACGCCGCCGACCCGGCCGACAGCTACGGCCAGAACTTCAACGGCTCCGAAGAGGTCGGCGTCGGCTACGGCATCGTCTCGTACGGTTGGGATCGCGCCCGCCTGTCGGCCGGCGTCCGCGCCGCCCACACCCATCGCGAGCTGGATCAGTACGAGCCCGACACCGTGGGCCGCTACATCCAGGGCCACTACGAGCAGAACTATTGGCACGTGCTGCCCAGCGCCTACGGCTCGTACGACCTGACCTCGAACCTGAAGCTGCGCGGGGCCTTCACCAAGACGCTGGAGCGGCCGGCGATCAACAGCGCCTCGCGCCGCCTGATCACCAGCTACGACGTGCCGGTCACGCGCTCGATCAGCTACAGCAACCCCTATCTGATGCCGATCCGCTCGACCAATTTCGACGCCTCGGCCGAGTACTATTACGGTCGCTCGGCCTACCTCTCGTTCGGCGCCTTCGCCAAGGACTTGCGCGACATATCGGCCAGCAGCAGCAGCCAGTCGATCGGCGCCGACGGCATCCGCGAGGTGATCACCTACACCAGCAACGTCCGCGAGGTGAACGGCAAGAAAGTCTACGGCAAGGTCCGCGGCCTGGAAGCCGTCTGGTCCGATCCGCAGCTGCCGTGGATCCCGGCGCGCTTGGGCAATCTGGGCCTGACCCTGTCCTACGACTATCTCGTCTACCAGGTCACGGCGATCAACGGCGGCGGCGGCGTGCCGCCCAGCGACACCCGCCTTGTCGACGCCGCGCCACGCCACTTCTTCAACGCCTCGCTGGCCTACAACAAGGGTCCGTTCGCGGCGAACCTCTATCTGCAGGAACAGTCGTCGGTCCCGAGCCTCAGCTACAACCCGGCCAACGACCGGCGCACTAAGTACGACCCGCTGCTGGACCTGCAAGCCAGCTGGCAGGTGAGCCGAAACTTCCGGGTCATGGTCGAGGGCCGCAACCTGCTCGATCAGGACATCACCGACCGCTACGGCGTGACCAACTACGGCCCGGCCTACCAGATCAAGAACAACGGCCGCACGGTTTGGCTGGGTTTCCAGTTGACCACCTTCTAGTTCCCCAACGACTACGGGGCCGGCTCAGACCGGCCCCGCCTTTTTGCTTGGAAGACCTGATGATCCGAGACCGCGTCCTGGCCGCAGCGGCGGCCCTTCTGCTGCTGACCGGCGCGGCGCCGGCCCAGTCCGTCCCGGCGATCGAGCGCGCCCGGCTCGTCGATGTTCTGCCGCTCGACGGCGAGCTCTTCCACGTCCAGGGGATGGACCTGGACGCCCAGCACATCTGGGTCACGTCCGTCGATACCCGCGCGCACAAGGGCTACATCCACCAGTTCGATCGGCGCAGCGGCAAGTTCCAGCGTCGGCTCGAGATCACCGACGGCGTCCGCTACCACCCCGGCGGCATGGCGATGCACGGCGGGTCGATCTGGGCGCCGGTGGCGGAGTACAGAGCCAATAGCTCGGCCGTCCTGGTCGAGATCGACAAGCAAACCATGACCATCCGCCGGAAGATCGCCGTCGCCGACCATCTGGGCTGCGTGGCGGCGTCCGGGCGTGGCCTGGTCGCCGGCAACTGGGACAGCCGGCTGCTCTATGTGTTCGACCGGCAGGGTCGGCAGGTTCGGGTGGTCAAGAACCCCGCCCCGACCCGCTATCAAGACATGAAGTTCGAGCGCGGCAAGCTGGTCGGGTCCGGCGCTCTGGGCCCCAAGGCCGGCGCCATCGACTGGTTCGCCTGGCCCTCGATGAAGCTGGTCGACAGCCGCGCGGCGGGCCCGACGGATCGGGGCATCCGGTACACGGAGGAAGGCATGACCCTCAGGGGCCGCGACCTTTACCTTGTGCCTGAGGATGGCCCAAGCCGAATGTTCCACTTCAAACTCACGGGCCGCTAAACCTCGTCGCGATCCCTCGAGACCGGCTTGGAGACGCTCTCGACAAGGCGTTCGATCGCCGATGGATCTTGACCATGGAGTTCTTGAGCGGCCAGCGTGGCCCAGCGAATGGCGTCCAACACGCGGGCATAGGCCAGAGCGTGGCGAGAGTCCGCCAGCCAGGCGTCGAATTCTTCCTGGTCGACCGTACCCACGTCTTCCCGCGCCAGCCAACGCGCCGCCTCCCGGAGAATGGCGCGCTCCCGTGCGGCGTCGGTACGAAGCGTTTCGTCCGTCATGGCTGCCCTAGGAGATAAGAAGAGAAAGGGATCGAGCACCTCCAAGTGGGGCGCTCAACGCATCCCTCAGGCCCGGGTGACCCCGGCGAGGCTGGGGGAGAGGTCCCCGCCGGGGTCCGCCCACGGCGGCTAGGCGCTGGCCTTGGCCACGGCCTGGGCCTTCTGGAAACTCTCCATCACCGCTGCGTAGTTGGGCGCGGCCAGGCCGTAGAGCTTGGCCAGTTCGGCGGCTTCCGGGCGGGCCCAGGTCCGGTGGAGCTCGCTAAGCAGCGCGTTGGTCGAGGTCGGCTTGACCCCGCCCTGGACGAAGCGGGCGAGACTCGTGCGCGAGGCCATCTCGCTGGGATCGCCCGAGGCGTCGACCACGGCATAGACCTCATAGCCGGCCGCCACCGCGTCCAGGGCCGGGAACATCACGCAGACGCTGGTCCAGACACCGGCCATGATCAGGGTCTTGCGGCCGGTCGCCTTGACCGTCTCGACGAAGTCGCCGTTGTCCCAGGCGTTCACCTCGCCCTTGCGCGGCACATAGACCGCGTGCGGCGCCAGCTCGTGGATCTCGGGCATCAGCGGCCCGTTCGAGCCGGTCGGCTCAGAAGCGGTCGTGATCACCGGAATGTTCAGCAGGGTCGCCAAGCGAGCGACCATCTCAACGTTGCGGCGAAGGTCGGCGACCGGGATGTCCTTGACGGTCTGAAACAGGCCCGATTGGTGATCCAGCAGCAGGATCGCCGCATCGGACGGGTCCATCAGCGCCGCGCCGCCGCCAGTGGGCAGGACGCTGGTCTTGGTGTTCGACGACGTGGTCATGGGGTTTTCCTCGAATGAATCGCGCCGCGGCCGACGACCACCAAGGACGCCCCGCGCAAATCGACCATCACCCGCTTCGCGCCCCCTTGCCAGTAAAGCGCTGTAAATCCCGGTATTACCTCCATGCGACCAAATCAAGACTCTTAAATAGACCCTCCGTGCCACGCCATTACAGTCCTCTTTGGACCAGCTATGCCTCCCCATCCCATCCCTTGACCGCCCTTTACCACGCCTAACCCCACAAATTTCTCCAAGGGACTATTCCTAGTGACCAACGCCCACCTCGGGCTCGGTCGCCCCATGGAGAACATGATGAAACGCCCCCTCGTTGGAATGATCGCGGCCCTGGCCGCCGCCGCGTCCGCCAATTCGGCCTTCGCCGCCGAAAAGCCCGTGTCCATCGTCCTGGTCCACGGCGCCTTCGTCGACGCCTCCGGATGGCGTCCGGTGTACGACCTGCTGGAGAAGAAGGGCTACGAGGTCCTGATCGTCCAGAACCCGACCATCACGCTGGACGGCGACGCGACGGCGACCCGCCAAGCTATCGCTCAGGCTCGGCATCCGGTCATCCTGGTGGGCCACTCCTACGGCGGCGCGGTGATCACCGAGGCCGGCGCCGATCCCAAGGTCAAGAGCCTGGTCTATCTGGCCGCCTTCGCGCCCGACGCCGGCGAGTCCGTCCTGCAGCTGGCCAGCACGCCCGTCCCCGGCGCGCCGCCCGCGCCCTTGCTGCCGCCCAAGGACGGCTTCATCCAGATCGACCCGGCCAAGTTCGCTTCGGCCTTCGCCGCCGACGTCGATCCCAAGGTCACCCACTTCATGGCCGCTTCGCAGGTGCCGTGGGGCCTGGGGGCGGTGGGCGCCAAGATCACCGCGCCGGCCTGGAAGGCCAAGCCCAGCTACTACCTCCTGGCGACGCAGGACCTGATGATCCCGCCGGCGGCCCAACGCGCGATGGCGGTGCGGGCCAAGGCCACGCTCGTCGAAACCCCGAGCAGCCATGCGGTGATGCTCTCCAAGCCCGCATACGTCGCCGACTTCATCGCGATGGCGGCCGACGAAACCAAGTAGTCGCCGACCAGACGATCTCGCCGCGCCTACCGCGGCGAGGCTCCTTCCCCTCCCCTGAAAACCCTAGGAGATATCCATGAAACGCCTGCTCACGTCCGTGGCCCTGGCCGCCATCACGCTCACCGCCGCCAATCTGGCCGCGCCGCAAGCCATGGCCGCCCCGGCCCCCAAGGCCGCCGCCACCCGCCCGGCCCCGCCGGTGATCCACTACAAGACCGCCACCATCGACGGTGTGAAGGTCTTCTATCGCGAGGCCGGTCCGGCGGACGGTCCGGTGGTGCTGCTGCTGCACGGCTTCCCGACCTCGTCGCACATGTTCCGCAACCTGATCCCACTGCTGGCCGACAAGTACCGCGTCATCGCGCCCGACTATCCGGGCTACGGCCAGAGCGATGCGCCGGACCACACGAAGTTCGCCTACAACTTCGCCAACCAGGCCGAGGTTATGGACAAGCTGGTCGGCCAGCTCGGTCTGAAGCGCTACACCATGTACGTCATGGATTACGGCGCCCCGATCGGCTACCGCCTGGCGCTCAAGCACCCCGAGCGCGTCAGCGGCCTGATCGTCCAAAACGGCAACGCCTACACCGAGGGCCTGCAGTCGCCGTTCTGGGACCCGATCAAGGTCTACTGGGGCGACCGCTCGCAGAAGAACCGTGACGCCCTGAACGGTCTGGTCACCCTGGACATCACCAAGTTCCAGTACACCGACGGCATGGGCGATGTCTCGCGCATCAGCCCCGACAACTGGGTCCACGACCAGGCCCTGCTCGACCGTCCGGGCAACCGCGACGTCCAACTGGACATGCTGGGCGACTACGGCTCCAACGTGCCGTTCTATCCGGACTTCCAGAAGTTCTTCCGCGACTTCCAGCCGCCGACCCTGATCGTGTGGGGCAAGAACGACAAGATCTTCCCCGAGGAAGGCGCTCACCCCTACCTGCGCGACCTGCCCAAGGCCGAGATCCACATTCTCGACTCCGGCCACTTCGCCCTGGAGGATCGTCTCAGCGAGATGGCGCCGCTGATCCACGACTTCCTGGATCGCAAGGTCGCCAAGTAAGACCTCGCCTCAACGACGAGCAAGGCCGCGGCGCTCCGGCGTCGCGGCCTTCGCCTGTTTGGAATTAAGTTCGGCGGGACAACAGGGACCCGCGGACTGGCGACATGGATCTTGCTGGCTGGCAGGATGTGATCCCTTGGAGAACGCGCCTTGCCTCAGACGACGGATATTCGGGAGATTGGATTTCGGCAGGGCCGCCGGCTCGCCAATATGGACGCGCAGGCCCGGATGGCCTTCATCGCCGAGGGTTTGCCCGTGATCCTCGACAGCGCCCGATCCCTGCTCACCGCGTCCCAGGCGCTCAAGGGGTTTTCGCGCGAGGCCGAGATCCTGGAAGGACACGCGCTCGAAGAGGTCGCCAAGATCCTGATCCTGGTCGATATCGCCCGTTGCCCGGCGAAGCTCAAGGCCAGCCGCATCGGGCCGATGATGGCGGCCTTCTACAGTCACCTGGCGCGGCTGATCTATGCCGACGCCCAGTCGTGGAAGCCGCTTTCGGCGGCTCAGCTGCAAGACTACGTCGATAGCCATCGCCCCTCCCACGACTTGGAGGGCGACTATGGCGAGTACATCCTGCCCAACCAGATGATCTGGCGGCGCGAGGCTCTGCTCTATGCGGATATCGCCGGCGACGAGGACACCGACCTGGTGTGGCACGCGCCCGGGGCGCCAGGTTTTGGTCCCTTTGCCTTCGATCCCCTGGCCTACCGGGTCGTCGATGCGCTGGAAGCCCTCGGGCTCTTCACAGCCGAGGGCTTGGCGATCCTGGAAGAAATCTGGGGCGCGGTCACCTTCGAAGGCGAGCGCTGCTGGTCGGAAACCGGGGATCTGCTGCAGGCGACCCTCGAGGCGCTCAACGCCAGGGGCCTGATCACAGGACGGGCCGCCGATAAGCATGTCGCCGTCCTGGCCGACGGATGGCAAATGCCGATGTACATGATGGACTTCAGGCCCATCCAGCGGACGCTGGAGGAGATGCGCGAGCTTCGCGACGCCAGTCAGCCCTGGGAGTACTAGGCCGTCCGACGTCCTTGCTCGACCGCGTTGCGACCTACTGCAGCGCCGACAGCATGGGCTGACGCCGAGCGAACATGTCGTCGATCCAAGCCTCGTCGCGTGGCGTCAGCTCGATGAACAAGACTCGACGTGGCTGGGCGCGCAGATCGCCCATCCCCGCCTCGCAGGGCAGGTCGAGCACGGTCGACCGCATCGTCTGGGCCAGCAAAGCGACGATGTCCTGGAAGCGCTCCTCCAGTTGGCCAACGGAGGTGGGCGCGGCTTCGGCCGTGATCGCCGGCGGCGCGTTCCCCGTCGGGGTCGCCGAGGCGTCGCTGACCACGACCGGCGCGATGAACCGGTACCCACGGCCATTGACGGTGGCGATGTAGCGCGCCAGGTCCGCGTCATCGTCGAGCGCGCGCCGAAGGGCGGCGATGTGAACCTTCAGATTGCCCTCGACGACCGTGATGTTCGGCCAAGCCTCTTCGAGCAATTCGCGCTTGCTGAGGACTTCGCCTGGGCGCCGCACGAACGCCTCGAGCAGATCAAGAGCCCGACAGCCGATCCGCACCGCCTCACCGTTCTTCAGCAGAAGCTGCCGGCGCGGAATGAACAGGTATTCACCAAAAGCGTAGGTCGGAGCGTGGGTCATCAGCGGCCTCCTTGGGTTGTGCCCCCTAGGCTTAGGCCGCTGCGTCGGCAGGGTTCAATTCGTCCATGGTCGCGCTGTTCTCGACCGTGGACGTGACGGACTCGACCTTAGTCTAGTCGCATCCTTCATTTGCGGGATTTCGGCGTCGCAAGGGCGCACCGGGTTCCCTCGCGGCGGTTAGGGCGGCAACGCCGTGTCCGCTCACGCCCCCGCAGCAGCGGGGTCGTCAGGTCTTCCTCACCTAAAGTCGAGTCCGCCTAGACCTTGGTGAGGTGGATGCGCCGCGGCGATCGCGATAGCTTTGGATCACGCCCCAGAGACGTTGGCGCTCGTCCCCTCAATCCATCGGCCCATGAAAGATCAGAGCGTGGAACAGCGCCATCAAGACCTGGATCACTCCGGTGGTCCGCCCGATCTCCATCGGGAGGCGCGCGACCTGCGTCGCTTGATCAACGCCGTGCCCGGACTGGTCTGGTCGACCGACGCTGACGGGGAGATGACGTTCCTGAGCCAGCCCTATCTGGACTATATCGGACAGAGCCTAGACGCGGCCCTGGCGGGCGGGTGGCTGGACGCGGTCCACGCCGAAGATGTCGAGGGCCTCTTGAGCACGCGCGCGGCGGCCTTGGCCAAGGGCCAGGCGGTCGAGCATGAGGTGCGCTTGCGGCGCGCCGACGGCGTCTATCGCTGGATGCTGTTCCGCGCCAGCCCATCGCTCGACGAGGCGGGCAAGCTCATCGGATGGGCCGGAGTCAATATCGACATCGAGAACCGCAAAGGCGGACGCGACGCCCTGCGCGACAGCGAGGCCGCCCTGCGCGAGAGCGAGCGACAGCTTCAGCAGATCATCGCCTCCATCCCCGGCCTGACCTGGCGGGCCGACGCGCAAGGCAATATCACCTACTGGAGCCAGACGTTCTTCGAATACGCCGGCGCCGACGCCACGCTCGAGGACATCATCGGCTACGGCTTCCTGAACTACATTCACCCGGACGACCGCGATCTGGTGATGCAAACCTGGGTCAGCATCCTGCAGTCGGGTCAGCCGGGTGAATCCGAGACCCGCATCCGCCGCGCCGACGGGCAGTATCGCTGGTTCCTGTGGCGGGTCAGCCCCTTCTTCGACAGCGCGGGCAAGCTCACCCAGTGGTTCGGCATCAATGTCGACATCGAGAACCGAAAGCGCGCCGAGGAGGAACTGCGCCGGAGCCAGACTGAGTTGGCGCACGTGACGCGGATGACGACCATGGGCGAACTGGCGGTCTCGATCGCCCACGAGGTCAATCAGCCCCTGATGGCGATCGTCATGAACGCCAGCGCGTCGCTGCGCTGGTTGGACGGTGACACCCCCGATATTCCGATGGCCCGGCAAGCGCTCGACCGGATCGTCCGCGACGGCCACCGGGCGGGCGATATCATCACCAGCCTGCGCAACTTGGCGCGAAAGTCCGCCCCGCGCCTGGACCGGCTGCAACTGGATCAAGTGATCCCAGTCGTGCTCGACCTCCTGCAGGGCGAGTTGGCCAGACGCGGCGTCGTGGCCAAGATGCAGATCGGCGAGAACCTCGCCATCCGCGGCGACAGCACGCAGCTGCAGCAGGTGATCCTCAACCTGATCATGAACGCGCTCGAAGCCATGGCCGGCGCCACCGGCGGGCAACGCCTGACGGTGCGGGCGCAGGTCTGCGGGCGCGACGCGATCGTGAGCGTGACCGACACGGGGCCAGGGCTTGGAGAGGATGACCCTGAGCGTCTGTTCGACGCCTTCTTCAGCACCAAGGCCGAGGGTATCGGCATGGGGCTGTCCATCTGTCGCTCGATCATCGAGGCCCATGGCGGCCGGATCTGGGCGGCCAACAATGGCGCGCGTGGAAGCGTCTTCAGCTTTACCCTGCCTCTGGCGGAAGGAACCGACGCCGATGTCGTCAATCGCTAAAACTGGAAAGGCGATCGTCGCCGTCATCGACGACGACGAAAGCATTCGCGAGGCGCTCCACGGGCTCTTCCAGTCGGTAGGCCTGGTGACCGAAATCTATGGCTCGGTGCAGGAGTTCCTCGACGCGGGCGCTCTGGAGCGCGCCGGCTGCATCGTCCTGGACATTCGTCTGCCGGGGCGCAGCGGCCTGGAGTTCCAAGAAGCCCTGGCGCGAAGCGGCGCGGCTCAATCGGTGGTGATGATCAGCGGCCATGTGGACGTTCAGATGGCGGTCCGGGCGATGAAGGCCGGCGCCGTCGACGTCCTGCCCAAACCGGTGCGGGAACAGGATCTTCTCGAAGCGGTGAATCGCGCCCTGGCCCAGGATCATCAGCGCCGGGCTGAAGCGACGCGCGACGAGACCCTGCGCCAGCGTTACGACACGCTCTCGGAGCGAGAAAAGCAGGTGTTTGCTTTGGTGGCCACGGGGCTGCTCAACAAGCAGATCGCCGATCGCGTGGCCATCACCGAGGCCACCGTCAAACTTCACCGCAGCCAGGTCATGAAGAAGATGGAGGCCGACTCCCTGCCCGAGCTGGTGCGGATGGCCGACCAGCTGTCCAAGGCCGAGGCCGCCCAGTCGCTCTAGACTCGAAGCGAACCGGCGGCGGGACCCCCGCCGCCGGCGCGAAGGCTCTAGGCCTCGTTCAGGAACCCGCGCAGCAAGGCGTTATACTGCGCCGGCTTTTCGTTCATGGTCAGGTGCGAGCAGCCGGTCATGACCGCCAGGCGCGCCTTGCCCGCGATGCCATCCCGCAGCGTCTGGTGACAGTCGAGCGTGACCTCGTCGAACTCGCCCGTGGTGATCAGGGTCTTCTGCGTGATCGCCTTGAGATCCTTGCGACGATCCCAGTCCTTGATCTTGCCGACGATGGTGAACTCGTTGGGTCCGTTGAGGACGCGGTAGGCCGGAGACTTCCCAAGGGACTCCAAGGTGGCCACGACCTCGGGGCTGGGCGGAACCCGCAGCACGAACGTGTCGTAGAACTTCTGGACCAGCTCGCCGTATTCCGGCGTGCCCGTCTTGCCCGCCTTCTCCAGGGCGTGGATCTTGTCGCCCCAGCCGTCGGGCATGGTGGCGAAGAGGCGTTCGAAGCCGGCCACGGCCTGGGGAATGCTGGCCATGGCGCCGCTGAGGATCAAGCGATCAACGCCCTTGCCCCGTCCCTGGCACAGATACTCGACGGCGAGCAGCGCACCCCAGGAGTGCCCCAGCAACACGGCCTGATCGAGGCCCAGCGCGGCGCGAACGGCGTCCACCTCCTCGACCGAGCGTTGGATCGAGTAGGCGTCATCGTCCTCCGGGGCGTCCGCGCGGCCACATCCGAGCTGGTCATAGAAGATGACGGGACGCTCGTCGGCCAGGGCCTGAAGCGGCAAGAGATATTGGTGCGAGGAGCCTGGCCCGCCGTGCAGGGTGAGCAACGGCGCCTTGCCGCCCGCGCCGAATTTTCGCCAGTAGACCCTTCCGCCCGGGACCGTGGCGAAGCCCTCCGTCTGAGGGATGCCGGCCAAGGCCGGAGCCGCCGTGGCGACGAGGCCGGTCCCCAAGAGACCCGCCCCGGCCTTCAAGGTCCCGCGTCGCGTGAAACCTGTGTTCGTCATGGTCCATACTCCCGTCACTGACGCGCAACTGCGCGGCTTGGGGTCTATCTTCGCGGCCATTTCAGTCGCAACGGCTGTTTGGTTTCAGCTGTAATACGTTGCGGCAAATCGCCAGCGACGCCGGACGGGACCTGCATCGCCGCTAACTGACGCCAAGCTCACCGGCGAAGCGGCGAACCTGGACGATCGCCGTCGCGCATCCGACGTCGCGCCCGCCAAGCGCGTTCAGGCGCGCGCGGCGCGCGGGGCGCTGGCATAGAGGCCGCCCAGCACCGCGACGATCGCGGCGGCGGGAAGGAGGCTGTATGCCCCAGCCCTGACGACGCCGAAGGCTCCGGCGACCGCGCCCGCCGCAAAGCCCGCGACCGGGGGCCAAGTCTTGATCAGGCGACCGATCAGATTGCGCTCGATCGCCTTTCGAGACCTCAGCAGGTCAACGAGATCGATGGCGATCTGCGTGACATTGCCGGTCATGATCGTGGTGGGCGCCATCTGGGTGAATACCGCGCGCGCGCCGACATTCTGGATCGCCATGGCGCTTACGCCAGCCAGCCCGGCCAGGATCACGGCCGCATCGTCGGGCCGGGCGGCGGGCAGTGCGTTGTTTAGGAGTCGCGCGAACACCACCAGCATCGCGGCCTGCAGCAGCAGAATGAGCGCCTCACTCCCCTGCCCCCGATCGTGGCGGCGGCGGACGCAGGCGTAGGTAACACCCGCCGCGATGATGAAGGTTGGAAGCGACAGGAGCTTCAGGGCCAATCCCTGTCCTTCGCCGGCGAGCGACACGCCCAGCATGACGAGGTTGCCGGTGGCGTGATTCACGAACAGGCCAAACAGCAGGACAAAGCCGACCACGTCGACATAGCCGCCGACCAGGGCCAGAAGGACGCTGGTCGCGACCGTCAACCAGGTCGGATGAGGGCTCATGCGGCGCGCGCCTTGCGATCGAGCAGGGCGACTAGAACAAAGCCGCCGATCAGCCCGATGTGCTCGACGAAGGCGTTCATGGCCATGAAGCGGTCATGACCCGCCGCCATCGCCCAAAAGGCGTTGGCCTTGATGGCCGCCAGCAGGGTGAAGACGCCCAGCATACCCGCGCCCAGCCACAGCCAGCGACGGGTCAGGATCAATACTGGTCCGACGATCTCCACGGCGATGGTCAGCGCGGCCCAGAAGGCCGGCGGGCTCATGCCGAAGTGGGCCTGCTCGGCCACGGCGCCGGGAAAGTCGCTGGCCTTGACGGCCGCGCCCAGCAGATAGGCGCTGACCAGGGCCAGGCGGGCGATGTGCGCCGTGGGCCGCCAGTCGAGGATGGCGTCGACGAAGCGCGGGGTCTGGGTCGAGGGGGTCATGATCAGACCGCCCAGCAACCGCAGCCCATGGCGCCCCAGAAGGAGCGCGCATCGCTGGTTGGGGCCTCGCGGGTATAGGCCGAGGCGTGGTCCTGGCCGTGGACGTTGCAGCTGCTGGCGCAGCCGCAGGCGCTGGCCATCGCGAGCGCCGTGCGCTTCGAGCGGTTCTGATAGCCGCCGAAGGTGCGCACCGGCGACCAGTCGGGCATCGGCGGGGGCAGGACGGGCGCGAGCTTGCTAAAGTCGCCTTCGCCATGGACGACCTTGCCGCCCAGCAGGGTCAGCACGGCCGACAGGTGCGGGATCTCGTCCTCGGGCACGGTCATGTAGTCGTCGCTGAGCACGGCCAGGTCCGCCAGCTGGCCGACGGCGATCTGGCCCTTCTTGCCTTCCTCGTTCGAGAACCAGGTGTTGGCGGTGGTCCACAGGCGCAGGGCTTCCTCGCGGTCGACGCGATTGGCCGGCGGATAGAGGCGCGTGCCGCCCACCGTCTTGCCGGTCACCAGCCAGTTCAGCGAGACCCACGGATTGTAGCTGGCCACGCGGGTGGCATCCGTGCCCGCGCCGACGGGCACGCCGGCCTTCAGCATCTTGTCGATCGGCGGGGTGCGCTCGGCGGCCTTGGCGCCATAACGCTCGATGAAATATTCGCCCTGATAGGCCATGCGGTGCTGCACGGCGATGCCGCCGCCCAGAGCCGCGATGCGGTCGATGTTGCGCTCGCTGATGGTCTCGGCGTGGTCGAAGAACCAGTGCAGACCGTCGAAGCGGACGTCCTTGTTGACCTTCTCGAAGACGTCCAGCGCCCGGTCGATGGTCTGGTCGTAGGTGGCGTGCAGCCGCCAGGGCCAGCGCTGCTCGGCCAGGTGACGGATCACCGGCTCCAGGTCGGTTTCCATGTTCGGCGGCATCTCGGGCCGCGCGACCCGGAAGTCCTCGAAATCGGCGGCGCTATAGACCAGCATCTCGCCCGCGCCGTTGTGGCGGTACTTGTCGTCCCCCTGGCCGGGCTTGACCTGCTTGGACCACGACTGGAAGTCCGACAGCTCGGCCTTCGGCTTCTGGGTGAAGAGGTTGTAGCTGATGCGCAGGGTCAGCTGGTCGTCGATGTGCAGCTTCTCGATGATCTCGTAGTCGTCGGGATAGTTCTGGAAGCCGCCGCCGGCGTCGATCACGCCGGTCACGCCCAGGCGGTTCATCTCGCGCATGAAGTGGCGCGTGGAGTTCAGCTGGTACTCCTCCGGCAGCTTCGGGCCCTTGGCCAGGGTGGCGTAGAGGATGGTGGCGTTCGGTTGAGCCAGCAGCAGGCCGGTGGGCTCGCCCGAGGCGTCGCGCTGGATCTCGCCGCCCGGCGGGTTGGGCGTGTCCTTGGTATAGCCGACCGCGCGCAGGGCGGCGCGGTTCAGGAGGGCGCGGTCGTAGAGGTGGAGGATGAACACCGGCGTCTCGGGCGCGGCGGCGTTGATCTCGTCCAGGGTCGGCAGGCGCTTCTCGACGAACTGGTGCTCGGTGAAACCGCCCACGACGCGCACCCATTGCGGCGGCGGGGTGTTGGCGGCCTGCTTCTTCAGCATGGCCATGGCGTCGGCCAGGGTCGGCACGCCGTCCCAGCGCAGCTCCATGTTGTAGTTCAGCCCACCACGGATGATGTGCATGTGGCTGTCGATCAGGCCCGGGATCACCCGGCGCCCCTTCAGGTCGATGATCGTCGGGTTCGGGCCCGCGGCGGCGCGGACCTCGCCTTCTTCGCCGACGGCGGCGAACTTGCCGTCGCGGACCAGCGCCGCGTCGGCGCGCGGGTTGCCACGATCGAGGGTCGTGAACTTGCCGTTGACGAGGAGCAGGTCGGTCATGGGGCTAGCCCTCCGGGGCTGGGCGAAAGCGGAACTGGACAGGAAGGCCGCGCCGAGGGCGACGGCTTGGCGGCGATTTGGCGGGAGGCGGTCGAGCGGGTTCATGCCTGATCACTTGGCGACTTGGGCTCGGGACCATCGCCGGCGACGGCTTGCGATCCCAGGACCTGGCCGGCGCATTCGGGTGTCTTCAGGTAGGCCACGACCGGCGCCCTGGTCATCAGGCGCTTGGCGATTGGGACCGCCTGCTCGCCCAGCAGCATGCCCATCAGGCCCAGCAGGGCGATGGCGGGCGGCGCGGGCGAGCGCACCCCCAGCAAAGCGTAGATCACGCCCACGAGGAGCCCGGCGCCGAGCGAGAGCAGGTAGGGCTTCATGGCGGTCTCCTTATGTGCGTCCCCCGCGCGCTTACGAGGGCATGGCCAGTCGTGGCGTGACGGCCACGCGTCGATAGACGTTAGACTTCGCTCGCCGACGCCCCCGCAGCTTGAATGGATTGGTTGTTCGCGTGCCTCACCCACCCGGCGGTGACTGAAAGAAAAGTCGAGCATTTTCGAAGCATCAAGCTTCAAAACGCGGGAACCAGACCACCCTAGTCCCACGCTTGACGACCCTTTACTGAGCTTTACGCGTCGGCTCGCGCATCTGCGCCTAGTCTCATTGGCGAACACCTTAGCCAGTGGAGACAGCGCATGGCGCAGATCGAACTCACCGCCGGCCCTGGCGCGAACGTCATGGCCCTCATCCCCGCCGCCCCGTCCCAATGGGAGGGCCTCCTGCCCTGGCAGGCGCGACGCGTGCGCGACTACATCGACGGCGACCTGGCCGGCCGGTTGTCAATCCGCGGCGCCGCCGCGCACGCCAAGCTCAGCCCCGGCTATTTCTCCCGCCGGTTCAGACAGTCGTTCGGCCTGACCTTCTCCCGGTTCGTGGCCCGTCGCCGGATCGAGCACGCTCAGGCGATGATGACCAAGACATCCTCGAGCCTCTGCCAGATAGCGCTGGCCTGCGGCTTCACCGACCAGGCGCACTTCACGCGCACCTTCGGCGACGTCACCGGCTCGACGCCGTCCAAGTGGCGGCGGATGGCGGCGCTTGGCCATCAGGTCGAAGTCATGGGGTCGTGCTAGCGCACTACGATCGACATGGCTCAGTACGCGGGACGTTACCGCTGAAATCATCCCCGCGTTGCCCGCCAGGGCCGCGCAGCCGAAAGATAACCAGAAGAAACGCCGACCCCTTGCCGCTCCGCGCGGCTTGCCCCCAAAGGTCGAAGCGTTCGCCCAGCCTGGCCCTCCCCCCGTAGGCCAGGCGTAACTTAGAGGCCGCATCGCGAGCGTGCGGCCTCGGGCTTCTTGGCAAAGGACGCGTATTCCCCCCGATCTACGCGTTCGACGCTGGAACCTGGACCCCTCGAGGCGTTGCCGAGACGGCGGCGGGACTGCAAGCCCGCCGCCATTTTTCATGCCGGCGCGGCCTGTCTCTCATGCATCGACAACCTCATACGCCGCCCGTCGCCGTCGGGGCCTGAGCGATGACCTCAGCCAAGTCCGTGGCCGTCAGCGATCCCGACAGCAGCCGGCTATTGGGCAAGGACGCCGCTAGGGTCCGCAGAGGCGCGTTGGCGCGCAGGCGCGTGTCCGAGAGCAGGATGAGCCCCAGCGCCGGCGCGGCCTGGCGCAGCGCGATCGCGCACTCGGCCCGGTTGGTGCGCGCCACCATGGCGTCGAAGCGCTGCGGCCAGGCGCGCAAGGCGGCGATGGCGCGCTCGATCTCGACGAAGCCCACCGGCTCGTAGCCGAGCGCGGCGATCCGCTCCTCGTCCTGACACAGGCTCTCGCTGTCCGACAGCAGCAGGACCGTCTCGCCGCGCCCCGGCGCCGATACCGCGCCCACCGGCGCCTGCCCGCCGGCGGGCAGCCAGACCTCGAAGGTCGAACCGCTCCCGAGCACCGAACGAACATTGACCGCGCCCCCCAATTCGCGGGCGGTCTCGGCCGTCGTCGCCAGGCCCAGTCCATTGCCTTCGGGGCGCGTCGTGAAGAACGGCTCGAAGATCCGCGACCGCGTGGCGGCCGACATGCCCACGCCGTGATCCACGACGGAAAGCACCACATAGTCGCCGGCCAGCAGAACCCCGCTGGTCTTCTCAACGGGCGCTCGGTTCACGCGTCGGCCAAGCGTCAGCGCCACTTGCCCATTGCCGCCCATCGCCTGCACCGCGTTTGACGCCAGATTCAAGATGATCTGCTGCAGGCGAGACGGATCCCCCAGCACTCGGTAGTCCTCCTCGCCAGCCTCGATCGCGAAGGTCGCCGTCTGACCGTGGGCGGCGCTGAGCAAAGAGACGCTTTCGCCGAGCAAGGCCCGAAGATCCACGCGCTGGCGAACGGGGCTCGAGCGCGCGCCGTAGAGCAGGATTAGGTCGACGAGCCGGCGCGCGCGCCCGACCGCGACGCCGATCTGCTCGACATAGCGCGTCACGGCGCGCGGTGTTTTCGGGATCGCCGAGGCCATCTCCACATATCCCGCTATCGCGCTCAGGATGTTGTTGAAGTTGTGCGCGATCCCGCCGGCGAACGTGCCGATGGCCTCGGTGCGGCCTGCCTGCTGCAGACGCACCTCGAGCGCCGAACGCTGCTGCTCCATGCGTGAGCGCCGCACCCCGCCAGCGAGCACATCGAGCGCCAGACGCATGACCCCCAAGTCGGCGTCGCGGATCTGGACGCGTCCCTCGAACCGGGCGAAGCCAAGGACACAGTGATCCCCGTGCTCGTTGACCAGGACCATGGCCACGATATTAGCCCGCCGGGGCGCGGCGTCCTGTCCCTCCGGCCAGGGCCAGGTCGCGGCGCCGCGAAAGACGCCGTCGGCCCGGCGCTGGGCCAGGCCGGCCAAGGCGCGAGCGGCGGGCGCCCAGTCAGGATCCGCGCCCTGATAGGGCCTGGGCCAGATCCGGGCGCAGCCGTAGTCCCCCTCCCCGAACAGGAAGGCCGCATCGGCCTGCGCATGGAGCGCAAGCCGGGCCAGACCGCTATCGAAGCGCGCCTTGACCTCTTCGGGGCGGGCCGCGACGATCTCCGCCGACATCTCGGCAAGGCCTCGCTCGAACGCGCCTCGACGCTTGAGATTGGCCATGTGGACCGCGAGCCTGACACCCAGGCCCGCGAGGACGACCGTCAACAGCACCGCGGTGGCGTAGAGGGCGTTTCGATAGCGCTGCGCCCGCGTCTCAGCGCGGACCCGTTCGTGACTGATCCACGCCCTGAGCTGGGCGCGGGCGGCGACGTCGTCCTCGGCCAAGAGCGCGGTCAGGCGCGCGTCGGTCTCCGGGAGCAATTGGCGCAGCAATCTGGCATGGCTGAGCAGCACCGCCCGCGCCTCACGGTCCCGTCCCGACCGCCCCGGCCCCGCGGCGAAGTCGGCGATGCGCCGGTCAACGAGCGCCTGGGTGTCGGAAGAGGTGTTGAGGGTCAGGCGCAGCATCGCGCCGGTCAACCGTCCCGCCTCGACATTGGCCTGATCGAAGAGGTCGTCGCTGGCGCTGAGCGTGCTGAAATAGGCCAGGCTGTTCTGCAACAGGGCGCTGTCGCTCTTCAGCGCCTCCGTCAGCGCCTCCTGGCGGCGGGCCGAAGCCTGCAGATCCTCGATCAGCGCTTTGTTCGCCGGCGTCTGGGCCATGCGGTCCAGCGGCGCGAGGGCGGCATAGAGCGCATCGACGTCCTCGACGATCGGATCGTACGACCGCAGGAGACCAGCGCGAACGCTGATCACGTCGCGCCGAAGCATGTGCTGGGCGTTCTCGAAACGATCGAGCGCCCGCTGCATGGTGTCGACCTCCCCGGGCCCCGGCTGCATGCCGTTGCGCAGCAACGCCGTCAGCACGAGGATGACGAACAGGGCCAGGACAGGGGGAAAGGTCCGCTTCATTCCCGCGCCCTGACGCTCCGGCCGCGATACTGGCCGGTGAGACTGCGCAGAAAGGCGGCGATATCGTCGACCTGGGCGGGGGTCAGCACGCGATTGAGTTGGCTTCGCCCCATGGCCCGGATGGCGTCCTCGAGGGTCCTGGCGCTGCCGTCGTGGAAGTAGGGCGCCGTCGTTTCGACATTGCGCAGGGACGGCACCCGCATGATCGGCGCGCGCGGGTCGGTCAGGGTGTGAAAGACGCCGCTGCGTTGGAAGAGGTTGCCGCCGATATTGACGCCCTGGTGGCAGGACGAGCATCCCGCCGACTGGAAGAGGCGGTAGCCGCGTAACGCCTGGGGTTCCAGGGCGGCGGTGTCACCGCGCAGGTAGCGGTCAAAACGCGCGTCCGGGGTGATCAGCGTCGTCTCGAAACGGGCCAGGGCCGCGGCCACGTCCTCGGCGTTGGGATCGCGCCCGAACGCGGCGACGAACTGGCTCCTGATGGCTGGATCGGCGCCTAGCCGGCTGGCGACCACGCCAGGGTCGCCCCCCATGATGGCCGGGTTCTCGATCGAGCGTCGCGCCTGGGTCTCGAGACTGCGAAAGCGCCCTTCCCAGTTCAGACGAAAGCTCGTGGCGGCGTTGAACACGGTTGGGGTGTTGAAGGCGAGCGCCCGTCCGTCCGGCGCCAGATCGTTGGCGCGCGCGCTCGCCCCGTTTGTCGCCAGATCATGGCAGCTAACGCAAGCGCGCGTCCCCTTCCCCGACAGTCTCGGATCGGCGAAGAGCGCCTCCCCCAACCTCGCCTGGGCGGCCTCGCGCCTGGACAGGACCTTGGTCGCGACCGGCCTGAAGGCCTGTCCAGTCTCGTGCCGGACCATCGTTTCCGCATCGTCACGCGGCCAGGCGTCCGCGGCGACCGCGGCGGCCATGGCCAACGCGCCCAGGGCGATCATCCCCTTCATGGCGCCTCGACAACGGATCGGAATACATAGCCGACGCCACGGATCGTCTCGATCAGTCGCGGATCGCTGGGATCGGATTCAAGCTTGCGGCGCAGCCGCAGGATCTGGACGTCGATCGAGCGATCGAAGACGTCGTCATGAACCCGCGTGGCGCGCAGCAGATGTTCGCGCGAGAGCGGTCGGTTGGGGGCCTCGAGAAAGGCCAGCAGCAGACCGTATTCGCCCTTGGTTAGGAGGATGGGCTCTTCATCGCCCCGGCGGACGGTGTGACCGCCCCGGTCCAATTCCCACGCGCCGAACCGAATCCGATTGCGGCCTCTCGCCCTTTTGAGGTCCACGCCCGCGCCGCCGCGCCTGAGGATCGCCCGGACTCTGGCCAGGAGCTCGCGGGGGCTGAAGGGCTTGGTGACATAGTCGTCCGCTCCCAGTTCCAGGCCCACGACACGATCGATCTCTTCGCGGCGGTGACCGGTGGTGATGATCACGGGCACGTCCGACTGCGTGCGGATCAGGCGCAGGAGATCCAGACCATCGTCCTCGCCCAGCTTCAGATCGAGGATGACGGCGTGCGGCTCGGCGCGCAGCCGATCGATCATCTCCGCGCGATTGGCGGCCACCGATGGCTTCATGCCGTTGTTGGCGAAGTACTCGCTCAGCATCGCCTGCATCGCGCGATCGTCGTCGACGATCAGGATCTTCGCCGGAGCAGCGACCACGCTGGGTGCTGGAAAGGTCGTCGACATGGCGGGTCCTCGCGGCGGTCGGGTGATGTCACCGGCGCCTGGCGGCGGCGCGGTGGCGATGGCGTCGGCTCCTCCGGCTGGGCGATGGGCCGACACCGCTCCGTAGCGGAAGGCTTGGCGCGCCCGGCCCCCGGCTTCCTCACGGCCTGTTGGCGTGGCGTTTGCGGTGGCCAGGGACAGGGCTTAGCGCGGCGCCTGCGGTCGGGCGCGTAAATTTCGGTAAGGTCTGGAAAGACTTGGGGCTACCGCTCGATCAGCCCGGCGCCCCTGACGCGATAGTCATCGAACCAGGCCTTGTGCGACGGCCCCGGACGCCCCTCGGTTTGCGGCGCGGGGCTTGGCTGGACGGGCTTGGCCCGATCCGCAACGGCGCAGGTCACGGCGCCTTTCGCAGGACGCCGCGGCGGCGCCGCGAGCCGATCCTGCGTCTTACAGGCTGGAGCCGCGTGGCCATCGGCAAGCCGTTCGGCCGCGGTCAAAGGCAGGGCGACCACGCCCACGATCACCGCCAAGAAGGTCGGCAGGGAACCACATCGACGAGACATCGGCGCTCCGAACATCGCCGCTTTGCGTCCTTGCGACGGGCGGCCTGGAGGCTTGGTCTTAGTTCATGCGCCTGGCCTTAAACCGGCCCTAGTGGTTACAGCCGTCATCAAGCCGACCGCTTCGGTTACCGCTGTTGCGATCGTCGGCGCGACCCGCCGCGCAGGCCGCTCCTGCCTCAGCAGCAGCGAAAGCCGCCCTTGCCGCCCCCACCGTAGCGGGCTTGCTGGCGATCGCGAAAGAACGCCTCATAGCTCATCGGCGCCTGGCCCGGATGGGTCATGGCCACGTGCGCGACATAGACGTCGTAGTTGGGCACCCCGACCATAAGCCGGGCGCTGTCGCACAGGCAGCGGCCGGCCGACATCAGGCGCTCTTTCCAGACCGCCGCCATCACTCGGCCGCCGCCAGCGGGTCCGGCGTTTCCTGGGCCGTCCAATCGGGCCGACGCAGGGCGGCCAGGCAGGCGCGCACGCCATAGAGCAGGATACACGCGACCACGAGGATGAAGATCGAGCAGAGCACCGCGTTGATCCGGTCGTTGAGCACGATCTGACGCATGTTGGCCATCGACTTGGCCGGCGCCAGCACTTTGGCCTCGGCGATCGCCGCCGAATAGACGCGGGCGTGCGCCAGGAAACCCACGGTCGGCAGCGGTGAGAACAGTTTCATCGCCCCCGCCGTCAGGGTGCACGCGATCAGCCAAGCCGCCGGCGCGATCGTCACCCAGGCGTGGCGCTGGCGCTTCATCTTAAAGATGACCACGGTTCCCAGGATCAACGCCACGGCCGCCAGCATCTGGTTGGAGATGCCAAACAGGGGCCACAGCGTGTTGATGCCGCCGAGCGGGTCGGTGACGCCCTGGTAGAGGAAATAGCCCCAGGCCGCGACGCACAGGCCCGACGCGATCAGGCTGGGGCCCAGGGCCGAGGTGTCGCGGAATCTCGGGATAAAGGTCCCCAGAAGGTCCTGGAGCATGAACCGTCCGGCCCGCGTGCCGGCGTCAACGGCGGTCAGAATGAACAGCGCCTCGAACAGGATGGCGAAGTGGTACCAGAAGGCCATCATCGCTTTGCCGCCGACCACGTGGGAGAAGATCTGGGCCATCCCCACGGCCAGGGTCGGCGCGCCACCAGCCCGCGAGATGATCGTCGTTTCCCCGACGTCCTGGGCGGTCTGACTGATGGTCGCGGCCGCGATCGGGAACCCCATCCCCCCGACGGCTGACGATGCGCTTTGCGCGGTCGTCCCGACCACGGCCGGCGGACTGTTCATGGTGAAGTAAACGCCCGGGTCGATGATGGAGGCCGACACCAGGGCCATGATCGCCACGAACGACTCCACCAGCATCGCCCCATAGCCGATCAGGGGCGCGTCCGTTTCCTTGGCGATCAGCTTGGGCGTCGTGCCCGAGGCGATCAAGGCGTGGAAGCCGGAGACCGCGCCGCAGGCGATGGTGATGAACAGAAACGGGAAGAGGGGTCCCGACCACACCGGGCCGGAGCCATCGATGAACCGGGTCAGGGCGGGCATCCTCAGGTCCGGCCCCATGACCACGATGCCGATCGCCAGGGCGCCGATCGCGCCGATCTTCAGGAAGGTCGAGAGATAGTCGCGCGGCGCCAGCAGCAGCCACACCGGCAAGACCGAGGCGACAGCGCCGTAGCCGATCAGCACGAAGCAGAGCTGCGTCGCGGTCAGGGTGAACAGCGGCGCCAGCAGCGGCGAATGGGCGACCGACTGACCAAAGACAATGGCCGCCATCAACAGGACGAAGCCGATCAGCGAAACCTCACCAATCCGGGCCGGCCGCAAGAAGCGGGTGTAGATCCCCATGAAGAGCGCGATCGGGATCGTCACCCCTACGGTGAAGGCGCCCCAGGGGCTGGCGACCAGCGCCTTGACCACGATCAGCGACAGCACCGCCAGGATGATGATCATGATCATGAAGGCTCCCAGCAGAGCCACCATGCCGGGGATAATCCCCATTTCAGCGCGGATCAGCTCGCCCAGCGAGCGCCCGTCGCGGCGCATCGAGATGAACAGGATCATGAAATCCTGCACCGCCCCGGCCAGCACCACCCCCGCCAGAATCCACAGCACGCCCGGCAGGTAGCCCATCTGGGCCGCCAGCACCGGACCGACCAGGGGACCGGCCCCCGCGATCGCCGCGAAATGGTGACCAAACAGCACCCGTCGGTCGGTCGGCACGAAATCCAGGCCATCGTTACGCCGTACCGCCGGCGTGGCCCGTCCGGCCTCGAGCCGCATCACCGAGCTGGCGATGTAGCGACTGTAGTAGCGATAGGCCACGAGGTGGACCGACAGAGCCGCGGCCACCACCCACAGCGCATTGACGTGCTCGCCGCGCGCGGTGGCGAGAACCCCCAGGGCGAGCGCGCCGACAAGGGCGAGCGCCATCCAAGGCGCGTGGCTGCGAAGCAACTTGGTCATGGCTGGTTCTTCTGTTTTGTCGGGCCGCCGGAGCGGACCGATCGCCGGCGCCGCGGGCGGCCGCCCGCGACCTGATCCTGTCGCCTTCGGCCGAACGGCCGAGGCTCTGAGGCACTCGATCACGATTCCGCGCGGCGTCACATTAGCGACGGAGGAACCGCGCGAGCGCCGGACCTGGCTCCAGGCCCGGCGCGGTCGCCTCAGCGCGCGACCAGGCGGCCAGGGCGGCCGTCGGCCTGGACCCGCGCATCGACCACGGCTTGGGACAGGCGCGGATCGGACACGGCGTAGGTCACGCCGCCGCAAACATACTGGCTCGTGCGATAGGGCGTCTTGTGGGCGGCGAACGGCGCGCTCACCAGCTTGCAGGTGTTCTGCCGCGCGTCGCGGACAACGGAGGTCGCCGCCATGCCGGACAGCGGCGCGGCGATGGCGGCCACGAGACATGCGCTGATCAGGGCGCGCTTGGCGAAACGATACATGGGAGCTCCTGGAGAGACGATCCGCCACGGTTTGGGCGGCGAAGGTTGTGGGACTCGTCCCTTAGACGCTCGTCGCCGTCCTGGGCGGGCGTCTGGGTTACAGGCGCAATCAACGGGGCGCCGATTGGCTACAGCCGTTGTCGCCAATCCTGTCGGCGGCCGGCTCGGTTACGGTCGTAGTCGAAACGCGCGGTGACGAAACCGAGCCGTATCGCCCCTTCCCTACCGCTTGACCGTGGTCGCGCCACGCCGGCGCCCGGCCACGCCAGCGTCTTGGAACAGGAGCGCGGTCTTGGGCCGCGACACGCCCATGAAAATGATCGTCGCCTACGTCAAACCCTTCAAGCTGGACGCTGTGCGCGAAGCCTTGGTCATGGCCGGCGCGGAGGGCCTGACGATCGCCGAGGTCCGCGGGTGCGGCCGCCAGATGGGGAAGACCGAAATCTATCGCGGCGCGGAGTACGAAGTCGCGCTGATCCCGAAAATCAAGATCGAGGCCGTGGTCCCCGCCTCGGCCCTCAAGGGCGCGCTGGCCGCGGTGCAGGACGCGGCGGCCACCGGCCGGATCGGCGACGGCAAGATCTTTGTCCTGGACGTCCAGTCGGCCGTGCGTATCCGCACCGGCGAAACAGGCTTGGCCGCCCTCTGAAACATCCCCTGGCGCGCCCGCCTCGGGCGCCCCCCGCATCATGGAGATCCGCATGGCAAGTCGCCGTTTCCAGGCCTTCTGGGCCGCCCTTCGTCTCGGCGCGCGCTCGGCGATCGCCGTTGCCTTGGTCGCCGCGCCCAGCATGGCCGCGCCCGACGCCGCCCCCTCGGGGGTCAAGGTCGAGACGCTAATGCGCAGCGCGACAACCACCTCGGGCGGCTCGATCGTCCTGCCGCCAGGTCCGTTGGAAGTGACGGTGGCGCGATACCATATCGCCGCCCACGCCGCGCTCCCGGCCCACAAGCACCCGTTTGTCCGCATCGGCTATGTCCTGTCCGGCAGACTGTCGGTGACCAATCTCGAAACGGGCCGCGCGCGGGTTTTCAAGGCCGGTGAGGCCATCGCCGAAGACATCGACCAATGGCACGCCGCGCGCAATCATGAGGCCCAAGCCGTAGAGCTTCTGGTCATCGACCTGACGCCGCCAGCCGCGGCCAACACCGTCCTGCGCGTCGATCCGTGAGGCCTCGGGGCGCCCGCCTAATGACTGGCCAAGACCAGGCTGGCGCCGAAGCCGACGAAGACGCAGCCGGTCGCCAGGTCGAGGCCGCGCGCCACCGGCGGACGTTGCAGGATCTTCCGGACCACGGCCGCGCCGCCGGCGAGGATTGTGAACCAGGTGACGGCCAGGGCGACGTGGATGCCGGCTAGCAGCAGGGCCGGCGCCACGCCCGTGGCGTTAGCGGGGAGGAACTGTGGCAGCAGGGTGATGTAGAAAACCCCGACCTTCGGATTGAGGATGTTGGTGGTGAAGCCTCGCCGAAAAGCGGCCCATTGCGAAACCTCAGGCGCGGCGCGAGCCGGAAGCGGATCACCGCCCGACCCGCGTGGCTTGATCAGCAGCTTCAGGCCAAGCCAGACGAGATAGATCGCCCCAGCCCACTTAAGGGCCACGAAGGCCATGGGCGCGGTGGCCAGGAGCGCGCCAAGACCCAGGGCGACGGCAAAACCCCAGAGCAGGCAGCCCGCGCCGATCCCAAAGGCGGCCATCACGCCGTTGCGGGTGCTCTCCGCGGCGGAGGTGCGCAGCACCATGGCCGTGTCCAGGCCCGGCGCCATCGTCAGCACCAAGGCCACGCCGGCGAAGGCCGCCAGCACGTGTGGGTCCATCATCGCTCTCGTCCCGTCATGGATCGAGGGCGGCGAGGCTCAGGGTCGTGGCCTCCCCGGCCCTCTTGCCGGTCCGGGAAGATGGAAGCAGCGTCTTACATTGGCGCTTCGCCGGGCGGTCATTCGGTTACAGGCGTAGCCGGGCACGATCGCCGATCTCACCCCACCGTTTCAGGGTCGGCGCGATTTGCGACCCCGCACGAACCCACGGTCGGAAGCCATGAACAGACGCGCCATCTCGGGCAAGAGCTTGGCGGGCTCGACCACCTTGCCGCCGCCCTCGCCCATCGCCTTGCCGTAGTCAATCAGGTCGCGGTGCACGGCGGCCGGCACCTCCGAGGTGACTTTCACCGGGGTATCGTCCTCGATGCCGGTGATTTTGAGCCGGTTCATTGGCGGCCTCCCGCATAGGGTTCAAGAACGAGGTCTCGGGTCAGGAGGACCCGAAGGGGCGCGCCCGGTCGGATGGTCAGGGTCGGGGCCAGGGCGAGACTACGTCCGACCGCCTGCTGACCCACGTCGCTGACCGCCTGGCTCGATCCGCGCCGTAGGGCCCGGATAAGCTCGCTATCGCCGTCCGCGCCGGTCTCTGCCCCGATCGCCAGGACGGTGCTGAGCCCGGCCGCGGCGAACACCTGGCCCCAATGGCGGTCGACGCCATCCTCGAGACCGGCCATGCCCTGGGAGTCGGCCGCCGGGAGCTTATCGAGGATGATGGACGCCCCGCTGGGTAGGATAAGCCGAGTCCAGGCCACGCCCAGGCGGCTCTGGCCGGCGATCGTCGTCGTGGCGTACTCGCCGATCAGCTTGGCCCCGGCGGGGATCAGCAGGTGGCCGCCGCCCAGACTGTCGTGCACGTCCTGGGTCACTTGGGCGATCGCCACGCCGGGCGCATCCGAGCGCAAACCGGTGATCAAGGCGGCGGGAATGATGGCCCCGGCCTGGAGCAGGTAAGGCGAGGCCGGGGCCTGGAGCCGCTCGGGACTGGTGGTGCGCGGATCGGCGCCGGCCGTCGGCGAGGCGTCGGACCTCAATTCAGCCACCGCCCCGTGATCGGCTTGGCTCACCGTCAGGAACAGGCCGCTGACGCGCCCGGCCAAGCGCGCTTGCGCTGCGGGCGAGGCCACCACCGGCGGCGGCGCGACGACCGGCAAGGCCGAAATCGGGTCGGCTTCGGGCCTCGCGGCGGCTCGCGAGGCGCTGAGCATCGGCCGTCCGAGGTCGCCCGGCAGCGGCGGCCCCAATGCTGGCGGCGTGTCGCGATGCAGATAGTCCTTGGGGAGGCTGGAGATCTTCTCCGGCGGACGCGGTGTGGCGGCGGGCGGCGGCGGCGGAGCCTTGCGCGGCGGCGCCCGCGTTGACCAGATCAGCGCGCTGCCCAGCGCCACGGCGGCCGTTCCCCCAAGGACGAGCAAGGCCTTGCGCGACACCCGGGTGACCGCCGGGCCCGGCGCCCGCAGGCTCAAGCGCTCGGCGATCGCCTTTTGCTCGTCGTCGACCGGCCCGCTCATTGGCCCGCCTCCGCCAGACGCTCGATCCGTACGCGGCGGGCCAGGCCCTTGCGGCCCAAACGCAGCTCGGCCCGCTCGACAAGGCCGTCGACGCGGAGGGTCCGGCCATCGACGCTGTAATTGACCAGCTCGCCGGACTTGCCGTTCGCGGCCAGCCGGTAGAGCGGCGGCAGGTCCGCCATCGCGATGCGCGGGCCAAACTCCAGCACTGTTCGCACGCCGTCGTCGTAAACCCGGACCGGACGCAGGACGCGAGATCCGGTGATCCGGTAGGCGAAGTTCAGACGTGGCGGCCCCGCGCTGACCTCCGCGCGCGCCGGCGCCAGCGGCGCGGGCGGCGCGGCGACCAACGGGACCGCGTCGCCGTATCGCCACCGCACCTCGGTGAGATAGGCGCGATCGGAAGCGCGCACGTCCAGGAAATAGGTCCGGCGGCTGGTGTTGATCACCAGGTTGGTGGAGAGGCTTCCTAGGGTCGGCTTGATCAGCACTTGGACGCGCCGAACGCGCCCCTCGCCGCTGGCCGTGTCGCCGATCACCCAGCGGGCGGTGTCTCCGGCGGCGATCGGGTTGGTGGGACTGAGGGTCTCGCCCGGCTCCAGGGTGATGGCGGTGATCCGGCCAGGCGCGGCCAACACCGGATAAAGGCCGCCGGGGACGAACTTGAACTCCACGGGCGCCCCGGCCTGCGGTTGACGCTCACGGGGCGCGGCCTGGACGCCCTGCCCGCTCACGCTATCGAGCGCCGCCAGGGCCGCCGACACCATCAAGGAGCGCATCGTCATGCTCCGCCCTCCCGAGACCAGTTGATAGCTGTGACGTGGACACCCAGGCCGTTGGCGAGGATCTCCTGATCGGTCCTGGGCCGGCGCAGCTCGACGGTCAGGATGGCCGACCAGCGCTCGGTGGCCTGCAGCTGCCCGTCGACGAAACGGCGCTCGATCCAGGCGGCTCGGAAGCTTTTGGGCGAGGCGCGCAGCACGCTCGTCACCTCGACGCTGACCTGGGTCTTGCCGATCTGCCCCTTGAGATCGATGGCGTTGGCGAACTCGGTGACGAAGCGGGCGGCGTCGCCTTCGACGACGTCATAGGCCTGATCCCAATTCTGGCCGACGACGACGGCGTCGCTCGAGATCGACCGCACCTGCTCGATCAGGCGTCGCAATGAGGCCCGGACCTGCTCGTCGGTGGGCGCGTAACCGCGCACCGCCGGGCCCGCGGCCTGGACCTGGCCGAGGCGATCGACCTCGACGATCCAGGGCGTGACCGTGCCCTGCGCCGACAGCCAGACTAGCCCCCCGCCAAGGCCGCCCGACAAGGCTAGCAGGCCGATCGCCATCAGGCGCCACGACCCAGCCTGGGCGCGCGCGGCGCCCACCTGTCGGTCCCACGCCTGGCCGGCCTGGCGGTAGGGTGTTTCGGGCGCGGGCGTCGCGCCATACTTCGGCGGTCCCTTGAAAGGGTTCATCGATCAGGTCTCCGACAAGGAAGGGGCGCCGCCGCTGGCGGCCGCATCGCCGCTCGCGAGGCTGTGAGCCGCCAGGCCGGCCCCATGGGCAAGAGCCTGGCGGCGTTGGAGGTCCCGCGCCCAATCCGGCGCGGTCGCGGCTGGCGAAGGCCCCTGACCGGTCTCGTTGGCGCCGCCGCCCGAGCCGCTCGGCGGCGCCGAGGGGCCGGCGCCGGAGGGCCCGGGATTGGGGGACGAGGGACCACGCGGACCCGGCGTGTCGGGGCCGCCCGGGCTCTTGGGACTACCGGTCGGACCGTCGCCGTCGTCGAGCTTGTTCATGCCGCCGCGCGGCGGTTTGCCCCCGCCGCCGGCTGCGCCGCCGAAACCAGCGGCGACGCCGCGCGATAGGGCCGCCCCCTGGCCGGCGGCCATCTGGGCGCCGGCCGCGCCGGCCATGGCGGCGCCGCCGACCGCCAGACCCGTGCCGACGGCCGCGCCGGCGCCCAGTTGCGGCGCCCCGGAGATCAGCCCGGCGGCCAGCGAGGGGCAGAAGATCGACAGGCCCACGAGCACCAGGCTGGCCAGCACCAGGGCCAGGACCTGTTCCAGCGTCGGTTGGCCATCGACCCAGGTGGCCGAGAACTGGTCGAAGAGCGTCGAGCCAATGCCGACCACGACGGCCAGGGCCATGACCTTGACGCCCATAGCCAGGACTTCGCCCAGGACCTTTTCGGCCAGGAACGCGGTGCGTCCGAAAAGCCCGAAGGGCACGAGGACGAAACCGATCAGGGTGGCCAGCTTGAATTCGATCAGGACGACGAAGACCTGAACCGCCATCACGAAGAAGGCGATGAGGATCAGCAGGAAGGCGACCAGCAGGACGAGGATCTGCACGAGGTTCTCGAAGACCCCCGGCCAGCCGGAGAGGTCGGCCGCGGCCTCCAGAAGCGGTTTGCCCGTGCTGACGCCCAGCGCCGCCAACTTCCCCGGCCGCAACATCTCATCGGCCGGCAGCCCCGCACCCGTCGCCGTCAGGCCAAGCGCGGTGAAGCTCTTGAACACGATCGTCGCGAGCGCCTGAAAGTTGCCGATCAGGAACGCGAAAAAGCCGACATAGAGGACCTTCCGGATGAGGCGGGCCAGGACGTCCTCGCCCGCCGCCAGGGTCCACATCAGGGCCGCCAGGGTCACGTCGATGGCCACCAGGCGGTTGGAGAGCGAGGCGACGTCGCCGCCCAGCAGTCCAAAGCCCCCGTCGATCATGCGGTTGAAGGTGTCGAAAAAGGTGTCGATGACGCCGATGTCGTTCATCGGCCCGGCTTTCCGAAGAAGTGCTCGCGCGCGGCGCGCCAGGCCGCTCGGCAGCCCGGATCGCCCCCTCCGCCGTCCTGGACGGCGGCGGTCTGGCACCGTGTCAGGGTCGGATCGCGATCGGAGGCGGCGCTCGCGGCCACGGCGCGTGGCGGCGCATGACGGGCGGTGACCACGCCCGCGGCGATGATGATCCAGAGCACCAGGCCCCAGACGATGGCGGCCCTCACGGCTGGCGTCCCATGAAGCGCGCGAAGCGGGCCTTGGCGTCGGCGCGCGCGGCGGCGCGATCGGCGGCCTCCAGGGCCTGGGCGCGGCCTTGGGCGGCGACCAGGGCGGTCAGGCCCGTCAGTTGCTGGGCCTGAAGGGCCAGGAGCTGGTTGCCGGCTTGGGCGGCCTGCAAAGCCCCGCTCGCCCCTTGGCTGGCGGTCACCAGGCTCGACATCTGGCCGGTGGTGTCGTCCAGCCCCCCGATCACGCCGGCCTGAACCTTTAGGGCGTCCTCGAACCCGGCCACCGAATTGGCCCAGCGCGCGTCGGCCCGGGCCACGAGATCGGCGTTGGTCGCCGACACGCCCGCTGCGCCGTAGGCTTGGGTGAAGGCCGCCTGGATGGCGCCGACGTCGTAAGCCAGGCGCTGAGCCTGCCCCAGGAGCGCGCGGGTGCGGGCGATCTGTCCCTGCAGGGCGGCCAGGGACGAGTACGGCAGACTGGCCAGGTTCTTGGCCTGGCCGATCAGCATCTGCGCCTGGTTTTGCAGGCCGGTGATCTGGTTGTTGATCTGCTCGAGCGCGCGGGCGGCCTGCAGCACGTTCGAGGCGTAGTTGGTCGGATCGAAGACCGTGAATTGGGCCAGGGCTGGCGCGGCCGGCAGGGCCAGGCTCAGCATGGCGGCGGCCAGGAAACGGCGGCGGCGTAGGCGCATGTCAGCGCTCCTCTTCGATGAAGGACGGCGGCGTGAGGGACGGAAGAAGGTCGGCGGCCCAGTCGAGACCGCGGGCGCGCAGCCAGGCCGCAGCGAAGCCCTCGGGCGGACGCGCCGCCAGGAGCTGAGCCATCAGGGCCTGATCGGCCTTCGAGGCGGCGGCGGTGAAGGCCAGGCCCACGGGCCCCAGACCCAGCTCGAAGAGGCGCTCGCCATCTCGCGACTGGACGTAGTAGTCACGCTTTGGGGTGGCGCGGCCGATCAGCTCGATCTGGCGATCGCCCAGGCCAAACCGGCGGTAGGCGGCCGAACCGATCGGATCCAGGGCCCAGGCGTTGGGCAGGAAGATTCGGGTCAGGCACAGCTCGATGACCGCATGGGCGATCGGGCTCTGTTCGATCTGAACGAGCGACAGGGTGGTTAGGACGACCGACCCGTTCTTCTTGCGAACTGTCCCCAGCCAGGTCTGCAGCTGAGCGCCGAAGGCCGCGTCGGCCAAGGCGAGCCAGGCCTCGTCGACGAGGATCAGGGTCGGCTTTCCGTCGAGCCGTCGCTCGATCCGGTGGAAGAGATAGGCCAGCACCGCGGGCGCGGCGGCCGTGCCCAGGAGACCTTCGGTCTCGAACGCCTCGATGGGCGCCTCGCCGAGGGTTTCCTGCTCGGCGTCGAGCAAGCGGCCGAACGCGCCGCCAAGGCAGTATGGCGCCAGGGCGTGCTTGAGCTCTCGGCTGGCCAGAAGGGCGCAAAACCCCGACAGCGTCCGCTCGCGCGCCGGCGCGCTGGCCAGGCTTTGCAACGCCGCCCAGACATGCTCGCGCACGGCTGGCGTCGCCGACACGCCTTCGCGGACGAGGATCGCCTCGATCCAGCCAGCCGCCCAGACGCGTTCGCTCTCGGCGTCGATGAGCGCCAAGGGCTGGAGATCGACGGCGGGCCGCTCGGCGTCGCGCAGCGCCCCGCCCAGGTCATGGAAGGCGCCGCCCATGCCGAGCGCGGCCGCGCGGATCGAGGCGCCGAAATCGAACGCGAAGACGCGGGCGCCGGCGTAGCGCCGAAACTGCAGGGCCATCAGGGCCAGAAGCGTGCTCTTGCCGGCGCCGGTGGGCCCGACGATCAGGGTGTGACCGACATCGCCGACATGCAGCGAAAGCCGAAAGGGCGTGGAGCCCTCGGTGCGCGCCATGAGCAGCGGCGGACCGGCCAGATGAGCGTTGCGCTCGGGCCCTGCCCACACCGCCGACAGCGGCGCCATGTGCGCCAGGTTCAGGGTCGACAGCGGCGGCTGGCGAACGTTCGCGTAGACCTGGCCGGGCAAGGAGCCGAGCCAGGCCTCCACCGCCCCAACCCGCTCGCGCACCACCGTGAAGTCGCGTCCGGTGATGACCTTCTCGGCCAGGGCCAGCTTGGTGTTGGCCCGCGCGGGGTCCTCGTCCCAGACCACCAGGCTGGTGGTGACGAAGGCATAGGCGACCGCGTCCCCGCCGAGGTCCTGGAGGGCCAGGTCCGCTTCGGTCGCCTTGTTGGCCGCGTCATTGTCGACGAGCGCCGCCGGCTGCTGGGTCAGGGCCTCCTGCAGGAGGGCGGCGACCGACTTGCGCTTGGCGAACCACTGACGCCGGATCTTGGCCAGGAGGCCCTGGGCCTGGGCCTTGTCGAGAAAGATCGCCCGGGTCGTCCAGCGATAGGCGAAGGCCAGACGATTGAGCTCGTCGAGGATCCCCGGCGTGGTCGCCGACGGAAACCCCACGAGGGTCATCACCCGCAGGTGCGCCGCCCCCAGGCGCGGTTCGAGGCCGCCGTCGAGCGGTTCGGTGGCGACGAGCCCGTCCAGCGCGATCGGAAACTCAGGGACGCGGACGGCCTGGCGGCGGGACGTGACCGCCCCATGCAGGAAGGCCAGGGTCTGCGCATCGTCGAGCCACGCCGCGTGCGGCGTGATCGCCCCGATCAGCGCCAGCAGCCGGTTGGTGCGGTCGATGAAGCCGGTCAGCTCGGCCCGCCAGTCGGTGCTCGCCTGGGTTCGCCCCTCGACGAAGAGACCGGCGAGCCATCCGGTCTGGTCCGCCGGCGCCTGGTAGACCAGGGTCAGGTAGTAGCGGCTTTCGAAATGCGCCCCCTCCTCGAGGAAGGCGGCGCGACGCTCGTGATCGACCAGCGCCGAGACGGGATCGGGAAAGACGCTGTCGGGATAGGCCATGGCCGGATCGCGGCGGGCCTCGACGAAGAGCGCCCAGCCGGAGCCGAACCGACGCAGGGCGCTGTTGACCCGCGCGGCGACGGCGGCCACCTCCCCGTCCCCGGCCGCGTCGAGGTCGGGCCCGCGGAAACTGGCGGTGCGCTGGAAGGCCCCATCCTTGTTCAGCACGACACCCGGGGCGACGAGCGCCGCCCACGGCAGATAGTCGCAAAGCCGGGCGCCGGATCGGCCATAGTCCCGAAGATCGAGCATGGCTCAGACCTCCAGGCGGGCTGGCAGTCGCACATGGCGACGGCCGACCTCGAAGAACAGCGGATCGTGTCGTGCGGCCCAGACCGCCAGGGCGTGTCCGGCCAGCCAGACCACCAGGCCCATGACCCAGAGCCGCAGGCCAACGCCGAGGGCCGCGGCCAGGGTGCCGTTGACCAAGGCGATCGCGCGCGGCGCGCCGGCCAGCAGGACCGGTTCGGTCAGCGCCCGGTGCACCGGGGCGGCGAAGCTCGTCGCGCGATCACCGGCCATCAGATGACCGCCCCGCCGCCGAACGAGAAGAACGACAGGAAGAAGCTCGACGCGGCGAAGGCGATCGACAGGCCGAACACGATCTGGATCAGCCGGCGCGTGCCGCCGGTGCTGTCGCCGAACGCCAGGGCCAGGCCCGTCATGATGATGATGACGACGGCGATGATCTTGGCGACGGGGCCTTCGATCGACTCCAGGATCTTCTGGAGCGGCTCCTCCCAAGGCATGGAGGAGCCCGCGGCGTAGGCTTGCGCCGATAGCAGGGTCAGGGCGCAAGACAGGCCGCTCAGCAGCCAGGGTCGGACGCGCGGCAGCGGATGGCGCGCACCACAGGCGCGCGACAGGGCAAGGCTCATGAACACGAGACCATCTCCTTTCGAGATTTCAGGGGCTTAGGGGCGAGATCTCAGGCGGGGCTGAGCTGGTAGGCGCCGTCGGGCGCCACGCCTTCCAGGCGCGAAAGTTCAATCAGGCGTCGCTGTCGGCCCCGGCCGGCGAGGACCGCGATCAGATCGATGGTCTCGGCGATCAGGCCGCGCGGCACGGTCACCACCGCTTCCTGGATCAGCTGCTCCAGGCGTAGCAGGGCCCCGAGCGCCGAGCCGGCGTTCAGGGTGCCGATCCCGCCGGGATGCCCCGTACCCCAGGCCTTGACGAGATCGAGGGCCTCGGCGCCCCTCACCTCGCCGATGATGATCCGGTCAGGACGCAGGCGCAGGGTGGAGCGGACGAGGTCGGTGAGGCTCACGACGCCTTCGATCGTGCGCAGCGCCACCAGGTTCGGCGCGGCGCATTGCAGCTCGCGCAGGTCCTCGCAGAGGATGACCCGGTCGGCGGTTTCGGCCACCTTGTCCAACAGCGCGTTGACCAGGGTGGTCTTGCCGCTGGAAGTGGGTCCCGCCACCAGGATGTTGCGTCGCTCGCGCACGGCCTCCCACAGCACCAGCGCCTGCTCGACGCTCATCACGCCGGCCCGGACATAGTCGTCGAGGGTGAAGGCCTGACGCGCCGGCTTTCGGATCGTGAAGGTCGGGGCGGTGACGACCGGCGGCATTTGCCCCTCGAACCGCTCGCCCGTCCCCGGCAGCTCGGCCGAGACCCGTGGATTCGCGGCGTGGACTTCGACGCCGACGTGATGGGCGACAAGGCGCAGAACGCGCTCGGCGTCGGCGGGCGCAACGCGCAGTTCGGCGTCGACCAGCCCCGTATCGAGGCGGTCCAGCCAGACCCGGCCGTCGGGATTGACCATCAGCTCGGCCACGGCCGGGTCGGCCAGGCGCGCCAGCAGCAAGGGCCCAAGCGCCGAGCGGAGCATGCGCTCGCTTCGGGAGAGGTCGAGGGTGTCGGGCTGGTCCATGTCGGTCCCCGTTGGCTTCGGGGACGAGTAAGAAGACCGCGTTCGGACGGCTTTCAACAGCCTGTCCTGGAAGAGACCCTTCGGGCGCCGAAGAGAATGTCCGGGACATCGCCCGGCGCGCGACACCCGCCGTCATCAACCCTTCGGAGGTCCGTTGAGGCTTTGCCCCAGGTCTCCCAGGGCGCCGCCAGCATCGGGTTGCGGTAAAAAGCGGTAAAGGTTCGCGCCCAGAACGCCCCCGACGGGCGCACGCCCGAAAATCATGACACGGGACAGTCGCGGTCATGGCTCGTGACGGCTCATCGCGGACTGGCGAGCCAAACCACGGCCCGTTACAATTGCGCCCGCTGAGGGGTGTGATGCGAGACGACAGGCGGTCGGGCGATGGGTTGGGGGCTAAGACGGCCGTCTTGCGCCCGCTCCTCACGCGCTGGTTCGCGCGGCGAGCGCCATCCAACGAGGTCGACGACTTGGTTCAAGACGTCTTCCTCCGGATCATCAAACGTGGCGGCACGAACGAGTTGGATCATTTCCAGGCGTACGTGTTTGAAACGGCCTCGAGCGTGCTCAAGGACCGGATGCGCAGCCGCAATGTGCGTCATTCGGACCAGCACGAGGAGTTCGACGCCGAACGCCACGCGCCCTCAACACCTGGAGCCGAAGAGTTGCTGATCAGCCAGCAGGCTCTGGAGTTGACGAGCCGGATTCTCCTGGAGCTGCCAGAGCGCAGCCGGACAATCTTCATTCTGCGCCGTGTGGAAGGACTGCCCATCGCGCTCATTGGACGGCGTCTGGGCTTGTCGGTCAGCGCCGTGGAAAAGCACATGCAGCGCGCGACGCGCCATCTTCTGTCCCGCATGGAGGCCTTGCGATGAACGTCATCGACCCCTCCCAACTACGGGATGAGGCCGCCGACTGGCTCGTGCGTCGCGACGCTGGCCTGTCGACGTCCGATGAGAAGGCCCTCGCCGACTGGCTGGCCGCTTCGCCCGCCCATGCCCGGGCGTGGGAGCAGGCGCTCACCGATTGGGCGCGTTTCGACCAAGTGGGTGGCGACCTCTTCGAGGTGATGCGGGCCCAGGCGCTGGCGGCCAAGCCAGAGCCTGCCCAGGCGGCTTGGCGGGGATTGATCGCCGCATCGCTTGTGGCCGCCGCTGTTCTTGGCGGGGTTATGGGTTGGCGCCACCTGTCGCCCAGCCGCGCGCCGCAACAGGCCTCGCCCGTCGTCCAGATGTTGGCGGCGCACACGCAGCGCACCGATCGACGGCTGCCGGACGGCACGCTGGCGACCTTGGATCGCAATACGGTGATCGAAATCCGCTTCGACGAAACAGCGCGACGCGTGACGGTGCTGGACGGGCAAGTCTATTTCGACGTCGCCGCCGTGAAGGCGCGCCCCTTCCTCGTCAGAGCGTCCGACAAGACGGTGACCGACATCGGCACGCGCTTTTCCGTTCGACGGGATCCGGCGGGCCTGGTGACCGTCACCTTGCAAGATGGCGCGGTGTCGATCGGCGAAGGCGCCCGCACAGTGACTTTGCGCCCCGGCGAGCAATACCAGGCGCCGACTGGCGCGGCGGGGTCCGTGAAGCCGGTGGATCCGGATCGGGCCATGGCCTGGCGTTACGGCTATCTGGAATTTCGCCAGACGCGATTGGACGAGGCCGTGGCCGAAATCAACCGGTACGGCGGACCTCCGATCCGGCTGATGGGTTCGCGGATCGGGGCCTTGCCGATCAGCGGGCGCTTCCCGATCGACGACGCGCGCGGGTTCGCCGACGCCATCGCCGCGATCCACCCGCTTGAGGTCGATCAGGATAAGACCGGCATCATCCTGCGCCCCGCCCGCTAAAAACTTCGCGCTCAACGTACGGGTTTGCGAGGGACCGACGTCTCAGCGGGCGGAGAGGTTCCATGTCCGTACAATCCGCCGAAGTTCTCGATCTTGTTCGCCCTCATGCCGCGGAGGGGGCCGATCCTGTCAGCGACCGTTCTCCTGGTCGAAGCTCACCGCGCGCCTTTGCTTTTGGCCCCTATCTTCTGAGGCCCGATAGACAGTCGCTTTGTCGAGATGGCGTCCCCTTGGCGATCGGCGCCCGGGCGCTGGAGCTTCTGACAGTCCTTGTCGAGCGCCCCGGCGAACTGATTTCGAAGCGGGAACTGATCGCCCGCGTCTGGCCTGACACCTTCGTCGGCGAAGCCAATCTCAAGGTGAATATCGCCACTTTGCGCAAGGCGCTTGGCGACCCCGCCAAGCAACCGGACTACATCGGGACGGTGACCGGCCGCGGCTACAGGTTCGTCGCTACGGTGCGGGACGGCGATGCGCCCGGTCCACGCGCAAACCTTGCCAAGACTGGCGCCCAATCCGTGTCGCCCGCAAGCGCGGTTGGGCTCGATGAAGCGCAGGCCAGGCTCCAGGCCGTGACGGTCTCGCGCCTGATGTTCGTGATCGATGACCTGGGGCATAGCGCGGCGTCGCTTGCCATCGCCGTGGCGAGAACGGTTGAGGACGGCCAGACTGGTCGCGTCGTGTTCGTCGATCTCAAATCGGTGGAAGGCGTTGGCCGAACGCCGGAGGCGGTCGCCGCGGCGCTGTTGGCTGCCGAAGTCTATCCGCTGTCCCCTTCGACTTTGCCTAATCCGACTTCGCGCAAGATGCTGCTGGTCTTGGACAGCGCTAAGGATGTGGCTGGCGATGTGGCGCTGTGTCTTGGAAGCATTCTCGAGCCGCCGGTCGCCGCACACCTCCTGGCGGCCGGAACCGAGCCCTGGTCGTGAACCGGCGCCCTCAGCGTTGTCGTTGCTGGAGTCTGTCCGCGATTTCGGCATGTCCTTGCCGAACGGCGATAGGGCCGAAGAATACGAGTCACATTCCATTCCGAATATGATCCAATGCTCGGATTGGGGGTGAGCTGAAGTCCGCCAGAGCCTTGGCTCTTTCACGGGGCCTTGGACGTCGGTCCGCTGCTATCGCGCACCAAGACAACGACCACCGCGACCGCATGCTCAAGTTCTTCAGACTCGGCGATCGCCGTATCGCGTCAGATCACAGGTTGACCCGCGCCACGTCGAGCCTGGTCGGGCTCGCCCTCGCCGCCCTGACGGCGAACGCCGCGCTAGGTGCGGAGGCGACGGCGGTCTTCAGCATACCGGCCGGCACGCTGGACGACACCTTGGCCCGCTTCTCGCGACAGGCCGGCATTACGCTGGCCTATGATCCAAGATTGGTGTCGGGTCGCCACAGCGCCGGTCTCGAAGGTCGCTATACGGCCACGACGGGGCTGGATCAGCTCCTAGGCGGCACGCATCTCACCTATCGTCGCCTCGCCAACGGCGGATATGCGATCGTGGCGCCGCCCGCGGTCGACGCGGTGGTCTCGCCGCCGCGCCTCGACGCGGACACGCCCACGACCTTGCCCGAGCTCCTCGTCGTTGGCCGCAAGAGCCTGAATGCGGATATTCCCCGTAGCCGCGATGACATCCAACCCTATCGCGTTGCGACGGACCGGGACATCGCCAATGCCCAGGTCGCCTCGATCGAAGACTTCATGCGATCGCGCGCCACCGGCAACGCCAGCGCGATCGCGCTTAGCCAAGCGCCTGTTCTCAATCGCGGTTCGGCGCGCTCGGCGATCAATCTCGGGGGCTTCGGCGTCAACCAGACCCTGGTCCTGGTCGACGGACGCAGGATGCCGAGCCTTCCGGCGGCCGGCGATCTCCTGCAGCCCGATCTCAACGCGATCGCTCCCGGAGACGTCGAGCGCATCGAGGTCCTGACCTCCAGCGCCAGCGGCATCTACGGCTCGGGCGCTGTGGGCGGCGTCGTCAACGTGGTTCTCAAGCGGCCGTCGGCGGGCCTGGAGCTGGTGTCGACCTCCCGCGTCAGCGACCAGGGCGACAGCCGGCGATGGGGGCTCGAGGGACGTTGGGGCGGAACGAGCCGGTCTGGCGCCACCCGCGCGGTCCTGACGGTGAGCTACGCCGAGGACGCAGGTCTACGCGTGGGCGATCGCGACTTCATTCGCCAGGCTTTTGGTGAAACCGGGCCCGTCTCGGTCAAACTCAACATCGTCGTCCCGTCGCAAATTGATGGCGCCGGCCCGCCTTTGCCGAGCTATATCGTTTCCGACGAGGAGCGGTTCGATCGCCGCCTGTCGCAAGACGGCTTGGGAACCCTGCAAAGCCTGCTGACGCGCACGCGAACGTCGTCCGCGCTCGCCAGCGTCCGGCATAGCTTCACCCCGCGTTTCGAAGTCTTCCTCGACGCGTTGCATCTGGCCAATCGCGGCGCGGCGGCTGGCCCCTGGCTCCAGCAGCAGCGCAGGGTGTTCGTGGATGTCGGCGCCAACGGAAATCCTTATCCTCAGGGGATCTACGTCAACTTGCCAACCTCAGGGTCGGCCGGGGTTTCAAGCACCGACATCGCCTCGGATCGCGTAACCCTGGGCGCGATCGCGAGGCTGCCCGCCGGTTGGAGCGCCAATCTTGATCTGACAGCAGCGCGCGCCCGGGTCAAAACCAGCGCCTTCGACCTTGTCGATACCGACACCTTCTTGGCGGAGACCGGCGTCGACCTCTTCGCCGGGATCGATGGACTTAAGGCCGCGCTGGCCCAGTATCCAACGAGCGCCACGACATCGGTCTTGAACAACCGTATGACGGATCTGAGCGCGCGCCTGGCGGGCCCCTTCTTCGAGACCGGCGCGGGCACCGCGACGCTGAGCCTCCTCATCGAGACGCGGCGTGAGCATATGCCATCGAGCGGGGAACCAGACGCCGAAGTGGCCGAACAGACGCAATGGGTCAGGTCAGGCTATGCCGAGCTTCGGGCGCCGATCACCCGTCTGGACGCCCCCTTTAGCCTGGCGCGCGGCCTTGAACTCCAGCTCGCCGGGCGCGTGGATCGTTTCAATATCACCACGCCGCTCAACGACTTCGGCGCCAAAGTGTTTTTTGAGGACACGCAAGTGCGCTGGCGGCGGAGCACCGGCACGGTGACGGTGGGCGCCAAGGCGCAACCGATCGATGGCTTGGCGCTGCGGGCCAGCTATTCGACGGGCTACCTGCCACCGTCCCCAAGCCAACTTCAGGTCGTCAGTTATGTCGATCGCTTTGGATCAAGCGTCTCCGACCCCAAGCGGCCTGGCGATTTTCTCGGCCCGTTCCGCGTCTTGATGGGCGGCTCGGCCACGTTGCGGTCCGAGCGGGCCAGAACCTATTCAGCTGGGCTCGTGGTCACTCCCGATCGTCTCGACGGCCTTCGCGTGTCGATCGACTTCTCACGGACGGAGAAGCACGATGAGATCGCCTCCCCCTTGAACGGAGGCTACGAAGAGCTTTTTGTTCTCGAGGACGTCTATCCTGGGATCATGCGGCGCGCGCCCTTGACCGCGGCCGATATCGCCAAAGGCTATACCGTAGGAGCTGTCGAGTTCTTCGACGGATCGCTTCGCAATGTCGGCTTTTCCCGCGCGGACACCATCGATCTGGATCTTGACTACCAGCGCGACACCGCGATGGGCCAGTTCTCACCCTATGCCCGAGCGACCTGGCGCCTCTCAGGCGTCCGCCGCGGCAGCGTGCTCAACGCGCCATACCAAACCGTGGGGGTCCTGGATGGTCCGCTTGCTTTTCGCCTGGACGCGGGCCTGGACTGGACCGGCAAGGCCTGGACGGCTGGCATAAACCTGCAGTTCTACTCCGACTACCGCACACGGTACGCCGGCAACGACCTGTTTTCGACGCTGCAAAGCGCGGTGGCGCGGACGGTGCAAGGCGCGGACACGATCCCATCGCAAACCTATGTCGATGGCTACATCGCGCGGTCCTTCGGGTCGAAGGGGTCTCAGACCGTGATCCGGCTGGGTGTCCGCAACCTGATGGGCCAGCGGCCGCCGCCGGTCGTCATCCCGCTGACCACGACCTACAGCGTCAGCAACGTGACCGACCAGGGCATCGGGTACAGCGCCTATGGCGACCCCCGCGGCCGGCGGTTCGAGCTGGTGCTGCGACGCCAATTCTAGGGCCCAGCGCCCACGGCAACGCCGTCAAACCCGTCAAGGGCGGTCCAGACTTCGGAGGCTCGCACCACGACGGCGGCGCGCGTGGATCTAGGTCAGTACCGTTCGGAGAAACGGTCAGGCGATCACGCTGAAGGCTGAGCAGTTGGGCCTGGGCCTCGACGTGGCGCCGAGCAGCGCGGCCATAGCGCCGATGGGCCAGCCTGTTTAGGATTGAACATGCCTGCCCCCCCGCCGTCCGACCGCTCGGCTCCTCACGCAAATTGGATGGGCCGACGTTGTTCTTACCAATACGCCTGGCCAAGACCTACCGATCAAGATCCCCCACTAGGACGCCAGGGGACGATCCGGCGGGGGGTCGAGCGGGTTCTCGCTCGCCCCGCCCAATGTCACCGCACGATCGAGCGACGTGGCGGCAACGATGGCCCGAAACTCGTCGAGGATCTCGGGATGGCGACCGCGCAGGTAACGCTCAATTTCAGGATTACCCACGAGGCGGGAGAGATAGCCCGAGGCGATGACCAGATGCAGGACATCATCGCCATAGGAGCTCTCTAGCGCTTTGAAGTCCTGCGTGAGGGATTCCATCTCCCGCTCCATACGCGCCATTTGCTCGGCGGTCATGCCGCCGACCTTCTTGGGCTTGTGGGCCTGCACAAGGTCGGCCTGCCTCGTGGCCGCCAAGAGCGCCTTGGCGTAAGCGGAGGTGAAGTTGCCGGCCGAGACCATCAACTCGGCGACTTCGATCTGACGCATGGGCTTTAGCTTGCGCAGCACATCGAAGGTCACGGGGTTCATGGCCCGATCCTTCAGGAGATCGACAACCTCGGGGGTTACGCCCTCAAGCAGGCTGCGCCGGCGGCGGATGCCTTTGACGTCAACATTGAGCGCCCGCGCCAGCTTGTCTTCGGAGACCCCGCGCTCAAGGGCGCGCACGATCATGTAGTGCTCCTGGATCGTCGCCAGGCGATTGACACGTTTGTTGTAGGTGAAGGCCTCGTCGTCGTCGGAGATCAGACAGCGGGTTTGACGTTCGCCAAGGTCTTTGAGAATGGCCAGGCGCACATGACCGTCGAGCAGCATGTATGGGCCAGCGCCGGGCGAGCGCACCACGACGAGCGGCTCGATCACACCGACCTCTGCCACCGATTGGGCGATGCGGCGGAACTTGACCGAGGCGAGCACCTTGTCCGGCAGCTTGCGCATCGGCAGGATTTCATCGAGCCGAACCGTGATCAGATCCTGCTCGAACGCGGCGCGTACGGTCAACATCTCAGCTGGCGCTCACGCCGAGACGCTCGGCCAGCGGCTTAGGCAAGGTATGCATGGCTTCGGCGCGCAGCAGGGTGACGAAGTGATCGTCATCCATCAGCCGGCGAAGCCCATTGACCACGAAAAGCAGACGGCTCTGGGCGAGCGCGGCCTTTCTGATCAGCAGCTTTTGGCGATCGGTCTCTTTGCGATAGGCCCGCACCAGGGCGTCAGCCGTCACGCGTGTTCGACCAGGTCCCCGCGAGCCACTATGGCCGGCCTTCCCGCTGATCTTGCGCTGCTCGATGATCCGTCGGATGGCCATCAACTGGTTGCCGGGCAAAGCCTTGTTCTCGTAGGCCTCGGCCAAGGCGTTCTGTACGTCGGCCTCGCCGGCCTTGGCGATCTCCATGGCGATGGTGTGGGGGATGAGGCCGCGCTCGACGGCGCTGATCAGACGCTCTTCCCCATTTTCGAGGAGGAAGACGATCGCCCAAATATATTCGGGGCTGAAGTCGGTTTTGCGGGCGATCTCCGAGACCGAATAGCCGCGCTCCTTCAGGGCCCCGATCTCACGCACGAGTTCAAGCGGGGTATGCTGTCGTCGCGCCAGGTTCTCAACCAGGCTCATGACGAAACAGTCCTCAACGCTCGCGGCCATGATCACGGCTGGGATCTCGGTCTCCCCCAGCGCGACAAAGGCTTCAAGCCGCCCCTGCCCGCAAATCAGGTCATAGCCGCCATCGTCTCGCTCACTGACCGTGATCGGCTTTTTGAGCCCCAGATTGGCGATGCTCGTCACCAGTTCCTGGAAGATCCGGCGATTGCGCGAGCGAGGATTGAGGACGGTAATCGCCGCGATCGGCACGCGGCGGATGCCCTGAGCGGACTCGGTCATGCGGCGGCTCGCAGGCTGAAGCGTCGCGTCAGGTCGAAGAACGGCTCAAGGTCATCGAACCGATAGGCGTCGAGGAAGACCCCGTTTTCCTCGGCCAGCCGCAGTTTGGAAGACTCCCCCAAATCGATCCAAGGCAGCAGGTACCAGTCGCGCACCGTGGCGTTGTCGGGGTTCATCCGGGCGGCGATGGTGATGTCGGGCCGCAAGCTCGTGTCGAGCCGGATCTTCCACCGGCCGCCGCCCGGCGTTGGCGCGCAACGCGCGATCGCCAGGGAGGCGGTGAACTCCTCATTGACGGTCATGAGATCGGTGGCGGGATCGACGCGAACCGCGCCACCAAGGCCGCGGATGGCGTCGAGTGTCTGGTCGACGATCTTGGGATACAGGGCCCGCAGAGCGCGATTGGTTTCCAGATAACGGTAGTCCCGCCGACTGGCATAGCCGACCAGCTCGTAGGCCCGGATCAAGCTGCCGAAGCGATGACGGTAGGTGGAGCTGGAAGGCATATCCTCGACCTCGTCGATGATCAGGCCGGACAGGCATCCCCGCTCGACCAAAAGGCCGTTCAAACGCTCAAGCAGCTCCTCATTGGTAAAGCGGCGACTGCGCTCTTCGACGATGCGGCGGGCGGCCAGGAAGAAGTCGGGATCGACAATCGGTTCAAACGCCCCATCGGCACGCACCCAATGGTCGGGCTCATTGACGACGCGCGTCTTCTTCAGCTTGAAGGACACCCGATTATAGACGTTGTTGCCGACGTACTTCTCGTTGGTCAGGACCTGGTGGACGACCCCCCGGGTCCAGGGACGGCCAAGATCGGTGACCACGCCATCGCCGTTCAACAGGATGGCGATCTCCCGCTCCGAGCGCCGCTGCAGCACGAACATGCGGTAGATCCGCTGGACGATCTCGACCTCATCAGCCGGCCCGGGCGCCAAGACGACCCGGTCGGTCTGCAGACTCTTTTGTTCGCCGCGATTGAGCACGGCCTTGGGCTGGCGATGTTCATCGACAAGCACACGGCGAAGGCCAAACCCGGCCGGCCCGCCTTGACGAAAGCCCAGCGTGATCAGCCGACACTGCCCGGTGAAAACCTTGGCCGAGAGCTCGCGGCTATATTCACCCGCCATCGCCCGCTTCATGCTCTTGATGATGGTGGCCGACAGGCTGCCGTCGTTCTCGAACTGCTCGGCGCAGTAATGGACGGTGATGCCGGCCTCCCGGCATTGAAACTCGTAGAAGGCGCTCTCGTCGGCGTCCTGGAAGCGCCCCCAGCGGCTGACGTCATAAACGAGGATCGCCTCGAAGTCGGCCAAGCCGGCCTTGACATCGGCGATCAGACGCTTGAGCGCATCGCGCCCGTCGAGCCGCAGGCCGCTCTTGCCTTCGTCGGCGTAGGTCTGGACGATTTCGAAGCCCTTGCGCGCGGCGTAGCGCGCGATGATCTCGGCCTGGTTCTCAGTCGAGTACTTTTGGTGCTCGGTGCTCATTCGAACGTACTGAGCCGCCCGCACTGACGCGCCGGCGGATTTCTCCTCGCCGGTTACACTTTCCATCTGTCGCAAACCCCTCGCCCAAACGTCATCACGCCGGAGCGCACTGGCTCCGATGCGACCCTAGGTCGGGGATGATGGGAATGTCGCGTTCGCAGAAGGACCGAAAACTTCGGTCAGATTCGGGAAAAACTTTTCCAAAAGCGCCTGGGGCTCTCGGCTTCGACTTCGTCGAAGCGATCGCTCAGGCCCTGCGCCGCGAGTTCGGACAAAGCCCCGCCGCGGTGAAGGTCGTGGTGCGTCTGACCCGTGCCAATCCAAGGGCCGTGCGCAACTGGTTCGCCGGCAACAACGGCCCCAGCGGCGAGAACCTGGTGGCTCTGCTGCGGCATTCCGAGGAGGTGCTAGAGACGGTGCTTTTCCTGGCCGATCGCCACGACCTGATCACCGCCCGCAAGCTGGCCGGCGCGCGCGAAAAGCTCAAGGAGATGCTCGAGATGATCGACGACCTGCAGGGCCTCTAAACTCGATCGCGGCGAGCCACGCCCGTGGCGCGGGTAAAAATCGCGCCCTATGCTAGAGCTTGCGAGGCGCCTTCATCGGTCTCAGAGGAAAAAGCGCGCATGATCTTCGAGGCTGGCCAGACCTATCGTCGCGACCGGGTCCAGGAGCTTGCCGGCGTCCCGGTCGAGCGGCGCGATGGCGATTGGAACACGGGCTACACCGAGTTCGAAGGCGAGTTCTACATCTTCTGCACGGTTGGCGCGCCGGCCCGCACCGGACACGACTACAACAACCACTGGGTCGGCGAGGAACTGGCCTGGGAGGCCAAGACAGGCACCCACCTTGGCCAGCCTCGCATGGCGCGCATGGCCTCGGGCGAGGCCGTCATCCACGTCTTCTGGCGGACCAATAGCGACAACCCGTCCTTCACCTACGCGGGTCAGGCCAGGGTGCTGGCGTTCGAGAACCAGACGCCCGTTAGGTTTCGGTTCGGCTTTAATCCGGCGGCCGCGCCGGAAGACGAGCCGGGGGACGAGCCGGTCACCCTCGCCGATCTTCTCGGAGACGACGGGCGGCTCTTCGCCAAAAGCGAATTTGGCCCCGCCGACACCGATTGGCCCGCCCTGTCCTTCTCCAGCCGAAAGGTCGCGTCGGACTTTGGCCGAGACTTCCGGCGCGGCCGCGACTTCGTCGTCTACATCGGAACCCAAGACCCCGAAGCGACCGAGCGGCCCGAGCATCGGGGGCGGCTGCTATGCGCGGTGACCTTCGAGCCCAACGCTCCGATCTCGACCCGCCAAATCGTCCCCGAGGAGGCCTGGACCAAGGCCGTCGAGAAATGGGGTCTTCGCTGGGAGTGGTCCTTCCCGGTCATCGAAGCCTACACATTCATCGCCCCGCTTCCCGAAGCCCGCGTGATCGCCCCTCATACCTACGCCGCCCTGGGGACGCTCACGGCGCTGGGGCGCTGCGTTCCCGTCGACCCAAGGGACTTGGCGGCCCTTCTTTCCGCGCCCCTGCTCGCCACCAGGCTTCAACTCAGCGACGCCGTCTCGAACGCGGTGATCATGAACCCGGAGGATCCCGACCTGCGCCGAGCCCTGTCCCAGATGGCGATGGCCATCGAGCAGCGCATTCTCGACAGCGGCCGTGAGCGCGTGGGAAGTCATCCCGTCCGGCAAGGCCCCAATCTATCGGATGTCCTGGCCGATCTAGGACGCAAGTGGCGCGACCAGGCCGGGGTCTGCCGACTGTGCGACCGCCCCATCAGGCCTTCTTCCGCCAATCGTCTCTTGCGCCCTTCGCCCGACCGCATCGACAGCGCTCTCAAGAGCTACGCCACCGAGAACCTGCATATCGCCCACCTGGGCTGCAATCTTGCCAAGAACGACGCCTCGATGGACGATTGGACCGAGTTCCTAGATCTCCTCCGCGACTAGCCGGGGGCGCCCTGGCCACGGGGGGCCTGACTTCTCAGCAAGGCCAGGCCGTTGACGATCTGCATGATCCGGTCGGCCATTTCCTGCGTGCGCGGATCATCGTAGTCCGTGCCGATGCGCGCGATGCAGTCGGCCACGTGCGCCGCGGCCTCGGCCTGCCGGACCGCGTCGGCGGCCGGTCGCCCCGCTCGCCCGGCATGGAGCCCATCCCAAAGCGAAGCCTTCCCATCGATCCTGACGCCGCCCACGCCATTGCTGCCGAACCCCAAGCCATTCCAGATCGGACGAAAGACCGCGATCAAGACCGATTCCGCCAGCGTGATGTAAGCGTCGTTGAGGATGAGATAGCGGTAGCTGAAGTCAGCCGGATTGAGGCCGGCCTGGCCGATCGACGACTGGTGCGACCGCAGCCGCCCATAGACACGGCGCTCCACGCTGGGACGGGACGTGAAGCCTTGCTTGGCCTTCTCGCGCACCGCGCTGCCGATATAGACCGGATAGAGCTTACGGCCGGCATCGAGCGCTGTCAGCGCGGCGTATCCCGGCAACTCTCCATGATAGTAAAGCGCGTAGATCCCCGCTCCAGTGAACCGTTCGGTCAGCGGGAAGCGTCCAGTGGGCTGTTCCAGCAATTCCACCGCCAGCGTCACGCCGATGTTTTCGACGGCCAGAGGATCGAAGGGCTCGCTCATGGGCAAATCCGACCACGATTCCCTAAGCCGCCGAACAGGGCTCAGGCCGCTACCTTGGTGGCGTAGACGCAAGAGGCGCCTTCGGACGGCGCGAAGAGGATCGGCCACCAGAAGGGCCCCGCCTTCCAGCCGAGTTCGGGACCCCCGACCTGCTTGAGTAGGACCAGCGCTGGCTCCACTCGCCCCTTCTGGCGGATAAGGTCACGCAGCTCCGGACTACCAAGGATCGACAGACCCGAGTGGTCCTCCGATCGGCTCTTGTGCAGCCGGCGGCCCGTGGCCGCGAGGATCGCCACACGCTTGTGGTCGCGGGCGTAGTACTTCAGCAGCCCCCGCATCGCGTCCCACTCGAAGCGGTTGTCGTCACCAAGATCCAGCGCCGGTTCCAGCGCGTCCAAGATGGCGATGGCTTCGTCCAGTCCGATCGCCGCGAAGCCGCGGCTATCGAGCGCCTCGGCGGGCACAAGCTTGTCGGCCGCCTGCGTCACCTTCGTCAGCTTCGTGGCCGCGATGGTGTTGAACCTGTGCGGCAGCAGCGCGTCCGACGGACCGATGGCCACGACATCGCTGAGCGTCACCTTGCTAGGCGCGCATGGAACCACCGACTTCTTGTCGTCGGCCTGGATGAAGACCACGCCAGCGTCGTGCGCGCCCTTCTCAAAGGCGTCGCGCAGAGTCTTCTCCAGTTTGTGGATGGTGACGAGACGGCCATGCACCTCGCTGGAGGTGTAGAACCGCGTAACGGCCAGGTCCGCCCGCGGGCGGGCGCCGTACATGCGCGCGTGCTGTAGGACCGTGTCGGCCTGCATGCGCTTGGGATTGCGGCCATAGTAGAAGGCGATGAGGTTTGGGACCGTGATCCCGCGGTCGAGAATGCTCCCGCCGATGAAGATGTTGGCCTTGGTGCGCAGGTGGAGCTCGCCGCTGTCCGGGTCCAGCAGCGGCTCGAGCTGAGCGTCGGAATTGACCAGCTGAAAGCGCAGCTCGCCGTCGGAGATGAGACCGCGCACGTCGGCGAAGCAATCCTCGGCCGCCGCCAGCGGATCGCCATTGGCCTCCACCGACTGGCCAAGGTCACGATAGGCTTCGTCGAAGACCTTGCGCAGTCGCGCGTCACCGCTCGCCTCGGCCTGGGTGAAGGCCTCGGCGATCAGCTGGACCGTCGCGTTCTGCCAGGCGTGCCTGGCCTTCTGCGTATCGTTGTGAATGATCATTGAGAACTTCCGGGGCCGGGCTCCTTCCGCGCGAAGCTGCCGCTCGCGAATGGCCACGCCGACTAGGAAGCCCATGATCGCTCGGCGCAGGGCCTTGATGTTGTCGCTCGTCCAGATCCGGTCGGCGCGGATGGTGCGCCCATCGGTCGACCGCAGCGCGTCGTGCTCATGAGGCCCGACCTCGACATGGAGGTAGTAGCGCGGATCATCCGCGCCCCATCCGCCGAAATAATCCTCGCCGCCGACATAGGCGTCGTGCGTGGGCAGGATTTCGGTGAAGGCCGGCCGCTTGGGATAGAAGACCTCGCGCGCCAGTTTGGCCTGCTCATAGTTTCCGGGCTGAAGGTACAGCGCGTAGGGCGTGGCGGTGACCTGAAGGAACGAGATCCCCGGCAAAGCGCCGCGCAGTTCGTCCATCTGCTTGGCGATCGTGCCCTGGTCGTAGGTGTCCTTGCCCTTCTCCTTGGTGAACCGCACGCTGGCCATGTCGGCTTCGTCGTCGATGAGAAGCGCCCGCCGCTCCTTCAGCTGAGGATACTTCTGGTCGAAGAACTCGAGGATGCGCTTGAGGTTGTCGGCCTGCTTCTTGGCGACGATGATGATCTTGCGGCGCAGCTCCGTCTTGGCCAGGCCGTCGGGCGCGGACATGATGTCGAAGATCAGGACCTGGTCGTCGTCAACGAAGCTCTTGAAGTCCCGGCCGATGCGCTTGACCGTCTGCTTGGCGAGCGTGCGCGTGCCCTTGGTGAGGACGATGGCGATGTCGAAATCGCGATCGAAGGCGCGGGCGATAACGCCCAGGAAGGCGCGCGTCTTCCCCGACTGGATCTTGCCCAGGAGCATGCCCGGCTCTAGCGGATCCTTGGCCGTTTCAAGCTTGTCGACCACGCGCTCGATGCAGGCGCGGAGTGTCTCGTCATAATTCTGCTGCTCCCGCAGCCGCGAATAGAAGTCCATGCGCCCCTCGAGCTCGTCACGCGAATCCACAAATCAACTTGACAGTGCGCGGCCAAGCTTGAGCTCGCAACGCGAGAAACCGGCGTTTTCCTCGGTACGGGGATGTCGGCCATGAGTGGCGCGGCCACGCCCTCGCCCGAGCGCAGCCGTCAAATGGCGCTCGTCCGAGGCAAGGACACCAAGCCGGAGATGAAGGTGCGCCGGCTGGTCCATCGCCTGGGCTATCGCTATCGCCTGCATCGCCGCGACCTCCCCGGCTCGCCCGACCTGGTGTTTCCGAGCCGGCGCAAGGTGATCTTCGTCCACGGATGCTTCTGGCACCGCCATCCCGACCCCGCCTGCAAGCTCGCCCGCATGCCCAAGAGCCGACTGGAGTTCTGGGAATCCAAGCTGACGGCAAACGCAGAGCGCGATCTCAGAAGCCAGGCCGCGCTGGAAGCGATGGGATGGAGGGTTTTGATCCTCTGGGAGTGTGGGCTAGAATCGGAGCACGATCTGGCGGACCGGATCGTGGGCTTCCTGGAGAGTTGAGTGATGATGCGCGCCGTTGAACTTTTCGCCGGCGCGGGCGGCCTTGGCATGGGCGTCTCGCGGGCCGGCTTCAAGCCCGTGGAGATCGTCGAATGGAACCGCTACTGCCGCGACACCCTGCGCGAGAACCATGACCAGGGCGCCGAGCTCGTCCGCGACTGGCCCCGCGAGGTGCGGGGCGATGTGCGCGACGTCGACTTCAGCCGTCACGAAGGCAAGCTGCAGCTCATCTCCGGCGGCCCGCCCTGCCAGCCCTTCTCGCTAGGCGGCAAGCACCGGGCCCATACCGACGCGCGCGACATGTTCCCCGAAGCCGTGCGGGCGGTGCGCCAGGCCCGGCCGGCCTCCTTCATCTTCGAGAACGTCAAGGGCCTGACCCGGGCCAGCTTCCAGTCCTACCTCGAATACATCGTGCTGCAGCTGCAGTATCCGGAGTTCGTGGCCCAGCCCGACGAGGACTGGAGCGAGCACCTACGGCGCCTCGAGCGGCACCACACCGGCCGGCGCGGTGACGCGGGCCTGGAATACCGCGTGGTCTGGAACGTGCTGAACGCGGCCGACTACGGCGTGCCGCAGCGTCGCGAGCGTGTGTTCTTTGTCGGCTTCCGAAGTGATCTTGGCGTGGAGTGGTGCTTCCCCAAGGCCACCCATTCGCGCGAGGCGCTGGCCTGGAGCCAGGGGCCGAACGGAGATTACTGGGATCGCCACCGCATCGCCCGCAAGGACCGGGCCGTCACCCCGGCCATGGCGCGCCTGGCCGAGACGGCCGACCAGCCGGAAGGCATACTGCCCTGGCGCTCGACCCGGGACGAGATCGGCGACCTGCCGGATCCCGAGCGCGCGCCGGCCGCGGCGCGGGAGTACGCCAACCACCTCTTCCAGCCGGGCGCGCGCGCCTATCCCGGACACACGGGTAGCCCCGTGGACGAGCCGGCCAAGACCTTGAAGGCCGGTGTCCACGGCGTGCCCGGCGGTGAGAACATGGGCGTGTGGGCCAACGGCCGCCTGCGCTACTTCACCGTCCGCGAAAGCGCTCGCCTGCAGACCTTCCCGGACAACTTCGTCTTCCAGGGCTGCTGGTCGGAAGCCATGCGGCAGCTGGGCAACGCCGTCCCTGTGAAACTGGCCGAGGTCGTGGCCAAGGCCGTCGGCGACGCCCTGCCCGCGAACGCGCGGGCCGCATGACCGCCTCGGGCTTTCGCTCGTTCGAGTTCGACCTTCCCGCCGCATTGCTCGTCCAGCTTATCCAAGTGCTGGACGGCATGGAGGCCGGCCCCCTCTTGCCCGCCCACGTGGCCGAGGAAGTGCCCGAGGCCCAAGGCGTCTATCAGCTCTTCCACAACGGCAAGCTGGTCTATATCGGCAAGACCGACGCGGAATCCGGCCTGCGCCATCGCCTGGCCCGCCACGCCTCGGCGATCCTCAGCCGGCACCGCCTCGATGTCGCCGAGATGTCCTTCAAGGCGGTTCGGGTCCTCGTCTTCAGCGCCATGGATCTCGAAACGGCCCTAATCCGCCACTACCGAGAAGAGGGCTCGCCCAGTGCTTGGAACGGATCTGGCTTTGGCAACAACGATCCAGGCCGCCAGCGCGACATGACCGCCCTGCGCGAGGACGGCTTCGACGCCAACTACCCGATCAACATCGACCTGCCGATCGACGTCGCCGACCTGAGTGCGCCCAGGCCCATCTTCGACCTGCTCGCCCAAATCTCGAGCCGCCTGCCCTATACGCTGCGCCATGAGAAAACGGCCGCCGCCCGCGACATTCTCAAGGACGTGATCGTGTCCCTTCCGGGCACGCCGCTCTCGGTGCGTGAAATCATGTCCGCCGTCACAGCGGCGCTTCCCGCCGGCTGGCAGGCCACCCGCCTACCCGGCCGGGTGATCCTCTACCAAGAGCGCCAGGACAACTACCCCGGCGGCGAAATCATCGCCCGCTCCTGAGCGCGGAAAAGGCGCCATAGCGGTCCTTGGCGCGCCTCCAGGAACTGGACGTTCGCTTTGGCTAGGTGGCGCGGCAGCGGTCGAGCGAGGGCTGCACTATCGGATCAGCGACGGTCGACGATCCAGCTGCCCTCAGTTGTCGGGCCAGGCGGCGAGCGCCTCGAACATTTCCGCAGATGACCGGCCCTCGGTCTTGCTCAGCCCTTCATCGAAGGGATTGAGCTCGTCGACGCCAACAGCGTCGGCGCCAGGGGATTCTTGGCCCCGGGGATTACAGACCAGCCGGGCGCACCTTTTACCCCACGCTCCAGTCTGACGTGGTCGCCAGTGGACGAAAGGATCAGCTGGGCTGAACCTTCTCGTCAAAGCTTTCGACCAGCTCTTCGACGACGGATCTGGTGTCGCGGTTCAGCGCATCCGCCAAAAGAGCCTCATACGGCTTCTGTTGGACAACGGGACCCATTCTGGCGGCGAGGTAGGCCTCCCCGCGCTCGATGACCCTTGGGTCAAAACTTACAAAGCCGGTCGGCACCGGGAGGCCCTTGTGCACGCCTATCGGCGCATGGACTGTTGCGGCTACCATCACGCCGGGAATCACGAGCAGTTCGAGGGCGCGCGGGAACCGCGGGGCCTCGCTGGCAGCGACTTGATCAAAGGCGCGACCAAGATAGAGCTCTGGCCGGCCCGACGCGAGCGCGACGGCCAAAGCTGGCGCGACTGCGCCGGGTTGCTTCTTAATTTGGACCTTCAAGTGACGGAGGAACTCCGGAAGAAGCTGCGTCGCTCCCCAATTTCGCAGTTGTGGAAGCACCCAGATCAGGCAAGGCGGCGTCGCACCCTTGCGCAAACCGTACGACAGGACTTCGGACGCCTTGCGGATGTTCTCGCGCCCCAACAGCGCTCCAAGGAGCGGGATAGTTGGTCGGTCCGACCTGGCGTCGCCGGTCCGCGTGAGGGCTTCCCGGAAATACCGATCAATATTCAGGCCTTCGCGGCGCGCGAAGTCCTTCAGGAACTCCGGAGCAAGCTCAAGCAAAGCGTCATAGGCCTCCTGGTCCGAGCTGTGCTTGGTTGTGGCTTGCGCGTCGACGAACGCGGACATGGCCGCCAGCGTGCGGGGCCGATCCTCAAGCTCCGGCTCGCTTCGCCAATCCGAAAGGTCGGCTTCACCGGCATGGGGCCTCATCCCGGTGGCGGTGACCACGACCCGAACGGTCGCTGAGAAGCGATCGCCAGCGGCGACGTTGTCGATCGAGTAAAGAGATTTTTTCTCGTCGCGCTTGCGGTCATCACGCTTGCGCTCCTTCGTTGCTTGAACTTCGTGGTAAAAGCGCCGAAAGGCGGAAGGAATTTGTTGTGTCGCCGCCTGCGACGCGTCGGGCCCGACCGCGAGTTCTGGCAGGAAACGCTCGAATTCATCCAGGAACTGGCGAGGCTCGGGCGCGAACGACAGCAGGTCGAAGCCGACGCTTTCCCGGACTGCTTCAACCGCGAAAATCTGGGGCTGGTCGCTGTCTGATCGGAACAGAGCTTGGCCTGCTTGGGTTAGCCAAAGACGGCCGTTCTTTCGCTGAACGTAGCCATGCCTTTCGACCTCCGCGAGGACAAAGGTCATGTCGCGCAGATCGAAGCCGAAGAAAGCTGCGGCCCCAGCCTCCTCCAGGCCATCCGCCGATTTTAGCAGTCGCAAAAGAAATTCGGATGTGAGGGTCACCTGACCCAGCACAGCCACCTTGTGTTCGATATCGTACCATCGACACGGCAACAGGACATCGTAGGTGGCCAGCACGAGCGGGCCGTCCTCTTCAGGCTTGATCAATCCGTTCAGCGACAAGATTGGCCGCTTGGCAGGGGTCATGCTTCGGCCTCCGCCTTAGTGCGCGTGCGCCGGACTGAAGGCGGCTCAGCCGCGCCTTGCTCGATGACATAGGTGGCGGGCAGGACCTTGGCCTCGCCCTCGCCGAACGCGGCCTCCACGGCATCTGACAGGCGATGCATCCACTCCCCCTGCCGCCAGCGGGATTTGGCCCCGACGATGACGAGCCGGTCCATCGCACGACTCACGGCGACGTTGATCCGGTTGCGTTTGCTCAGAAAGCCGGACTTGATTGTCGCGATGCCGGCCACGGCAGACCCGTCGGTGTTGTTACGGACTAGCGACACGATGACGATTGGGTTTTCCTTTCCCTGATAGCTATCGACCGTGTCGATCTTGATGAGCTTGCGGAATGTTTCCGGAAAATTGGCCGCCTGGACCTTCTTCCGCACCAGGTCGCGCTGGGCGGCGTACATACATATCACCCCGACGACCTGAGCATGCTTGTCCTGCTTGCTCGCCCAGTCCACGAAGCCCTTATGGGCAGCCCACTTCTTGAGCAGAGCGACGATTACGTCGGCCTCGGCGGCGTTGATGCGGCTCGTACCGCTTTCCTCCGGCCTCTCCTCGCCTCCCTCCCCCAGGCAATCAGTCGTGATCCAGGTCAACGGCTTCTCCAACCCCTTGGGCAGGCGGTCGAGCGGGATTTCCGGCTCCACGCGCCCATGGTCCAGCGCGCCGTCGTAGAACGTCTTCGACACGACCTCTCCGATGGGCGGGAGCATCCGGTACTGCCGCGCCAGACGAGCACCGGCGGCAGCGCCATAATCGTTCGAGAACAACCGCTCAAAGTCGCTGCATACAACTTCGCTCTCGGGAACATTCACTAGGTCTGCGACCTGCGACACGACCTCGGCATCATGCTGGGGTTCAAGCTGGGCGTGATCGCCGACCAGGACGATCCAACGTCCCGCCTGCATCGGCACTGCCAGTTCACTCGCTGTGCAACGCGCGGCCTCATCGATAATGACGAGATCGAACGGCGTCGTGATCAAGCCCAAGGATGCCCGCCCCAACCCAACGCAGGTCCCCGCCACGATCTGCCGGGTCCCCGCCAGGAACGCTTCGAACCCACGCTGCTGCGTCGAGACGCTGCCGATGAAGTCCCGTCCCACCTGGGCCAGGGCGCGTAGCCGGGCAATCAGCTGCGGCGACGGGCGATCGTGCGCAGGTAGCTTGTTGGCCACGCTGGCGATGACGGCGTCCAACGACGCCATCGGACCAAGGCTTTTGACATCAACGGGACCCGGCAGATCCATCTGATCGACCTGGGCCTGTAGTGTAGCCTGAAGGCTGGCGGCCCGTTCAGGGTCAGGATCGCTATGGACGAGCAGATGGTCCAGGCTCACCGCCACAGGACGCAGCGTTGTTTCGACGTGAATCGCGGCCTCCAACACCGCCGCATGGAGGCCGAGCATCTTGCCGGCCGCACGCAGGCGTTCGCGCATCTCGGCACGGAAGCGATCCTTGTAGAGCTGCTCAATGCGATCGGTGTGGAACGGCATGAGGCGTTCGGAGACCACGCCCTCGTTCCCGACCCGCAAAATGCTTGGCGCGTTCGGCTCGCCCGCGAAGAGCTTCAAGACCGCCTCGCCCGCGTTGTTGACTGCCTCGTGCGACTGGCTGGCCAAGAGGATGTTGCGGGCCAGACCCTTGGTCAGGGCGTAGTGCACGAGCGCGGCGATGAAGTGGGTCTTTCCGGTGCCGGGCGGCCCTTGCAGCGCCCCGAGCGGCCGCACCTCGACGAGCTTGCGGAAAGCCGCTGCCTGAGCCGGATTGAACTTGTAGCGGGCGATATCGTCGTCCTCGCAGGCGTGCTCTCGCCTGGTCGGCAGGGCCTGGGTACGGCTTTCGAACAGGTTGGCGAGCCCCTGAACGCGCGCCGAGCCTTCGAGCACGCGACCGATCGCCGATTCCCGGCGCTTGAAGCTTTGCAGCTCAAAATGACTGATGAACCGGAGTCGGTCATCCTCTCGGATAAGTCCGGCATCCTTAGCGGACGGCAGTTCCGATGCGTCGATGAGGATCCGGTCCGGTTTCGACCTGGCGATGTCCAGCGTGCCGATCCGTCGCCACTGCTTTTTCCGGTCCAGGCGCTCGACCCCGACGCGGTCGTTGCGGTTGAAGTCAAAGGTGCCCGTTGCGAGGTCGAACGGAACGACGTGACGCTTAAGGTCACGCACATAGGCGCTATCCAGGCGCGCAACGCCTTCCGTCGTCAGGGCGCTTTCGGCCTCGATCAGGGCGCGCCAGAGCGCCCTGACATCGACGTGTGCAAGTTTGCGTCCAGCTCGTGGGTTGTCGCTGAACCGATCAAACCCGAGATCCCCGAACGCGGGGCCAGGATCAACTTCCCCAAGCTCGCCACCGGCGTCGATCGGCGGTGCCAAGATCTCTGCCGGCTCGTCGACTGCACGCCCTAATCCTCGCTCAAACTCCGGCTCGTGCATGAGCGGGAGGATCTGGGAAAAGTCGTTCTCGATCGCTTGCTCTACAACAAGGTCGGCGGGATACGCCATAAACTCGTGATTGCGCAGCCGCGAGATGCGTCCTTGCGCCAGCGGCATGCGCTTAGCACGGTAGGGCTGGCCCTTATCGTCGAGATAGACCTCGACCTCCTCGATGGCGCCGCGCATCACGAAGCCTGGTCGGCCCATCAGCTTTCGGACGTAAATGCATCCTTCGTCGCCAAGGATGGGTCCAACGCTCGCCCTGACGATGCCGATCTTCAAGACCATCCGCTCGACTTGGGCCGCTGGAGCCAGGGCAACCTCTAGCGCTTCGATCACCGGTAGAAGCGTCCCGTTCTCCGGCACGTCTTCCCGACACGAGCGGACCGCCAAAGCGATCGCCGCTCGGGTCGCCCCGGGCAGCTCAGCGTCTGCGAGAACTTCTTCGATGATCTTCGTCACAGCGAAGCGATCGCGCTCCAGGCGCCCGCCGGCGCGTGGCGCATAGGCGGAGGACTGCAGTTCACCATCCGCGCTCGGTCCGAAGTCGATGATATCGACTAGGATCGGCGTCCAGGGCTCGGCCGGCGAGACGATCACGTTGTCTGGCTTGAGGTCTCCGTGGACCAGCCCCTGATCGTGCAGCGAGACGACACGCCGTGCGAGTGCCAGTACGAACCTGACCGCCTCCTCAGGCTGGCCCGCGAACAAGTTGGCGGCCATGGCTTGGGCCAGGTTCGGCCCCTCGACAAACTTCTGGACGACCACCATAGCGTCCTGGAGCCAGAAGGCCTTGAGGATCGGCGCGCAACCGGCCGGCGGCGAGAACGCTAGATCTTGGGCACGAGACAAGAAGTCCAAGAGACGAGGCCCCTCACGAACCTGGTCGCCCCATGCCGCGCTCTTCCACAGCTTCACGACAACGGTGTCGCCATCCTGTTCGCTGGTCCAGACATCGACGCGCTCGCTTTCCTTGAGCATCGCCTTTTCTGGGAAGGCCGCCGCCAGCTGCCGCTGAGAGCGGATGTCGCCCCTGAAGCGTTCCAGGCCCTCCAAGACCTCCTTGGCGGAGGGACGCGTAGAGACAGCGAGGTTGAAGGCGGCCAAAGCTTCGTCTGCGGTCTTGAACCGATCGGTCGGATCTAGGGACAATCCTTTTTCAAGCCACGGATGCAGTTCTTCAAATTCATTAGAAGCGTCAAGCGCCGGGTCCCACTCGAACGGGACGTCGTCTCCTCCGCCCGCTGGCGGTCTGCCGAACAGCAGCCAGTGGACGGCTGCGGCAAGGAGAAACACATCCCTACGCCAGGGGTCGCTGTCACCGCCAAGGATGTCTTCCGGAAGACTAGCGCTTGAGAGAAACTGGTAGCGGCTGGCGCCAAGCGAAGCGACCTGAGGAAAGTGCGCCGCCATCAGGTGAGACAGCTTGGCGGTGGAGGGTGCCTCCAGCCAGATGCTGTGGCCTCCCAGGTCAAGGTGAGCCGCGCCCGCCCCATGCAAGGTCGCGACCCGCGCCACGACTTGCCGCGCCAGCTCGATCCGTCCGTCGCGCGTGAGGGATTCGACCTCGGCTGGAGCAAAATGGGCCAGACGCTTTAGGCGGGGTCGCCGGTCGAAGACCTCCCAGTGGTCGACGCCGCGCTCGGGGTCCTCCGCTTTCAGCGAGAGCACCGCATTCTCGCAGGCTTCGCCGCGGTCCTTCAAGAATTCGATGACGCTTCGCTCGCGCCCCGCGATCTCCTTCCGGCCTTCCTCGCTTTGGAACCGCGCCATAGGGGCTTTGGTGAAGTCCCAGACGCGCAAGGTTCCCAACGAGAGCGGTGAATTTTCATCCACGGCGTCGTATTCGGAGAAAATATTCTTGGGATGCTCGAAGCTGGCATCGTTTGAGGCGGCCAGGAAGCTTGCGTACCGCCGACGACCGGGACGGAGCCTACCCGTTCTGGCGTTGAAGAACTTTCCGAGTTGGTCTTTCCAATCCGAGCTGGTCAGCGGGTTATCAACGAAAGCCCGGCTAACACCCCCGAACCGTCCGACCCTAGGTCCGGGAGTCGCCACGGCGGCGATGAACTCATCCGCCGTCAGGACGGCCAACGCCTCGGCGCCGGAAATGCCGCTCAAATCGGCGCGCTTTGTGACCACGACAGCGCCCATGACTCGAGGCGCGGGCCCTCCGACGTGTCGCCTGACATGGTCGGCGAGAAGCAAGCCAAGCTCTCGGGCGTTGGCAAGAATCTTGTTGACGGGAGACTCACCCCGGAACTCGCCGTTGTGCAGCCAATTGCCGTCCTGGCTTTCGATGCGCCCGCCCCAATCCTTGAGATCGACGAGGAAGATCCGGTCATCGGCTATGACCACGACGTCGATCTCGCGGGATCGCCCGGTTCCCATCGCCAACTCCAAGTTGGTGAAGGCAAACCAATGCTTAGGCAAGGCTCGCAGCTTTTCGATGCCAACGACTTCCCGCGCGTGAACGCCGCGGCCGCAATTGATGATTTGCATGCGCGCCTCCCCAAGCTCCAGCATGGCCGATCCAGGCGCTTGAGCAAGCAGAGATTGTGCACCTAACGAAACACCACTTCACGCTTCCGTCCGCTAGTGGCGGCCATGGACAATTATGTCTCGGCGAGAATCCGGTGTCGGCCGTAGACGTAGTCTCCCCGGCAATGTCGGTTGTTTTGGCTAGAATATGCCAGCGGCTCGCTGTATCTGCCGATCGGCTGAACGTATGAAACTGTCGGTTCCTCATTGACGCGTGCGGGGGTCTGGCATGAATCTCGGAATCTGCGATTTTCATTCCGGGCGTGAAGGTGGCTGGCCACCACATCTGGGAGTCGAATCTTGCTGCTGAGCCTATTTTGCGGTGCTGGCGGCCTCGATCTGGGATTCGAGCAGGCAGGGTTTGAAGTCGTGCTCGCGCTCGACCGCAAGAGCGACAGCGTCAAATCCTACAATCAGAACCGGAAGAAGGGCGCACGGGTCGCCAAGGTCCAGGATCTCGCCGAAATCACGGTCGAGAAGCTCGACAGCATCTACGAAGGCGAACTTCGGCCGACAGGCGTCATTGGCGGCCCACCGTGCCAGAGCTTCAGCCAGGCTAACGTAAATCAGCGGGTGGATGATGTCCGAACTGCCCTGCCTCAGACGTTTGCCGACATCGTCGCTGCCTTACACGCCCGCCAACCGCTGGACTTCTTCGTCATGGAGAACGTGGTCGGCCTAACGCTGAAGAAGCACAGCGCCACGCTTGCCGCCGTCGAACAGAAACTAGATGCCGCAGGCTTTCTGACCGCACGGCTGATGCTGAACGCCAAGGACCACGGAACGCCGCAAAACCGGCCTCGCCTATTCCTGGTCGGCATCAACAGGGATCGGTTCCCCGGGGTGGACCCGGCGAAGCTGAGCCTTCCAGCGAAGCCGACGAAGACCGTACGCCAGACGATCGAGCACCTGGGTGACCCCGTCTACTTCGTCCGCGGCCTCGACATGGCGGCCCAGCCCGGCCACATCAATCACTGGTGCATGTTCCCGAAATCTCCCAAATTCAGCCAGGAAGGCGGCGTCCGGCCTGGTGTGAAGGGCCGAAGCTTCAAAATGCTGGACTGGGACGAGCCGAGCATCGCTGTGGCCTACGGCCATCGCGAGGTCAATGTTCACCCCTCCGGCCGGCGCCGCCTCAGCGTCTATGAAGCCATGCTGTTGCAGGGTTTCCCGCCTAAGTATGAGCTGCACGGGACGCTTTCGTCGCAGATTGATCAGGTGAGCGAGGCTGTGCCGCCTCCATTGGCGAACGCTGTGGCCAAGGCCGTCTCCAAAGCGCTCTACGCGGACAAGCTCAAGAAGGCGGGCTAGTTCGTCGCAATTCGATGCGCGGCTATCCCGTCGCCTTGAACCGCTCCAGCTCCTCGCGGGCCCAGGCCTCGTAGGCCTGCGCGCTGAACCGCGCCGACGAGAGCAGCTTGCTGGCCCCGACGATCAACTTTTCCGCTAGGGTTCCATCGTCCTTCAGCATCTGATCCAGATCCGCGCTGGCCCCCAGTCCCTGCGCCATCCGAATGGCCAGCTGCACCTCTGAGAAGGGATCCTGCGCCGCTGCCGGGCCGGCGGCGATGATGCCAAACTGGTCGTTCAGCACTTGGGGCGGCGTGTCGCACCGGAATGCGAGCGAGAGCATGTCGGGTCCATCGGGACCGACACGGTAATAGTAGCTGCTGAGCAGCGTGAAATTCCTCGGCGGGGCCGCCTTGCCGAGCAGGGACAGGAGCCATTTCCCAAGGCCGGTGCAAAACAGGCGAAGGAAATCCGGATCCTGCCTCTGCCATGCAGCGTCGAGCCGCGCGTCGAGTTCATCAACGGATCCCGAAATGAGCTTGGCCAGCTCCGCCTTGAACTCCTCACTGGCCGCCGTATTGGCATTGATCGCGCCCATGAAGCCGTCACGAGTTCGGTCCGAGACCAGGTTTGGCTGGGCCATCGTCGTTATGAACAGCAGCCACGGCGATGTCGTCTGGAGCTGAAGCTCCAGCAGCTTGCCGAGCACGCCTAGCGTGCTGCCGCGCCGGTCATCAGCATCCCGATGAGTGATCGAGTCGCATAAATCGATGTTGATCGCGTGGAAGGGACCATACTCGAGAGTGCGCCGGTACGCAGGGCTCAGGTCGTTCGCGACTGCCTCAAGCCGTTCCTCCAGCACGATCGAGAACGGGTCGATGCCCCCTAGTTCCCGCACTTCGCTCTGGGAGATGTTGAGCTCAGCCTGCCCAGGCGTGCCCTTCCCAACGCTGTTGAAGCCGAGATACTTCAGCGGGATGGACGCCCCGTTGCAGACACCGCTCAGCGCCCGAACATCAAGCAGCTCGTTGCCTGGCAGGGTCAGGTAGCTGAATGGCGTTCCAGGCGCCAAGTTCAGTTCCTTGATCAGCGACTTGGTGGCCGCGCACCATTGCTTGATCCGCACGAACTGCTTGCGCGGATGATGCCAGCGCTCGAACTGCGTCTTGACCTTGTCGAACTCGCCGTGTTCCGGCGCCGCGCCGAGATCGATGTCTTCCGGCGCGGCTTCGTCCCCATGCTCCTCGCTCATTCGTCCTGGGCGTCCTCAAAAAAGACCGCGAGCAAGGCCCCGATGAGCTCGTGCTGCCGCGCATAGGGCATGTCCTGAAGCAGGCCAAAGCCGTCGAGAACCGTAGCGATGGCCTTCGTTATCTGGGCGCGGCGTTCGGCCTCGTCCTTGGCCTTTCGCGCTGGGAGCGCAGGAAGGCGCGGTAGCTGGGACATATCGAGCGCCAACACCCCGGAGCGGCGCAGTGCGGCCGCCTCGATCGGACTGGCAACGATCTCGACTTCTGGGGGAGCCTCGTCCTGATCGCTGCGCGCTCTTGCCCAGGTCGATGCGGCAAACCGGCCAAGCTTATCCGTCGCCGCTATCCGGTCGATGTGCTTCTGGCCGGCGCGTATGTCATCGCCTAGGCCCTTGTGCGTGTTGGCCAGCTGCCGAAGTGCGCGATGCACCCAGTTCGACACGATCTGATAATGAGAATGAGCGAAATTGAACGACTCTCTATCGATATTGAGAGCCGCATCGAGGCCTTCGCTGACAAAAATCTCAGAAGTGATCTGCCGCAGTCTAGTCTGCTCTGACACCTGATACTTCATAAATGTATCATCAAAAAGCGCGCCGCTGGATCCGTTAATTCTAATCAATATTCCGTTATTTTCCTTAGGAACAATCCTAGAATTCCAGAATAGGTAACCCTCGAACGCAAGATTTCCGCCTCGTATATTCTTGCTAACCTTCGATAGGTCCGGCTTGTAAGACCCAACGAACAGCATGGGCTGAGAGACGCCCTGCTTTTTGGCTGCCCAATACTGATAGCTGATGGGACGGCGAAGCTCGACCTGATCAATGTAGACCGTGAAGCCGCCTGCAGGATCTTCCGCGCCAGCTTTCAGTCCCAGCGCCTGGCGGACCGTTTGTCCAGGCTGAAGCGGGACTGGGTCTGCACGCCCCCGGCCGATGTTCGAGAGCTTGAAGACCAGAAGGTTGTCATCTGCGCCCAGGTCGAACGGATGCTTGCCCATGTAGCCAATGGGGGCTGACAGGCTCAGCGCCCATATCGTGCCCAGATAGGTGTCCAGGGTCTTGGCTAGATCGGGCCGCTCCGTCGTGCTGCCGACCTGGTCTGCCACGCCCTGATAGAGCTTCTCGAACCTGACTTGCGGGGGATCATCGAAATCCCAGGGCAAGCTCGGCGGGACCCGGAACGAGACGGCTTCCTCGCCGTCCAGGGAGCTCGTTTCCGCAAATCCAATATGCCACGGCGGCGCAACGGCGCCGGGATCGCGCTCTGCCGACGGCAGGCCCTCCTGCTCGAAGATATTCTCCCACCGGTCCTTCGAGCGAAGGATGTCCTTGGCCTTGGGCCGGACGTTCAGCAGAATGATTTCCGTCCCGTGGGAGGCCAGATCCTCGGCGGGGACCGAGACCACCTTCACGGTGCCGGATTCAAAGGTCCCATCCGAAGGCTCATCGGATTCGCTGTAGGTTCGCAGGACAACGTCGGCGAAGAGCCGATGATCGGAGCCAGCGACCTTGGTGATGATCTGGAAGTGCGACGTCAGCTGGCTGACGGAAAACAGGCCGATGCCAATCTTGCCGATCAGCTTTCGCCCATTTGGCGAGCGGGTCGGGTCCTTCGCATCGGTGGTTCCAACCTTGGCGCCGACGGTCGTCCGCTTCGAGCTGCCCCCGATGTGATAGATCATCCGGCCAAGGGCGTCCTCGTCCATCCCGTGGCCGTTGTCGCGAATGCGGATCTGCCTGAACCGCGGCGCGTCGGTATCGATGACCACCTGGGTCGCGTCAGCGTCATAGGCGTTGGAAATCAGCTCCCGAAGAGCCGATGAAGGCTGGCGGTAGATCCCGTCGGTGATACGGGCTAGGACCCGATCGTCCGTCGTCAGGGTCGCCGTCGCGGCCGTACCAGAAGTCCGATTCTCCCGGATCGCGCTGACGAAGGCCGCTTCGTCCTTGCCGAGGTCGGCCCGCGCAGGCGCCGGGGATGGTTCGCTGGTCTCTGACGGCATGACTCTCGAAATTTCCGTGCGCTGGCGCGCACCTTAGCTGCTCATGGACGCGTTTCAATCCTATGGTTGAGATTGATCCCAAGCGAAGCCTCCAGATGTCGCGCATCCGCTCGGCCGATACGAAGCCGGAGATCCTCGTCCGCCGCGCTATCCACGCACGCGGATTCAGGTTTCGGCTGCAACGGCGCGACTTGCCCGGCAGGCCTGACATCGTGCTTCCCCGGCACAGGCTAGCTATCTTCGTCCACGGATGCTTCTGGCATCAGCACCAAGGCTGCAAGCTCGCCTCTACGCCCAAGACGCGGCAAGACTACTGGGAACCGAAACTTGCCGGAAACGTCGAACGTGACGCCCGTGCTGTTGGCGCGCTCGAGGCCATGGGCTGGCGCGTGCAGGTCATCTGGGAATGCGACACCAGGAAGCCAGATCGCTTGGCTGCGCGGCTGGACGCGATTTTCAGCAAGGAGTAGATCAGCGGCCTCGGCGGGTCCTTGCAGGAGGCCTATACATACGCTGGAGGCTGCGCGCCAATGCGGGTTGCCGCATGATCTTTTGCGGAAAATCCTCAAACAGATGGATCTCGGCCAGATCATTGACCGCAAGGGTCGCCATGGCCGGCGGTGGGGGTCGATTATCCAGCTTGAGGTCGAAAATCAGCCCGCAAACGATGAACCGCCAGAAGCGCAGCTCCTCTTCGTTATAGATGTGAGGCAGCATCGCAAGGTTCATCGTTTCGCCAGCATCGATCTCGTAAGCGTGGCGCGATACGAGCAATAGAGGCGAAAAGTCACTCGCCTCGAACAGCACCTCTTTCAGCCGTTGGGCATAGGGGCCCAGGGCCCGCTCAGGCCGACCACCACTCCGCGAGGCGGCGTATCGCCAAATGCAGGCGCATGCGAAGCCGACCAGTGCTCGGGGCTTGGGGTTCGGGATCTCGAGCGCCCTCTTGCCACTATCCATCTGACGCTTGGCCTCACGGCAGAATTCAACTCCGTACCTGTCGAAGCCACCGAGGGCGGCTTCGTGCTCTGCGCATAGTAGCCGGTCATCCCACTCCCCGGATTGAAGGACGCGATATCCGGGTCCGTCCTTGCGGCCCGCAACAAGCTGTTGGCCTTCACGCTTCATGGCGTGAAATAGCGCGCGCGGAAGGATGTGCGACTTCACCGTGGGCGACGTGGTGCAGATCAGGCAGCCCATGGATCAGTGATCGCGACTTTGTCGCGCTGGCTGGTGACGTAGGGCCCGCATCTAGGCCCTGCCCGTGACCGCAGATTTCGGCGCCAGAATGTTGAGGCGCTGGGCGCCGCTCGGCCAGAAAACGATGAAGGTCGCCTCTGGGAAATCGCGCGACACGCAGCGGAGCTCGACGGGCTGGTCTCGAATAATCTCAATGCCGTCATTGGCGGCAGCCGCCCGCAGGACCTCCTCAAGCGCCATCGGTGCCTCCATCATCGCCATCTCGCTCAAGGGCAGACGGGTGTCGGCGAAGGGATAGTCTCCATCAGGCAATCGATGGTCCAAGAAGCTTCCTCGCATCGACCTTAGGAGAACTTACTACTCTTCGCGGTCAACCTCGTCTCTCGCAATTTCCGTCGAGGGCTCGCTGTTGAGAAGCGTTCTGGACGACAATGTGCGGCCGAGTAGCGCGGTGAAGTGCCCGTAGCGCTCGCGTCCAAGGCCTATGACCGACTGATCATCTGCACTGGCCATCGCCGGCACATTCCGAAGCCAGACCGTCGCCTTCTGTGCGTTGCGATAAGCAGGGATGCCTTCACGGACGATGAGCTGGAAGCGGACCTTCCCAACTTCAGCGATGAGTCATGTTTCATCACTCGCGACCTCAACTAGCACTTCCCCTCTCAATAGCCGGCCTTCGGAAATCCGTCGGGCTAGCCGTTCGACAAAAGCGGCATAGCGCTCCTGCCCTTTCGTCGTGGCGGCCCGGTCTTCCGCGGCCGACATCGCTGGCGTCACTTTCAACCAGGTTCGAATGAACATCGCGGTGGCCTCGGTCGAGATCGTGAGGTCCCGCTCCAGCCGGTCCAACTGGCGCGACAGGCGGTCGAGCCGACGCGTCAGGGTGGCCTCGGCGGCCTCCGCGGAATCCGGCGAGAGGTAGGACTCAATCGCCGCCCGCGCGATCTCCGACTTCCCCCGCCCCGATCGCTGGCTCAGCGCGTCCAGCTTGCGGATCGTGTCGCTTGGCAAGAAAACCTTGGTCGCGATCTTCATGCGCCACCGCCGAGCGGGATGCCGTCGTCGGGATCCATGGCGACCTGTCGCGCGGCGCCGACGAACCGGCGCTGCAGTTCGGCGCCCTGGGCCAGGTCATCGCCATCGGCATCCCAGTTCAAGTCGACGGTGTCCTGGGGCTCCGTCGTTTCGATCGGTTCCAGGCCCGGAAGTTCCGGCTCCTGCTTGAGACCGCCTTCGTCAGCAACCGTGGTTCGAGCTGCTCCAGGCTGGCCCGGCGTGGTCAGAGACCCTATCCACGGCGAGGCCGCCGATGATCGAAACCGCGGATGATCCGGAGCAATAGGCCGAACACGCTGCGCCAGACGTGGGTCGGCGTAGTAGCGGATCTTGCGCGCACGGATCGGCGAGATGCCGGCGATCTGCACGATTGCTTCGTGCGCCGGGAGCTGCATTACCTCGCCCGGTGTGAGCAGCGCACGCGCCGTTTCCTGACGCGAAACCATCAGATGGCCAAGCCAGGGCGAAAGCCTATGCCCGGCATAGTTCTTCATTGCCCGCATCTCGGTCGCGGTGCCGAGGCTGTCGCTTATCCGGCGCGCCGTGCGCTCGTCGTTGGTCGCGAACGCGACGCGGACATGGCAGTTGTCGAGGATCGAGTTGTTAGGCCCGTAAGCCTTCTCGATCTGGTTCAGGGATTGGGCGATCAGGAATGAGCGGATGCCGTAGCCGGCCATGAAGGCGAGCGATTGCTCGAAGAAGTCGAGCCGGCCCAGGGCAGGAAACTCATCGAGCATCAGGAGGAGCGGTCGCCGCCCCTTGGCGGCCTCCAGGCCTTCAGTGAGCCGCCGGCCGATCTGGTTCAGCACGAGGCGGATCAGAGGCTTGGTCCGACTGATGTCGGACGGCGGGACGATCAGATAGAGGCTGACCGGCTTGTCCGCCTCCACCAGGTCGGAGATGCGCCAGTCGCACCGGGACGTCACCGCCGCCACCACCGGATCTCGATAGAGACCCAGGAAGCTCATCGCCGTGGACAGCACCCCGCTGCGTTCGTTGTCGCTCTTATTCAAAAGCTCCCGCGCCGCGCTGGCGACGACAGGATGGACGCGGTCGCCCAGGTGCCGGGTGGACATCATCACCCGTAGCGTCGCCTCGATCGTCCGCGACGGGTCGGCCAGGAAGCTGGCGACGCCGGCCAGGGTCTTGTCGGCCTCAGCGTAGAGCACGTGCAGGATCACGCCGACGAGCAGGCTGTGGGAGGTCTTCTCCCAGTGATTTCGACGCTCGAGCGCGCCTTCCGGGTCGACCAGAATGTCGGCCACGTTCTGCACGTCGCGCACTTCGGTCGGGCCGGGCCGAACCTCCAGTAAGGGGTTGTAGGCGTCGCTCGTCGCGTCGGTCGGATCAAACCTCAGGACATGACCGAACTGGGCGCGCGCACCGGCAGTCAGCTGCCAATTTTCGCCCTTGATGTCGTGGACGACGGCCGAGCCCGGCCAGACCAGCAGGGTCGGCACAACCAGGCCCACGCCCTTGCCGCTGCGGGTCGGTGCGAAGCACAGGACATGCTCGGGCCCAGCATGACGGAGGTAGTCTTCACCCAGGCGTCCGAGCATGACGCCGCCGCCACCCAGGAGACCGGCAGCCAAGACTTCGCGGCGCGTGGCCCATCGCGCCGAGCCGTAGGTCGTCACCGACTTGGCTTCGCGAGCGCGCGCGATTGAAAGGGCAATCGCCGCGGCGACGCCGGCCAGCGCCCCGCCCGCCGCCAGAAACGCGCCGCGAACGAACACCGCCGGCGCGTAGGCTTCGTAGATGAACCACCAGACGAAGAAGGCCGGCGGCGGGTAGATCGGCAGGTCGCCGAGCCTAAACCAGGGTGGCCCGAGCTGAGGCTGGTAGCCGAGTTGCCAGGCGGTCCATTCGGTGGCGAGCCAGACGCCTCCGAGGGCCAGAGCCCCCACCAGAAGGATCTGACCCCAGAGGATCTTCGTGCCACTCATGTGCTTGCACCATCACAGTCCAAGCCCGCGCTTTTTCCCCAGCGTCCACTCCACCCCTGATGTCGTGATCGTGCCGGTCACCTCCTGCCCCAGCTTGGCGTCCAGCGCCTTCGTCCACGGCGTCAGCTGGAATCCCAGGCCGTCCTCGATCATGGCGAACCGGCCCGACGCGAGATCGAGGCGCCGGGCGTAGACGCCTTTGATGGCCTCCCCCTCCACCCCATGGACGCCCCCTGCCCCCGCCTTGGCGAGCTGGGCCTCTACCCGCTCCAGTTCGGCCCGCCGCAGTTTCCCGATCAGATTGGCGCTCGGCTTGAACCGCCCCTCGTCGACCTCGCCCAGGCCAGAAGCCGAGAGGTGATCACGCCTGCGATCGAGGGCTTCGCGGACTTCCGCGCCGAAGCCATGCGAGGCGAGCGTCGCCGGCTCGCGGACGACCAGTTGCCGATCCAGCCAGGTTGCCCCATCGGCCGCGACTTGCCGATCGATCGAGAGGTCCGATCGATGGATCAGCTGCAGCGCTGGCTGCTCGCCCTGCACAGCCGGCGCATCGCGAACCTCGACGATCCCGCCGACGGGCGTATCGCCGGCCGCCGCCAGATCCCGAAACCGGAAGTGATGCAGACGACCATCGACGCCGTCGATGACGACATAGGCTTGACCGTCCAGCTCGTTGTGGAGGCCGCGTTCAGCGACCCTGCCGATGACCGGCGCTTCGAGCCTAGCCCCCTCGATGACGAGGGTGGCGGGATCCCGCTCTTGGGCGCCCATGGATCGATGGAGCGACTTGATGATGTCGCCTCGCAGCGCCAATTCTCGAAGGCGCGGCTCGAGGTCCTCAACAATACGCCACCGCCCTGGCGCGCCCTCCTCCGCCAAGCCGTAGCGTTGCAGCACCTGCAAGCGCCCTATCAGACGCCCCCGGTCGTCCAGTTGGTCGCCGCGACTTGGCCGAAGATCGATCTCGCCCGTCCCCTTGGCGGCGGACACGAGGCGGCGATCGAGACCTGTCCAGCGCTCGGCGCCAACCTCCCTGTCCGCGGCCGCCGCGATCTCAAGCGCCGACCTTGGCCCCAGTTCCTGCGTGACCAACGCCTTGGCGCGCTCGCGCAGGCCGTTCGACAGGTAGTCGCGATCGATGACGAGGTCCCGGCCCGTATCATCGACACCTCGGACCAGCACGTGGACGTGCGGATTGTCGGTGTTCCAGTGATCGACGGCGACCCAATCGAGCCGCGTTCCAAGATCGCTCTCCATCTGGGCCATGAGGTCGCGCGTCGTGGCGCGAAGATCATCGAGTTGGGCCGCGTCCTCCGGTGAGACGATGAAGCGGAAATGGTGCCGGTCAGGCTCGGCGCGCTTGGCGAAGCCGTCGTGATCGGCAACACCGTCACGGTCGAAGGCGTCGGCGGGTCCGCCGTCGCGGGCGGTTCCGCCTCTGCGCAGATAGTAGAGATGGGTCCCCACACTGGCGGCGCGGAAACGCTGACCTCGGTGGCGAATGATCCTGGCCTTGACCACGACCTGGCGTCGGGATTGGGAGCGCGTGACAGCCCGACCGCGGCCGAAACTCCTCACACCGCGTCGCGGGCCAAGATCGATAGCGCCGAGCCCGGACTTCCGGCACGCAGCCGTGACCTCAGACGCGAAGCTGCGGATCCTGCTGGAAGCACTGCCCCCGCGGTCGCGGATCCGGCCCAGGCTCGGCTGGAAGTCGTCGTCGCGGGTCATCGCGGCGCGCGAGACCCGAAGGTCCCTACCAGAGCATTGTTTTCGCTGAACAAACCGACGACCGAGGGCCGCGACGCGCGTGCGGGTCCCTCTAAATCACCAATGGATTCCGCCACTTGGGACCGAAGGGTCCCTGTGCTTTTATCTTGCCTTAGCGCGTGTCCTCCAGAATCCGCCCTCCTCCATCCATTTCCCCCGTTACCGGCGCCCATCATCGGACAGCCTCGCCAGCCCGCAGCGGCAGCCCAGGGGCAACAAACAAAGTCGCACCACGCCAGCCTGTGACGGGATGCCGGCGCATATCCTGGCCTGGCTCCTGGAGCAGCGGCCGAAGGCGCTGAACGTAGGCGTGGGTTTCGGCGGGCAAGGTCGCGTTGCCCGCGAGATAGCGCTCATACCGCGCCGGACCGGCGTTGTAGGCGGCCGCGAAGCCTGGCGCGCCAAACCGATCGTACATCTGTCGAAGGTACGCAGCGCCGGCCATGACGTTGGCCCGTGGTTCAAACGGATCATCGCCCAGGTCCAACTCGGAGCTCAGGGCGCGCCAAGTTCCCGGCATCAACTGCAGGAGGCCCATCGCGCCCTTGGGCGATACGGCCCGCACGCGCCCACCGCTTTCGACCATCATCACCGCGACGATCCAATGTCGCGGAAGGCCAAACCGCAGGGCGGCCTCATCGACCGCGTGGGCCACCAACGCCGTGTCGTTCCGCCCTTGCCGCCAATCCTCCGTTGAAGGCGCGGCGCTTCCAGTCGCGGCGAACGCCAGCGCCATGCAGAGGCACAGCACCGCAGCGGCCGCGCGCACGGCGCGCGAAGGTCTTCCGTTCGCCCAGGTCACAGGAAGCGTGCGGCCCAGCTCGTCGCCGTCAAGGGCAAGGCGCGAACCGCGCCGGCCTAACGGCCGCCCTTGACCGCGCCTGCGCGCGACCGCCGACATTGTCTCGACCGGGACGGGGAAAGAACCGGAAGTCCGACCGAACAGGGAAAGATGATGGGAACGCGTCATCGCCGCGCCTCCCGCGTCCATAACGGGCGCGCGCGGCCAACCACGCCCCGCCGCGGCACGGGTCCGAAATAGCGGCTGTCGAGGCTGTTGGGCGCAGCGGCGTTGATCAGCAGCACGTCGTCGGCGCTCAGCACCTGGCAGCCGTCGAAGCGCGGCAAACGCCGCCCCCAGTGGTCTCGCGGCTGGGCCTTCGCCAACCAACGCCCGTTCACCGTCAGGCCGCTAGCGCCGCCGCAAACGCGCGCGCCGCGCTCCGCCACGAGTGTCTTGAGGAGGGGGACATTCGCCGGCAGGTAGCCGCGAACGGCCATCCAGCGGGCGAGATCGGACGGCGGAAACACGGCGACGAGATCGCCGGTGTGGAAGCGGCCCGGTTCAATCGCGTAGAGTCCGATCGGGGCGCTCGCCGTCGTATTAAACAGCAGGCGCGGAGGCCGCCGCGCATCGCTCAGGAGCAGCGCCGCGCAGCCGCAGAACGCCGCCAGACCGACCGGAAGCACGCCGCCGCGCGTCACGAGAATATCTCCCGACGCACAAGCCAGGCACGGTGCCGTGCGCGTTCGTAGATGCGCGGGGGCAGACCGACGGCGATCCGCGCGCCGACGTGACGCCAATAGTCGGGCGCGACATCGGTCGCAGCGAGTCCCCGCCCTTCGACGCGGTCGATGGCCTCCAGGACCGCCTGGACCTTGGCCCAGCCGCGGATGTCGAGCAGGACCTCGGCGCCCGGCGCGACCTCCGGGTACGTCGTGAACGCATGCCCCGGCGCTACGGCTCGCAGGATCGCGATGCGGGAGTCGACCGTGCCGTAGGCCTCGGCGCGCCATCGAACGAAGGCGAAGATGGCGCCCGGGGCGAACAACACCGTGCGCCGGCGACGGTCCTGGATCTGCTCACCTGCGGCGCGCCCGAAGCGCAGCCAGCGCTCGATCCGGCCCTTCAGGTGGACGAGTTCGACACGCGTCATGGTGCTGTCGGCGGTGGCGTCATTCGTCATCGCCGTGCTCCTGGCGAGCCGCCGACTGCGCCGCATGCGGCTTTGCTGGAAGCATGGGAACGGCGAAGGGATCGCGCGTGGATCGGCGAACGCCACGACGGGACCAGGCCTGGACGTCATGCAGCGTATAAACGACGCGGCCGCCGTTCTTGCGGTACGTCGGCCCGGTCCCGTAGACGCGGTGCTTGGCTAGCGTGCCTACGGTCAGGCGCAGGATCTTGGCCGCCTCCGGCGCCAGCAGGAGGCGTTCGATCGGTTCGTCCTCGTCGTCGCTCTTCGGCATGCCAGGGTCCTCGGCGCCGCCACGAACGCCCGGACACCGGGCGGCGGAGCGAGGAAGAGGCTGGCGCCAGCGGGAACGTCTGGCGGATGGCGAAGACCGCCCAGGGCGGATTCAGCCACCCTCAGAAGCCGCCGTGGAGGAGCTTGAGATAACCGCCGGCCATCAGGGCCCGGCCTCTCCGAACAAGCCTGATGGTGACATCGCGGATCGAGGCGGTCTTGAAGTCCGCTCCGGTCTCCATGTCGCCGAAAAGGTCCTCGGCGATCTGGCGGTAGCTGCGTCGTTCGAGCGCCCCGTCGAGCGCGAACAGGGTTCGCGCCAGCCGCTCGCGTTGCGCCGACGAGAGGCGCGAGCGCGGCGGCGTGTCGGTCAGGTCCGCGCGGCGAAGCGCATCGACCGCGCGCACGCGAAGACGAAAATCCGCGTCGTAGGCGAGCACCACGACCAGCGGCTGGGCGGGTGTGGCGTCATTTCGAAGTTGGACCTGCAAGCCGCTCGGCAACCGGATGTGGACGCCATCCACGCCAGCGACCGGCGCGGCCCGCGTCAGCCGGGAGGCACGCGGCCGACCAAACGAGGCGCGCTCTACCGGCACGACGACACCCGGCGCTACGTCGGCCCGCCAAACCACTCTGCCCTCGTCGGCCGACAGCGCCGGATCCGCCGCCGCGGACAAGCCCCAGCGGGGATCAACCGGGCCTTCGCCGCGGACGAACCGGGCAAACTCGGCGCGATAGTCTGGATTGCGGCGCAGGAACTCCCAGCAGAGCGACGGCACGGTGAGACCAAGAAATGCGCGCCAGCCGCCGCCGAGAAGCCCACCCGGCGGCCGACCTGGTCCCGTACTTGCGCGCGGCGCGGCCATCTCGGAAGCAGGTCAGAACACATGCCGCTTCAGCGAGGACTTACGGGCTTCCTACTTGATCGGGCGTCCTAAGCGGCAACGACTGTTGGTAGTCGGCGGCAACGATCTTGCGGCAGCAGCAGAATTGTTGCTCATCGGCGACTGAAAAGCCGCTTGTTTGCCTGCAACTACTCTGCGTTCTTCCAGCCCATCGCGATGGTTAGAAGCTTCTCCGCCCGTTCGATTTCGGCGTCGGAAAGACCGGCCACTTTATCGAGGAGCTTCGCAAGTGGATCGGCACGTCGGCTCTTCGCGGCGAAGTTTCCAACTCCAAGAAGATCGCGTGGATCGACTTTGAGAGCAGCGGCCAACTTCTCCAACAGCGCCAAGCTCGGTGCAGTCGCTCCGCGCTCAATTCGACCGATCGTCTCCAGCGATTTACCGACGAGATCACCAAGTTCGGCTTGGGTCACGCCCGCGCGTTCGCGGTGGTGACGCACCATGTTTCCAACTTGGCGACGCAACGTCGTCATTCGTACGCGATCCCCGACAACAAGGATCACGACTTTCCCGGCGGACCGCGAAACGGCAGAGGAACCAATCTGACGTATCGAGAGCAGATAGGACTTTATCTGACGTATCAAATGCGAGATTTTTGTGGGGCAATCAGAAGTGGATTGATCCATGGATGGCTTCGCCCGGCCCCTAACCCAATTAGACGCCACGAGCGTCCTCGACCGTCTCGTGCGCCTTTACGGTGCGTGGCTGAAAGACGCCCTGCTGCCGCGATACGGCGATCTTGCTGAAGACCTCGCGCAGGAAGCCCTGCTGCGGGCGGCCGCCCACGAGGCGTCTGGCGAGATCGAGCATCACAAGGCGTTCTTGCTCAAAGTCGCGCAAAACCTCGCCATCGACCGCGCGCGCCGGTCGCAGCGTGAGCGTGCCCAACTTGTCGGCGACGAGCCCTTCCGCGCGCAGTCGACACCGCCCTCCCAAGAGGAACAGGTCCTCTTGAAGCAGATCATTCTTTCTCTCCCGCAAGAGTTGCGCGAAGTGTTGGTGCTGACGCAGATTAAGGGCCTCACCTTTCGCCAGGTGGCCGCGCTAACGGGCGCCAAGGAGCGGACGGTGAAGGATCGTCTTCGTCAGGCCTTGGTCAGGACGAAGGCCATGCGGGATTAGGGCGGCGTTCGAGATGATCCAGCAACGACACGAGGTTTCGCGCGCGACCCGAGAGGCGGCCGACTGGCTGACGCGGCTCAGCGACCCCGAGATTGAAACCGACGATCTCGAAGCCTTCTCCGCGTGGAGAGCCAATCCCGATAACCGCGCCGCCTACGAACGGCTCGAAGATCTGACGCAATCGCTGCAGTCCTTGGCTGGCGACAAGGACATCGAGCAGATCGCCGCCGACGCCTTCGCGCGCGCGCCCAGGACCGCGCCCTGGCGTCTGCGCGAGACCTCGCGAAGCACTTGGCTCGCCATCGGGGCCGCCGCCGCGGCGCTGGTGATCGGTGCCGTCGCGGGTGTGACCTTGCTGCGTCCGACCTATTCGACGGGCGTTGGCGAGACATTCAGCGCGCGGTTGGAGGACGGCTCGCGCGTCCTGCTCAACACCGATAGCCAGGTGCGCGTGCGTTACAGCGCCGGCGTTCGCCGGGTCGAATTGCTGCGCGGCCAGGCCCTCTTCGAAGTCGCCCACAACGCCGCGCGCCCGTTCATCGTCGTGGCGGGCGACACGCAGACCCGCGCCCTGGGGACGCGGTTCGAAGTCCGCCGCGACGGCCAGGATGTCCGCGTGATCCTCACCCAGGGCAGCGTCGAGATCACTGACAAGGACGCTCCGAAGGCGACCTGGCGGCTGGCGCCCGGCCAAGCCCTGGCGGTTCCGGCGCGACAGCCCGCATTGGCCAAGCCCAGGACGATCGATGTGAAGTCCGCCACCAGTTGGACCACGGGGGACCTCACTTTCCAGGATCTCCCGCTCGCCGCCGCCGTGGCCGAGCTGAACCGCTACAGCCAGGAAAAGATCATTCTTGGCGACGGCGTCGACGCCGACCGCGTCATCAATGGCGTGTTCCCGGCTGGCGAGAACGGCGACTTCATCGCCGCCATGTCGTCCCTCTATGGCCTGGAGAGCGTGAGAAAATCGAACGGCGACGTCGAACTGCATCCCAAACCGTACAAGCCAGCCTGACGTCACATTTATTTCATGGGGCGATGTCCTTCGCTCCCGTTTCGAACGTCTCAACCCCGCTTAACCGGTGATCAAGGCGCATCAGCTCGATCGCGCCCGCCGGTGGCGGGGGAAAGAGAAAGATGACGCGCAAGTCGCTTAGTTTGTTGAGTACGGTTTCGATCAGCGTTCTGGCCATCGCCGCGCCAGCGATCGTGTCCGCCCAGGAAGCCACGCTTCCGTTCGCTCTGCCGTCGGCGCCGATGAAGGAGTCTCTGCTGGCCGTCGCCAAGCAGAGCAACACCAAGATCCTCTTCGAAAGCGAACTGGTCGCGGGGCTCCAGGCGCCGAAACTGGACGGCCGCTTCACGGCCCGGCAAGCGATCGAGAAGCTTGTCAGCGGCAGCGGCATCGCCGTCGAGCAGGTCCGGCCTGGCGTCGTTGTGCTGAAGCCGCGGCGCATCTCGATCAGCACCCCGACCCAGGCGTTCGAAGGCGCGGCGCAGGACATGGCCGCCGTTCCGAGCGACGTTGATACGACCACGGTCGCCGAGGTCGTCGTCGGCACGCACATCCGGGGCGTCAAGGACACCGCCTCGCCAGTCGTCGTCCTCGGTCGCGACGACATGGACAAGGCCGGCTATTCGAGCATCGCCGAGGCCCTGACCCTTCTTCCGCAGGCGTTCGGCGGCACGGCCAGCGAGGACACCGTCTCGACTGGAGCCGACCCGAACGGCTCGAATGTCGCGCGGGGCACGGGCGTGGACCTGCGCGGCCTGGGCGCGGAAGCCACCCTCGTGCTCTTCAACGGCAAGCGCATGGCCGGCGCGGGCTACTACGGCGACTTCACCGACATCTCGTCGATCCCGTTCGCCGCCGTCGGCCGGGTTGAGGTGCTGCTCGACGGGGCTTCGGCGCTGTACGGCGCCGACGCGGTTGGAGGCGTGGTCAACATCAAGCTGCGCACCGACCTGCACGGCGGCGAGACGCGGGCCAGCGGCGCCACCGCGACGCGCGGCGGCTACAGCCGCTATCTGTTCAGCCAGGCGCTGGGCCAGACCTGGGACAGCGGCCACGTGCTGGCGGCGTACGAATACACGCGCACCGGTCGGCTGCGCGGCGCCGATCGCGATTTCGCCGGCTATGCCGACCTGCGCGCCCTCGGTGGCACCGACTGGCGCCGCTCGGTGTTCACCGCGCCGGGCAACATCCTGCGGCCGGACGCCACGGGCGCCTATGTCGCCACCTACGCCATCCCCGCCGGGCAAAACGGCGTGGGCCTCAAGCCCAGCGATTTCGTGCGCGGCACGGCCAACCTGGAGAACCAGCGCGCGACGATCGACATCATGCCCAAGTCCGAGCGCCACAGCGCGGTGATCTCGGCCGAGCAGGACGTCGGGCGCTTCCAGCTCTCAACGGACCTGCGGTTCGCCCATCGCGAAACGGCCAACACCAACACCGCGCCTGTCGCGACGATGATCGTTTCGGCCGCCAATCCCTATTTCGTCTCGCCCACCGGACAGGCGTCCGAGCGGATCGCCTACTCCTTTTCCCGCGAACTCGGCGGGGTGTCGAACCCGGTGGTGTCCGAAAGCCTCGGCGCCAGCCTTGGCGCCGAGACCAAGCTGCCCGCCGGCTGGAACGGCAACCTCTTCGGCACCTATGCCCAGGAGCTCGCCATCAGCCGATCGAGCCATCAGGTCAATTCGACAAAGCTCAACGAGGCGCTGGGCGCGACGGCCGACAGCCCGCTGTCGTCGTATTCGGCGGCGCGCGACGGCTACTTCAATCCGTTCATCGGCCAAGGCTCGAACGCGGCGACGGTGCTCGACTTCGTCCTCTCGGGTTGGGACGTCAGCAAGTTCCGCAGCACCATGAGGTCGGCCAATCTCGCCTTCGACGGGCCGCTCTTCTCGCTTCCGGGCGGGGCCATCCGCCTGGCGATCGGCGGGCAGCTGCGGCGCGAGGCGCTGCGCACCGGCGGCGCGAGCTTCTTCAGCGGCTACAGCCCGACCGCCAAGGTCGAGCGGCGGTTCAGCCGGGACGTGCGCAGCGCCTATGCCGAGCTCAACGTGCCGCTGGTGGGCGCGTCCAATGCGATGCCGCTGGTCGAACGACTCGAACTGTCGCTAGCGGGCCGCATCGAGGATTATGACGACGTCGGCTCGACGCGGAACCCGAAGGTCGGCGTCATTTGGGAGCCCGGCGGCGGCCTGACGGTCAAGGCCAGCTACGGCACGTCCTTTCGCGCGCCGTCCCTCCCGGAGCTGAACCTGCCCTTCTCGATCAGCCCGATCGCTCTCGACTACGGGGCTGGGCAAGTCCCGACGCTGTTCTACCAGGGTGGCAACACCGCCTTGCGCCCGGAAACGGCCAAGTCCTGGACGGGCGGTGTGAGCTTCACGCCGCCAACCAAGCCGGAACTGACCCTCGGCCTCAACGTCTATCGGACCAAGTTCACCGACCGCATCGCCTCGCCGGTGATCAGCAGCCTGGCCACGGCGCTGACGTCGTCCGAACTGGCCCCGTTTCGCACCTTCATCAGCCCCTCGACCAACGCCGCCGATCTCGCCAGGGTCCAGGCGCTGATCGCCAGCCCAAACGCGCGGAACCTGGGCGTCTATCCGGCGACGGACTACCGGGCGATCGTCGAGGCCCGCAACGTCAACACCGGCAGCCTGGACGTCTCCGGCGTCGATGCGTCCGCCGCCTACCGGACCAGCCTCGCCGGCGATCCGCTTGTGCTGAACGCCAGCCTTTCCTGGCTGATGCACTACAGGCGGAAGATCACGCCCGCGTCGGTCGCGCAGGATCTGGCTGGCCGCGCCGGCTACCCCGCCGATCTGCGGGCGCGGGTCTCGGCCACCTGGACCCACGACGCCTTCAGCGTCACCACCGGGCTCAACCACCTCGGCGACACCTACGCCGAAACCGGCCGACGGGTTCAGCCGTGGACGACTCTGGACCTGCAGCTCCACTGGCAACCCGAGCGCCTGGCTGGCGTGCGGGGCCTGTCCTGGTCGCTGAACGTCCAGAACCTCTTCGACACCGCCCCGCCCTTCTACGACAACCCGCTGGGCATGGGCTACGACCCGACCAACGCCGACCCGCTCGGCCGCATGGTCACGCTGCAACTGACCAAGGCCTGGTAGGCCAAACCCCAACCTGAAATCTGGAGAATGATCATGCGACGCTTCGCGGCGCTCGCGGTCGGCTGCGCGTTGGTTTGCCCAACGCCAGCCGCGGCCGAGCCCTTCACCGTGGACCGACTTCTGGCTCTTGAGAGCCTGGGATCGGTCCGCCTGGACACCACCCAGCGCTGGCTCGTGGTCCAGCGTTATGCCCGATACGACAGCGCGCCAATCTGGGACCTGGAACGCCAGACGCGCCTGGCCCTCGGCCGCATCCAGCTCTTCGACCTGAAGGCTGGCGGCCAGGAGCGGCCCCTCAACCTCCCGGCCGGGGCAGGCTACACCGCGCTCGGTCTTTCGCCCGGCGGCAAGCGGCTCGCCGTCGGACGGATGATCGGACACAGCTACGAGCTGGGCGTCGTCGATCTCGATAGCGGCGAGGCGCGGTGGCTGGGCGTCTCGCCCCGGATCCCGCAGTTTGGCCCCGATGTCGTCTGGCGCTCCGACGACGAAATCCTCGTCGCCGCCGTGCCGATGTCATGGCCGGATTTCCAGATCCGGTTCGGCTTTGAGACCCAGGCGCGGCTGACGAAGATGTGGGCCGACACCGCCAAGGGCGACGTCGCGGTGACGGCGATCGGCAGCGGTCGCTATCGAGACCTGCGCCCCAAGGGGCCGCAGGTCGGCCTGGTGACGCTGGACCTTCGCCACAATACGGCGCGCCCCCTCGTTGGCGGAACGATCGAGGACTTCGCCCTGGCGCCCGATGGCAAGACGGTCGCGGCGATCGTCGAGGGCGAGGACATCCAGCGCCTCAACGAGGGCCCCAAGACCACGGCTTCGCCCTCGCAGTTCAATCGCCTGGCGGTCATCGACCTCGACAACGGCAAGGCCACTTTCCCGTGCCTCAAATGCGAGGTCATGAACCGGCTGCTCGCCTGGTCCCAGGACGGCCGGGAGGTGCTTGCCTTCGCGCGCGAAGGCGATGTCCCGTTCTCGGCGGGCCGATTTTGGCGCTTCACCGCCACGGCGACGGCCTCCCCCGTCGATCTGGGCGCCTTGACCCCGGTCTTCGGCCCGACCTACGACACCGCCGGCACGCCGCTGGGGGACTGGCTCGACGGGGCGCCGGTCGTTTTCGCGCGCCCGAAAGCCGGTGGCCGCGCCGACTACTGGCGCGTTACGCCGACCGGCCCGGTCAATCTCACCGCCGGCCTGCCTGACGGCGCCCGGGCGCTTGGCGTCTCGACAAAGGCCTGGGCCGTCGCCGCGGGCGCGAAGGTCTGGCGCGTGACGACGCAGGGCGGCAAGTCCTGGGGCGTCGCGGCAAGCGATGTGGTCCCGTTGGCCGACCCGCCGCCCGGTTTCCGTGGCGCCCAGAACTTCGTACCGCCGCTGGCGAGCCTGGGCCTGGCGGAGGGCGCGACACCAACGGAGGCCTGGGTGGGTCCTCGCGTCCGCGCCGCCCAGGACGGCGCCAGGATCGTGGCTCGAACCGCCCAGGGCGCCGTCCAGACGCGTCGCGACGAACACGGCGTCCAGACCGTTTCCTGGGTCGACGCGGCGGGTTCAGCTCGACCGCTGACGGCGGTCAATGCCGACCTGGCCGGCGTCGACATCGCCAAGCCCATCGCCGTCCACCACAAGAGCATTGACGGCAAGGCGGTGACGAGCTGGCTCTATCTGCCGCCCACGCCCCTCCCCGGCGGCGGAAAACCGCCCGTGGTGGTGCTGCCCTACCCCGCCGCGCCGATGTCGCCATCCGGCGCCCTCGCGCCTGGAACGCTCTATATGGGAACCAATCCGATCCTCCTGGCCGCCCACGGCTACGCGGCGCTGGTGCCCGCCATGCCCTATCCCGACGGGCGCGAACCGATCGAGGCCATGGCCGATCAGATCTTCGCGGCCGTCGATGCCGCCGCCAAGGACGGTCTGGTAGATGGCGACCGGGTCGCGGCCTGGGGCCATAGCTATGGCGGCTATACGGTTGTGGCGGCGGCGGAGCAGACCAAGCGCCTCCGCGCCGTCATCGCCGGCGCCCCGACCGTGAACCTGACCAGCGCCTACGCCATGGTCGGCCCGTGGGCGAACACCAACCCTGAGAACGGGTACTATCTGATGTCGGGATCGGGCTGGACGGAAACAGGCCAGGCTCGGATGGGCGTCCCCCCTTGGCAGGCCCCCGACCTCTACCAGCGCAACAGTCCGATCACCTATGTCGATCGGATCACCACCCCGATGATGATCATCTACGGCGACCTCGACAAATATATCGAGCAGCCGCAGAACCTCTTCGGCGCGCTCTATCGCCAGGGCAAGGACGCGATCTTCCTGACCTATCGGGGCGAGACCCACGTCGTCGAAACGCCGGGCAATGTCCGCGATCAGTACCAGCGGATCTTCGCCTTCCTGGACGAGAACCTCGGGATCGTCCGGCCTCAGACCGAGGTCGCCGCCCCGTAGGCGACCTCGGCCCGGCCCAAGGCCTGGGCGCCCGTCCAGCGGCGCGTCCAGGCCTCCATCGCCAGCAGGATGAAGGCCTGCGAGGCTGTGTTCGACCACAGGAACTGCTCGCGCTGCAAAGCCTCGTCGAGCCGCTCGCGATCCAGCACCCCGGCTTTAGCGAGGAGCCCGTCGAGCAGAAACGGCCGCAGGGAATCTAGGCTTGAACCGAGACTGCGCAGGATGAAGTTCGTTACCGCGCCCTTCGACGGCCGCTCGAGGATCGACGCGGGCAAGCGCTCAGCGAAGGCACGACGCGCAAAGGGACGATTGAGCTCGCCCACCGCCAGCACGCCAGCCGGCGCGGAGAGGCAGAACTCAACGACTGGCTGACTCATCAGCGGATCGATGACGTCTCCGGCGGCGTGGTGGAGGCTGTCGCCAAGGACGCTCAGACCGTTCACAAGCATTAGGATCTGCAACTGCTTGGCGGGTTCGATGTCTCGCGCCTCGTCGAGCCAGGGATGCTTGCGAACCGGTGTCGTCAGGACGCGGGCATCGAGGAACTGCTCGACGCCCGCGCCGGCTGTCACGTCCTGAGGCTTGAGGCCACGACGCAGGATAGACCAGACCGTGGTCGCGTTCCGCCGCGCCAGGACATCTAGACTGGCAAGCCGCGCTCCGCAGCGACCGCGAAGAACATCCCTCACCAGGCTCGGATGGGCGGGTTGGAAGAAGACACCGTCGCCACCACAGCCGGTGAACATCGCGTCGATCCCCGGTTCGCTATGACGTGCGGCCAGGTCGGCGTCGTGCTCGGGATCGCCGCCAGCGTAGTTGAGGCGCATGCCGCCCGCGCCCGCCAGGATCTTGTCAGCGGTCAGGCGCAAGGGTTGGCGTTCGACCACCACCAGCGGGACCCCGATCCTGTCGGCCAGATCCTGGGCGAAGCGCCGTTCGTCACCCTCCCGCTCAGGATAGGCATGGTTGAGGCCGTAACGCAGCGGCGCGCCGACGCTGGCGAGGCTGGTGGCGACAATGGCGGAGTCGAGCCCGCCCGACATTTCGCAGAAAAGGCCTTCGCGGCGCTGGACCCATGCGGCCACCACCCCATCGACCAGGACCCGAAGGTCTCTGGGGACGACGCCGGTCAGAGGGGTTCGCGCAAATCGGGCGGGCGACCAAAGGCGCGCCCCACGGCCGGCCTCATCCGCCAGAACACCCGGCGGAAAGGTCACAACGCCTTCAAGCGGCGTCACCAGGCTGGCGAGGTTCTTCTGGCGCAGGATGTCGACGGCGGCCTGCCAGTCGACGACCAGCTCCGACGGGCGGATCCCAGGGATGTCGGGAAGGCGCGAGGCGATGAAGCGCAGAGCGCCGCGCCGCCATCCGATCGCGTTCATCGCCCCGAGCGGATCGCGAAGGACACGCGCGGGGCCTGCGTCGTCGTTGAGGATGGCGACGTAACGACCAAAGCCACGTTCGATGAGCCGCCGCGCCGCGCTGTCAGCTTCCGCGCCAAAGCCAAGCATATCGATGTCCTGCCCGCGCCCTGCCCGCGCCGCCTCCGCGTCGAACACCTCCCCGATCAAGGCGCCGGCCACGCCGGGTAGATGCCGGTAACGCGGCGGCTTCTCGGTTTCGAGAAAGACCGAAAACCAGCGGCGCTGCGCGACCTTCGTCCAGGCGCCCGTCGCCAGCACGATGGCCTCAGCCGATCGACGTTCCTCGAGGTCGTCACCGGGTGTGGATTCGATGATCAGGTAGTCACGCACGATCAGACCACCAGGATCGGCGTATAGGTCCCGACGTGCTCTGGCGTGTCGTCGAGCACGACGTCGCCGGCCTGCAACCAACAATGGGCCTTGAAGGGCCAGGTGCGTACGCCAAAGACCCAGGCTGCCGCATGGCCCAGCCGGGTCAAGTAGAGGCGTTGCTGCAGGCTGCGCATCAGGCAAAGGCCTTCGCGCGGAAGCCAGGGGGCCAGTCGGGCAAAGCGGTCGGCCTCCCGCAACAACTCCGTGGTGGGCGCTTCAAACACCGTTTCGGCGAGCGGCCCTGCCAAGGACAGCACGTCCGCGAAAGGAAGCTGATCGATCGACTTGGCGGCGGTGAGGTTGGCGCGCAGGGCCACGCCGACGGCGCGCGGAGAGATTGGCGATGGCGAGGAAGGCCGACCCTGACGGATCTCGCGCGCGGCGGCACGGGGCGGCGGCGGCGCAGTCTGGAGGAGCCCGGCCTCGAGAAGGTCATCGGCGGCCTCGGCGGGTTCGACATCGACCGCGCCGTCGGCGCCGAGCCGAAGATGCAACGCCGCGTCGGCGAGACAGAAATAGGTGTCGGAGAGGACGTCGAGCACGACAATGTCCGGGCCAATGGTGACGGCGAAGACGTGTGGAGCGAGCCAGAGTCGCATCGTCCTTCCCTTCGAATGAAACAGCTGGGCGACGCGACCCGGACCGCGCTGGGGTTCAGATGCCCCAGCGGCTCGTGAGGTCGCCGTTTTCGAGCTCACCGACGGGCATCTGAGCTTGGGTCAGCGCCTTGGCGGCGCCAAACCGGATAATGCGGAACTTGATGTTCATCGACTTCGTCCTGAGTTGAGGGTTGCCAGAGCGCCGCCGGCCAGACCGCGTCGGCGGCGCGGCGACCGGCGCTTAGACGCCGTAGCCGTCGAAGGGATTTCCCGACTCCAGTTCCCCGTAGGGGATCTGGGCCTGGGTGAGGGTCTTGGCCGAGCCGAAGCGGATCAGCCGGATAGTGGAGCGGGTCATGACGACCTCCTGGGCTGTGTCGTCGCGGTGTTGCGACGCGTTCAGAAGGCGACTCGCGCGACGTATATTCAAATCTATATTTGCGACCTGGGATTGCGCGCTGCGCGCCCGCTCGAAAGCCCCAGAAATACAGCGATGATCTCGCCCGCATGGCGCGCGCGCCGACGAAAATAGCCGCGTACCAGGCGCTTGGTCGCCGCGCCTTCCGGCGCCGATCGCAAGGCTGCGCGCAGTCCGTCCTGGTCCTGGTCGCCGAGCACGGCGCGTTCGGCCGGTTCGAACGGCGACAGCTGGGCAAGCACGCGATGCAGGGCGGCGGCGACGGCGCGATTGCGGGTGGCGCCCGCCAGCAGCTCGATCAATCTCGACGGCTGGGCAGCCTGGCGCACCTCCGCACGGTCATCAATGGCGGCGGACGCCAGCAGGCCGGCCAGCTCGTAGAGCTCCGCTAGCGCGGCCTTGTCGTAGACGATGGTCTGGTAGCCGCCCCGCAGGCGCGCCACGAGGCCCTCGCCGGCCAGATGGGCCAGGGCCTCGCGCACGGGCGTCTGGCTCACGTCCAGATCGGCCGCGAGGGCGTGCACATGCAGTCCCGCGCCCTGCGACGCCGAGCCGTCGGCCAATCGCTCACGCAAGGTCCGCAGCGTCCGTTCAAAAGCATCCCGGTCTCGACCCACGCGACGGCTCCCTTGAGCCGAAGATCGTTCTTCGCTTACGGCGCGCCGTCGATTGCGCCGCGCCACCGGCGCGCACCGGCTCGAACTTCTCCTGTGGATCAGCGACTCAACCGGCAACCCGCACCGACCCGCTGGGAATGACGTTGCCGGTCGGCTTCGAGATCGTTGCCGCTAGAGCTGCAACGGCTAATCGATGCGGCGCCGCCTCAAGCGAATTTGCCAAACCCCGCCACAAACCCTCCGTCGTCGGACGGGACCGCCACCAAAGCCGTTGCGGGCGCTTGCGTTTGCTGGACAACTATTCTTCTGGTTGATTAGTGGCTTGGAGTGACGCATGGCGGCCGCACCAAAGACGCCTCTCGCGCGTCAGGCGCAGCTTCTGTCCGAAATCGTCAGAATGCTTCGAAAAGAGCGCCATATGACCCAGGAGGAGGTCGCGGTCGCCATGGGGGTCTCCCTTCGGACTTACCGCGACTTCGAAAAGGGCCGCCGCGCCTATGACTTCAATAAGGTGAGGCTGTTCGCCAAGGCGACGCGGAGCGACGCCGCCGCCATCCATCTCGGGGTGCAGTTCAACTGGCCCGAGCTGCCGCTGCTGCTGATGGACAACAAGATGGCGACAGCGTTCTACGTGCTGACCCGCGACCTCTTCGCCGAGTTCGGCCCGCGTCTGTCGCGCGTGCCGGCGGCGACTTGGGTCGCGGGATTTCGGCACATCGCCGGCGAAATCCGCAAGCTTTTCGAACGGCAGGACGCCAGCGTGGACGACTATATCGCGCGCGCCATCGAGCTCTCCTACGAGGACCCGGACGGAGGGCTGGAGGAAGGCTGATGGCGCGCTGGGCACGGCCGATCAGTCCGGCCCCGGCGGAGTGGCGGCTTTGTCGGCGGTTCGGTCGGGCTTGTCCTCGGTGCGCCGGATCCAGGTCAGGGGCAGCACGCCGTCCTCGGCGGCCATCAGCCGAACATTGACCGGCTCGGACCAGGTGGGATCGTCGAGCTTGATGTTCAGCAGCGCGCCGCTGGTGTCGCTGGCCCGCCAGGCGGCCCCAACCTCGTTCTCACCGATCAGGGCGAGGTAGTCAGGCCCCTTGGCGCTGGCGCGCGTTGACGGAACGAGCCGGACGGCGACGTCCAGGCCCAGGGTCGCGATGCGACCGGTGAAGCCGTCGCCCTCGCGACGGAAGTGACCGATGACCGACATGAGGTTCTCCAGCCCGCCGCTCACGCGTGTCGCCCAGGGGCGGCGGTCCGACCGGGCGATGGGGGGAAGATCGCCATGAAGGGGTCGGACCGCCGCCGGCCGGCCGCCGGTGGGGAACGGCGGACGGCCAGGCTTCGCGGACCTGATCAAGAGCGCCCGGCGGGCGTTTGGAGGCGTCTGTCCGGACCGCGCAAACCCTTGTTGCGCAACGACATTCGACGCTCAATCCACTGGAAATTGGCGCGAACCAAAGACAAGCCCTGGGAAAGAATCGGAAAATCTTCCTAGCCTCGGAACCGCGAAGTGCGGGGAGCGTGCGCGATGACCGACAACGGGACGGTGCTGATCGACGGGGACTGGTTCATCAGCCTCCATCACCATGACGCCCAGTTCGTCCGTCGGTCGGGCCGGTTCGCCTTTTCGCGCCTTGACGCCGACGGCGGGCGGACGCTGTTCTGCCTTGACGCCGCCGACGACATCAGCCGCGCGGCCGATATCGGCCATGCGGCCTGGGCCCACGCGGTGTCGCGGGGCATGAACGAGCTGCTGGTCCATATCGCCAACGCCAAGCGGCCCGTGGCGCCGACCGGGGCGTGGATCGAGACCCCGCCGCTCCGCTTCGACTTCCAGCCACCGGACGGCCTGCCGGGATCGCCGACCAGGCCGCCTGAGGATCGGCTCAGCCTGGCGGCTGGAGCCCCTTGAGGTAGTCGAGCGCCTTTTGCGCATGGGCGGCGGCGCTGAAGATCGCCCGCTTGTCCTGGCTCAGGACGGTCAGCCAATGGCCGATATAGGCGGCGTGGTCCTCACGCGGCCGAAGATCAACGCCCAGCTCGGCGCACAGGAACGCCGCGCCAAGTTCAGCCACCAGTTCCTCGCGCGCATAGCCCTCGTCGCCGAAGGTCTTGCGGCCAAGGTCGCGATCCAGCCGGGAGGGGTGGCGGGTCCAGTGGACGGTCTCGTGACCGCGCGTGGCGTAGTAGTCGTGGGCGCTGGCGAAGGCGCCAAACTCCGGGATGCGGATGCGGTCGGCGATGAGCTCGTAGCAGGCCATGTCGCCGCCGTGGACGACCTCCGCCTTCGTCGCGGCGAGGAAGGCGTCGGCCCGGGCGATGCGCTCGCTTTCGGGAAGGGTCACGGGCGCGGCCCGGAACCGTTCGGGAAGACCGTCGATCTGCTCGACGTTGAAGACCGGATAGGCCTTCAGGAAGGGGATCGAGCGCTCGACATCTTCACCCTGGTCGTTGGTGTCCTGGCGCGTGATGCGATTGGCGTAGACCACCGTGGTGCTCTTCTCGCCCTTGCGCACCGCCCCGCCAAGTTCGAGGGCTTGAGGAAAGGTCATCCAGATGGGGGCGGCGTAGCCCCGTTCGACCGCGGTCCCCCAGAGCACCAGGGTGTTGATGCCGGAATAGGGCTCGAAGCTGTGGCGCAGGGGCCGCGAGACGGGGCCGGCGGCGTGGCCGGCGGTCCAGGGCTTGGTCCAGGGGGTCACGCCCTGGGCGAGGTTGGCGAGGATCTGGTTGGTGATGGACGTATAGGGGTCTTGGCGGGTCGCGCCGTTCGGGCGCGAGGTCTTTTCGGCGCGCGTCATGGCGGCCTCCTGGCGTCTTGAGGGAAAAGGGCTCCCCGCCGCCATCCGGCGGGGAGCAATGGGGATCAGGCCTGGTGGTCGACGTCGGCGTCCGGCCCGGTCTCAAGCTCGGGCTCAGGCTCGCGCCGCTTGGTGGGACGGCTCCAGACCAGATCGAAGCCGTCCTCAGCCGGGAAGAGGCGGGCGTTCACAGCCGCCGGGAAGCTGATGTCGTCGAGGCTGACCGACAGGAAATCGACGCCCTTCTTCGACTTGTACTTCCAGACAGAACCGATCTCGGCGCCGTCGGCATAGACCCGGTAGACGGGCTGCGACTTGGCCGGATCGCCTGCGATGGCCTTGAAGACCACGTTCGACACGCGGATTTGCAAGGTGTGGATGTAGCCGGTGAAACCGTCGGCCGTGGCCGTGAACTTACCGATGCGAGCCATTGGAGCTTACCTTTCGCTGGTTCCGGGCCGCGCCGTTCGCAGCCTCGATGGCGCTCCGAAGACCGGGGACGACGGGGGTCGGCAGTCCGCTCGCGGACCCGCAGCGCAGCGCAGGACCGCTGGGCGCGGGTTTGTTGCCTCGCGAGGAAGTCGCGCCCGGCACCAGGGCGGCGCGACGGGGAAGAAACCCGAGACCAAGGTTGACGGCGGCCGACGCCTCGGTCCGGTTGCAGCCAAGAGAGGCCGCGACGGACGCGGCGCGTTCGCGGCGAAAGGCGGCTCCAGGGCTCTTAGCGGTGAGGTCGGGGCCACGGCCGACGGTTTCAACGGCTCCAGCCGCGCCCGGCCCATCCGCGTGACGAAGGTTGGCCGCAGGGGCCATCGGCGGCGAGCCGGCCACGCCGTGGCCTGCTGGCCGGGACCAAGCCCAAGGCGCCGAGATGGGCTCGGCCTGCAAGTAGAAGTCGAAGTAGGGCGGCGGCTCCCTATCGGTCAGCCTCGGCGCCACCAGGGACCCGGCGGTGCGAATGCTGGGCCCTTTTTGCCGCCGAGGATGGCCTTGATCTGGTCTGGACGCGCCGACCAAGCGTCGCGAGCCTGAGCCCGAGCTTGAGACCGGGCCGGACGCCGACGTCGACCACCCGGCCTGATCCCCTATCGCTCCCGTCGCATGGCGGCGGGGAGCCCTTTTCCCTCAAGACGCCAAGAGGCCGCCCCGGCTGCGCGCGAAAGGCGGGTCGCCGGAACGACGACCCGCCCTGCCCGCCCTACTCGGCCGCCGCCAACTCTGCGGCCGACGCCGTCTCGGCGGCGTCCTCCAGGGTCTGGCCGTGGTCCGGGGCCGACGCCGACGCCGTCTCTTCGGCCCACTGCGGCGGAGCCGTGGACCTTGTCCGCAGCAAGACGGGGAGCCAGCGGGCCTTGACGAGATCGGGCTCGGCCGCCGCCACCAGTTCGGCCTTTTTCAAGCCCGAAAGGCGCTGGGCGGTGTCAGGCGAGGCGGCTTCGGTAAGCACGAAGCCCTTGGGGCTGATCAGCCCTTCGCGCGGCGTTTCTTGGGCTGCTTGACTGGACACGGACATGATGGGTCTCTCGTATGGGGTTGGGGTCAGGTGCAGGTCGCGCCTGACCCCTGCCCCTCGGCGAGAGCGGGGGGTGTAAACGGAGCGGCGGTTTCGCGGGGACCCGGCTGCAGCCGTCGCCGCCTTCGAGCCATTGCCCGGCTCGCGCCCGCGAAGCTGGGCGGAAACCGTTGCGAAGTGCGCCAGGGGGCGGCGCCCCCAAGCACGCGGTCGCGGGAGCGACCGCCAGGAAAGATGCGCCACCAGGCCCATGGCGAAGCGAGCGCAAAGCAGGCTATGGGCCGCGTCATGTTCCTCGCTTTCGCCGCCGCGACGCTGATCACTTGCGATGCTCCGGCCGTCCACGACGGCGACACCCTGCGTTGCGGCGATGAGCGGGTGCGGCTGTACGGCGTCGATGCGCCTGAAGTGGCGCGCGGGAAGACACCGGCGCAGCCCTTCGCCGAGGAAGCCCGCCTAGCCTTGATCGCTTTGACTCGCGGCCATGTCGCATGCCGGTTCGTCAATCGCGATCGGTACGGCCGCTTTGTCGGGAAGTGCTGGTCGACCGCCACCCCGGACGTTAACGCCGCGGTGATCCGCAGCGGCTTCGCCAGCGAATATCGCCGCTACAGCAAGGGCTTCTACGCCAAAGCCGAGGCCGAGGCCCGCGCCGCGGGCCGAGGTCTTTGGTCGAGCCAGCGCCTGCCTGCGGCGCTTACGCGGCGATAACGTCCGCCCGTCCGCCTGGGCGTCGGCGAGGCGACGTGGGAATCGCGTAGGCCTCACGCCAGGCGACCGCCAGGACGTCGGCCAGGAGTTCGGGATCAAGTCCTTGGAGGCGCACCAGAGTGACCCCTGAATTGCGCCGGCGGCCTGGCTCGCGCGCGAAGGCGTCCGAGGCGGCCAAGACACGCCGCTGTTCGGCGAGCGACAGCTTCACCACCGCCCAGCCCTCGGAGGGCCAGCCCAATGTGGCGAAAGTCTTGTGACCGACGCGAAATTGCGTGGTCTCCAGCACGGGCTTGCGTTGAACGCCCGGCGCCACGCGTTCGATCATCTCGCCGAATTCATCCGCTGTCATACATAACCCCGCCAGCGAGCCCCTTTGCAGGACGAGTCGCCCATGCTCGGCAAGGTCGCATCGGGAGACGACAAAGACGGTCGTGGTAGAGGGCTGCCCGCCCCGTCATACGTTGAGCGGTCGATCCTCCCACCGCCGAAGCGATGCAATCGCGATCCAACGCCCCATATCACCGACCTGACCGTTATCTGGACCGCGCATGACCAAGACTGTGAAAATCGATTTTGTTTCCGACGTCGCCTGCCCGTGGTGCGTCGTCGGCCTGGGCGGGCTGGAAGCGGCGCTGGAGCGCGTCGGCGATCTCGTAGACGCGAAGATCCATTTCCAGCCGTTCGAGCTGAATCCCAATATGCCGCCGGAAGGCCAGAACCGGATCGAACATGTGGCGCAGAAGTATGGGTCTACGCGCGAACAGATGGACGCAAGCCGCCAGATGATCCGCGACAGGGCGGCCGCCGTTGGCTTCACGATGGCCTTCGATGAGAACAGCCGCATCCACAACACGTTCGATGCGCATCGTCTGCTGCATTGGGCCGGCTTGGTCGGTAAACAGGCCGCGCTGAAGCACGCCCTCTTCGAAGCCAACTTCACGGCCAATGAGAACATTGCCGACCCTGAGGTGCTCGTCCGCGCGGCGATGAAAGCGGGCCTCGATCCGCAGGCCGCCCACGAGGTGCTGACCTCCGGACGCTATGCGAGCGAAGTTCGCGACGCTGAGCGGGCCTGGCAGGCGGCCGGGATCAACTCCGTCCCGGCCGTGGTGATCAACGACCGCTACCTGATCTCGGGCGGTCAGCCCGCGGAGTATTTCGAGCAGGCGCTCCGCCAGATCGCGACGCAAGACTGACACAGGACGGGTTCGGCGCGACAGGAGCTTGGCGTCGCGCCGGCTGGCGCCAGAGCTCGGTCGCGCGCAATAGGCGGGCAGCCGGCGCGCGGTCTCAACGCCGTTCTTTCTTACGCTCGAAGCTTCCCTTTCATGGCGGTCGGATTGCGCGGCTCGCCAGGCGCGCAGACCGTGCGGGCATGACGCGACCTAGAGGCCGACCGAAAGGAACAAAAAAAATTCCAGAGCGGATGTCCCGACGCGCTCCGCCAGTCGTCTCAGTGGTGGAAGTCGGCGCGTGGCCGGATGTCCTGCCCGTCACCGAGCAGATGATCCGCCTGGTCGAAACCGTCCTGGCAGAGGATCTCGACGCGATCTTGGGACCCCTGCCCTAACCGGAGCAAGGTCTTGGCCCGCCAGCAGCTGTCTAAACCGCCCAAGTCGCACGCCGCGCTCTATCTTCGCGTCTCCACAGCCCGCCAGGCGGACAGCGATCTCTCGATCCCGGATCAGCGACGGCAGCTCTCCGCCTACGCCGCGTCCAAGGGCTTCAGTGTCGTGACCGAGTTCGTCGAGCCGGGCAACACCGCCACCGATGACAAGCGTCCTGGTTTCCAGGCCATGATCGAGGCGGGCCTGACCAAGCCGCCTGCCTTCGACACGATCCTCGTGCACTCGTTTTCCCGGTTCTTCCGCGACCAGTTCTTGTTTGAGTTCTACACGCGCAAATTGGCCCGAAACGGCGTGCGTTTGGTGTCGATAACCCAAGAGCTCGGCGACGATCCGATGGGTCTGATGATGCGCCAGATGATGGCGCTGTTCGACGAATACCAGTCCCGGGAGAACGCCAAGCATACCTTGCGCGCCATGAAGGAGAACGCCCGCCAGGGCTTCTGGAATGGGTCTCGCCCGCCAATCGGCTATCGGGTGGTCGACGCGGAACAGCGGGGCGTCAAGGTCAAGCGCAAGCTGGAGATTGAACCGGAGAGCGCGGACGTGATCCGCCTGATGTTCGATCTGGCCCTGACCGGCCACGGCGCCAGCGGCCCCATGGGCGTCAAGGGCATCGTCAACTTTCTCAACGAGCGCCAGATCCGGACGCGTGATGGCGGGCGCTGGGGGATTTCGGCCGTCTATTCGGCCCTTACCCGGCCGACCTACATGGGCGAGCACCGCTTCAACACCCGGGTCTACAAGACCGGAGAACTGAAGGACGAGGCCGAACACGTGGTCATGGAAGTCCCCGCCATCATCGACAGGGAGAAGTTCGAGGCGGTGGGTTTGCTGATGAACAGCCGCAATCCCAAAGCGCCCGGCGGCAACCTCAACGCCAGTCCGATCCTGCTGGCCGGCATCTGCCATTGCGGCATCTGCGGCGGCACGATGACCTTGCGCACGGGCAAGAACAACGCCTACCGCTACTATACGTGCGCCAGCCGGGCGCGAACGGGGCCGACGAGTTGCGGCGGTCTGACGGTGCGAATGGACATCGTCGACGCTGCGGTCGTGCACTACCTCGAAACCAGGCTCCTTGATCCACGGTACCTGACGGAGCTGATGACCAGCGTCATCGATCGGCGACAGGCGTGGATCGATCAGCGGCACAAGCACGTCGCCGATCTGCGAAAGCGCGCGACAGAAGCGCAAGCGCGGCTGAACAGGCTCTACGATGCGATCGAGGCTGGCGCGGCGGACGCTTCAGACCCGGACTTGAAGGGCCGCATCACTGAACTGAAGGCGCTGAGAGACGGCGTCAACGGTGATGCCGATCGCGCAGAGCGCGCGATCAATCGCCTCGGCCCCATCGTGACACCCGAACTCCTCGCTCAGTTCGCGGAAGCCACGAAACGGGCGCTCAGAAATGAGGATGGGTCGTTCCGCCGCGATACGCTGCGGGCGATCGCCCAACGCGTCGAGATCAAATCGAAAGTGGAAGCGGAGGTGTCCGGCTGCCGCGTCGAACTTTTTCGTTCGCTTGCCGCCGCTAACGGATCTCGCGACGCTGCGGTCGCAGTTCCGTCGCGTGTACCGGAGTGGCGCGCCCTGCTGGATTCGAACCAGCGACCGCTCGCTTAGAAGGCGAGTGCTCTATCCAGCTGAGCTAAGGGCGCGGACTCCGGGAGGAGAGCTTGAGGCGGAAGTCCTAGTGGGTCCAGGGTTGCTTGCGGCCGGCGGCGAAGTTGTCGGCGTAGGCCTTGATGATCCGCTTGGGCGCCTTGGGCTCGAACAGCTGGAACGAGATCTCGTGACGCTGGGCGTAGGCCACGGCCTCGTCGCGGGTCTCGAAATTCAGGCGCACCTGGCCGTTCATGTCGCTCGACTGGGTCCAGCCCATCAGCGGGTCGGGACGTCTGGCCGAGGCCGGTTCGAACTCCAGCACCCAATCCTTGGTCTTGGCCTTGCCGGACTGCATGGCGGTCTTGGCGGGGCGGTAGATGCGCGCGAGCATGAAGCCTCTCCAGGTCGATCGTCGCCCCCTCTAAAAGGGGGTCTAGGTGGTCGGAGCGGCAGGATTTGAACCTGCGACCCTCTGGTCCCAAACCAGATGCGCTACCAGGCTGCGCTACGCTCCGAAACACCGAGCGGCTGCTCTACAGGGCTTCGCCGCCGGGAGCAAATGGAACGGACGCCTAAAACCCGGAAAGACGTCAGCCCTTCGGGAAGATTTTGTTGAGCACCCGGTCGCCCGGCAGGATGCCCAGCTGCGCGGCGCGGCCGCCGGGGATCTCCAGCACGCCACGGATGACGCCGCCCGAGGGCAGCGGCGTCTCGTCGTGCGGCACGGCGTTGCGGGCGATCGACAGCACCCGGCCGTCAGGAGCGATGTAGAGGATGTCCAGCGGGATCAGGGTGTTCTTCATCCAGAACGCCGCCCGCTGGGGCGGATTGTAGGGGAACAGCATGCCGCGGTCGGGGGCCAGGGCCTTGCGGAACATCAGGCCTCGCTCCTGCTCGGCCTTGGTCACGGCCAGCTCGACGGTGAACCTGACCCGTCCCCGGCTGGTCAGGATCTCGACGGTGTCGAGCTTGCTGGACGGTGTCACGGCCACCGCCGCCGGCTTCGGTCGGGCCTGCCAGGCTTGGGCCGGGCTCGCCGCCAGGGTGCCCGAAACCAGGGCCAGGACGACGAGCGCCAGAGCCCGCCGTCCGATCGTCGTTATCAAGGTCACGCGCGCCTCATCGTCCTCGCCGCGTCCCGCGACGCGGCGATCCTACGACGCCATGCGGCGATGGCGAAAGCCGGTCCTCGAACCTCAATCGCGATCGTCAGTCGTCGCCGGGCGCGATCTCGGCGACCACCAGGCCCTTGGGCCCCTCGGCGAAGCGCACCATCACGTCGTCGCCCGGCTGCAGGTCTTCCAGCCCGCCGCGACGCAGGGTCTCGATGTGCACGAAGATGTCGCCCGGCTGGCCGTCGCGGACGACGAAGCCATAGCCCTTGGTGCGGTTGAACCACTTGACCTTGGCCCGTTCGGCCGGCCCCACAGGCTCCAGCGCTTGGCGGCTGCTGTCGATTCCGGACCGGAACCCATGATCGCGGCGCAGGCCCATGCCGCCGTCGCCGAACGAACGCTTGGGCCGCTCCATGGGGACGCTGGCGGCGCTCTCGTCCAGGTTCACGACCTCGGACACCTGCCAGCCCTTGGGGCGCTTGACCACGTCGCAGACGATGATCGCGCCTTCCAGGGCCGTCTCCCGACCACAGTTGCGCAGGGAGGTGACGTGCAGCAGCACGTCCTTCAGGCCCGTCTGGCCAGGATCATCGGGGACGATGAAGCCGTACCCCTTGCCCGTATCAAACCACTTTACGCGACCGCTGATGCGCACGAATTCCTCATGCGATCCCGAGTCTTCGAAATCGAAACCAGACATTCCGCCCCTCTGGCTCGCCCAGACAGCCCAGGGGGCGAGCACCACAGAATAACACTGTTCTCGCGAGAGGAGAGCCGTCAATAACCAATTGACGTCACGGAGCGGCCAGAACCACGCCGCGACATTTCGTCGCAGCGCCTAGACCGACATAAACCTGAAATGTCCGTGGTGGGTGGTAGTCCCTAGGGGAGTCGAACCCCTCTCTCCAGAATGAAAATCTGGCGTCCTAACCGATAGACGAAGGGACCACGGCGCCTGCATTAGGC
>NZ_FORN01000076.1 GCF_900114015.1 Caulobacter sp. UNC279MFTsu5.1 | reverse complement strand
ATGGTGAGGTGGCCGAGTGGTTGAAGGCGCACGCCTGGAACGCGTGTATAGGGGAAACTCTATCGAGGGTTCGAATCCCTCTCTCACCGCCACCGTCCTAAGTCTATGAATTTGTAGACTTATTACAGGGATGACAGCCCTCAAATACTCAAACGCTCCGTGTCTGCTACACTTGGCACGGAGGAGACCCCTTGTTGACAGGGTTGGTACGACGCGGTGGGCGCTACTCGATTCGACGAGTGATCCCGCTCGATTTGCAGGGCCACTACGGCCGTCGAGAAATCACCAAGGCACTTGGAACGGCTGACCCTGCCAGGGCGAGGACGCTCCTCGTAGTGGAGTGGGCGAGGCAAGATCGGGAGTTTGCTGAGACGCGAGCTGCCATTGAAGCTGACAAGTTCCCGGCGAAAACGCCGAGTGTAGACGTCCAGCAAATCAGCCCGACAGTCATTGGCCCGGCCAAGATCGATAGGCAGGCGGGTCGATCGTCCACCAAAGCAGCGGGTCGGCCCTCTCCACAGAGGCCTTCGGCAGCTGTGAAAGCGCCAAAGCAGCGGGACAGCCTCTCCTCCGTCGTTGATCGCTGGGCGGCCGAAAATAAGCCGGAAGACCGAACTGTCAGGCGTACTCGGAATATCGTTGAGCGGTTCGAGGTGGCTTGTGGCCCGCTACCGGTGCAGGAGATCGCGCGCCAGCAGGTGGTGCAATTCAAAGACGCGCTGGTATCAGAGGGGCAAACCGCAGCGAACATCAATGTCATGATCCCGATGCTTGGGACTGTTTTGAACTACGCCGCTAACAAGCTCGACCTTATCGCGACGAACCCGGCTGCGAACATCCGCGTTGCCGATAACCGGAGGAAGCGAGAAATCAGGCGAGCCTTCACAGAGGCCGAGCTTGAAACCATCTTCTCTAGCCCGGTTTATGCGGACCGCCTCCGCCCTGCAGCTGGTGGAGGAGAGGCCGCCTACTGGCTTCCCCTTCTTGGCCTGTACACCGGAGCGAGATTGACAGAACTCGGGCAACTGCACCCGAGCGACATTGTCGAAGAAGGCTACAGCCTTTCAGACGGCAAACAGAAGCGGGCCTGGGTGATCCGCATTGTCGAGGACGAGGCGAGAGGCCAGTCAGTGAAGAACGAGGGAAGCGAACGCCGAATCCCGATTCATGCTGACCTCGTGACCCTAGGCTTTTTGCCGTTTGTGAAGTCGGCCCAAGCTGCCAAACAAGCAAGGCTGTTTCCAGCAATTACTCCCAACGCCCAAGGCGAGTTGATGGGCAATTGGTCGAAATGGTTCGGCAGATACCGCAGAAAAATCGGCCTGAGAGGGACGGAGACGGTCTTTCATTCGTTTCGACACACCTTCAAGCACTACGCACGGCTCGCGGCGATACCCAACGATGTTCACAACGAACTGACCGGCCATGAGACAGGCGATGTCGCCGACAACTACGGCGGATTGTCTTATCCCCTCGCGCCGCTAGTTGATGCGATCGAGCGATACAGGATTCCAGGCTTTAAGCTTCCGGCACCGTTCGTCGCTCTACATAAGTCCAAAAATCGGTGAACCATTTCGAACCGGAAACAACCGGGGACGACGACGCAGGCCATCTTTATAACTTTGCCCCGCACCTGCCCTTGAATGGGTAAGCAGGTGCGGGAAAATAGTTATGGAAAGCGAAACTATACAGTACTACGAGTCCCTATACAATGCTGCACCCGACGCCTGGGTGGTTGTAAGCGTCCATAAGCACAAGCCGGAGGGGGGATTAGATAGGGGCGAACATCGCGCCCACCGGGCAATCGACCTTCCCAAAGCTCTTGCTGCCCCCCAGCCTTCTAACACGGCGAAGTTTGCTACCTTCGCAGCATTCAAGGCCCCTCCAGCTTCAGGCAGGGGTAAGGCAGAAGACATTGGGATGGTGTTCGGCGCGTACCTAGACATCGATGTGGGGGATGCAGGCAAATATGCTGGCGTCAAAAACCCAGCGGCGGAGCTCGACCAAATCAAAGCGACGATCTTGGGATGGGGCCTTCCCGTTTGGAGCGCCATCGTCAAGTCTGGCAACGGCTACCATTTCGAATGGCGACTAGATCGACCAATCGAAATTCACAGCGCGGCAGACCGCGCCCAGGCGGAAGCCTTCACCAAGGGCTTCAATTCCTTTGCAATCGGGAAGGCCGCTGAAATTGGCTGGACCCTGGATAGCATGGGTGACCTCGCACGTGTGAAGCGCGTCGTCGGCTCTACCAATTGGAAGAACCCTGCCGACCCAAAGCCCGTCACCCTCGTCGAGCTAAACCCTGAAGCGTTGTATCCGCTGGCTGAACTGTCAGCTTTCGCGCCGCCCGAAGAAGCGGCTCGGCCTGCCCGAAGCCATGGCGGAAAATCAGCAGCAAGCACGTCAAAGGCACCGGACTGGCAACTGATCGCGGCGAACTGCCCCTTTGCTCGATATTGCGTCGAGAACGCCGCAACGCTGCCGTACCCTTACTGGTTCGCGATCCTTGGCGTTGCCGCTCGCTGCGACAACGGGGAGTTCTGGGCGCATGAAATTTCCCGGGGCCATCCGGGCTACAGCGCCAAGGAGACGGACGCCAAGATCAGCGAAACCCTCAAGTCGGACGGCCCAGTCACCTACGCTCATATCCGAGACGATCTCGGTTTTCGCGGTTGTGACAACCACGTTCTGGCCAGCCGGGCCTATTCCCCGATCCAGTTTGGCTTTTCGTCACAGGCGCTGATCGATCTGCTGATGAACCACGCCTACGACCTCAGTTCGGAGCGGTTCTTCGATCTGACGTCGCTGGCTCCGATCTCAGGGAAGGCCTTCGGCATGGCCCACGCCCACCGGCTTGATAACCCGGTTATGGCGTTCTCGAAGTCAGCCTTGGCGATCAAGGCAGCGAAAGTGGATTATCTGCCAGGCCAGGGGCGGCTAATTGCCGTAGATGGTCAGACCGTCCTCAATTCCTATCGAGCCCCGGCCCTCGTCCCCGCTGCGGGGTCGTGCGCGACCATCTTGGCGCACTTCAACTACCTAGTGCCCGACCCTGTCTCCCGCCGGTACTTGCTCGACTATTACGCCCATATGGTTCAGCAGCCCGGCGAGAAGATCAGTACCGCACTGTTGATCTACGGGCCGCAGGGCACAGGCAAGTCGATGGCCGTTGAGCTGCTCTGCGAGATCGTAGGCACGCCAAACACGGTCATGGTGCCCGCTGAGGCTCTGGCCGGGCGGTTTAAGGCCGACCGGGTCAATCGACAGCTTATGATTCTGAACGAAATCATGGGCGTCGATCGTGCCGTGGCGAACTCGCTGAAGCAGTGGATCAGCGACGAGTTCATCCGGGTCGAGGAGAAGGGCACGCCGACTTTTGAGGGGCGCACCCCGAAAGGTCACATTCTTCTCACAAACCACGCGAATGCCCTCTCCCTGGAGCGAGGAGATCGCAGGTATGCGGTGATCGAGACGGCGACGGAGCGGCGCGAGCCCGAATATTACAAGGCACTTGCCGCCGCTATTCCGTTCGAGTTGCCCGCCTTTGCTCAATTTCTCAAAGAGCGGAACCTGTCAGCCTTCAATCCCCGTGCTCCCGCACCGGAGTCCAAGGCGAAAACGCAGATGCAGTCGTTATCGCTGACGCCGCTTGAGGCCGTAATTGAGGATGCCATCGCGTCCAAGAGGAGCTTTTTCCAGCGGGACGTTGGCACGGTGGACGATGTAATCGCCTTCCTAATGGCCAATGGATGGACCTACCGCAGGCCGACGCCTCAGAGTGTGGGTGCTGTTCTAAGTGCCCTCGGCGCTGTGAATCTTGGGCAGCAGCGTGTTGGAACTGGACGGGCGCGATTGTGGGCCTGGGACAATCAAGCCAAGTGGCTAGCGGCGGCACCGGACGCGGTGGCGGCCCATTACATGGGCGTGGCCTCCAACGACGACGGGACGACATTGGCAGCCTGACGACAGGGCGCGACGGGCGGCAACCCGCCCGTCTCACCCGCTCACTGTCTCGGCTTGTTTTGCATCGGTGAAGGAGTGGACGTTGGCACCCCTCCGCCCTTCCTTCTTCTCTCTAATATTCATTTTCAGTATCTATAAACCGAGACACTGAGACACTGAGTTATGGGCAATAACCGCTATGAACCGGTTATCATATGAACCTTTAATGATAACATTATTTGAAATGATAGATTATAAAAAGGAAATTATAGACATGCGACCGGAATACATTGTTCGCCTGAAGGCTTCCGAATTTGCCAACCGCGCCCCATTTCAATTCATCACCAGTGCCGAGCTTTGCCGAGCACTCGGAATCCATCGTCAAACTGCTGCCAACTGGCGCCTTAGAGGCGTAGGCCCGACCGCCGCGCCTGACGCATGGTTCAAGGGCCGGAGCTGTCGCTACCGCCTCGCCGATGTCTGGTCCTGGGCCTACGAGCAAGCAGGCAAGAACGTGCCAGCCGTCCAGATCAACGGGGAATGGCTTCGCGACCAGATGGAATTTCCTGACTGGCAGGACAATGACGCCGTCTATCGGCGCACACAGTTGATGATGCGAGTGTCACAGGAATATCGGCCCGGAGACCTAACCGGAGCCGGGCGAAGCGGGCTGTCGCTAAACTAAGCCATCGAACCGACTGCCATTGAAATGGTCCGAGAACATGACGAAGACCGCCCTGGCTGCATGGTCGATAGTGCCAGGGCGAGGCGTCTGGTAGCCCTCAAAAACAGGTGTACCCGTCCTGAGACTCGCGCGCCAAGCTACCCTTTGCGTTTGCTCTATAACCCTGCCACCTTGTACAAAATCGCCTAACGCTCGTTGCGCGTTTTTGTAAGGGATAACTGTGTTATGGCTCCTCGGTGAAAGCGGTTTCGTACTTTCGCGTTTCAACGGCTGCCCAGGGTCGGAGCGGCCTTGGCTTGGACGCCCAGCGAGCCGCGATAGATTCCATCTCGCGGGCTCGCGGCTATGACATTGTTGCTGAGTTCACGGAGGTCGAGAGCGGGAAGCGCAACGACAGACCGCAGCTTGCAGCCGCGCTGCACCACGCCAAGGTGACCGGGGCAACCCTCCTAATCGCGAAGCTTGATCGCCTCGGTCGAAACGCCGCGTTCCTACTGACCTTGAGGGACAGCGGCGCTAGGTTCGTGGCGGCGGACATGCCCGACGCCACTGACCTTACGATCGGTGTACTCGCCGTCGTCGCCCAAGCTGAACGCGATGCGATCTCACGGCGAACTAAAGAAGCCCTTGCTGCTGTAAGAGCTCGGATTGCCTCACCTGAGGGGCACACCTCGCAGAGGTCGGGCCGCGCCGTTACCCGCCTCGGCAACCCGAACGGGGCGGCCGCTCTCAGGCGTTCGCCGAGTAACTCTAAAGCCGCATCAAAGGCACTATCGGCTAAAGCGGATGCAAGCGCTGCCAACCTTTCGCCTGTAGTCGCCACGATCCGCGCTGAGGGCATACAGAGCCTTGCAGGCATAGCCGCGCGGCTCAACGACCTGGGCATGATCACGCCCCGTGGGGGTCGGTGGCACGCGTCATCGGTGAGCAATCTCCTCAAGAGATTGGGTTAGCAACCGCTCATCCCGCCGTCATTGCAAGCACGGGAAAGGCCCTGCGTAGCCGCCGCAGCATCAGAGCGCGACATGCCGCTGTTTACTAACGCCTGCTGGGTAGCGCGATCTCTCGCCGTTTCATGCGAAGCACTCGGATCATTGACCGACCGAGGAAGCAGTGAAGGCCCGCCTCGTAATGGCGCCGCTACAACGAGCGCCAGAAACCAGAACAAAGCGCACCCACCGAGGCCGAATGCTTGGACAGCCCAACCGGACTCCAATAATTCTCGCCGCCCATGGCCGCCCTTTGCAAATGTGTAGACCACAAACACCGGGAAAAGGACGATGGCAGCACCACCTTTCAACAGCGCAAGCCAGCCGGGGATCGGCCGGCGCGGCGTTTCCTGGATCGGCTCTCTACCAAGGGGCTGCCTACCAACAGCCTTTAGCTTGCTCATCACCACCCTCCGAACTTGCTCCTAAAATGGGAGCACGCACAGAGCCGCTTAGCAAGTCCGCTCATTGTGCGGAGCGCGGCCGATGGAACGACGGTGGGTGTCCTCCCCCTCCTATCAAATGGCCGTGGAACAGCTGATCGAAGCCCGCAAAGCGAAGGGCCTTACTCAGCGCGACGTCGCTGCGCGACTTTCCAAGCCGCCATCGTTCGTAGCCAAAATAGAAGTAGGTGAGCGGCGGGTCGATATAATCGAGTTCATTGCGATTGCGCGAGCTATCGGCACGCCAGAAATGAACCTGCTCCAGGCTCTCTTATCGAGCTTGCCTGCCGTACTAGAAATTTGATCCAACCGCGATCGGACATCTCCGCGAGCAACGTAACGTCGGCCTAACCGGTGGGGTGACCACGATGGCGCAGGAGGAAGACCGCTAGGTGTGCGGATCCAGAAGAACGCAACGAATGTCGCTATGTCTGCGCTGCTGACCCGAACGCCTAAGACCGTGCTGAGCTTGACGTTATGCAGCAAGCCGGGAAGGTAGGGATAGCACTTCTCTCTCGGCGGGACCTCGATGGCTTCTAAGACTGATCCGGCAATCGAATTTGCCGAGCTTTGCACGAAGCTCGCAGCTTCCAGAACTAAGACCGGAACCGACCACCTCGCCGACCATTTCAAGGTCGATGCTTGGTCCTACGAGTTCTACCAAATTCTCTTCTGCATCATCGAGCGCGCCAACCAAATCAAAATGCTTGTCGCTGGCTTGCCTGACGCCGCGCACATCGCGCCCGACTTAACGGCCCACATCGACGACCTGCTGAATGGCTTCCAGCCTCAGAGCATGATGAACCGCTGGGACCAGCATGGCGCTACGTACGTCAACGCGAAGAACATCCAACCGATTAAGATGGTGTCCGTCCTTCTACGCCAGCACGTCTCGTATCCGGTGCTCTCTGAGGAGGAACGAGAGGACGTCCTTTCGCAGGTGGCCGACCTGACAAAGTGGCTTGAAGAAATCCAAGTCGGCGAACACGATTTCATCCGACAGGCCATCATTGATGGATTGCGGCAGTTCTCATTCCGACTGAGCCGCATCGAATGGTTGGGCTGGGGATATAGCGTTGCGTCGCTGAAGGACGTGATAGGAGCCTATCTAGCGCTCGAACGTGGGACACCGACTGACGGCTCGAATCCGCAGGCCGAGGCCGTTCTGAAGCGTTTGGGTGCGGCACTAAAATCCATTTACCGAAGCGCGGGCGTTACCAAGGACGTTGTTGAGCGCGGTGACTTCCTGCTCAAGGCATATGGCGCAGCGTCGCTGTTCGTTCACTCCCATCACGGGATCGCGGGACTTCTCACGTTTGGATGATTGAAGGGGAGGCCCTAAAGCGCCTCCCCCTCAGCGCCACTAGACCATCGCGCAGGCTCGCTCCGGTCTCGCCTTCTTCGCCCGCTCTATCGCATCGATCATGACTTGGCTCCGCGTTGTCGTGAGCCCTGCCGCTTCATAGGCCTTCAGAAGCGAGCCAAATCGAACGCGAATGTAACCCGAGTGCGGTAGGTCCAAATCCACGCTGATTAACGAGCCGGTGATGTAACCGTTCGCTGCATAGATACGCCTGAGTCCCGCTAGTATGTGCTCGTTGGAAAGGCCCCGTCGTGGTCGCTTTTTCCATGTGAAGTTCGGCTTCACGTACCCAACGGCGTCGAACGCATTTTTGAGACAACCAAAGTGCTTCGTGTAGCTAACGGATGTTGGCGTGTACGGACACTGATCGATGAGCTTGGTCGTGAGCGGTTGTCCCTCGCGCACGAGCTTTTCAATGCACGAAGCATGTCCTTCTTGTCGTACCCGTATCCCCTATTGGCTCCAAATGCCTTTGCAGCAGCGTGGAAAATGCGTGGCGAAACGACAGGGTCCATCACCTTCACCCGAAGCCACGCTTCTGGCGGATTTCGGGTTGTCGGGCTCTGGAGCTTCCGGGTAGTCCGATTGTAGACGTAGTTACCGATAAACAGCTCATTGGCGAGGATGTAGCGCACTCGGCTGTCATTCCAGGGCCTACCACGAGCGCCGATTACTCCCTCCGCATTGAGTGTTCGCGCAATCGCAGAAATGCTCCACCGCTCCGTCACGAACATGCGGAAAATCCGGCGGACGATTGCTAGCTCCTCGTCGGGTCCAGGCACATAGATGACGCGGTCAGTTTGAAGACCCTTGCGCTCGCCGTGGTCCAACAAGAAGCGCAGGTTGCCATCCTTATCGACCAACATGCGGCGTACGCCGTAGGTCATGCTGCCACCCTGCTTGAACCCAAGGCGAGCCTGATACAGCTGGGCGCGGTGAATGCGTTCGGAAAGGGCGGCGCTGTAGTCGGCGGCCATCACCCGCTTGATGTGCTTCATGATGGCCGACATGGGGGAGCCGTCGTTGTCGAATGGCTCGAAGCAGTAGCGGACACCGACCCCGGCGTTTCGGCACAAGAACTCATAGGTCGCGCTTTCGTCGTGGTCCTGAAAGCGACCCCAACGGCTTACGTCGTAGACAAGCACCTCTTTGAACTGAGCGAGGCCCTGGACCGAATCCGAAATGAGCTTTTGCAACCCCTTCCGCTTCCTGAGCGTGAGACCACTCTTCGCGGGGTCTAGGTAGCTCTTCACGACGATCAGGTTTCGGGCCTCGGCGTACTCCTGCATGGCGGCCTTCTGATTGGCGAAAGAGTAGCGTTGATGCTCGCTCGACATTCGAAGGTACTGGGCGACCGGCCTGGGCGGCTCGCCTGAGGTTACGGATATCCGGTCAGCCTCTCTCATCGGATGGCTATAGGTCATGGTGTTCCCTGCACTGAGTGGAACCCCCGACCCAGGCCACGGTGCTCAGGATTTTGGAGAACAGGCCAGAAAATCCTACGGCGTCAGGGTTTTGAAACTGCCTGCCTGGTGAACGAAAGATAACGGCGTTCTCATAGCGGGTTCAGGATGACGCTGCGAAAGTCTTTCCACTGACCCATCTTCGGACGGGTGGCCTCTCGCACTTCCACGGCGGTCTTGTGGGTAGCGGCTGCGTAAGCGGCTTGGTGAACCAGTAAGGGGGCGGATGGGTGTGTTTGCTTGGTATCCATATCGGTATTTACCGATGGGCACGTAGAGCGCGGGTCTTAGGGGTAGGCCTGACACAACGAAGCCCCGAGACGTTTCCATCCCAGGGCTTCGCGTTTTTGATCGCTAGTCGCTTAGATGTTAGTCCAGCGCTCCTTAACTCGCACGCGCAGGTAGTTCAGGATATCCGCGTTGTCGATTGCCGCACCAGTGAACGCATGAGCCAAATCCCCTCGCGCAATTCCGAGATCGATTTCGCCGCTCTTATACGCCTCAAGAACGAGATCGAGATACGCATCCAGCGCGCGGTGATCCTTCTCGGTCATGTTGATAGCCATAGTAAGTTCCTTCTTGTTGCTCCCCAACAAATTCCGGGGCGCAGCTACTTTACAAATTAGGAAATCGCGGATTATCGCATCAGCCCTTCTTACCCGCCTCCTGTCGCGCGTTCCATGTCGCGACGAGGTATTGGGCCATTGCGCCAGATAGACCTACGGCAAGTTCCGCATGGCCGTGACATGGGGCGCGCCCGTTTAGGGCCTGGACTATGTGCATCGCTCAGTTTGTTTCTTAGTGCGCCTAGCCCCTCCACGATAGCGGAACAGCCTCCAAGGATTTGCTTGAAGATGGCTTCGGTGTGGTCATCAGGGGCAAGGCTCATCGCCTTTGCGAGCTTCCTGTAGAGAGCCGGCAATTCGTCCTTGTCGGCGTCCGAAGTGTCACCGGCTTCGTGCAAAATCCACTTGCAGACGTCTTCAAGCAAGGTCCGCGAAAGAGTGATTGCGCCGGATGGGTCGGTTAGCCGTCTGTCCTGTGCGGCCTGCCAACGTGCCCCAATATCGGTGGGATTGAACGCAACGAGAGAGGCGGTAATCGCTTCGTCGTTGGGCATGCCGAGTTGCGCGGTTTGGACCTCGTAGACAGGGCTACCCGATATCCGCTTCACGATCTTAAGTGCGAAACCGTCGTGCTTCAGGTGCTCGTTGATTTCACCGACCATCACCGCTTGGCGTTCGTGGTTCTGGGCCATTGGATGAACTGACGCAGCGAGGAATCGAAAGAACTGACGCTGCGACATTGCGGGCAGGCCGATCGCCTTCAGGACGTCCTTGTTATCCCAATCGTAGTTCCGCACCGTGTGTTGAAAGATCGCCTCTTCCAGGGTGCGCGATATGCCGGGGATTTGGTCGGCTTCCAGCATCGTCGCAATCGGCCACAGCGCCTTGAAGAACTCGATGGGCTCTTGCTCGGTGCAGACGGGAAATTCGCCGTAGAGGTCGATTATGCGCTTGCGTGTCAGGTCCGTGATTGTCGGGCCGCTCGCCTCCTCGATTTTGGCCAAGGCCTCTGACAGGGCGAAGTGTTCGTTCTCTGCCAAGTAGGTCCGTACGACACTGAGTAAGTCCGCTGCGGGCACTTCGGTGACACGGCTGATCGCGTACTTGTATCGGCTCCGCATCGCCTCGTCAGTGTCGCCCTCATGCAGCCCCAGGCCAGTGCAGATAGCCGGGACGTTGTAGGCTTTCGCGTCGGAGATCGCGGAGGCGAGCTGGTGGCGCAGCTCCTTGAGTTGCGCGGGTGAAGGGCTTCGCTTCATTTCAATAGGACCGGTCAGACCGCAACTCGCTAATCCCCTGTGTAATGTGAAGAAGCTGCTGCTCGACGAGTTGGACGCGGCGCTCCGCAATCAGAAGGATGGTGTGCGATTTCCACAGCTCGTACTGGATCAGTACGCCCACCTCCATCACGGCCATGAAAATCAGGAATGCTAAGAGGCCCGGACTTGGACTGTTGGCGTACCAAATGCATGTCGCGATGAAGCCTAGGAAGATGATCGCCCCAACCCAGTTCAGAGCCTTCACTTCATCCTTTCGATCTCGAATGATCGCGTCTGCGTTCGTGTCGCCGGCCACGTCGCCCCAATTCTCGCCGTACATCGCCGCCCCTCGTGGTTGTGCGTAAGATGTAGGACACTTTGCTGAAGTTGTGAAAAGCGGAACGTGAGGAGGGCTTAGTCGACGAGCATTTCGGCGGGCTCGTCCTTCTTCACCCCACGCGCCACGACCGTCAGCGAGCCATTGGGAGCCTCTGGCCGCGCCCAAAAAGCCCGAGTACCGGCCGACGTTTTACGAGCGTCAGCATGGGCATCGGGTAGGCGAGGAACCTCCTGTGGATGACACTAGGTAGCCGAACGGCTAAGCTCGCCCTCTACGGGAGCGGGGCGGGATGTGGTGGCCTTTCGGGATTGCGATACTCGGGTTTGTTCAAGTCGCCTACTTGGCCTGGAAAGGCCATAAGGAGCACAACCACCCTTCGGGCCTGCGCCCGAGGCAAACCCATTGCGGCTATGGCTACAGCGAACAGCACCCGTACGAGTGCGCTCGTGCTGAAGTCAGCAAACAGGCTGGCTTCCGTGTCGAAGGGTGCCGGGTCTGCGTGAACGATCAGCCTCGTTGGGTCTCTGTTGCAGAGCAGCTTCGCGCTCAGCAGGACCGCGACGACGGATGGGTCACGCCCGAGGGCAAATACTGCGACAAGGATGTCTACCTTGAAGCCACCCGCCGTTCGATCACCCCTCTACAAGTTCTAGAAGAGCGCGCGGCTACGCGGGAGGCCCAGCAATGAGCGGACATGTGAGGCGGGTAGGTGGGGTGATTTGTGGAGCGCTGCTTCTATCGGCTTGCACCAAGCCTCCACCGCCCGCGCCCGATCCCAATGCCGCGTTCAAATTGGAATGCCGCCACGAGGGTCAGCAGCTAATCTACATCCTCGATCCGAAGACGCGCACGGTGACGATGGCGAACGCTGCCATGCAGCCCAAGGGCACCTACACGGCCTCGTCCTACGAGTACTACATCCGGTTCAAGGGCACGAACCAAATGGCCACCAACGAAGCCCGTGTGAACCGATACGACGGCTGGATGACGCGAGAGTTCGGTAAGCCCCCCTTCCTGACCGACGACATATTCGCGAAGCCTGGCAACGCCCTACAGACTTGGCAATGCAAGCGCTCTGAAGCGAAGCCTATCCTATGATCGACCCTTACTCATTCACCTGGGAAGCATTCGCGACCCTGTTCACCGGTCTCGTAGCGGTGGCGGGAGCCGTGGTCATCGGCTTGCGACAAACACAAATCCTAGGCCGACAAGTCGCCCTTGCGGAAATGGATCAGCGCATCGCTTTGTTCGAGCGACGGTTCAAAATCTACGACGATGCGAATTTGTTCTTGAACCATATGATTGCCTTCGCTGGGTTCCCGCCGAAGCCAATTGAGGATCGCTTTCGAGCAAGCGCGTTGGAAGCCCGCCTTCTATTTCCGTCAAAGGTCCATGACGATCTCTGGGCGATCTACAAGCGCGCGCTTCAGTACGATGTGCTCAAGAAAAAGATGGCCGCTGATTTTGCGAGAGACCACCAGTATGCAGCGGACGATACCGATCAGGAGTTAATCGAGAACCTCTGGTTAAACGAAACGCTGATCAACCTACTCGACGTCTTCGGTGACGAACTTAAGTTAGGTGAGAGCCCCACGAAGGCCTCCAAATGAAACCAGACCGCACGGAGATTACCGAGGAGCACCTGACGCAATTTGCGAAAGCAATCGGTCTGGCATCAGTCGCGCCCGGTCGGGTGAGCAACCTGATCCTCTTCGAACTGTTCGGACGAATGTATACGGGAACGCTGGACACCTTACCGGCGAAAATCATCCACGAAATGCGAGCGCTGGAGGGCACCGCACCACCCCTTGGAACGCTCAAGCAAGAGGCCTTCAGCAAGAAAGGCATCCTGCGTGGCCTCTACAAAAAGCACTATCTTCTCGGAGCTGGAAGCAGCGTCCCGATGAACGTCAGTCTGGAGTTGAAGAACAACCCTGAACGACTGCGTGAGATCGTCATGAGCCAATGGAACCCGAGCACGGCAGACCTTGCACCCGAGGCAGTTGCAGCACGCATCGCGAACGGCGTGACGGGTCTCTATCTGGAGCGCAAGAACCGCAAGAAGCTCACGGGCGAGTGGATCATCTATGCCAAGCACGGAGGCAAAAACTACTACCTCACGCTGGCCCGTCACGATGAGGGTGATGAGAATATCCTAGAGCGCGTGACCGACTACTGCGTGGGTGAATTCCCATGGCTGGCAGAGCAGCTAAGTGGCGCGGCTTGAAACGGTCCAGGCTGAAGGGTGGAATGATGAGTGGTAGCCCCGCGAGTACGGTCGAAGAGCCCAAACAGGTCACGTTCTGGCCGGGCAATCCTCTTAGCTACACGACGACAAAAATCGTCTGCTACTACAATGAGGTTCACCTCGGCGACGCAACGGGCTTCATCTTTAAGGCAGCGCAACGATATGCTCTGGTGACGAACTGGCACGTCGTCTCAGGCCGCAACCCCATCACTGGACAGGCCCTAGATAGAACAACGGGGTGTGTCCCAAATCGTATCAAATTCCACGCTGCAATCGAACTCGACGACGAAACGAAGCGCGATTTGGTGCACTTCCGCGAATTCATTCTGCCGCTCTATGGCGAGGATGGAGAGCCGCTATGGCTCGACGCAAAGGAGGATGACAATCAGCGCGACATCGCAGTCGTTCCCTTGAATCCGCACGTTCCTGAATTGGCCAATGACGCCGCCGACATTCGGGCCATTCACGGTGGCAAAGTCACCCTTGAACCCGGCATAGACCCCAGACACCGCGACATACAGTTTGAAGACCTGAAGCACTTTCTTCCACCCGTCGGCGCGGAGGTATTCGTTCTCGGCTACCCAAAAGGCATAACTCCAAACGGCATTTTCCCGATATGGAAGCGTGCCTCTATCGCCTCAGAACCTCAGGTCGGGATCAGCCTTGGAGACCAGGATTATGAGGACGCCTTCTACATCGATGCGATGACGAACCAGGGCATGTCGGGTAGCCCAGTGGTCTACATGGCTCGCACTGGCGACATGATGTTCACCAAGGACAACATCGGCGTGCAGGTGAAGAACGACGAACCATTCCTTGTCGGCGTTTATGCGGGACGTAATGGGGTGAGCGGGCTGGAAGGGGATTTGGCGCTCGGACGTGTCTGGGGAGTGTCATTGCTTGAGCGAATTGTAATGAGCGGAGGTAAGGCGCAGCTGGCCTTTACGTTGCTCCCAGATTGATTTTCCATGGCTGTGTGTGGAATGCGGTAGCCTTAACATATTTCACTTTTGCGACAGACCTTTGCAGGGGTGTGCGTCAACCTAATTTCGCACCATAAAGCAAGGTACGCTTTAGGGTGATTGTTACGACCTTAGATGCGCGACAAGCATCTTTCCACGCTACGTCAAGCCAGAGATAATTCCACTCTTTGGTAGCGATTAGGCTGCATGGCTATATCGTGTGGGAGTGGAAGAGCGACCCTGAACGCAGGTGCCACGTTGGCGTTCGATGCACACTCTCCCGACAAGAGCGACCGCAAAGAAAGATATGTTTTTGCGATGATCTCCGGAGTGGTTGATTAGGCCTCTTGCGGCTTTAGTGTGTGAGTGCGGGGACTGACTTCGTTGGTCCGTTTGGTGCTCACCGCGGCCGAATCCTGCGCCCCATTCTTACCTAGTGAAACGGCCTGACAGTGAGCAAGAACGCAATGCTTTTGGTGAAGAGCAGCCAGTTAGAAGATGTGGCGACGCGATGCCTTGAGGACGCCAACGATGGCGTGGTTGTGCGTCGCAATCTCCAGCATGGACCTGGGCGTGTGGTGATGGAGCGGGCTGCTGGCAATGACTGGACGCGCTACCCGGAGCCATTTCCCCACGTGTTTAGGGTCTGGGGTGAGGCGGATTTCTTGTTCGACTTTGAAAGCGATGTCGACGAGGTGTTCATTCGCATGGCCTTTCATCTAGAATATGTCGAAAAGAGTGGTTGACGCCAGAAGCGCAGGGCCGCTCATGAAGCGAAGCAATCCGGCTTGAATGCGGCGCTTAATAACGTCCGCATATACGCAGTTCCTCTTGACATCGCCGCTTACCCCACAGGTCTGCCGCGTGCATTTTCCATTTGGATAGATCGCACTTCCCGCTGACACTATGCGCGGAAAGGATGTCTCCATGCCCTCCATCAACTTCCGTCATGAAGGTCGCGAATGCGTCTCCAGAGCCAAGGTATTGCTGGCCCAGAGCGATGACCATGCCTTGCGGTATGCAGCGCTCGAATTGCGCATGGCTATGGAAGCGCTGATCTATGACCGAATGAGCGCCTACAAGGCGGAAGTTCCGAAGTCCATCTACGAAACCTGGCAACCCAAACAGGTTCTAAAGCGCCTATTGGAGATTGATCCTCACGCTGACGCCGTTGCCACCATCTCGATTGGGGTCGAAGACACACCCGGCCTTCCCGCAAAGGAAATGACCGTACTCGGTACTGATACCCCCCTGAGCTTCAAGAACCTCAAGAGCTACTACGATGCGTTCGGCTCGTACCTGCACAAGCCCACCATCAAGCAGCTTGAGGCGGGTAACTCGGGCGACATGGCGAGGCTGCGTCAACGATGCGATGAGGTCGTCGCAATCCTGGACGTCGTGCTTGCTAGCGCCGTGCATAATTCCACGATGGGTAACTTCTCGACATGCGCTTGTTTCCGCTGTGGGAAGGACATTAAGCGCCGGATCACCAAGGCCGATGGCGATACGTTCCCCGTGACTTGCCCGGAATGCGAGGCCCTGCATATCGTTGAACGGCAGGGCGATCAGTACCTTTGGAAGGCTGACACCAAAGTCGTTCCTTGTGCCAATTCCCCGTGTGATGGGGGATTGCATTTGTGGCCGGATGAGATCGTCAGCGGTCAGTATTTCGAGTGCGAGAAGTGCAAGCAGGGCAACGTTCTTGCGCTCTCTGTGCGGCCAGTGGAGTTGCCTAAGGAGGAGCCTGCCGAGACAACCTAGCTCGGCAGCGGCACCGGCCCACAAACGTCAGCCGAAAGAGGATCGCGTTTGTCCTCTGCTCGGCCTCAAAATCGAATGTGTATCCCTTCACCGTCGCTCCCAGAACGACGTGTCTTCGATCTATGGAAACTCGAACGATGCCCTTGTCGGGGCCAATTTCGCGCGCTGTATGTCGGCGTGACGGACGCAATGATGCGCGCCGCGATGTTCAGATAGCCTGACAGGTTGACGCGATGTTGCGTGCGAACTTAGGTGTCTGCGGCGGCGCAATTTGTGCGCTTTAGGAGACGTTCAAATGGCTACCCCCGTCGATTGGAAGAGCATCGCCAAGCCGGTTTCGGCCCATCCCGAGTTTGGCCCCGACACCCTGAAGGCCGACCGTCGCAAGCTGGCCAAGTTCCTCGACAAGCAAGTCGAACTCGTCGGATCGCCCGATCAGAAAGGCCGACGCTCTTTCCGCATCGTGGGTGACAACGCCGCGTTCAGTATTCCCTACAACAAGGGCGCTCTGCCGCTGCTTGACGATGAAACCGAAATCGTCGTTCCGTCCAAAGACCTCGCGGGCGTCTTCGGGGCAATCAAGGCTGAAGTGCTCATGGGAAAATTCGACGAAGCCCTCAAGGCGATCAACAGCGGCGAGACGCTTGCTGCCAAGCCGCGCCGGGGTCGGAAGCCCAAAGCTGCTGCTGGCAGCTAACTTACGCCCACCCGCTAGCCCTTGCTAGTCAAACCATATTGCTACATATGGCGACTTCAAACGGTACACGGAGCGCGACTGAGTATATTGCGCCCCTTCCTGCGTCGGGGGTCTCAACCGCCTTCCGCATCTGGTGCGCATGGTGAGGTGGCCGAGTGGTTGAAGGCGCACGC
>NZ_FORN01000022.1 GCF_900114015.1 Caulobacter sp. UNC279MFTsu5.1 | reverse complement strand
CTTGAAGCCGATGGGTTCCTTCGGCTTGGGCGGCGCGGGCTGGGCCATGGGATCAACCGCGGGAGCGTTGGCCTTGTCGCCGATCTTGAAGCCGATGGGCTCCTTGGGGGACGACGCGGCGGGATCGGCGCCGACCGTCGGCTCGACGGTGGGTTCGCCGGTCCTGAAGCCGATCGGCCGCTTCGGTGGGACCGCCGGCGCCGGCGGCTCGCCCATCGCAGGGAGTTCGGGCGGCTTCACGCTCGGCGGCGTCAGCGCGCCGGGCTTGGGCGCCAGGATCTTCGCCTTCTCCAGTGCGCCGCGCAGACCGGTGGAAGGCGAAGGCGGAGGCTCGATGACCGGCGGCCTCACGGGCGCGGCGCCCTCGCCGGCGCCCATGCCGCCCATGCGGATCTTGCCCTTCAGCGCCCCGGCGATGCCAAGGCCCGCGCCGATCCCGGCGCCGATCAGGGCGCCCATCAGGGCGCCGGTCCAGTTGACCTGCTGGCCCGTCGCCAGGCTGCCGATCACCTCGCCCGCCACGCCGCCGACGACATTGATACCGGCTTCCAGCCCGATCTTCAGGGCGACCGAGCCCACTCCCTTGAGCAGGACGCCGCCGGCGCCGCCGACCGCTCCGCCGATGGCGCCGACGATCATCGCCTTGACGACGCCGTCGCTCCATTTCTTGCCGTCGATCAGGTTCTCGGCGATGGTCTGCACCGCCCCGGCCGCCGCCCCGAGCGCGGCCCCGAGCAGGATCACGCCCACGGGTCCGAGCCCGCCCGCGGTCAGCACGGTGATGGCGATCACGGCGATGATGACGACGATCGTCACCACCCATTTGAGCACCTTCTTCCAGCGCGGCTTGACCTCCGCCGCGGCCTTCTTACCGTGGCTCTCCATGTCGTCTTGAAGCTTGTCGCGGCTCTGCTGGCCCCACAATCCATCCAGCATCTGGACGCGGCCCTGGCGGAGGTTGTCCTCCACCTGGTCGCCGAACTGCGCGTAGGCGGCGTTGGCGTTGGTCACGGCGGTGTCGAAGCCATCCTCGGCCGTCTTGCCGGTGGCGTCGGTCGAGGTCTTGGTGGAATCCTTCAGCTTCTGGAAGCCGGTCGTCGCCTGGCGGCGGATCCCGCCCGCGCCGTTGGCGAAAGCCGTGGCTTGGGTCTCGAAGCCCTGGACCGCCGCGGCGGCTTCACGGGCGGAAGTCGCCTCGCTGCCTTTCTGCGTCTCCGCGGCGGCGGCGGCCAATTGCGGGGCCACGGTGACCGCCTGGGCCGTCATGTCGGCCAGGGCCGAGTCCGGCGCGGCGCCGGCCAGGGCCTGGGAGAGTTCGCCGGGCTCCGGCGGCGGGGTTTCGGCGGCCGAGGCGACGAAATCGCCGATCGAACCGGTCAGGCCGTCGGCGGCCTCGCCAATCCCATCGGCGAAGGACCGAATGCTGCCGGCGATCGCCTGGTCGAGCCCCGCCTCGGCCGCGGCCGCGCCCTGGGCCAGGCCCGCGGCTTGTTCGGCCTCCGCGGTGTCGAGGCTGGCGAGGCTCTGGCCGGCGCTCGAGTCGAGCGCGCCTCGCATCTGGCCGGCCGCCGTGGCCGACTGCGCCTTGGCGCCGGTCTTCTGGGCCGAGGCGCCGTCCTCGATCTGGCGAAGCTGGTCGGAGAAGCCCTTGCGCGCTTCGCTGGTGATCTCATCGACCTTGCCCAGCACCTCGCCGCGGCTGTCGGGAATCTTGTTGGCTTCGGTCTCGGCGCTGGCCTGGAAGCTCTTGCCGTATTCCTGGGCGACCCCGATTCCCGCCTCGGCGCTGGCCTCCAGCTGGTCGTCATGCAGCGGCCCATCCAACACGGTGGATTCGCCGTTGCGCTGTTCCAGCAGTTTGGCGGAGCGGGATCTGGCCGCGCTGGCGGCGTTCTGGGCGGCGGTGTCGCCCACAGCCTTCATCGGCGCGGTCGCGGCGCGGTAGGCCCGGCCGATCCTCGCCTGTTCCTGAGCCGCACGCTTGGCCAGACCGCCGGCGGCCTTGTCATGCGCCCCCTTGGCCCGGGTCTTGGCGTTGACGACGCCCGCCTCGGCGCCGCCGTCGGCCTCGGCCTGGCCTTGGGCGATCGCGCCATGCACCGCGCCGCGCGCGCCGCGGATCTTCCGGCGCGCGGTCTGGCCGCCGGCCTTCAACGCCGCGCCCTGGGCGACGGCGCTCGCGCGGATGCCCTGGGCTGCGGTGTTGAAGGTCGCCAGCGCTCGTCCCGGAACCGCCATGGCGCCCGCTAGCAACGCTTGAACCTTCTGCGCCGTCCGGTTCACGAAGGTGCTGGCCAGGCTCTGGCCGGCGGTGCGCTTCGCCGCGCTTTCGAGAGCAGGCGGACCTTGCGAGTCGTCCGGCAGGAACTGGACCTGCAGGGCCTGGACCGCTCCCAGCTGGGCGCGGCTGGCGTTGAGCCGGCCAACCGCGATCTGCATCGCCGCGCTCGCCTCGCCCTGGCCCTGGCCCGTAGAGGCGCCGTCGGCCGCGTCGGACTCGCCGCCCTCGGGGCCGGCGGACGCGGGAGACTCCGTGGCGCCGCCGTCGCGCAGGCCCTGGACAGTCGCCTGCATCGTCGCGGTCGAGGCGGTGAGCGCCCGCTCGTGCGCCGACGGGACGCTTGCGGTCGTCCCGGCCTGGTGGGCGATGGGGGCCGAGGCGTCGCCTTGCCCCCGGATCTCCGGTCCCTGGTCGCCGCGGCCAGCCCCGCCGGCCGCCCAGTCGGGGGCGGGGCCTGCGGTCGCCGTCATGGCGTGATCCAGCTTGGCGGCCTCGCCGGCCGGCAAGCGCGCGCGGGCGCGGCCCAGGGCCTGGCCTTGGCTCTCCGGACTCAGGCCCCGTAGCCGCTCGCGCGTGGCCGGGGTCCGAAGGTCCGCGCCGCCGCCTATCAGGTCGCCGATCTGGTCCGAGGCGTCCTGGGCTTCCGGCGAGGTCGTGGGACCCGCGGCGTCTGGATCGGCGGCCGGCGGGACGTCGAGCGCCCGGCGGGAGATCACCCCCGGTCGGGACTGCAGGGTGTGGGCCAGTTCGTGGGCCATCAATTCTCGGCCCGGCGCGCTCTCGGGCCGGTGGCGGCCTTCGCCGAAAAAGATGTCGGGACCCAAGGTGAAGGCCTGGGCGCCGGCGGTTCGGGCAGCCGCGGCGGCGGCCGGGCCGTCGTGGATCCGCACCTGGCGGAAATCGTGGCCGAAGCGACGAGCGAAAAAGTCCCGCTGGCCAGCTGGCAGGGGCCGGCCATCGCAGCGGGCCGCGGCGATCCGCGCGTCCAGGGCCCGCGGCGCGGGCGTGGCGCCGGCGTCGGAGCCGGCGGCGGGCGGCAAGGACGGATTGGCCCCGCTCAGCGCTTGGTCGGCGGCGCGGTCGGCCTGGACCTCGGCGATGTCGCCGGCGCGGCCGATCCTGAAGGCCGAGCGTTGGGCCTGGGGCGTAGCCGCTGACGCTCTTGCGGGCGCTGGGGCGACGGCGCGGCTCATCGGGCGCTCCCTCGCGGATTCAGGCCGCCGGACGGGGCGATTCGGCCGACGATGGCCCGGGCGGCGGCTCGGCCGATCTCGCGCGGCGAGGCGTCCGGGGCGAGCGCCGGCCCACGCATTTCGACCTGGCGGAGGACCAGATTCTGGCTCTGCTGTGGCGGGCGGGCGAAGGGCCCATGCGGATCGCCGAGCAACTGGTTGAGTTCGCTGCGGATCGCGGCGGCGATGGCCGCGGGCTCGGCCTCGAAGCCGTCGAGCACCAGTTTGCCGATCTCCAGCCGGTAGTCGGCGTGTCGATCCAGGGGGGCGCGCCCGCTCATGTTTGAGCCCACCCGACCAGTTCGGCGCCGGTCATGGTCCGGCCGATCTTGGCGTACTCGGCTCGCGCGGCCCGACGCACATGGGCCATGGTGACGGCGGAATCCGCGTCCGCCGCCAGGAAGGCCGCGCCTAGGGCGATGTTGCGAATGTTGCCGCCGGGAACATTGAGCTGGGCCAGCTGATCGATCTCCAGCCCTTCGGTCGGGGTGGCCTTGGGGAAGACTCGCCGCCAGATTTCCGCGCGCTCGGCCACGTCGGGGAAGGGGAACTGAACGATGAAACGCAGCCGACGCTTGAAGGCCGGATCGATCGCCTGGGGCAGGTTGGTGGTGAGAATGGCCAGGCCCCGGTAGCACTCCATGCGCTGCAGCAGGTAACTGACCTCGAGGTTGGCGTAGCGATCGTGACTGTCCTTGACCTCGGTGCGCTTGCCGAAGAGGGCGTCGGCCTCGTCGAACAGCAGGACGGCGCCGGCCGCCTCGGCCGCGTCGAACACCCGGCGCAGGTTCTTCTCGGTCTCGCCAATGTACTTGCTGACCACCTGGCTGAGGTCGATGCGGAAGAGATCGAGCTCCAGCTCGCGGGCCAGGATCTCGCCGGCCAAGGTCTTGCCGGTGCCGCTGGTTCCCGCGAACAGCGCGCTGACCCCCAGGCCCCGGTTGCTCTTTCCAGCGAAGCCCCAGTGGTCGTAAAGCTTGGTCCTCTGACGGACATTGGCGACGATCTCGCGCAGGATGTCGGCCTCGGTTCCCGGCAGCACCAGATCCTCCCAGCCGGCGGTGGTCTCGATCCTCTGGGCGAGGTCGTCGAGTTGGCCGCGCGACTGGTCGCGGCAGGCCGCCCACAGCGGCGCGGTCTCGGCCAGGGCGGCGGCCGAGGCGATGGCGGCGGGGCCAAGGTCGAAGTGGGAGACGACGCGCTCGATCTCGTCCTCACGTCCCGCGGCCGCGTCGCCCAACGCCCGGCGCCAGAGCGCGGCCTGCTCGATCCGACCGGGCTTGGCGACTTCGAACCGCGGCAGCGGCCGGCCTTCGGACCGCAAGGGCTCGCGGCAGGCGACCAGGGTGACGGCGCGCGAGACGGCGGCGAAGGCGGCGGCGGCGCGCAAGGTTTCCGGCGGGTCGGCGTCGAAGGTCTCGACCAGCAGGGCGCTGTCGCTGAGCGCCGCCTCCCGCGCCCAGAGCCGCTCGAAGCCGGTGCGCTCGGTGATGGCGACGGGCAAGTCGGCGGCGCGGATCAGGTTCAGCCCCAGGCCCTTGGCGGCGCAGGCCGCAGCCGCCACCGCCGCGCCGCCGGCGTCGGGATCGCCGATCAACTGCACCGCGGGCCAGGCCGCGCCGCGGCGGTCGGCGGCGCTCCAAAGGGCGGCGATGCGCTCGGCGATGAGGTCGTGCGCCTCGGGGAGCGCCGTGGGCGCGGGGCCCGCGCGGACCAGGCCCTGCAACCGTTCGTCGAGATGCGAGACGCCGGCCGCGAAGTGCAAGACCCGTTCGTCGATGCGAAGGGGCGCTGTGGTCACCGCTTGGCCGGCGGCAAGCTCGATCAGCCGCCAGTAGCGCAGCGGTCCGGTGGGCGTGATGGCGCTCCAGTGCGCACCCGGCAAGGCGGCCAGGGCGAAACCGAACGTCGGCGGCCCGCCGGCCGCGACACGGACCGTCTCGGCGAAAGCGGCGTCCAGCTCGACTCCGGCGCACAGCAACAGCAGGTCGCGCTCGAAAGGGGTGAGGGCGAAACGGTCGGCGATCTGGTCGATGGCGGAGCCGGTCGACGTCGCCGCACGCTTGCCGGGCGCTGGTGCGCCGGGCGTCCGGGCGATCAGGCCGCGCAGCGCGTCCAGGGCGGCGATGAGCTCGCCCTGCGGGCCGTCCAGCCGGCTGGCGGACCAAGGGGCGGTCATGGGATCTTCGCCATCGGCGCAACCGGCGTCTGGCTGGCGTCCAGTTCCAGCGGGCTGGCGGCGCCGTCGATGCGCACCCGCACGCCATAGTCGCCGGCCTTGACGCCCGTGACCGGCGCCTCGAGCTCGGCGGTCGTATCGGTTCGGGCCAGCGTGGCGAAGGTGTAGGCCACCGCCGGACCGGAAAGCAGCTCGAGGGTGGCGAGTTGGCGGGGGCCGACCGGCGGGTCGACCTTGACCTTGAGGGTCGCCGCACGGAGCGCCGAGCCGGCCCCCTGTACGTTGGTCACCGTCACGCCGTATTTGCCGCCGGTCTTGGTCACTATCGGCTGGAGGACGAAGGCGGCGAGGTTGGAGGCGTAGGCGAACCGGCCGCCTGTCGGCGAGCCCAGATCGACGCCCAGGCGCGCCAGCGCCGTATGCGGCCCGGCCGAGAGCCCCGCAGGGAGCGGCAGGACGATCTCCGAACCTGCGACCGCGGTCGTGTGCGCGGGGACGCCGTCGATCTCCACCTGGGTGAGCACGCCGTCCAGGTCCTGGCCTTGGAGCAGGAGAACGCCGCCAGGAACGATCGGTCCGCCCGAGGCGGCCTGCACGCGGGAGATTTGCGGTTGGCGGATCGGCGAGGCGGAAAGGCCGAGCTGGCGAACCGGCAGGGCCGAGACCGTCGTCACCGGCCGCTCCAGGATCACCGTCGAGGCCTTGAAGGTGGTCGACAGAACGTAATGGGTTTGCAGGAAGATCGACCACAGCCGCGAAAGCTCGTCAAAGCTGAGATTGGTTGGGCTGAAGCGCACCAGATCGACTTGTTCCGCCAGGTCGCTGCCGGCGATGAAGCTGTTGGCCGGGTCGGCCAGCACAGTCTGGATCTGGCCGCGGGTCAGCTGCGGCTGGGCGTTCAGGAAGGCTACGGCGCCGCCGAGCAGGCGCTGCGGCTCCAGCTTCAGGTCGTCGCCATAGCAGCTCAGGAGGTAGTGCAGCTCGACGGGGGCTGCCGGCCGCCGCACGGTCTGGCCGTCGCCCCGCTGGGTCGGCAGGTCATCATTGGCCCGGAAGCCCTTGTGGCTCAGCTGGTAGAGGAAGAGGTTGATTCCGGTCGTCGGCAGGTTGGCGCCCGTATCCTCGCCGGGCCTGACCGCGGTGACCGTGGCGCCTGGCACATCGGCCTGTATCGCCGTCTGCAGCACATGCTTCAGGGTGGCGGTGACCGTGGCTAGGGCGCGGAAATCGCTCATCGCCGCTCAGCCTCCGGCTCGGCGGGCGAGGTAGTCGTCCAGCGACATCGCCGGCCCGCGCGGCGATGGCGGCGGGGCGGGGGCGGCGGCCCGAACCTCCACCCGGCCAATGGTGATCTGCACGTGGGGCGCGGCGGCGAGCGAGGAGGGGGGCTCGCGGGGGACACGCTGGTGTTCGCGGGCGGGCTCGAAGAGTCGTTCGGCGCGCGGTGTCGGTCGCGCTTCGACAGCCGTCGCCTCGGCGGGCGAGGTGAGGGGGACGGCGACCTCCCGCTGGACGATGACCGGCGGCGGCCGTGGAGGATCGGCCTGGGGCGGTCCCGCGGCCGGCCGGGCGGTGGGCGGGGCGGCGGGCGGGGCCTGCGCCTCGGCGGGGTCGCGGGCTTCGAGAGCCTCGGGGGCGGGGCGATCGCCCGGTCGCCAGGGCGGGGTTGGCGCTGCCGAGAGATCCTTGGTCTTCGGAGGCGTCCTGACCTCGGGAGCGGCGGACAGTGGCGAGGTGGCGCGCGCAGAGGCCTGGATCGGCGCGGCGGAATCCGCGAGAAGCGTCTGAGAGAGCGGCGGAGGCTGCGGAGGCGCGCGGGTCTGAGCGATGACTGGGGTCGTCGCCTCCGTCGCCTCCGTCGTCTCCGTCGTCTCCGTCGCCGACGCAGCGCGAGCGGACGGAATGGTCGCCACCGCCGATGCGGCGGCCCGGACGGATAGGCCCGGGATGATTTCAGGCTCGGGGTCAGCCGTCGGCGGCCTGGGGGGGGGCGTGTCCCGCTCGATTTCCAGGGTCTCTTCGATGAAGTCGAAGCGCAAGCCGTCCACACTGTCCCCGGCCTGGGCGGCGGTCGGTCGGGGGCGGAGCGGCGGGGCGGCGCCAGTTTCGCCGGGCGCGCCGAACGAAGAGTCGCCGCGGCTGCGGGCGGCCAGATAGGCCAGCACGCTGTTCACCGCCCCGTTCATGCGCCGATCAGCCCGAGATAGCGTCGCCGCCGTTGAGGCGACAACGCCAGGATCTGGTCCTCGCCCCAACCATAGGCCGAGGCGATGACGTGGATCTCGGCCAGCAGGTCCCCGGCCAAGCGGTCGAACCCGCGCCAGAGGAACTCGACGATATCGAAGGGGGAGCGCCAGTGGGCGGCGCAGTCCGGGCAGTCGAACGCCAGCGAAACGACCGCCTGCGGATCGTGGAGGTTCACCGCCGCGCCGATCGCCGCCTCCAGCGCCTCGACGGTCGCGGGATCGGTGGGGGCGTTCGGCTCCAGAAGGCAGAGACGCGCCAGGCCGCCCGCGGAGGCGCCGACCGGGTCCGCGAGGTCACCGGCCGTGGGCAGGCGGAAGGCCAGCGTCTGGCCCTCGCGGGTCAGTTCAAAATGTTCGGAGACGTCCTCGGGCGGAGCCACCCGGATGGCGGCCAGCGGCACGTCAAGTTCAAGCGGCTCGGCGCAGGCTGGGCAATCGACGAGTGCGCGGGCGATGGGCCCGAACATCCGCTCGTGCAGGCCAAGAAGCGCCGCGTCCCGCCTCCCGACGCTCAGGGCCCGGCAGGCGGCGTCGCTCAGCGTCGGCTCGGCCAGGCGAAGCAGGATCAGGCCGCGTTCGCCCGCCTGCGCGGCGCAACCATCCTCCCATGCCTGCAGCATCGCTTGAGCCAGTTTACGCGCCATCTTTCCCGCTCTCCGCCCCAAGCCGCGCCGCTACGGCTCGACGAAGCTCGGCTCCTTGGGCTCGACCACATCGGTGTCGCGTTGCCAGCCTTCGTTCTCAAGTTTGAGGGACTGGATCAGAACGGCGTTGGCGTTGGCGTCCAGATCGGCCTGGGCCTGGAACTCCGAGACCCAGCAGCGATAGATCTTGTAAGCGATCACCAACTGGCCGGCCTCGTTGTAGAGCTCGATGATGATGTCCTTGCGGAAATCCGCCAGCGACACCTCCTTGCCGAGGCCGGAACCATAGTTCCAGACCTTGTTCGCCCACTGCTCGAAGTCCTTGTCGTGGGTGACCCCACGCTCCAGCGTGATCGCCTCGAACTCGGTGCGGCCGGGCGTTTTGCGCGAACTGGAGAGGTCGCCGCCCTCGCGGTGCTTGACGACTTCGGTCGTGCGCTTGAGCGCGCTGACCTTGCTGACGCCGGCCACATACTTGTTGCCCCACTTCACGCGGAACTTGAAGTTTGCATACGGGTCGAAGCGTTGCGCGTTGACGGTGAAGGTGGCCATCGTTGTCCCCCTGTTCCTTAGACCGCGATCTGCCCGGCCATCTGTTGGATGCCGATGACGACGAATTCGGCGGGTTTGAGAGGCGCGAAACCGACCAACACATTGACGACGCCGAGGTTGATATCGGCCTGGGTGGTCGTCTCGCTGTCGCACTTGACGAAATAGGCTTCCCGCGGCGATGCGCCTTGGAAGGCCCCCTTTCGGAACAGCCCCTGCATGAAGGCCCCGACATTGAGCCGGATCTGCGCCCACAGCGGTTCGTCATTGGGCTCGAACACCACCCACTGCAGACCCCGCACCAGGCTCTCCTCCAGGTAAAGCGTGGTCCGGCGCACCGGGATGTATTTGTTCTCGTCGGCCAGCTGATCCGCGCCGCGCAGGGTCCGCGCACCCCAGACCACCTTGCCCGCCGCCGGGAACGCCCGAAGGCAGTTGACCCCCAGCTGATTGAGCTCGCCGTTCTCAGCGTCGGTGAGGCTGACGGTCAGGTCCGGCACGCCGTTCAAGGTCGCCTGGAGACCGGCGGGCGCCTTCCAGACCCCGCGGTCGCCATCGGTGCGGGCGATGACCCCGGCCACCGCGCCGCAAGCGGCGAAGGCCTCAAGCTGGTTGTCGCGCAAGGGGTTGGCTTGCCGCAGCCGTGGGAAGAAGATGGCTGCGTTGGCGCTGCGCGCGCCGACCTGGTCCGGACTGGCGGCGAAGCCGGTCTTGGCGGTGGCCTTGTCGATCCATCCGGTCGGCGCGTCGATCAACAGGAAGGCGCGCCTGGCCTCGCAATAGGAGGCCGCCGCCGAGATCAGCGAGACGTCGACGTCGTCGCTGGCGGTGTAGGGCGGGATGCAAAGCAGGTTGAAGGAATCGGCTTTCTCCAGGGCGTAGAGCCCCGTCTTGGCGGCTTGGCCGCCATTGGGGGTGAAATTGGTCTGGCTCAGAGCCAGGCCATCGTTGCCGGCCGCCGCTGTCTGGGCGTCGTTCAGCGCCTTCTGGGCGGCGGTGATCGTGGCTGGGACCTGCGGGTTGGCGGCCTGGGCCGCGGCCAGGGCGGCGGTGGCCGTGGTGATGTCGTCGTCCTTGGCGGCGACGGCCGGCGGGGCGGCGGGCCAGGCGCCGTCCCAGACCAGCAGTTGCGACTGCGCAGCCAGAACCTTGTCCAACCGGCGCGGACTGTCCTTCACTGTCAGGTTGAGGTGGCGTTCCCGCTTCAGCGTCTCGCCGCGGGCGTCGACTTCCCGCACGGTCAGGTTGAAAAGATCCGCCGTCTCCAGTCCGTAGGCCGCCGCCACGCTGGCGGAGACGTCGGTGTCCACAGTCGCCCGCAGGGCCGAGCCCCAGGCGCCCTTGGCCGCCGCCGCGAACGACAGCGCGCCGACCTTGATCTTGGCCTGGGCGGGCTTGGCGTTATTGGCGGTGTCGTTGTTGTAGAGACGCACGATGATGGCCTGACCGCCCCCATTGGCGAAGAAATCGCGCACCGCGAAGCCAAGCCGACTAGAGGCCCAGAGGCCGCCGAAGATTCGCTCGAAATCGCCGTAATTGTTGATCGTCACCGGCGTATCGACCGGCCCTCGCGCAGCGCGGCCAACGAAGGCGGTGATCGAGGTGGCCACCCCGGTTATGGTGTGCACGCCGCTGGGAATTTCCTGGACGTAGACGCCGGGATAGCTCAAGGCGACAGGCATTCGCTCCTCCATCCCTCACGATCCGAGATCGCGACGTGAATTCTTGCGGATAAGCCGGTAAACTTGGGAAAAATAAAACTATCGCGATCTCGGGCGCGGAAGCGTCGTAGACCCGGGTATTCGATCAGTAACTATCGGTCCGAATACACAAATTCATGCTTCAGGCCGCAAATCGCCTAGTGGTTGTAGCAGCCTCTTGTTAAACGCGCAAGAGCGCCTTGCGGCAAACTGGCCGAAGGCAAATGGCAAGCGGAACATGTGGTTTGCGCTCCCGGGAGTAGGATGAGGCGCAATGGGTTGGAGTATAAAGGTCAGGTAGGTGGACTAATTTCCAATCGGATCGTTATTCAATGAAATATACAATGATTTCAAAATACTGGTCTCATGCCTATTTCTAGAAGCGCGCCGATCGAGATCGGCGCGTGAGCCTTTTCATGCTTCATCGCTAAGCTTCAACGTGGCCGGACCGGGGGCGACGCCGCCGCTTCCACCCTTCTGAGACAGCGGGGACGTCCGCTCATCGACAGGGGGGCTTGGCGCGGCGCCGTCACCAGACACATGGAAGCCTAGTGGAGTGCAGTCTGGTCCGTGCGGGTCGCCTCGCGGAACCGACGCTGGAACTCGCCGAACGGAATGGTGTCACGGTCGTGGCCCAAGACCTCGATCGTCGACCTCGACACGCGGCCGCTCAGCCGCCGCAGGGCGTCCGGCGACTGCGTCTGGTAGCAGACGCGGACCGACCGGTTCCCGGCGGCGTCCACGAGGCTCACGAAGATCAGCGCGCCGCCGGGCGGGACGTCGCCTTTGGCGTAGCCCGGCGCGTCCAGTGGGACGCCGAGCGCCGCCGCCAGGGCGGTGACGTTGGTGTCATGACCCATGAACACGTCCAGTCCTCCGGCGCCGGGCGCATCGAGCGCCTCCAGCACGCGCCGCCCCAGCGGCCCGGCTTGTCGCGCCGCCATGTAGGGCGGCCGGGTGAAGACGTCGAACAGGGCCGCGTGGAGCGCGCCGAGGCGCTTGAGGGCGTCGGGCTCGACGGCGCGCCAGCTGGACCGGCCTGGCGACAGGCCCTCCGCATACTGCAGCAGCAGCACTTGCGCCGTGCCCGAGGCGTCGCGGACGGGGCCGGCCAGGTCCACGCCGCGACCGTCCGCCGAAGGGGTGAGGCGCGAAGGACGCCGCGGCGAGCAAGCCTCGGCCTCGCCGCAGCCGAGCACCCGGTCGAGCTCGTTGAGCTCCGGCTGTAGGCGGGCGGCCAGGCGATCGACGCCGCCCGTATAGGCCTGGATGGAGGCGATGGCCGCGGCCGGGTCGAAGGGCGCGACGCCGGCCCGCAGCGGCTCGAACAACGGATCGACCTCGTCCGGCGGGCGATGGCCCACGGGCAGGGCGCATCCCGGCGCCAGGCCTTCGGCGAAGGCTTGGCCGCTGGCGATCGTGCGCTGGGCGGTGTTCGTCCAGATCCGTACCTGCCCCGGAGCTGGGCATCCACGCTGGGGCAGGGCGCCCAGGCCGGCGAGCCAGCGCCGGTCCGATCGCCCCAGGACCACCAGCGCCTTTGCGCCGTGCGCCGTGAGATGCTCGGGGGGAACCGGCCAGGTCGGCCAGGGATCGCCGGTCAGCGTGCCCTCGGGCGCCTCGCCGACGATCGGCGCGCGCACGCCGTGGCGCATGACCATCACGACGCGCTCGACGCGCATCGGCCGACCCTGGCTCGCGCCCGCCCACGCCAGGGTCGCGCAGATCAGGAGGACTTGCGCCATCGGGCGCTGGTGTCGCATGCCGAACAAGGTCGGATCCTTCTCACTGGCCCCGGCCTGAACGCAGCGATGCGCCCCCGGGGAGAGGGGCGCATCGTCACTTCATGGCGCTGGGGGGGGATAGCGCCGTTAGAAGCTCTTCTTGAGCGTGAGCAGCGTGGTTCGGCCGGAGTCGACGACATCCGACAGGGCCAGGCTGTTTCGGCCGACATGCGACCAGTAGGTGTAGTTCTTCAGCAGGTTGGCGACCGAGAGGTCGAGCTTGAAGCCGTTGTCGAAGGCGTAGCCCATATGCAGGTCGACGCTGCGCAACGGGCGGACCCACAGGTTGTCCCACTCGCCGGGCTGGTCCAGCACGTCATAGCCGGACACGTAGGCGCCCGTGTAGTGGTAGATCACGTCGAAGCTGAAGCCGTCCTTCTGGTAGAACAGCTGGGCGTCGGCCAGCCAGTCGGGCGCGTTCTGGATGCGGTTGTCGACGCCGTCGCCCAGGTCGACGCTGGTCCACTGGCGGGTGACGTTCAACTCCGCGCCCAGCCCGCTCAGCAAGCCCGGCAGGTCCGAGAACTTCTGCCGCAGTTGCAGCTCCAGGCCATAGACGTCGCCGTCGCCGCCGTTGGTGGGTTGGCTGGTGGTGACCTTGCCCTCGGCGAAGGTGTCGGTGTTCACCGAGCTGGAGCCGTTGTCGTACATGTAGTCCGACAGGTGCTTGTAGAAGCCGCCGACCATGGCGTAGCCGCCCTTGGAATTGCTCCATTCGCCCGAGAGGTCGAGGTTGATCGCCTTGATCGGCTTCAGGTCGGGATTGCCGCGCGAGATCGAAACGCTGCCGTCGTCGCTGATCGAGCGGCGTTCGCCCCCGGCCAGCTGGATGAAGGCCGGACGGGTGTAGGACGTCCAGACCGAACCCCGGTAGACGGCCGCGTCGCCGGGCCGCCAGGTCACGAACACGCTGGGTAGCACTTCGTTGTATTCGGTGCGGCTCGTGGCCCAGTTCCCCGTCTGCTCGCCGGCGCTGGTGGTCGGGATCACCCAGTACAGATTGTCGATCTTCGAGTGCTCGTAGCGCAGGCCGGGCGAAACCTCGACGTCGCCGAACTGGTAGTCGGCGGTCGCGTAGATCGAGGCCACGGCCTCGTCGCCCTTCTGGGTGTTGCAGTTGAAGTTGTTGACCGCGTTGGAGCCGCAGGTGTCGAACGAGGCGGCGGTCTTGTACTTGTAGAAGTACTCGAACAGCTTTTCCTGGCTCACCTTCGGCGCGCGCCAGCCATACTTGCCGGGGAACACGGCGTCGTAATAGCCGGTGGCCAGGCCCAGGCTGTCCCAGGTCAGGCCGCCCTGGCCGATCAGGTTGGCGAAGTGGTCGTTGGTCCAGTCGCGGTTCGTCACGCGACGGTGGCTGTCGACAAACTTGCCGCCCAGCTTGACCCACTGCAGGGCGCCGCCCTCGAACACGCGCTTGGCGTCGAACTTGAAGCCGTACTTCTCCTGGCCGCTGTACTGTTCAGTGAGCTGGCCCGCGCGCCGCGCCAGCAGAGCGGTGTTGGCGTTGTTCAGGTCGTTGTAGATCGTGCTGGTGAACAGCGGATAGGGCAGGTTGTCGGCATAGCCGATCGACAGGCCGCCCAGCGGCCGGTTGGAGCCGCTATTGTACCTGTCGCTCTGATTGATCCGCGCCGAGGCTTCGATGTGGTTGGGGCGGTCATTGTCGCCCTCGCTGTAGAAGACCTGCGGCGAGAGCGTCCAGGCGCCGACGGTCTTGTCGAAGCCGGCCTGCAGCGTGGCGAGGTCGGCCTCTTCCGGATTGGTCTCGTACCAGACGCGGGTGGAGATCGCATCGACGCTCAGGGCGTAGCGGCCGCTGCCGGCGACGGCCTCCTTGTAGCTCTTGCTGGTGCTGACGAACTGGCTGAGCGTCGAGTTCTGCTGGGTCTTCGCATAGGCGTACGAGCCGCGCAGATAGGCCTCCAGGGTGTCGTCAGGACGCCAGCTCAGGGTGAAGTTTCCGCCCCAGCGCTCGGTGTAGCCGTTGGAGACGCCGACATTCAGGCCGGTCTGGGTGATGTTCTTCTCCGGGTCGAGACCCGGATAGCTGACGCCCGAGGCGTCGCGGACCAGATAGCTCCAGCCGCCGTCGTTCTGGGCGGACATGACGCCGGCCATTTCGCTGTTGGCGTAGTGGCGCTTGTCATAGAAGGCGCTGGCATAGACGCCGAAGGTCTGCTCGGCCCCGAACCTGTGGGCCCATTCGCCCGAAAGGCCGCCGCCCAGCCCTTGATCGCCATAGTCGCGGGCGCGGCTCTCGACGCGGCCGGAGGCGGTGATCGAGCCATGGAAATCGTCGTGATAGTCGAAGGCCGAGGGCGTGCGGAAATCGACCGTGCCGCCGATGGCGTCGCCGTCCATGTCGGCGGTGGAGGTCTTGTTGAGCACGATCGTGTGCAGCCCCGACGGCGGCAGCAGGCTCAACTGGACCTGACGGCTGTAGGGCATGCCCTGCGCCACGGTCACGCCGTTGATCATGTTGACGTTGAACTCGGCGTTCAGGCCGCGGATCGACACGAACATGCCTTCGCCACGCGAGGCGCCGTCGATGCCGCCGAAGAAGGAAGAGCCGGTGTTCATCACATTGACGCTGGGCATCATGCCCAGCGCCTCGGCGACATTGTGGACGGCCGTGTGCTCGAGATCTTCCGCCGACAGCACGGCGATGGCGGTCGCCGCGCGCATCTGCGTCTTGGCCGCATCGTTGCGCTTGGCGACGATCACCAGAGAGTCGATCGTGTCGGACGACTCGGCCGAAGGCGTGGCCGTCTCGGCGTGAACGCCGCCGACACAGGCCAGCCCGAAAACGCTCGCCAGAAGGACGGCCCTGATCGACTTGCCTGCTTCGCCGCGCGCACGCTGAGCGCGTCCGCCAATCCACTCGTTCATATCCACACCCTCGACTTGGTTCGCTGTTCGCGATGGCGCGGGGTCATACGTGTCGGATGAGACAGAGTTGCGACATTTATGCGTGATTCACGCGAAAACGTGCCGTTTCGCTTGATGGTTTCACATAAGTCGAACACAATTCCCACATCCGGTTCCCGTCCGGAATAGGGAGAAGCTGCGATGCTCAGGCGTCAGGACCGTCAGCGCGAAATACTGCGCAAGCTGAATCCGGGCGAAAGCCACGCCATTGGCCGCCTAGCTCAGGATCTGGCGGTTTCGGAGGAGACGGTCCGTCGGGAGCTGCGAGTCCTTGAAGCGCGGGGCGCGGTGATCTGGACGCACGGCGTTGTCCAACTGGCGGCCGCCTCCAGCGAGGGGCCCCTGGATCGGCGCATGCAGGAGAACGTCGTCGAGAAGACCCGCATCGCCGCCGCCGCCGCCGAATTTGTTCGCGAGGGCGACACCATCTTCATCGACGCCGGCACGACCGCCTGTTTCGTGGCGCGGGCGCTGGCGGGCGTCCGTCGCGAGCTGAAGGTGATCACCAACTCGTTGGTCGTGGCCGAAACCCTGGGCGGGCGGGACGGCAACAGCCTGTTCCTGGCCGGCGGGGAGCTGGATTATGATTACAAGGCGTTCTCGGATCATGTGGCCCAGGCCTATGTCGCCCAGTTCACGCCCCATCTTGCGATCCTGACCGTCGGCGGCGTCCACGCGGACCACGGCCTGACGGATCGGCATGCGCGAGAGGCGGCGATCAGCCGGATCGTCTATGAGCGAGCGGATCGGGTGCTGCTGGTCGCCGATCACACAAAGTTCGGTCGCCTGGGCCTGATCCGCACCGCCTCGCCGGAAGAGGTCGACATCCTGGTGACGGACAGGGCGCTGGACGAAACCTTCGCCCAGGTCTTCCGTCGCGCTACCGTCATCGTCGCGCCCTAGCGTCCGCCGCCATGATCACGAAAGCCCTCAAGTTCAGCCTGGCCGCGATGATCGCGGTCGCCGCGGCGTCACCGATCCAGGCTCGCGCCGAAGCGCGGCCTCTGTGGGTGATGAGCTACAACATCCGCTACGACAATCCCGACGATCGGCCCGACTGGCGGGCGCGGCGCGATCCCATGGCCCGCCAGATCGCCTTCGTCGCGCCGGACATCCTGGGCGTGCAGGAAGCGCTTCTGCCGATGGTCGAGGATCTGTCACGCGCCTTGCCCGGTTATGCACATTACGGCGTCGGTCGCGACGACGGCGCCGCGGGCGGTGAGAGCACGACGATCTTCTACCGGAGCGCCCGCTTCGAGCGGCTGCGCGCCGAGACCCGCTGGTGCTCCCCGACACCGGAGCGGCCAGGCAAGGCCTATGACGCGGCGCTCCCCCGCACCTATACCCGAATTGTGCTGCGGGACCGGTCGAGCGGCGCGCTGCTGGATGTCCGCAACGCGCACCTCGATCACGTCGGCGCGGAATCGCGGCGGCTATGCGCCCGGCAGATTCTCGACCAGGGCGTCTGGCCGGGCGCGCGCCTGATCGTCATGGGCGACTTCAACAGCGCGCCTGGCGACCCGCCTCACGCCGTGATGACCGCAGAACGGTCGCCCGTCCGTGACGCTCGGGACTCCAGCCGCATCGTCTTTGGTCCGGCGGGAACCTTCAACGACTTCTCGCCCGGCGCGCCGCCGGCGGGCCCCATCGATTACATCTTCATCGATCGCGCGTTCGAGGGGCTCCGCTTCGCGACTCTGACCGACACCGAAAACGGTCTGGCGATCTCCGACCACTTCCCGGTCGTCGCCGAGATCGCCTTGCCTCGACCAGGCTTGCCCGTTCAGGGGGCGCGGGCGGGGCGGCGACGCTGACGTCTGCAGTCGTCTCGACGGGCAACGTCGGCAGGAGGCGGCGCGGGTCTGATCGCGCGCCGGGTCCGTCCATCCTGGATCAAGACCCTCGCCCCGCCGTGCCGACATCCCATCCGCCGCCCAGGGCCTGATACAGCGTGACGGCGTTCTGCAGGCGGGACTCGCGAATCTGCGACAGCGCCAGTTCCGTCGCCAGCAGGCCGCGCTGGGCGTCCAACTCCTCCAGATAGGCGACATAGCCGGCCTGGTAGCGCTTGCGGGCGTGGTCGAGGGCGGAGGCGGCTGCTGCGCGCTGGCGGACGGCGGCGTCCTCCTGTTCGGCCAGGCGGCCGACGCCCTCCAGCGCGTTCTCCACCTCGCCGAAGGCGATGAGGGCGGTCTTGCGATAGGCGAAGGCGGCCTGGTCGCGGCGTGCGGCCGCCGCGTCCGACTGGGCGCGCAGGCGGCCGCCGTCGAAGATTGGGGCCAAGGCGCTGGCCCCCAGGCTCCATACGGTCACCGGATCCAGATGCTGGACGAAAAGACCCCCGCCGGCCGCCGACAGCCGCACCTGCGGCAGGAAGGCCGCGCGGGCGGCGGCCAGGCTTGCGTCGCTGGCGGCCAGGCTGGCCTCGGCCTGGGCGACGTCCGGTCGGCGGGTCAGCAAGGCCGAAGGCAGGGGCGCGGCGGGTTGGGGGATCGCCAAGGCGGCGAGGGTTCCGCGCGCCACCGGGCCGGGCGCGTCGCCGATCAGCAGGGTCAGGGCGTTCTCCTGCCGGCTGATGGCCAGTTCCAGGGCCGGAACGCGTTGGGCGGCCGCCTCCAGTTCGCCTTCGGCTTGGCGCAGTTCGAGGTCGGAGGTCACGCCTTCGCGGGCCCGGCGGCGGGCGCGGGCCGCCGCTTCCTGCCGGGAGGTCAGCGTCGCGCGCGTCGTGGTTAATTGGGCGTCCAGCGAGACCAGGCCGACATAAGCGCGGGCGACGGCGGCGGCGACCGACAGGCGCGCGGCGTCGCGAGCGTAGTCGCTGGCTTGCAGGTTGGCGCGCGCGGCGGCGTCGGCCTGGCGCAGGCGGCCCCAGAGATCGACCTCGTAGGCGACCTGCAGCTGGGGCTCGAACGCCGTCGTTATGCTGGGCTGGCCGAAAGCGTTGAGGTCTCGGGACTTCTGTGCGCCGGCCGTCAGATTGAGCGAGGGCAACAACGCCGCGCGGGCCAGGCGGCTCTGCGCCTCGGCTTCGCGCACGCGGGCTTCGGCGACGCCGAGATCGGTGTTGCGGACCAGAGCCGCCGCGATCAGGTCCGAGAGGCGCGGATCGCCGAAGGCCTTCCACCAGTCGGCGGCGACGGCGTCTTGACCGGCCTTGGCCGGCGCGCGCCAGCCAGCGGGCGGGGCAAGGGCCGCTTGCGGCGGCGGCGCGGTCCTGGGCCCCGGCGTCGCGCAGGCCGCCAGAAGACCGAAGCTCGCCAGGGCGGGCAGGGCGCGGCGCATCAGCGGCGGCCCTTCGTGGCCGTATCGACCTCGGCCTCAACCGACATGCCCGGACGCAGGCGGACGAGGTCGGGCTGGCCGGGGTCGAGCGCGATGCGCACCGGCAGGCGCTGGGCGATCTTGGTGAAGTTGCCGGTCGCGTTCTGGGCCGGGAGGATGCTGAACTCCGAGCCGGTGGCGGGGGAGACCTGCTCGACGCGACCGGTAAAGCGCTGGTCGCCCAGGGCGTCGACGGTGACGGTCGCCTTCTGGCCCGGGCGCATGCGGCCGGACTGACGCTCCTTGAAGTTGGCGATCACCCAGCGCTGCGGCGGCACCAGGGCGACCAACTGGCTGCCGGCGGTGACGTACTGGCCGCGGCGCACGCCAACCTGGCCCAGCTGGCCGTCGGCGGGGGCGGCGACGACGGTGTTGACCATGTCGATCTCGGCCAGGCGCAGGGCCGCCTCGGCGGCGGCGACCGCGGCTTCCAGGCCCTGGCGTGAGACGCCGACCGAGCGGACGTCCTGGCGGGCGATCTCCTGGCCGGCGCGGGCCGAGGCCAGGGTCGCCTCCGCCGCGCGCAGGGTGGCCCGGGCCTGGTCGCGCTCGCGCAGCGACACCGAGCCGTCGGTCGCCAGCTCGGCGACGCGCGCCATGTCGGCGCGGGCGCGCTCGACCTGGGCCTGGGCCGAGCCGATGTCGGCCTCGCGGCTGTGCAGGGCGGCTTCGCGCGAGGCGCGGGCCTGGACGGAGTTGGCCAGATCGGCCTCGCGGGCGGCCAGCGTCGCGCGAGCCTGATCCAAGCGCTGGGCGTAGATGCGCTGGTCGATCTCGAACAGGGGCTGACCGGCGCGCACGGTCTGGAAGTCCTGCGCCAGGACCTTGACCACATAGCCGCTGAGCTGGGGGGCGACGAGGGTGACCTGGCCGCGGACATAGGCGTTGTCGGTCCGCTGCACCGAGCCGGCGAACGGCGGCAGCTTCCAGAGGAACAGGATCACCAGCACCAGCACCACGGCGCCGCCGACCGTCAGCAGGATGGCGCGCGTCGTGGGCGGTTCGGGCCGGGCGGGCGGCGGCGCGGCGGCGGCGGCGCGGTCCTCCGGTTGAGGCGCGGACTTCGGAGCGGATTGGGGGGCGGGCGAGGGCGCGTCGGTCATGCGGTCTCTCGGGCGGGTGCGGGCGAGGGGGGCGGGGCGACGGCCGCCATGCGTCGGGCCAGGCGGAAGAACAGGAAGCCGGCGTAGAAGAACTGCAGCAAGGCGACGATCCCGATGACTAGGAAAACGTCGTTAAAGGCCAGGACATTGGCCTGCTGGGTCAATTGCTGGCTCAGCAGCGCGCTGGCGTCGGCGGCGCGGAAGGCCGGATCGGCTTGGGTAGAGGCGTAGACGCCGGCATAGCCCTGCAGCGTGGCCGCGACCGTCGGGTCGGTCCCGGTCAGGCGCTCGGCCAAGCCCACGGCGTGATATTGCGTCCGGACGGTCTGGAGCGTGCCCAACACGGCCGCGCCGAACAAGCCGCCCAGGTTCTGGGCCACCCCGAACATCACAGAGAAGGTGATGATCGAGCCCAGGCCTCGGGTCAGCAACTGGCCGATGCCGAACATGAAGGACGGGCCCAGGAACATCGCCGCGGCGAAGGCCAGCAGCGCCTGGCTGATGAACAGGTTGACCGGGCCGATCTGGGGCGTGGCGCGGGCGTCGAGGAACGAGCCGACGGCGATCAGCAGGATCGAGGCCAGGAACTGAATTGGCAGGGTCTTCTGGTTCAGGGTGAAGGCGCTGGTCACGATGCCGGCCGCGGTGGCCGCCAGGACGATGCCGTAGAGCAGGCGCTGCTGCTCCTGGGCCAGGCCCACGGCCTGCATCAGGCCGGCGGCCCCGACGCTCTGCTCCGAGAGGACGACCCGCACCAGAGCGACGTTGAACGCGAAGCGCAGGAAGGTTCCGGTGGCCACCCAGCGGGTGTCGATCAGCGGGTGAACGCGGCCGTGCTCAACCAGGGCGCCGGCCGCCAGCAGCACGACGGCGGCGGCCAGGCACCAACCCAGCCACGGCGCCTCGAACCACCAGGCCACACGGCCCAGGCCCAGTACCGCGACCAGAAGGCCCAAGCCGCCGCCCAGCAGGGCGAAGGTCAGGGCGTCGACGCCCTCGAAGACGTGGATGCGCACGCCGTGGGGCAGGCGAAACAGCATGACGGCGGCCAAGCTCGCGGCGGCCAGGCAGGCTTCCAGCGCGTAGAGGCCGTGCCAATAGGCGGCGTCCAGCAGGCCGGTCGAGATCACCCGAGCCAGGGGCGCGCCCAACTGCGACACGCCTACCCCCAGCACCAGCGCGCCCATGCGGAACGAAGCCGGGAAGGCCTGCAGCATGTAGAACATGGCCAAGGCGGTGAGCGCCGCTGCGCCCACGCCGCTGATCGCCCGCAGCGCCAGGGCCATGGGGAAGTTGTCCAGCGCCAGGTGGGCGAAGGCCGCGATCGTGTAGAGGCTCAGAAACACCAGGGCGAACCGGCGGATGCCGAATTGCTGGCGGTACTTCACCAGCAGCAGGTTCATCGAGATGTTGGTCATTACATAGATCGTGGTCAGCCAGGCGCCTTGCGTCGGCGTGAGTCCCAGCGATCCCTGGATGGCCGGCAGGTTGACCTGGATCAGGGCCGCGCCCAGCGATCCGGTCACGCCGATCAGCAGGCTGATCAGGCCGTGGACGATGCGGAAGCTGATCGGGAAGTTCGGCGTCGACGGCGAGCCCGGCAGCAGCGGGCGCTCGTGCGGAAGCCAGTCCGGCGTCTGTCCGATCTGTTCGCCGTGCTGAGGCATCGTGCGGGCTCGATTCAGCCGCGTTTGGCCGCGGCCGACCAGCGCGGCTTGAGCGGGCGCGCAGCGACTCGAGCAATCGTCGAATCCATGGAGGCTCCTTCCAATGGGTGACATTGGTTTGACGCACCGGGCGGGTCAAATCCTGGCGCGCAACTTTCGCGGCCGTCGGCCGGATGGCTTTAGTTTGTCGCGGCGCGCGCGTCTGCCTTAGCCTCGTGATCAGGTCTCGATCCGAGGGGCAGGTTTGGCTCTCGACCGTAGAGCCAGTGTCCGTAATCGAACACTTGCCTGATCTTCAGACTGTCCGATTGGAAGCCTTCGGGCCTCGGCACAGTTGTCGGAAAGCGGCCCTTCCAGGCGGAAGGCGCGGACGCATCGAACGCGCGGCAAGTGCTGGCGGCGGTGGCGTTGGCCGGCGCTGGAACCGGGAATGTGCGCCCGCCAGCCTGAAGGGCTGATCGGGCGCATCAAGAGCGTTCTTCAGGGGGATCCTAGAACTTGCGGCTCAAGCTGAATCCCCATTCGCGCGGACGACCGAAGCTGGCTTCCTTCAGTCCGAAGCCACTGGAAGCGTTGCCCGACACCATGTAGCGCTCGTCCGACAGGTTCGTGCCGAACAGCGCCGCCTGCCACGTCCGGTCCGGCGAGGCGTAGGCCAGTCGCGCGCCGAACAGGTCGTAGGCCGGCTGGGTCAGGGCGGGATCGTTGGCCACGTCGTTGTAGACAGTGCTGTAGTGCGTCCAGTCGACGCGGGCGGTCAGGCGGCCGCCGCCCGGCAGTTCGTGGCCGTATTCGACACCGCCGTTCAGCGTCCATTTCGGCGCCTTGACGAAGTGGGTGGCCAAGGTGATCGGCAGCACCTGCCCGGCGGCCAAGCCGGAGCCGACTTCGGTATACTTGGCGTCCATGTAGCCGCCGCCGAAGTTGAAGCTCCAGTTGGCGGTCGGCTTGGCCTGGAGCTCGACCTCGACGCCCTTGACCTCGCCCGCCGCGGCGTTGGCCACGAAGTTGCGCGGCGTCTGGTTCACCGTGACCTGGATGTCCTGGTAGTCGCTGAAATAGCCGGCGACGTTGAGGATCAGGCGACGGTCCAGCCAGGCCGTCTTGGCGCCGGCCTCGTAGGTGAGCAGGGTCTCGGGCTGATATTCGGTGACCTCGCTGGCGTCGTTGAGCGGCCGGGCGTTGAAGCCGCCGCTCTTGAAGCCCTTTCCGACCGACGCATAGAGCAGGACGTCGGGCGTGGCCTTGAATTCCAGGCCGACCTTGGGCGTGAACGAATTCCACGATCCGCTCGGGCTTACCTTGGCGATGACGCCGCCGTCGCGGATGCGGCGGTGGTCGAGCACATAGGCCTTCTCGTCGCGATTGTAGCGGGCGCCGACCGTGGCGCTCAGGCGGTCGGTCAGGGTAAGGCTGCCCTGGGCGAACAGGGCGTAGGTGGTGCTGGTCACCTTGGTGTAGACCGCCGCCGAGGGGCTGTAGGGCGGCGGCGAGACGCCGGGCGCCAGGCCGAGCGCCAACTTGGCGTAGCCGGAGTCCGTGCCGCGCTCGCGGAAGGCGTAGGCGCCGGTCACCCAGGTCAGGCGATCACCGAACGACTGGCCGCTCAGCTGGAATTCCTGGCTGTATTGGGCCTGGACGTCGTGGTTGAAGGTCTCGCGGAAGGTGAAGGGCGTGTTGTCGCCGTCGCGGGCGAAGGTCGCTTTCAGGCCGCGCACGGCGCTGATGCTCTTGAAGCTGACGCCGCCGAGATCCCAGTCCACGGTGGCCGAACCGCCCCACAGGTCCAGGTCGTTGATGTTCGGACCCGTGCCATAGGTCGTGAACGGACTGTTCGTCAGGAACGAAGGGTTCAGCGACTTGGCCCCGTTCGGCGCGGTGATCCCCAGGCCCGGCGCGACATAGGTGTTGAAATTGGCCATGAACGGCCCGACTGCGAATCCCGGGACCGCGCCGATCACCAGCAGCTTCTGCGGCGCCGAATGCTCCCGCGCCCGGGTGTAGTCGGCTGAAAGGCTGACCGTCACCGCGTCGGATGCTTCCCAGCGCAGCTGGGCGCGGGCGGCGGTGGCGTTGCGGTCGCCCAGGTCGTCGCCCGCCAGGAGACGCTTGCCATAGCCGTCGCGGGTCAGGCGTGCGGCCGACAGTCGGGCCGAGACCTTCTCGCTCAGCGGGATGTCGACGTGACCCTTGACGTCCAAACGGTTGTAGCTGCCCGTCACAGCCTCGATCTTGCCGCCGAGCTCGTTCTTCGGCTGGTCGGTGGTGATCAGCACCGCGCCGCCGATCGTGTTCTTGCCGAACAGCGTGCCCTGCGGTCCACGCAGCACCTCGATCCGGCTGACGTCGAAGGCGTCCAGCGTGCCGCCGATCGAGCGGGCGTAGTAGACGCCATCGACATAGACGCCCACGCCGGGGTCGCTGAAGATGGCGAAGTCGTTCTGGCCGACGCCGCGGATGAAGACGGTGGCGTTGTAGTTGCCGCCGCTCAGCGCCGCCGCGCCGTCGAAGCGAATGCTGGGCGCGAACTTGGCGATCTGGTCGACGCTGTCGACGCCCCGGCTCTCCAGCGCCTCGCCGGCCAGGGCGGTGACGGCGACGGGGGCGTCCTGCAGTCGCTCCTCGCGGCGGCGGGCGGTGACGACCACCTCCTCGATCTGAACGGCGGGCGCCTCGGACTGTCCGGAGGCGAAGGCGGGCGATGCGATCTGGGCGCCGGCGGCGGCGCAGACCAGCAGGCCTCCGGCGCGCAGGCGGCCGGAGATAGTCCCATTCCTGGGCATCTGTTTCCTCCTCGTACGTCGATGTTTTCTCAGCGAGCCCCCGAGAGTTCGCCGGCAACACGCATTTTGTTATGAGTACTAATTATTTCAGAGCATGAATGTATGCGGCGATCAATCGGCAATGCTGAAGGCGTCGATGTTCGAAGAACCTTGTTGCGCGAGTGTCACTCGACGCGGCCGGCGCGAATCCGCGCGACGTGGTACCAAGACCGCGACAACGATAGAGAAGCCGGAATGATCGACGCGGCCGAGCGCAAGGAACCGATGGGCGAGGACGTTTCGCTGGGCGGCCTGGAGACCACGGTCGGGTTTCTGCTGCGCTTGGCCCAGGTGGCGGTGTTCAAGGATCTTCTGGCGGGCCTGAAACCCTTCGACCTGCGCGTCACCGACCTGTCGGTGCTGCTCGTCATCGAGGCCACGCCTGGCCTGCAGCAGCGCGCGATCGGCGAGGTCCTGCGCATCCAGCGCCCCAACCTGGTGACCATCATCGACCAGTTGGAAGCCCGAGGACTGGTGCGGCGGGGTTCTGTTCCGGGCGACCGTCGAGCCTACGCCCTGTCCCTGACCACCGAAGGCGAAGCACTGCTGCAAAAGGCCAAGGTCGCGCACGACCAGCACGGCCGCAAGGTTCTCGACGCCCTCGGAGATTTCGAGACGGAGCGCATGTTGGCCGCTCTGAGGCGTATCGCCGCCCTCTGATTGAACGGCGGGGCGAGACGCCTGCCGTCTAACGAAACACTGCGCCTGCCGTTGACCGGGCTTTTCAAGCCAGCCGTCTTGCGAACAACGCCGCTGCTAGTGCGCCCAATACCGGCCGGCGCGGACCGACAGCCAGGAGAACAAGGTCTGGCTCAGGCCGATCACGAACTTGCGGATCATGAGGGCCTCCTGAAGTTCGCCTCATGATGGTCCCGCAAAGGCGCCCCGCAACCACGCGTCACGCGGGGATGACGGCTGAACCCTACGGGGCGCGGGATTCGGGCGCCAAGGTCCGGGCTGGCCTGCTTTTTCAGCATTTCGGGGGAATTTCAGGCGGCGTCGGGATTGCTCTCGGTATTACGATTGCGTGAAATCGTAATATGGAACTCTCTGTGGTCAGCGAACATGGAGGGAGCCGCTGATGAGTGTCCTGTTCAACCGCAAGCGTTTCATGGCGGCCATGGCCGTGTCCTGCCTGGCGCTGGCCTCGTGCGGGCCCAAGACCAGCGACAAGGCCGCCGCGCCGGCGGCCGCCCCCGCCGCAGCCAAGACCGAATACAAGATCGGTTGGACCATCTATGCCGGCTGGATGCCCTGGGCCTACGCCCAGCAGTCGGGCATCGTGAAGAAGTGGGCCGACAAGTACGGCCTGAAGATCGAGCTGGTGCAGATCAACGACTATGTGGAGTCGCTGAACCAGTACTCGGCCGGCAAGCTGGACGGCGTCACAGCCACCAATATGGACGCCCTGACCGTGCCGGCCGCCGCCGGCAAGGACACCACGGTGGTGATGATCGGCGACTATTCCGACGGCAACGACGGCGTGGTGCTGAAGAACGGCGCCAGTCTGGCGGACCTGAAGGGGCGTCCGGTCAATCTCGTCGAGCTCTCGGTTTCGCACTACCTGCTGGCCCGCGCCCTGGAGAAGGCCGGGTTGAAGATGAGCGACGTCAAGACGGTCAACACCTCGGACGCCGACATCGTCGCGGCCTTTGGCGCGGCCGACACCAAGGCCCTGGTGACCTGGAACCCGCAGCTGTCGGAAGTGAAGAAGATGCCCGGCGCGACCGAGGTCTTCGACAGCTCCAAGATCCCGGGCGAGATCCTGGACGGCCTGATGGTCAGCACCGACGCCCTCAAGGCCAATCCAAACCTCGGCAAGGCCCTGACCGGCATCTGGTACGAGACCATGGCCCTGACCGTGGCCCAGACGCCGGAAGGCAAGGCCGCGCGCGAGCAGATGGCCAAGCTGTCGGGCGCGGATCTGGCCAGCTTCGAAGGCCAGCTGAAGACGACCCATCTCTATGCTGACCCGAAGTCGGCCCTGGCCGCCACGGTCAGCCCGGATCTTGTCACCGCCAACGACCGCGTGCGCAAGTTCAGCTTCAGCATGGGCCTGTTCGGACAGGGCGCGAAGTCGGTGGACGACATCGGCATCAGCTTCCCGGGCGGCAAGACCCTGGGCGACCCGAAGAACGTCAAGCTGCGCTTCGATCCCAGCTACGTGCAGCAGGCGGTCGACGGCAAGCTCTAGGAACCGGCGCGTCTTCGCCCAGAGCGCGGACGCGCGTCCTTCATTTCTCAGCGACGAGCGATCATGCGCCTGTTGAACGTCAGACCCCGGGGCGGTCTCGCGGTCCTGCTCGGGGCCCTCCCGCTGCTGGTGGCGGCGTTGGTCTATCTGATGGCGTCGCAGGCCCGTCACGCCGACAACCCGCGCGACAAGCTGCTGCCGACGCCTCGGGCCATGGTCGAGGCCGTGCAACTGATGGCCAAGGTCGATCCGCTGACCGGTCACGCGCCGCTGCTGGTCGACACCCTGGCTAGCCTGGAGCGCATCGGCGTGGCCCTCGCCCTCGCCACGGCGATCAGCCTGGTCCTGGGGCTGAGCTTGGGACTCTTGCCGATCCTGCGGGTCAAGCTGGGACCCTTGGTGGCGGCGATCGCGGTGATCCCGCCCATCGCCGTCCTGCCGATCCTGTTTATCGTCTTTGGCCTGGGCGAGACCGCTAAGATCGCCCTGATCGTGATCGGCGTGACGCCGGTCATGGTCCGGGACCTGGCCGCCCACGTGGCCGCCATTCCCGAGGAGCAACTGGTCAAGGCCCAGACCCTGGGCTCCAGCACTTGGCAACTGGCCCTGCGCGTGGCTCTGCCGCAGGCCATGCCGCGCTTGATCGACAGTCTGCGGCTCTCCCTATGCCCGGCCTGGGTCTATCTGATCTCGGCCGAGGCGATCGCCGCCGACGTGGGCCTGGGCTACCGCATCTTCCTGGTCCGGCGGTATCTGTCGATGGACATCATCCTGCCCTACGTCGTCTGGATCTCGATCCTGGCGGTGGCGATGGATGTAGCGCTGAGGCTGGTCGCCCGCCGCGCCTATCCGTGGGCCTATCCGGCGAGGGGGCGCTGATGGCCAACCTGCTGACCTTTCGCAATGTGTGGGTGGAGTATGGCGACAAGGTCGTGCTCGAGAACATCGACCTGTCGATCACCCAGGGCAGCTTCGTCTCGATCGTCGGCCCGTCGGGCGCTGGCAAGAGCACTTTCCTGCGGCTGATCATCGGCCAGGAGGCGCCGACGCGCGGCGCGATCGACCTGGATGGCCAAAAACTGCGCGCCGAGCCGGGGCCTGATCGTGGCGTGGTGTTCCAGAAGTATTCGGTGTTTCCGCACCTGTCGGCCCGCGACAACGTCGTCTTTGGCCTGGACTGCGCCGGCTCGCCGTTCCTGGGCAAGCTGGCGGGCGCGCGTCGCCGCAGGGCGCTGGAGGAGGCTGACGCCATGCTGGCCGCCGTGGGGCTGGGCGACAGCGGCGACCTCTATCCGGCCAAGCTGTCGGGCGGCATGCAGCAGCGTCTGGCCATCGCCCAGGCCCTGATCAAGAAGCCCCGCATCCTGCTGCTGGACGAGCCGTTCGGAGCCCTGGATCCGGGCGTGCGGCTGGACATGCACGAGCTGATCACCGGCCTTTGGCGCGACAACGGCCTGACCATCATGATGGTCACCCACGACATCAAGGAGGCCTTCAAGCTGGGCACTCGCGTGCTGGCCTTCGACAAGCGCCGCCGTGACCCGCATGCACCGCACCGCTACGGGGCGACGGCGGTCTACGACTTCCCACTGGACAAGTCTGGGGCGGTGGGGCCGGAGGCGCTGGCGGGACTGGGGAAGGACTAGGTCCGAAGCGTCCGGCGTCGCAATTTGGCCCGACCGGCATGCAGTCTCGTCGTCGCTGTGCGGAGCGCGTTCAATGACCGATCTTTGCGCCTTGCTGCTGGCGCTGCTGCTGATCACCGCGGCCGTCGCCATCCACTTTCAGGCCTTGCTGGCCTTGTCGGCCTGGCAGGAGCGGTCCGCGGGCGCCTCGGGTCATTTCAAGGTTCTGATGATCATTTTCGGCCTGATCGCCGCCCACGCCGTGGAGGCCGGAGTGTTCGCCGCGGGCTATGCGCTGGGCGAGCGCTGGCTGCGCCTGGGAACCTTTGTCGGCGCGGCGCGCATGAGCGCCAGCCAGTTCTTCTATTTCTCGATCGAAGCGTTCACGACCCAGGGGGTGGGCGACGTCTATCCCATCGGGCCGCTGCGCCTAGTGGCGAGCCTGGAACCCTTGGCCGGCTTGATCCTGATCGGCTGGTCGACGACCTTCACCTTTCTGGCGATGGGGCTCGACTGGCGCTTCGCTAGAGCATTTTCAAGCGAAGTGGACGCCGGTTCGCGTGAAGAAAATACGCTAAAACAAAGATCTAGAGCGCCTGACCTGACGCCGTCAGGCCGGGAAACGCTCTAGGCGTTGAGCGACGCGATGTAGGCCCGCCAGCCGCCCAGGGCGGTGATGTCGGCGGCTCCGTTCAGGGCGCGGGGCTCGGCGACGAAGCCTTTCACCGAGGTTCCGTCCTCCAGGGTCACCGTGCCGATCGCCAGAGGGGCCGGGACCTCAGCCGTGAAGCTGCCGAACGCCTCGACGTCCAGCTCGTAGACCTCGACCAGGATCGAGGCGCCGCCGTCTCCGACGTGAACGAGCGCCGGCTTGGGCGGCGTCGAGTTGGCGATGGCGTAGAGCTTGTAGGCTGGCGCGGTCCTGGTGGCCGAGACGAGGCGGGCCTCACGCGAGGTCAACTGCCAGTGCAGGGGCATGCCGGAGAGGTGCGCGCCGACCACGGCCAGCTTCACGCCGGGCTTGTGGGGCGTCAGATCCAGCGGGGGCGTGTCGGCCATGGGGAAGGTCTCCAGATAGTGCGCGGCCAGGTCCAGCAGCGCGCGGTCGGCGAAGGCGGGGCCGACCAGGGTCACGCCGAAGCCCGTGCCGTCGGCGCGGAAGCCGGCCGGAACGGCGAGGGCGGACAGGTCCAGCAGGTTCACGAAGTTGGTGTAGAGGCCGAGATTGGCGTTCAGCGCCAGCGGCTCGGCCTTGAGTTCCTTGAGCCGGTAGATGGTCGGCGCGGTCGGCAGGAAGAGCACGTCGGCGACGTCCCAGATCGCCTCGGCTGCGCGGCGGTAGCCCTCCAGGGCGTAGAGGCCCTTGAAGGTTTCGACGCCCGTGACGGCCAGGCCGCCCTGGACGATGGCGCGGACGGTCGGCTCGATGGCGCTGGGCGCCGCCCGCAGCAGCGGCTCGACGGCGGCGGTCCGCTCGGCGACCCATGGGCCGCTGTAGAGCAGCTTGGCCGCGTCCAGCAGCGGTGCGATGTCGACCTCGACGGGGACGCCGCCGACGGCCTCCAACCGCGCGACGGCCGCCGTGTAGAGCCCCTCGGACTCGTTATCGCCGAGGAAGATGCGCTGCTCGGGACGCGGGATCGCGAACCGCAGACCGCCCATGGCCAGAACGAGCGGCGTCTCGGGCCCGCGGCGGGAATAGTCGTCTTCGGGATCGAAGGCGGCCAGAACTTCGTCCACGAGGGCCGCGCCGGCGAGGTCGGCGGCGAAGACGCTGATGCAGTCCAACGACCGGCAGGCGGGGACCAGGCCGCGCGCGCTCCAGCGCCCCTTGCTGGGCTTGAGGCCGACCAGGTGATTGAACGCTGCCGGCACCCGGCCCGAACCGGCGGTGTCGGTGCCCAGCGAAAACGCGACCAGGCCGGCGGCGACCGCGACCGCCGAACCCGAGCTGGATCCGCCGCTGACGAAGGCTTGGTTGAAAACGCAGCGCGGCGCGCCATAGGGGCTGCGCGCGCCGACTAGGCCCGTGGCGAACTGGTCGAGATTGGTCTTGCCGACGAGCACCGCCCCGGCCGCGACCAGCCGCTCGACCACGGTCGCCGAGCGGTCCGGGGTGTAGGCGAAGGCGGGGCAGGCGGCGGTGGTCGGAAAGGAGCCGACGTCGATGTTGTCCTTCACCGCGAACGGAACGCCAGCCAGCCGCAGGTTCTCGCCGGCGGCGATGCGGGCGTCGACGGCGCGGGCCTGGGCCAGGACCGCCTCGGGGGGCAGGCGCAGGGTCCAGACCTGGGGCTGGATCAGGTCATAGGCGGCGACCGCATCCAGTGCGGACCGGGCGACCTCGACGGCGCTGGCGCCGCCGGTCACGGCCTTGGCGATGGCTTCGACGGACAGGCGTTCGAAGCTCACGCGGCGACCTCCAGATCCGGAGTGACGGCGATGACCGGCGCGCCGGCGGCGATGGACTGCGAGGGTAGGGCGTAGACGGCGCTGACGACTCCGGCCACGGGGGTGGAGATGTCGCACTCGGCCTTCATGGCCTCGATGATGGCGATCACCGCCCCGGCCTCGACCCGCTGGCCAGGCTCGACCAGCACCTTCCAGACGTTGCCGCCCAGCGGGGCCTCGACGAGGTCCGCGCCCGGCGGGATCTCGACGGCGGCTGCCTCTTCCTCGGCGTCCGCGACGCCGGACAGGGCCTCGACGCGGGCGAATTCGCCCTTGGTCTCCCAGTCGGCGCGCTCGGCGTCGAAGGCGGCCTGGCGCGTGGCCTGGAAGGCGGCGATGCCGTCGGCCTCCTCGGCCAGCATCCGGCGGTAGTCGGAGAGACGGAAGGTCTCCTCCTCGATGCGGATCTGGCGGCGCCCCAGCGGGAAGTCGCGCCGCCACTCGGTCAGCTCCTCGGCGCTGACCGGGAAGAAGCGGATTTGGTCGAAGAACCGCAGCAGCCAGGGCTTGCCGTCGGTGAAGGCCTCGGTCTGACGCCAGGTGTTCCACACCTGGATCGTGCGGCCGAACAGCTGGTAGCCGCCCGGCCCTTCCATGCCGTAGATGCACATATAGGCCCCGCCGATGCCGACCACGTTGGGCGGGGTCCAGGTGCGGGCGGGGTTGTACTTGGTGGTCACCAGGCGGTGGCGCGGGTCGACCGGCGTGGCCACCGGCGCGCCCAGATAGACGTCGCCCAGACCCATCACTAGGTAGCGGGCGTCGAACACGATCCGCTTGACGTCCTCGATGCTTTCGAGCCCGTTGACCCGGCGGATGAACTCGATGTTGTCGGGGCACCACGGCGCGTCGTCACGGACGGCCTGCATGTACTTGTCGATGGTCTGGTAGATCGCCGGGTCTTTCCAGCTCAGCGGCAGATGGACGACACGCGAAGGGATCTCGAAGTCGTCCAGCCCGCCCAACCGGTCCTCGGCGGCGACCAGGATTTCCAGCAGTCGGGCCTGAGTGAGGCGGCGGCTGTCGTAGTGCACCTGCAGCGAACGGATGCCCGGCGTCAGGTCGATCACGCCCTCCGGCGCCTGCGCCTGAAGGTCCAGCAGCAGGGCGTGGATGCGCAGGCGCAGCTCAAGGTCCAGCACGATCGGGCCATACTCGACCAGCAGGTGCTGGTCGCCCTGGCGGCGGTAGAGCACCCGGGGTCGGTGGCCGTCCTGGGACAGCTCGCGGAGAATGGGACTCGCCTGATCGTCCGCTGGCGGCGGGACAGGCAAAGACGACCGCGCGCCGAGATCGGCGATCAGCGCCTCCTGGGCCTCCAACGCGGCGACGGCCGAGGCGTCGTCGACCACGGCGAAGCGGACCGTGTCGCCCGGCGCCAGCTGGCCGGCCTTCCAGAGGTCGGCCAGGATGATCACGAACGGACAGACGAAGCCGCCCAGCGACGGGCCGTCCGGACCCAGGATGATCGGCATGTCGCCGGTGAAGTCGACCGCCCCGATGGCGTAGGCGTTGTCGTGGATGTTCGAGGGGTGCAGCCCGGCCTCGCCGCCGTCGCGCCGCGCCCATTCGGGCTTGGGGCCGACCAGGCGCACGCCGGTGCGGTTGGAGTTGTAGTGCACCTTCCAGTCCGTACCGCCGATCATGGCGACGTCGGCCGGGGTGAAGAAGTCCGGCGCGCCGTGCGGGCCGGGCAGGACACGGATCGTCCAGGTCTTGGTGATTTCGGGGCGCAGATCGTTCGCCAGAGCCGGGGCGGCGTTCGCGCCGGCCGGCTCCAACACCCGCAGCGCATCGCCGGCGGTCAGGTTGCGTCCGGCATGGCCGCCGAATCCGCCCAAGGTGAAGGTCGAGCGGCTGCCTAGATAGGCGGGCACGTCGAGACCGCCCTGGAACAAAAGATAGCCCCGCAGTCCCGCCTCCAGAGCGCGGCCGATCTTCAGCACCTGGCCGGCCTGAACCGCCAAGGGCGCGTAGGACTCGACGGGCGCGCCGTCCAGGCGGGCGTCGAAGCGCGCGCCGGTCAGGCACACGATGGCGGGACGGTTGAACTTCAGGGTCGGGCCGAGGGCGGTGATTTCCAGCCCGGCGGCGTCCTCGCCATTGCCCAGCAGCCGGTTGCCCAGCCGGAACGAGACCGCGTCCATCGGACCTGACGGGGGCACGCCGACGTTCCAATAGCCCTGGCGACCCGGCCAGTCCTGCACGGTGGTGGCCGGGCCGCCGTTCAGCACCTGGATGGTGTCGGGCGTCCAGGCCACGGTCTCCAGGGCGCGTGTTGAGACCTCGCCGGTCACGAACGGCGCGCTGCGAACCACGGCGCGCAGCCAGTCGAGATTGGTCTCGATACCGGCCAGGCGCGTCTCGTCCAGCGCCTGCTGCAAGGACGTCACCGCTGTCGCGCGGTCGGGCGCGGTGACGATCAGCTTGGCCAGCATGGGGTCGTAGAAGGCGCTGACCTCGGTCCCGTCGGCCACCCAGCCGTCGGCGCGGACGCCGTTCGGGAAGGCGACCTGGGTGAGCACGCCGGAGCTGGGCCGATAGTCCTGGGCTGGATCCTCGGCATAGAGGCGCACCTGGATCGATGCGCCCTTCGGCTCGGGCGGCGGGGCGTTGAGGAAGGCGAAATCGCCGGCCGCGCCACGCACCATCCATTCCACCAGGTCGACGCCGGTGACCTGCTCGGTCACGCCATGCTCGACCTGCAGCCGGGTGTTGACCTCCAGGAAGAAGAAATCGTCACGGTCGGCGTCGTAGAGGAACTCCACCGTGCCGGCCGAACGGTAGTTGGCCGCCTGGGCCAGGCGCACGGCTGCGTCCAGCAGGGCCGCGCGCGTCGTGGCGGGCAGGCCGGGTGCGGGGGTCTCCTCGACGACTTTCTGGTTGCGGCGCTGCAGGGAGCAGTCGCGCTCGCCCAGGGCCACGACCTTGCCGGCTCCGTCGCCGAACACCTGCACCTCGACGTGCCGCGCCTTGCGCACGTAGCGCTCCAGAAAGACGCCGCTGTCGCTGAAATTGCCGGTCGCCAGGCGCTGGACGGCGGCGAAGGCCTCCTCGACCGCCTCGGCGGTTTCGCAGACCCGCATGCCGATGCCGCCGCCGCCGGCCGTGGCCTTCAGGATCACCGGGAAGCCGATGCGCTCGGCTGCTTCCAGCGCCGCCGCCGGATCGACCAGCAGATCGGTGCCTGGCGCCAGCGGCACGCCATGCGCCTGGGCCAGGTCACGGGCCGTGTGCTTGAGGCCGAAGGCGCGGATGTTGTCCGCCGTCGGGCCGATGAAGGCGACGCCGGAGTCCTCGCAGGCCTGGGCGAAGTCGGCGTTTTCGCTGAGGAAGCCGTAGCCGGGGTGGATGGCCTGGGCGCCCGTGGCCTTGGCCGCGGCCAGGACGAGGTCGGCGCGCAGATAGCTTTCGGCGGCCGGCGCGGGGCCCAGGCGCACGGCTTCGTCGGCCAGGGAGACGTGCAGCGAGCCGGCGTCGGCGTCGCTGAACACCGCCACGGACTTCACGCCCATGGCCTTCAGTGTACGGATGATGCGGCAGGCGATGGCGCCGCGGTTGGCGATCAGGACCTTGTCGAACATGGCGGCCCTTACTGCGCGATGATCATGCGCACCGGCGTCGGATCGAAGCCGTTGCAGGGGTTGTTGATCTGTGGGCAGTTGGAGACCACCACCACCACGTCCATCTCGGCGCGCAGGTCGACATAGAGGCCGGGCGCGGAGATGCCGTCGACGATGCCTAGGGCCCCGTCGGCTTCGACGGGGACGTTCATGAACCAGTTGACGTTGCTGACCATGTCGCGCTTGCCGCGCCCTTGGGCGGCGTTGGCGACCAGGAAGTTCTCGACGCAGGCGTGCTGGGCCTTGGTATGGTGGCCGTAGCGCAGGGTGTTGCTCTCGCACGAGCAGGCCCCGCCGATCGTGTCGTGATAGGCCACGGCCGTCGCCGTCACCGTCATCATCGGCGCGCCCTCGTTCGACAGCAGCACCGAGCCCTCGCGCAGGAAGATGTTCTTCTGGGCGGCGATGGTGTCCTGGGCGCTGTAGCGCTCTGCGTCGTCGGCGGCGCTGTAGGCCAGGAAGTCGACGGCCTGGTTGCCCTCCAGGTCGATGATCCGCAGGGTCTGACCGGCCTTGACCGTGTGCAGCCAGGGGGCGCGGGCTGGCACGACCTCGTCGTGGACGATGTCGGTCAGGGGAGGGGGATCGAACGCCATGACGGGGCCTCAGCGCGAGAAGTAGTCTTCGACGTTCAGGAAGGCGCGCAGGCCTTCGGGCGTCGCGTTGCGGATGGGGTCGCTTTCCGGTGTGACCGGGCCGCGCCAGGCGGTGGCGCGCAACGGGGTCACGGCGTAGTCGGCGCGGGGGTCCAGCACGTGCGGGCAGTTGGCCAGCACGACGATCAGGTCCATCTCGGCCCGCAGCGTGACGAACCGGCCTGGCGCGTAGGGGCCGACGTCGATCACGGTCTCGCCGCCCTGGCCGACGCGCACCTCCTTGAAGAGGTTCAGGCAGGGATGGATGTCCCTGCGCCCCAGGCCGAACTTGGCGACGCCCAGCGAGAAGCGGTCGCGAGCATTGGGATGGGCGCCGTGGTTGAAGCCGTCGCCATACTTGCGCGCGTTGCTGGCCTGGTTGGACGCGCCGCAGAAGGCGTCGTGCGTGCCGGCCTCGTCCTCGAGGATGCTGGCCAGCACCCGGCCCATATCGGACAGCAGCAGGCGGCCCTGGCAGAGATAGCCGTTCCACTGGACCTTCAGGGTGTCGGCGATGTTCAGGCGTTCGATTGGCCGTTCGGCGTTGAAGATCAACAGCGAGACAGCCGCGTCGCCGGCCAGGTCGGTCAGGCGCAGGCGCGCGCCGCGCGCGACCTGGCGGCTGGCGTAGCCGCCCGGCGCGATGGTCTCGTCCCAGACCACGTCAGCAGCCGCGACGCCGGGCGGCAGGTTTGCGGCGGCGCTGGCCGGCACGGTCGGCATGGCCTCGACATGGGTCCCTGCCTGGGCGCGAGCGTGGGCCTGGGCGGCGTAGGGGGTGCCCGTTTGGCTTGGGATATTGTCGCTCACGGGGACTCTCCGTCGGGCTCGTCGCCGTGGAAATGCAGCGGCGGCAGCAGGGCGGTGGTGGTGACGAGCTTGATCTGCTGGACGCCGCGCACCTTGCGCAGGTCGTCGCACAGTTGCTGGAGACGCTCGGCGGGGCCTTGGACCAGGAGGACTTCCATGGCCTGGTCATCCTCCAGGAAGACATTCTGGGCCGAGATCACCTCTTTCACGTAGCCCAGCTGGGTCTGGGCCAAGGCGTGGCGGACCCGGCCGCTTTCGGCGCGGTAGATCAAGGTGATGGTGCCGGCCAGCACGGCGTCGGGGCGCTCGCCGCTGTGTTCGGCCAGCTCGTGGCGGATCAACTCGGCGATCATCTGCGAGCGGCTGGGCAGGCCGCGCTCGGCGACCATGGCGTCGAGCTGGGTCATCAGCTCGGCCGGCAGGCTGATGCTCAGGCGCGCCAGTGTTGAGGAGGACGTATCCATGTTGCGCATCCCATCATCGATATTACGAAGGATGCAATGCGTAATACTGAGGGGCGGTTCAACCGAGCCGCGGGCGCCTCGGTTTTGAGCGGCGAGCGTGCGATCCTTGCGCATCCGGGCGGAAGGCCCGGCCGGTCAAAGTCAGGCCGGCCGCCCTTCAACGGCTGGAGAGGATGGCGACCGCGTTGGGCAATCCCTCGGCGCGGGCTTCCAGCCGGATGGTCCCGCCGGCCTTGCGCGTCTGGACGAGCGCCTGGGCCCAGCCGTTGTAGGTCGTGCGGAACGCGGCCTTGTCCGGCTCGTGGCTGTTAGGGTCGCCGTTGCCGACGCCGATCAGTCTTCCTGGGCCGGTAAGGCCGAAATCGACCCGCACGGCCGCCTTCGGCACAATCACGCCGGCCTTGTCACAGACCGAGACATTGACCACGGCCACGTCCTGGCCGTCGGCGGTCAACTGCGTGCGGTCCGGCGCGAGGACGAGGCGGGCGGGGGCGCCGGCCGTGCGGCGCTCGGCCTTGAGCACCACCTGGCCGTTCTTGAAGCCATAGGCGACAAGCCGGCCGGGCGCGTAGGGAACCGTCCATTGCGCATGCCCATCCTTGGGCGGCGTCTTCCGGCCCAGGGAGACGCCGTTGAGGAACAACTCCACGGCCTCGAGGTTCGAATAGGCCCAGACCTCGATCGGCTGGCCCTCGCGGCCCTCCCAGTTCCAATGCGGCAGGAGATGCAGAACCGGCAGGTCGTCGCGCCACCAGGCCTGGTAGTAGTAGAAGATGTCCTTGGGCAGGCCGCACAGGTCCATGATGCCGAAGTTGGAAGACACCGACGGCCACCAGTTGAACGGCGTCGGCTCGCCCCGATAGTCGAAGCCTGTCCACACGAAGCCGCCCAGCAGGTAAGGCTTGGAATTGTAGAGGCTCCACCAGGCCTGGGCCGTCTTGCCCCAGTAGGGCGCGTCGACATCGTACGACGAGACGACGGCGCGCTTGTCGTCGCGGGCGTACTCGCCGCGCGTGGAGACGGCGCTGGCGGTTTCGGTGCCGATGATTGGCATGTCCGGATATTGGACCCGGAACGGCTCGATCAGCTCTTCGTGGTAGTTGAAGCCCATCACGTCCAGGGCCTCGGTGATCCCCTGGCCCTGGCCGCGGTTCATGGCGGCGGTGATCTTGCGGGTCGGGTCCAGCGCGCGGACTTCGCGAACCATGGCCTTGGCGATCTTGGCGCCGCGCGCGGTTCCCTGCTGCGGCTCTTCGTTGCCGATCGACCACAGCATCACGCACGCATGGTTGCGGTCGCGGCGGACCAGGCGGCGCAGTTCGTCGAGCGGCTCGGGCGCGGAGCTCATCTGGCGTGTTTCGTCGATCACCAGCAGCCCCAGCGCGTCGCAGGCGTCGAGAAGCTCGGGCGTGGGCGGGTTGTGCGCGGTGCGATAGGCGTTGGCGCCCAGGGTCTTCAGTTGCTTCAGCCGCCAGACCTGCAAGGCGTCGGGGATCGCCGCGCCGACTCCGGCATGATCCTGATGGTTGTTGACGCCCTTGAGCTTCAGCGGCCGGTCGTTGAGGAAGAAGCCCTCGCGGGCGTCGAAGCGGAAGGCGCGCACGCCAAAGCGCACCTCGTAGATGTCGCGGATCGCCTCGCCTTCCCGGACGGTCACGCGCAGGACGTAGAGATTGGGCTCGTCGGTCGACCAGAGGCGGGGCGAGGCGATGGCGCAGGCCAGGCGCGCGGTCTCGGTTCGCCAGCCCGCGACGGCCTGGGCGGTCTGGGCCGAGGCGACCGGCGCGCCCGCCGGATCCAGCACCACGGCCTCGATCCTGGCCTGGGCCGGCGCATCGCGTTGGTTCGTCAGTTCGACGTCGGCCTCGACGCGGCCGTCGGGGGCGGCGCGAACGAAGACGCCCCACTGGGGCACGAACAGCGTTGAGGTCTTCACCAGCCAGACGTGGCGATAGAGGCCCGCGCCCTCGTAGAACCAGCCCTCGCCCAGGCTGGCGTCGATCCGCACGAGCAGCACGTTGGGCTTGTCGTCGGTGTTGAGGAACTCGGTGATGTCGACGCCGAACGAGGCGTAGCCGCTGTGATGCTGGGTAACGATGTAGCCGTTGACGATCACGGTGGCGTCGCGGAACGCCCCGTCGAACTCCAGGGCCACGCGCCCTTGGGCGTCGGCCGGGGCGATCGGCAGGATCGTGCGGTACCAGCCGACGGAGGTTTCGGGGAAACCCCGGCCGATCGGCCTGTAGCCGTGAGCGGCGGCGAGATCCTCGTCGTCCTTGTTGGCGGGGTTGCGGGTGAAGCGCGCGTTGTCGACGAACGGCAGCTCCACCGCCCAGTCGTGGGGCAGCGTCACGTCCCGCCAGCCGCTGTCGTCGTAGTCGGGCGCGGCGATGCGGCCGACGCCCCGCCCTTGTTTGGCGAAGGTCTGCTGGAATTCGCCGAAGCCGAAGTCGCGATCGGGATCGGCGGCGTGGCCCAGGGCGAAGCGCCAGCCATCGTCCAGACGGATCCGCTGGCGAGGAGCAGGCGCCGCCGTCGACGCCGGTTCGGCCGCCTTCGCCAAGGCCGGCGCGATCGCCGCGCCCGCGACAGGCAAGGCGCTGATCAAGGTGCGTCGATCGATCGGCAAAACAGGGCTCCCTGGAACAAGGACAGCGGTGAAAAAAGCTACCCGCCGCGCGGATGTCAGGCCGGACGCGGCGGGTAAGGGGGAAGGCGGTGCGTCGCGGATTTCAAGCCCGCGACGCTGGGTTAGGCGACATTTCGTCGATGAAGCCGGCTGGCTACATCTTGTAGACGAAGCTGATCTGGTAGCTGGGACCGAACACGCCGGTCTCCTGCCAGAGGCTCGGCGTCTTCTTGTAGGCCTCTTCCTTCTTGTTGAAGAGGTTTTGACCCGCGGCCGTGAGCGTCATGTGGTCGTTCAGGTTATAGCTGGCCGAGAAGTCCACCTGCACGCCCGACTTGATGGTGTGCCCCTCACGCGCGAAGAAGCTGTCGACGCTGCTTTGCTCGTAGGCGCTGCGATAGTTGGCCGACACCCGGGTGCTGAACTTGTCGTTCTCCCAGTAGCCGGTCAGGTTGCCCGACTTGCGAGACAGGTTCCGGAGCGAGAAGCCGGTCGTGGAATACTTCGGGTTCACATAGGTGTAGTTGGCGATGATCCCGAAGCCGTCGATCGGCAGCCAGGCGTCCAGCGACTGTTGCCAGTTGACCTCATAGCCGCGCAGCTTGATCACCGACGGATCGTTCTGGGTGACGGTGATGTCGTAGATCTTGCCGTTCGCGCCGGTGCAGTCGTTGGTCGAAGCGTTCATCGTCAGATTGACGCCGTTCCATGACGTCGGACAGACTAGCGAGGTGAAGGTGCCGTTCTTCACGTCCTTGGCGAAGGCGCCGAAGCTCAGGCCTGCGCCCTTGCCGTAGTACCACTCCAGGCTGACATCCAGGTTCTTGGCGGTCAGCGGCTTCAGCGTCGGACTGCCCTGGTCGACGAAGACCGTGGTCTGGCCGGCGCTGTCCTGGGTCTCGAACTGGGTGGTGTTGAGCTTGGAGCTGCTGTCGAGGATCGGCCGGACCAGGGTCTTGGCCGCCGCCAGCCGCAGGATCAGGCTGTCGGTGAAATCGAACACCACGTTGGCGCTGGGCAGGATGTTGTCGTACTTGCTGGTCGTCGAGATCTTGCCCAGCAGGTTCTGGATGTCGCAGTCACAGCCATCGGTCAGGTTCGAAGTGACCGTCTGCTTGGTCGACTCGTAGCGCGCCCCGATATTGGCGCGGAACGGCACTGGGCCGAGGTCGCCGCGCAGGTTCGTCATCGCGTAGAGCGAGTCGACGTTGCGCGAGAGGCCGTACGAGTCCTGAGGGTTGTAGACGGCCGGCACCGTCACGCCCTTGTCCGCCAGGGCCTTGCGATAGGCTTCGATGTCGGGCGTCAGCCAACTGTCCACGCCGGTGATCGCGCCGTCCAGGAAGTTGGTGACCTTCGGATTGCTGGCCGTATAGGTCGGAACGTACTGGAAGAAGTCGTCGAAGAAGTCGCGACGGGTGACGTTGCGGTCGAAGCCCTCCTTCTTGAGTTTGCCGCCGAACTGGACGTCGCTGACGACGCCCCAGCCCGCCTCGTACTTCACGTCGAGCTGGGCGGACTTGCTGTCGGTGACCTGATGATTCTGGGCGCCGTTCGGATAGGTCGACCAGGCCAGGTTCGAGGTCGCATAGACGCTGGGATCCGTCGCCGCGCTCGACATGGTGAACTTGATGCTGTCGGGGTTGCTGAAGTCCAGCACGCCCGAGGCGATCCTCGGCTCGATGATCGCGGCCTCTTCGCTGAGATAGCCGTCGCCCTTGGTGTAGTGCACGACGGCGTTGGCCTGCCACTTCGGCGCCAGATCCCAGCGGGCGTAGCCGGTATAGGCCTGGGTCGACAGGTCGCGCACTTCAAGCTGACGGTTGTTGTCGAACGTGAAGTTGCCGAGGTTGACGACGGTGGCCGCGCCATTGGCCACCTTCACCGGCGCGACCGAGGACTTGGCGAAGTTGCCGAACACCATCTGGTTGACGTTGTACTTGGTGGCGTCCTTCGAATAGACGCCCGTGAAGCCCAGCTTCAGATTGTCGGTCGCCTTGTACTCGACGCCGGCGTTGAACTGGGTGCGTTCCGAGGTGCGGTCGATGCGCCGATAGCGGAAGCGGCGTGGGACCAGCGTGCCCTGTGGCGTCGCGACCGAACCTGCAAACTCATTGGGGGCGCCCGAGGCCGTGTACCAGCGATCCATGAACGCGTAATCGGCGCGGTCGTCGAGTTCCTGGTAGTTCAGACCGGCGTAGACGCCCAGGCGCCCGTCCAGATACTGGTTGGCGTAGACGAGGCCGAAAGCAGGATTGACGCCGCCGCCGGCCAGCGTGGCCTTCTGGCCCTTGGCCGAGAGGATCAGTCTCTGACCGTTGATGTCGAGCGGCTTAGCCGTGCTGATGTCGATGGTGCCGGCCAGGCCGCCCATGTCCATGTCGGCCGTCGGCGACTTGTAGACCTGCACCGAACTGGCCAGTTCGGTCTGGATGATGTCGAAGCGGAAGCCGTCGATGAAGTTGGGATTGGCGAAGTCCTGACCGTTCAGGGTCACCTTCGCGTACTGCGGGCCAAGGCCACGGATGCTGATGGTGGCGCCGCGCCCGTTGACGTTCTGGATCTGGACGCCCGGGATGCGCTGAATGGCCTCGGCGATGTTGTCGCTCGGAAACTTACCCAGGTCCTCGGCGGAGATGCCGTCCGAGACGCGGATGTCGTTGCGTTTGGCCTGCAGCGCCGTCGCCAGGCTCTTGCGGAAGCCTGTGACGACGACCGCCTCGATCTCGTCGCCGGAGCCCGCAGGCGGAGCCTGTTGGGCCGATGCCACGTTCGCGAAGAAGAAGCCCGACAAGGCGGTGCTCATCATGGCGTAGTGTCGAAGTTTCATTTCCCATTCCCCTTTTGTATTGTAGAGTAGCAAATACTTCTGCATTCCTTAAGCGTTGATGCAAGCCCACTGTCGTGATGGTGTTGCTTGTATGCTTATGGTTGCTTTTATTTTGAGGCGATTACCCTTTGTATGTTTTATTTCATCTCGTGGTTGTCTGTAATGCTTAACTTGACGCGCTAAGAATTGTGAGCGCGTCTCCGTTTTCGTCTCCGACCGGATCGGGCGTGGTCCCCCTTCTCATATTTCCGCGAAGCGGCCGGTGTGTTCCCCCGTGGCCAGGAGTCGGTAGGCGTCTCTTGCATACCAATTTATGACCACCGTCAGAATGTGAACTTAATCATTCATATGATCAATATGAGTTTTCTGGAAGGTGCCTAAGAGAATGCGGTTTTCGGCGTGCGAATGGGCGCATAAGGTTATTTATTGGGCCTAAATTGGTACTGTCTCGCGCCATGGCGCCTCCGAAGGCGGCGATCCGGGTGCGCCCGAAGCTGATCGATCTGCGGGAATGGGTCAGGGGCCGTCGAGGCGCGGCTCGGGCAGATCGCCGTCCACGGGCTTGATGGCGCCTAGCGTGATCTGGCTCTTCGGACGGATGACCGGTCGGCAAGCCGTTCAAGTCCGGATTCTATCAGGACGGCGAAGCCCGCTTCTGGCGCTTCCACCGCGCTAGCAGGGCTCAGTGCGGCTCTGCAGCTTTCGGACCGGCCAAAGGCGAAAGGCGCGGGCGCGGTGGGAGCGTGCTGGATCCTGCCGCGCGCGCCTGGCGGCTTGGGCGCCGGCCAGGCGCGCGCGGCGCCTCAATGAGCTTTGGTCGGGAGGTGTCGCCAGGCCGCCATGTTTCCGATGGCGGCCTGGTCGCTGAACTAGAAGCGGAAGCGGACGCCCCCGCGATAGATGCGCCCGACGATGTCGTAGAGGGCGGGATTGGCGTAGGCGGGCGACTTGGCCGGGTCATGATCGAAGACGTTGTCGACCTTGAAATAGGCCGTCACGTCCTGGCGGATGTTATACGTGCCGCCGATGTCCAGGTAGAACGCGCCCGGCATGAAGTTCTTGTCGATCGTGGGCGCGATCGCCGTCGAGACGGGACAGCTTCCCGCGGCGCAGACGACATACTGGTTGCCGTAGTTGCCGTCGCTGAACCAGCGCTCCTGGACTGTCAGGCTGAAGCGATCGTTCTCGTAGGTTTGGATCGCCAGCCACTTCCAGTCCGGCGTCGCCCCGGTGTTCACGCCCGCTGAGTCGGTCGGCGCGGTGCCCGGCAGGCCCGTGTCGGTGATGAACTCCCGGATATGCGTGGCCAGGGCTCGCAGGGTGAAGTTGCCGTCCAGGCCCAGAGGTCGTTGCCAGCGATAGCTGGCTTCGATGTCGAAGCCGCTGGTCTTCCACGAGGCCAGGTTGAACGACTGGACGTTGATGTAGTTGGGGCCGCTGGTGTTGTTGAGATTATAGGTCCCGCAGGTCTCGGGCAGGATGTTTCGAAAGCACAGGTCGACGATCTGGGCCGCGCCCAAGCTTGAGATGACGTCGTCGATCTTGATCTTGTAATAGTCGAACGAGGCGCTGAAGCCGGGCAGCCACGAAGGGTTGGCCAAAACCACCCCGAGCTCGGTGTTGCGGGCGATCTCGGGGGTCAGGTTGGGGTTGCCCACGGCGTTCTGGATCGCCACCACGTTCACGTTGCGCACCGGGTCCAGGAAGTTGGGCAGGGTGGTCGTGACCGGCGCGGCGAACAATTCCGAAAGATTGGGCGCGCGTACGTCGCGGGAGGTGACTCCGCGCAGGCGCAAGCCCTTGAGGGGTGTGTCCCAGGTGCCGCCGGCTTTCCAGGTCCAGACGGTTCCCGAGGTGCTGTAGTCGGTCACCCGCGCCGCGGCGTTGAAGTTGGCGCGCCCTAGGGGCTCGGAGTTGATCAGGGGGACGTCCACTTCGAGATAGGCTTCCTCGACGTGGTAGGCGCCGTTGCCGTTCTTGTAGTTGCCCGCGTACCAATTGTTGCCGACGGTCGACAGCACGGGGTCGGCCGGGAACTCGGCCGTGTTGGGGCTGCGGTCCGAGACGCCCGCGCCATAGGCGTCGGCGCGGACGGTATAGAACTCCCGGCGATATTCGGCGCCGAACGCCACCGACAGCGGCCCGGCCCACAGATTGAGCGGGGCGCCCGAGAAGTTCAGGCTGACCACGTCCTGGGTCATGCGTAGGCGCTGAAACGGGCCGTTCTCGGGTTGGACATAGGCCAGCGCCGCCGCCGAAGGCGTCTTGCCGCCGATGATGTTGAGCGGCTGGCAGCCGTTGGCCCGCGCCACGGGATCGGCGCAGACGATCGCGCCGTTCAAGGTGACCGCCTGGATGGCTTGGTTGTAATGTGGCGTGAGCAGGATGTGGTCGACGTCGATCGCCGTCTTGTTCACCCCGTGCTCGTAATAGGCGTCATAGCTCCAATCGGAATTGAAGGCCGCGAACTTGCCCTTCAGGCCGGCGACGGTGCGATACTGACGGCGGTCGGTGTGAACCTCGGTGTTGGGCAGCAGTGCGTTGCTGGTGCCGAACTGGAAGCTGGTGACGCCCGCGGTGGCGCACGCGGCCTGCACCGAAGCGGGCACGTACGGATTGGCGCACTGCAGGGTCAAGCCTGGGCGATTTTCCCCGTTCACCGGCTGGTTGTGGGTTTTGACCTGGCCAAGGTTGAACGACAGATAGACCTCGTTGTTGTCGGCGAAGTCGTAGCCCACGCGGCCATAGGCGACCTTGCGTTCGATCGCCGACTGGAGCGTGCGGCCGGTGTCGACATTGCCCGACAGGTCGCCGCCGACGCAGAATCCGGGGAAGCAGCCGATGACCGCCCCGTTGGCGGCCTTGGACGGCACGCCGTTGGAGCCGTATTGGAACTGGAACGGCTGGCCGTTCTGGTCGAAGGCCGTGCCTTGCAGCGGGCCCGCGGAGATCAGGCCGTACTTGGTGTAGTTGTAGGGCTGGGCGAAGTCCCGCATCACATACTGCGGCGAGCCGTCATTAGTGACGTTGCGGTTGATCATCGTCGTCTGGGTGAACCAGTCGCGATCCCCGGCTAGGTCCAGACCGAAGTCGCCCGGGCCCACGCCGTCCTCCTTGGCCCATTCGCCGCTGGCGACCACGCGAAGGCGATCATTGAGGAAGCTGCGGCCCGCGGCCAGTTGCACCAGGCCCTGCTCATCGTCGCCGTAGGTGGTGACGCCGGCCTGGACGTTGCCTTTGAGCCCGTTGAAGTGGGTGTCGGTGATGAAGTTGACGACGCCGCCCACAGCGTCCGACCCATAGGAGGCCGAGGCGCCGCCGTTCACGACATCCACGCGCTTGATCAGCAGTTGCGGGAACAGGCTGACGTCGGTGACGCCTGTGTAGTAGGCCCCGACCACGCGCTGTCCGTCGAGCAGGGTCAGGGTGCGGATGGTGCCCAAGCCGCGAAGCGAGAACGAGCTGAGGCCCTGCTGGCCGCTAGAGGTGCTGAAGGTGTTGGTCGTCGATCCGCTGGAGCCCTGCAAGGACGGCAGTTGGACGATGGTGGCGAAGACGTTGGGCTGGGCGTTGTTCTGGATCTGGGCCTCGCCGATCATCGACGTGGGCGTGGGCGCGGTGAAGCCCGTGGTCTGAATGCGTGTTCCGGTCACGACGATCTCGCTGACCGTGGCGGTCTCCGGCGTGGGCGCGGTGGTCTGCGCCAGGGCCGGGGAGGCGATCAGGCTAGCGAGCAGGGCGGCCGCGCCGGCCGAGCTGAAAGTCATGCGCTTCATTTGCCGGACTAAACGTCCGTTTATCGCCGCGTTCGCCGCGGCGCCCAAATTGGAATTCCCGGTGCTCCCGGCGCGGGCGCGCGAAAGCTCTCTGTCCGTCGAGACCATATCCATCCCTCCCTAAAGCGCCGTTGGCCGGCGCGTTTGACGCTTCCTGCGGGCGTTCGCCCGGTCGATGGTAGCGTTATCGTAAAATTTGGTATGTCCGCTGTCTCGGCATGTCAATACTCCGACATAACGACGCTCAAGAGGGATCCTCTGTTCGCTGCTAGGACGAAATGTGCCACCTTCTTGTGAAAATTGGCGCAAAATGCGGGATGTGGATGCGTCAAGAGGGCGGGTCTTCCATATGGTAACGTTACCTGTGACGGGCTGCGGCGGTTGCGGACACCCGCGATGAGACCTTCAGCCGGAGAGAGGCCGGACTCTTTGGGTCTCGTGGTCGCGAAACCGTGGGTAGAACTTAGTCGCGCGACTGGACTTCGAACTCGCGGACTTTTCTTCGCTATGAGGCGGGAAGGGGATTAGACGCTTCGCCCCTAGAGGCGTGATGCTGACAGCCGGGTGACGATCTCATGGTCGAGCACGCGATCGCCGCCTGCGCCCGGCGGTTCGACGCCCGCGATGCGGGCGGTCAGCAGGCCAAGCGCCTCGGCCGCCAGTTTGCGCACGGGCTGGCGGACCGTCGTGAGCGGCGGCCAAAGGGTGACCGCGGCCGAAGTGTCGTCAAATCCGGCGACGGTCAGTTCACCCGGGACGTCAAGATGGCGGCGATGGGCGACGGAGACGACGGCGGCGGCCATGTCGTCGTTGCTGGCGAAGATCGCCGTCGGTGGCTGGGCGGCGTCGAGCAGTTGTTCGGCCGCCGCCAATCCCGAGGTGAAGCTGAAATCGCCTTGAGCGATCGCCGTCGTCACGCCATCGGTCTCGCGCACGGCGGCATGGAAGCCCGCCAAGCGTTCGGCGCTTGCCGCCTGGTCCGGATTGCCCAGGATGAATCCCAGGCGGCGATGGCCGAGATCGATCAATTCGCGCGTCATTTCATAGGCGGCGCGGCGATCGTCGATGCGCACGCAGATCGCGCCCTCGACGTCATAGGCGCCCACGGCCGCCATCGGCAGCCGGGCCTTGCGAAGCGCCTCCAGCAGGCCGGGGGATTCGCCAAGCGGCGGGGCGAGGATCACGCCCAGGACGCCTGACGCGATCAGGCTTCCAAGCGCGGCGGGCTCAAGCGCGCGTCCGCCCTGTTCGCCCTTGAGCAGGATCAGGTGGGCCCCGCGCGCCGAGGCCTCCTCGTAGACGCCCGTCAGGAAGTCGCTCATGAAGGCCGCGCTGGGATTGGAGTAGATCACTCCGATCCTCAGCTCGGTGGAGGTCACCAGGCTGCGCGCTGCGACGTTGGGGGTGTAGCCCAGGATCTCGATTGCCGCCGCAACCGCCTTGCGTGTGTCGGGGCCAACGCCTGTGCGGCCGTTGATCACGCGTGAAACCGTCATCGGCGACACGCCCGCTTTGGCCGCGACGTCGATAATCGTCGGACGACCACCCCCTGCGTTTCTCGCCAATCGCTCCCCCGTCGCCGTCGTTCTACATGCTACCTAGTCCATTGCGTCCCGGACGCAATCCGTGATCGTCGCGACAGGTCGCCGTCGCGCAATTTCGACGCGATGTTCGGCGCGACCTGGCAGACCTCGCGTGTGGCCAGCGTTCCAGCGACGGGAACCCAGATCGGGCCTGAGTTCTTCCCCGGGGCCCTGGACGCCCAGTACTGCAAGAACCAGGGCGGCTTCTTCGTCTGCGACTTCCCGCAGAAGAACATTTGTCGGGGCCAAGTTCCCCAACGCGCCGCGCTACAGCTTCAACTATCTGCTCCGCTACAATGTCGACGTGGCGCGGGGCAATCTGGCCGCCCAGGTCGACGGGGTCTGGTACGACGACCAGTATCTGGAAGTGACCAACGGCCTGTCGTCCAAGCAGAAGGCCTGCAACGCCAGCAACGCCTCGCTGACCTACACCCATGACGCCAGTGGCGAATCGCTGAGCCTGTGGGGCAAGAACGTCTTCAGCAAGGCCTATCGCGTCGCGGTTCTGGGCGGGGGCGTCATCGGCATCACCAACGCCTATTATCTGGCCAAGGCCGGGCATGAGGTCGTGCTGGTCGATCGCCGCGAGGGGCCGGCCCTCGAGACCAGTTTCGCCAACGCCGATCCGCACCGACGACCTGTCGATCGCCCGCTACGCCTGACCTTTCCGTTTTTCGAAGAACCTGCTTTCGGAGATTTTCTATGATTACCCGCCTGCACCCCGGTCCGCGCATGAGCCAGGCCGTCATCCACAACGAGACCGTCTATCTGGCCGGGCAGGTCGGCGCGCCCGGCGCCGGCGTCGCCGATCAGACTCGGCAGATCCTCGGCCAGATCGAAGCGCTTCTGGCCGAAGCCGGCTCGAGCAAGGCCGAGATCCTGTCGGCCACGATCTGGCTGGCCGACATGGCCGATTTCGGCGCGATGAACGCGGTCTGGGACGCCTGGGTCGACGGAGCCAACCCGCCGGCCCGCGCGACGGGCGAGGCCCGGTTGGCGACGCCCGACTACAAGGTCGAGATCATCGTCGTCGCCGCGCGCTCACCGGGGTAGCGACGGAGCTCCGCAAGCGATGTGAGCGCTGCGGTCGCCGCCGCCGGGGCGCTCCCACGCCGCGCATGGAGCGGCGGGTGGCGGACTATGTGTCGCCATGGCTGGTGCGCGTCGCGCAAACTGTCATCAAGGCGTGCTAGGCGCCGGCCATGGTTTGCAGAGACTCGCCCGTTCCTGTCCGTCTCGCCCGCGCCGAAGGCGGACGGGGATGAGCGACCTCGCCAGCCTGCGCGCCCAGCGTCACGACCTCTATCACTTCATCGTCCGCCGCACGCGCGATCCGGCCGCTGCCGATGATCTGGTGCAGGAGACCCTGCTGCGCCTGGTGACCTACGAGCGGGCGCGGACCGTGGTCGACCGGGCGGCCCTGGGTTATCGGATCGCGCTGAATCTGGTCCGCGACCACTTTCGTCTTCGGAGCCGCCGAGCGGTTGAAGCGCTGGACGACGACCTTCCCTGCGAGGCCCCCGCACCGGAGCAGATCCTGATGCACCGCCAGAAGGTCGAGGTGTTCGGAAAGGCGCTGGACGCCATGCCGCCGTTGCGGCGCGACGTGTTCATCCGGCGGCGGCTGTACGGCCATTCCACCCGCCAGATCGCCGCCGAGCTGAAGATGAACGAGCCGGCCGTCGAGAAGCACGTGGTGCGGGCGCTGGAGCAGTTGCATCGCGAAATGGCCAAGGCCGAGCGCCGCACGAGAGGCCGGTCATGAACCGGACCCGACAAAAGGCGGCGATGTGGGTGGCGCGCCGCCTGGACCGCGAGGACGGTGACGACCAGGACTTCGACGCTTGGCGGGCGGCGGATCCGGCGAACGGAGCGGCCTTCGACCGGCTGTGGGCCACGGCCCAGGATGCGGCCTTGACCGAGGCCATGGCCCTCAACGTCCAGCGGCGTTCGGTGCGTCGGCCCGGATGGACGACGATCGCGACGCTGGCGGGTGGGCTGACGGCCTGCGCGGTCGTCCTGGCTGTCGCCTGGCCCCAGCTGCAGTTGATGGTCGTGGATCCGGCGCGATTCGAGACCGCACCGGGAGAGATCCGGACGGTGGCTCTGGCCGACGGCTCGCGGGTGACGCTGGACGGCGCCACCCGGCTGGAGGCCCGGATCGGCGCGCACCGACGCGAGGCGCGCTTGGTGACCGGCGAGGCCTTCTTCGACATCGCCCACGACGCCGCGCGCCCCTTCACGATCAGCGCGCCGGAGGGCTCGGCGCGGGTCCTAGGCACGGCCTTCGACCTGGAGCGCGGCGACGGCAGGCTGGAGCTGTCTGTGCATCGCGGCAAGGTGCGCCTGGCGCCCGGGGGACTGATCCGCCGCACCACCGACCTGACGGCGGGCCAGCGAGCCTTCGCTAAGGATGGCCGCCTTTCCCGTCCGCGCGCCTTTGATCCGTCAGCGGACGATTGGCGCTCGGGCTGGCTGGAGACCGACGGCGTGACGCTGGCGCGGCTGGTCGAGCGTCTCAATCGCGCCTCCAAGACGCCGATCGTCATCGACGACGCCGCCCTGGGCCGCCGACGCGTAGCTGGGAGGTTCCGTTTGGACGAGTCTGAAGCCCTGGTCCGCAATCTGGCCCTGGTCCATGGCTTCCAGGTTCGCAAACAGGCGGGAAGCCTGGTGTTGTCGCGCTGACCGCCCCGCAGTTCGTCTGGGGCGTCGCGGAAACTTCACAAAATTCCCTGTCCGGGATCGAGGACGGCCAACGTCTTCCTCGCCGAAGCCGGCGAATGCGCCGCGCGAATTCGGGGATGATGCGATGATTTCCAAAACCTTTGCCTGGCTTGGCGCGGCGTCCGCCGCGGCCCTGCTGACCGCCGCGCCAGCCGTGGCCGCCCCGGCGACCAAGCCCGTCCTGGCCATTCCGGCGGGCGACCTGGCTTCGGCTCTGCCGGCCTTCTCGCGCGCCACGGGTCTGCAGGTCCTGGCCGACCCGGCCCTGCTGGCAGGCAAGCGCACGGGCGGGGTCACGGGTTCGCTGAATGTCGAGAGCGGTCTGACCCAACTGCTGCGCGGCACCGGCCTGACCTTCGTGCGCAGCGGCGGCGCGGCTATCCTTCGCCCGGTCGTCCAGAAGATCTCGACCGCGGCGGCGCCCCGCGCCTCGGACCCCGCCGCGCCGATCGCCGATGCGCCGCAGGAGGCGTCCAGCACCGTCGAGGAGATCGTGGTGACCGGCGGCTTCGCCAACTCGCTGGCCCGAGCTCTGTCGGAGAAGCGCAAGGCCGTGAACGTGGTCGACGGCATCTCGGCCGAGGACATCGGCAAGTTCCCGTCCAACAACATCGCCGAGGCCCTGCAGCGGGTGCCGGGCGTGGCCATCACCCGCGACCGGGGTGAGGGCCTGTTCGTGCGTGTCCGTGGGCTGGGACCCAATTTCCAGATCGTCACCCTCAACGGCCGTAGCGCGGCGGTGAACGAGAACATGCGCGACAGCGGCCAGAGCGGTCGCCAGTTCCGCTTCGACACCCTGCCGTCCGAGCTGGTGGCCGGCGTCGAAGTGGGCAAGACGCCGCTCGCCTCGTTGGACGAAGGCGCGATCGGCGGGGTGGTCGACATCAAGACCTTCCGCCCCCTGGACCTGGGCCGCAGCACCTTGGCCTTGTCGGCCACGGCCAGCAGGCCGGAGCTGGCCGGCAAGACCGACCCGCGCGTTTCGGGCCTGGCCAGCTGGACGAACCAGGCCGGGACCTTCGGGGTGTTGGCCGCGGGGGTCTACGACCAGCGCACCCTGCGCCAGGACCGCATCACCGGCGTGGGCTGGAGCTATTCGGATCCGGCCACGACCCTGGGCAAGAGCCTGATCGCCCAGGGGATCTACCTTTTTCCCACCGCCATCCGCCCGACCCTCGAGCGCGAGGATCGCGAGCGCAAGGGCGTCGTATTGTCGGTCCAGTATCGGCCGACGGACAAGACCGAGGTGATCTTCGACGCCAGCTACACCAAGCTGGACGATCACTACGACGAGCTGACCTATTCGGCCGACCAGCCCGCAGCGACACTGGTTCCGGGCACGGCCGTGATCAAGGACAACACCCTGGTCGGCGGGACTGTGACTTCGACCTCGCAGATCGGCCGGGAGGTCAGCGACCTCGCCCATGACAACCTGATGGTCGCCGGCAAGATCCGCCAGAAGCTGGAAGACTGGACCCTGACCGCCGATCTCGCCTACGCCAGAGCCTTCTCGGAGACGTCCAACCCGATCACCCGCACGCGCCTGCAGGGGGCGATCGGCCAGACGACGTTCTCGATGACGCGGGCCGGCGACGCCATCCCGAGCGTCAAGCTGCTGACTACCGACTTTAGCAACCCGTCGCTGCTGCCGTTCCGTCGCATCGAGTGGCGCGTCAACGACTCGACCGACGACGAGACCGCCATCCAGTTCGACGCCGAGCGCCCGATCACCCGGGGGCCGTTCAGCCGCGTCCAATTCGGCGTGAAATACCGGGAGCGTTCGCGCGAGTACAACCGCGCCGACATTAACTACACCACCAACCTGGCCAACAAGAAGTTCGGCGCCGAGTATTTCGACGCCTTCCCGGTCAGCGACTTCCTGGGCGACGTCGACGGAACCCTGCCGACCACCTGGGTAATGCCCGACCCGGCCGCGTTCTGGGCCCTGGCGGATAAAACCCAGAAGGGCACGCTGCGCGCCGACCAGCGCAACTCGTACCATGTGTCGGAGGATATCGCCGCGGGCTACGGCCTGACCGAGCTCGACACCAGCCTGTTCGGCGCGCCGCTGCGGGGCCAGGTGGGAGCCCGCGTGGCCCACACCAAGCAGGTCTCGGCCGGCCATGCCGACAACGGTTCGGCGGCGCTGCCGGTGCGCTACGTGAAGACCTACAGCGACGTGCTGCCCACAGCCAACTTCGTGCTGGAGCTGTCCGACACCCTGCAGGTCCACGTCGCGGCCGCCAAGGTGATCACCCGGCCGTCGCTGGCCGATCTCGCCCCGCGCCTGACGCTGAACTCCTCGGGCGTGCAACTGACGGCGGTGGGCGGCAACCCGCAGCTCAAACCTTTCGAGGCCTGGCAGTACGACGCGACGCTGGAGTGGTACTTCGCCCCCGGCAGCGCCCTGATCGCCGGCGCTTTCTACAAGGACATCACCACCTTTGTTTACAGCCAGACGACCAACATCGTGGTCGACGGCCAGACCTATCAGCTGACCTCGCCGACCAATGGCGGCCAGGCGACCATCAAGGGCGTCGAGCTGGCCTACCAGCATCTGTTCAAGGCCCTGCCGGCCCCGTTCGACGGCCTCGGCTTCCTGGCCAACTACACCTACACCGATACCGAGGCGACCTACTCGCCGATGCTGAAGGACGCGATGGTCAATGTCGGCAAGAACAGTTTCAACGTCACCGGCTTCTATGAGAAGGACCGCTTCGCCGCCCGGGCCAGCTACAGCTGGGTCGACGATGTCCTGCAGGACGTCGGCGGCGCCGGCCTTTCAGCCCTGAACGATTCCGCGTTCGGCTCCCTGGACGCGAGCGTCAGCTACAAGATCACGCCGCGGATCACCGCCGCGATCGAAGCCCAGAACCTGACCGACGCGGCCCAATGGCAGTTCGTCAAGGGCGGTTGGTTCGGCGGCTACACCAAGTACGGCCGCACGGTCAGCTTCGGCCTGCGGGCCAAGTTCTAGGCGGGTTGTTCAGATGGTTCCCTGACTAGGCCCGCGCGTGCCTCGCGCTGGCCTAGTCAGGAGTCGCCCAATGCGCTCGCCGATCTTCATTCCTGACCGTGCTCAGGCGGCGGGTTATCTAGGAGGCGCGAACGAACGAGCCTCCTCGCCTGAGACACCCCGTAGTGTTTCGGAGCGGCTCAGGCCCTGAAAGCCGTAGTGTGGATCGCCCGTGACCTCCGCACCCAGCCAGATCGGGCGAACGAAAAGCTCGTCCTCGGCGTCCAGCTCGATTTCCGCCAGGACCAGGCCATGATGGGCGCCGTTGTAGACGTCGACTTCCCAGACATGATCGGCGACGACGACCTCGAAGCGGGTCTTGTCGATGAGGGGCCTCAGGCAAAGGTGAGTCAGGAGCTGGTCGGCCTCGGCGAGAGGGATCTCGTACTCGTGCTCTCGCCGGGACAAGCCGGACCGAGGGCCCTTGATGGTCAGGATGGCGCGATCCTCGGTGCGCCGAACTCGCACGGTGTTGCCGTCTCGCGCCAGATAACCCTGTCGGATCTTTCGCCCGGCGGTCGCGTGATCGCGCCAGGTCTCGCTGATCACCAGGAACTTGCGTTCGATTTCGACGCCCATCACTTGCCCTGTCGCTAGCGCACCTGCGAGACGGCCACCGCGCCGCCATCCGTGCCCGGCCGCCGGCCAAGGACGCGACAGCGATCTTTGCTGAGGTCGAAGGCGAGATCTGGGACCAAAGAAGGAAGGTTCGAGGTCGGACGGAGCGGCGTTAGAATCCGGACCAGCCCGACGCTCATGGACCTCTCCGGGGCGGGGCTGGACTAGCCTGAGATCCTAGCAAGGCCTCTGGCTCATCGCCAGAGCGACCGGTCGTGCGGGCGAGGTTGTGCGGTCTGCCATTCCAGATAGAGCGGCCGCCTGAAGGCGAACCGATCAGCCAGCGCGCAATAGTCCGGCGCGTCCGGCTTGATGAGGGGGCGGCGGCTGGAGGGGCGGGGGGGGCTCCCGCAGGTTGGAAGATTCGGAAAAGAGGGTTGGCGGCCGTGCCGCGCCAGATTCTCCGCTCCAGGGAAATATCGCCTGTCAGGAGAGTTTTTGGGATTCATGCTTAATAGAGAAATAGTTAGAATGTAGTATTTATCGACAATGTCTGGCCGAAGATTCGAAATTTATTCAATAATGATCCTGAAATACCCGGTATTGGGTATTTCGAGCCGGGTTAATATCGGTAAATCATGAACCACTCGCCGCTGGTGTGGCGGGAGTGGGCGGAAAATTTCCACGTTTGCAGGATCAATACGGAGACACACATGAAGATGCTTGTCGGCGCCACCGCGGCGCTCGCCCTGACGGCCCTGGCCGTTCCGGCTTTCGCTCAGAGCACCGCCTCGGCCTCGGGCTCCGGCACGGCCACCATCATCCGGGGCCTTTCGGTGACCAACAACGCCAACCTGGCCTTCGGCACCATTGTCCGGCCGTCGACCGGCAGCAACTCGGTGGTCGTCAGCACCGCCGGCGCCCGTTCGATCACCGGCGGCGGCGACGCCGTGGCCCTGGGCTCGACCAGTTCGTCGGCCGCCCAGTTCACGGTGGCCGGCGAAGGCGGCCAATCGATCTCCGTCGGCGTGCCGGCGTCCTTCAGCATCGTCAACGGCGCCAACAGCCTGCTGGTGACCACCAGCAACGACATGGTCGGTTCGGCCAGCGCCCAATTGCTGAGCGGCTCGCTCGGCGGTTCGGGCTCGCTGGTCGTCAACGTCGGCGGCTCCTTCCCGGTGGCGACGTCCACCGCCACCGGCACCTACACCGGCAGCTTCACGGTCAGCTCTAACTACAATTAACCTTTGGATCGTCCCCCGCCGAAACTCGCGGTTTTCAGGAAAACCGCGAGTTTTCATTCGCTGCGGACGGCGAGGGTGGGACAATTCGCGCCGTTGCGCGGGCAAGTAATTTCGTGAACGCTTCGATCAAAGAATAGAGTGACTTTTTATGGGGGGTGCATGTTTTCGCGAAGACTGTTGGGTCTCGCCGCGATCTCGATGATCGCCGCGACGGCCGTCGGCTCGCCGTCGTTCGTCAGGGCGCAGGTCGGCGCCGATCTCAGCATTTCTCCCAAGCGCGTGACCTTCGACGAGGCGGGGCGCAGCGCCACGGTCTACATCTTCAACCGCGGCTCCCAGGCGGCGACCTACAGCCTGGGTCTCGTCGACCGGGTCATGACCCCCGACGGCCAGATTCGCACGGTCGCGGAATCGGCGAACGCGCCGGAAGGGGCCGCGGCCAACGCCCGGCTGAAGTCCGCGGCGGCGTTGCTGACCTTCGCGCCTCGGCGGGTGACCCTGCGGCCGGGCGAGAGTCAGACGGTGCGCATCCGCGTGCTGCGCCCCGCCGATCTGGCGGTCGGCGAATATCGTACTCACCTGACCGTGACCGACGTGCCGCCCGAGACCGCCGGTCTCACCGCCGAGGAGGCCGCGGCCCCCGGCGCGGGAGAGCTGGCCGTCCGTATCGTCGCCCTGTTCAGCGTCAGCATTCCGGTCATCGTCCGCCAGGGCCCGGCGGACGTCCAGGCAGGGATCGACGCCGTCCGGTTCGCGGTCAAGGACCCGCAGACCGCTTCAGGCGCGGCCCCCTCAAAACAGACGGCCTTCCTGACGATCGACCTGGTCCGCCAGGGCGCCAGTTCGCTGTTCGGCGATATCGAGATCCGCGCCGTCAAGGCCGGCAAACCGGGCGAGGTCGTCGGCGGAGCCAAGGGGGTCGCCGTTTACGGCGAGATCGACCGTCGCACCCTGGCCCTGCCGCTGACCCGGATTCCAGCCAGGGGCGAGACCCTCAGCATCGTCTTCCGCGACGACGACACGCGCGCGGGGACGCCGCTGGCCACGGCTGATTTCACGGTCCCATGAACCGCCGGACCCCGGTGATCCTGGCGACGGCGCTGTTGGTGGCCGGCGGCGCCCGGGCCGCGACCATGGCGCCGCCGGCCGGACCGAGCGGCGAAGCGCCGGCGGTCGCCGCCGGGGCCCCGAACGACGCCGCTGCCAACGCCCTTCAAGGGCCGATCGTCGATCGGCCGCCGCTGTTTTCCCCCGACGACCTGCTGCTGTTCGAGGTCCACGCCGGGGGCGAGACGCTGAGCGACGGCCTGGGGGCCTATTCCTCGCGCGCCGGGGTGTTCGTGCCGCTGGGCGAGCTGTCGCGTCTGTTGGACCTGGCGATCGTGGTCGACCCTTCCCGGCGCCGCGCCGAGGGCTGGGTGGCTTCTGAGGACAACCGATTCCGCCTCGACCTCGACAGCCATCAGGTGCGGGCGGAGGGCAAGGATTTCAGCCTGTCGGCCACCGACGCGGCGTTCCAGGGCGACGAGATCTATGTCCGCCTGGACATGCTGCAGCGAATCCTGCCGCTGGACGCCAAGGCGGACCTGGCCGACCTGACCCTGACCCTGACGCCGCGAATCTCGCTGCCGTTCCAGGACCGCCTGGCGCGCGCACGCCGCCGCATCGGACCGGCCGGCGGCGCGGGTCAGGAGGCGGTCACCACCCTGGTCACCCCCTATGAGGCGTTCACCGCGCCCTCGATCGACATCAACCTCTCCACCGGGGCCGGCAACCATCAGCCGCGCCGCACCGGCGTCTACGAGCTCCGGGCGGCCGGCGATCTGGCCTGGACCGGGCTGCAGGTCTTCGCCGGGTCCGACAGCGACTGGCGGCTCAATACCCTGCGCGTGCTGGCGACCCGCAAGGACCCCGACGGCAAGATCGCCGGGCCGTTCGGCGCCACCCTCGCCAGCGTCGGCGACACCTTCTCGCCCACGCTGGCGCTGGGCGCGCGCAGTGTCGGCGGACGCGGCGTGGCGATCACCTCCGCGCCCCTCGAACAGCTCAATGTCTTCGACCGGGTCGATCTGCGGGGCGAACTGCCGCTTGGCTTCGAGGTTGAGCTCTATGTCAACGAAGTGCTGCGCGCGGCCCAGGCGCAGCCGATCCAGGGCCGCTACGAATTTCTCCAGGTCAGCCTGGCCTACGGCCAGAACGTCATCCGCCTGGTGTTCTACGGCCCGCACGGCGAGCGGCGCGAAGAGGTGCGGCGGGTCAATGTCGGCGGCGGCCAGCTGGCCAAGGGCCAGACCGTCTACAGCTTCGGCGCCGTCCAGGAAGGCGCGCCGCTGTTCGACGTCGACGGCGCGGTCGCGCCGGCGAAGGTCGCCGGCCAGGGGCAGTGGCGGATCGCCGGCAGCCTTTCGCACGGGATCAGCGCTTCCACGACCCTCTCGGCCGGCGTTTCGCAGTACACGCCGCGCCTGGACGACACCCGGCGGGTCGCGACCCTGGGCGTGGCGACGTCCCTGGGCGCCTATGCCCTACAGCTCGACACCGCGGGAGACGACGCCGGCGGCGGGGCGGCGGCGATCGGCCTGGCCGGAAGGGTGGGCGACGCCTCGCTGGTCGTGCGCCACAGCGAATATGTCGGCGGGTTCATCGACGAGGTGCAGCCGGCGGCCCTGGGCGCGGCGATCGCCTTGCGCCGCAACACCAGTCTCTACGCCGACCTCGTCGCGCGGTTGGGCAAGACGGATCTGCCGCTATCTCTGCGGCTGGGCCGCGACGAGTTCGTCGATGGCGAGCGGCGGATCCAGGCCAATGCGCGCCTGAGCCGGGTGCTGGGCCGCTACCTGATCTCCTCGGCCTGGGACTATCAGCGGGTGTCCGGCGGCGCGGCGGCCAGGAACGAGATGTTCACTGGCGCGCTCGACGCTTCGGTCCTGACGGGCGGCGCCTGGCAGGTGCGCGGCGGCCTGGCCTATGAACTGGCGCCGACCGCCCGGCTGAAAGCCGTCGTGGTGTCGGCCGACCGCCAGACCGCTGAACGCAGCGCCCTGCATCTGAGCCTGGGCCACGGGTTCGAGGACGGCCAGACCACCGTTCAGGCCGCCCAGACCTGGCGGCTGCGGCCGATGGACCTGTCCCTGGCCGCCAGCTACACCTCGGGAATCGACGACTTTCGGGTCGGGCTGCAGATCAATCTGGGCCTGACTTTCGATCCGCTGCGTCGCCGCTACCGGGCCCTGGGTCCCGGAGCGGCCTCGGGCGGGGCGGTTGCGGTCGAGTCGTTCGTCGACACCAACGGCGATGGCCGGCGCCAAGCCGGGGAGCAGGCTCTGCCCGGGGTCTCGGTCCTGGGCGGCCGCCGCCCGGCGGTCACCGACGCCGCGGGCGAGGCCGTGGCCAACGGTCTGGGCGACGGCGCCTGGACCCAGGTCCAGATCGACGCCGACTCCATCGACGATCCCTATCTGGCCATGCCGCCGCGGACCCTCCGGCTGACGCCGCGTCCCGGCCGGGTGGCGGTCGCGCGCTTTCCGCTGACCGTGACCGGCGAGGTCGAGCTGCACGTGCTCTTCCAGCGTCCCGGCCAGGCGCCGCGCGGACTCTCGGCGGTCCAGGTTCAGCTGATCGACGCGGCCGGCCGGGTCGCCGCCGAGGGGCGGAGCGAATATGACGGGACCCTGATCCTGGAGGCCTTGAGGCCCGGCGTCTACGCCGTCCGGCTGGACCCCGAGCAGGCCCGACGCCTGAAACTGGTCATGACCGCGCCGGTCGACCTGACCGTCCCCGCGACGGGTGGGTTCGCGGGCAGGGCGACCATCAACCTGGAGCTTGGCGCGCCATGACCCATCCCCACCACGCGACCATCGATCTCTGCGTCGCCGCCCGCGTCGCGACGAATAAGCTCAGTGGAAGATATCCCCGCCCGAAACGGGCGATATACCCAGTATGGGGGATTGAAGAGCGCTCCCTTTGTCCGCAACAGTTTCCTATGGTCGGGGCATTTCGCAAAACAATTCTGGGATTCGGACTGACGCTTGTTTTGGGTGTCGGCGTATCGCACGCGGAAAATATTTCCATTTCGGCGATCCCGGGGCTCGGGATCGGCAAGGTGGTGGCGGATTCTTCGGTGTCGCGCTTCCATGTGGATGCGGCGACCGGCGCGGTCACCCGGGTCAGCGGCACGGCGATCCGGTTGACCGCCACCGACGCCACCGTGCCGACGGTGACGATCACCTGCACCCAGTCGTCCGGCAACTGCAAGAAGACCTATACGGTGACGATCACCAACGGGACCACCACCTCGGGCCGTTCGACCACCATTCCGGCCTTCAACGTCTCCAACCTGTCGACCCAGACCGGCGTCACCTTCTCGCCGGCCGCGCCCGGCCCGGCCGCGCCCCTGGTGTTTTCGATCGTCAGCACCAACAACAGCTTCACCGCCAGCTTCAAGCTGGCCTTCGACGCGACCTTCAACTCCAGCGCCGTCACCGGCTCCACGGCCTGGACCTATTCCGTGGTGGTGAACTAGATGCGCGGCTCCCTTTCCGGCTGGGCGACATGGCGGATCTGCGGCGTGATCGGCGCGGCGGTGCTGATGGCCACCGCCGCCTACGCCGCCCAGCGCACCGTCGCAGGAACCGCGACGATCATCCGCACCATGAGCGTCTCGACGACCGCTCAGATGTCGTTCGGCAGGTTGCAGTACAACGGCGCCGGCCCTGCGACCTCCAATGTGGTCCTGAGCTCCGCCCCGCCCACGACGCGGACCGCGACCGAGGTCCAACTGCTGCCCAACGGCGACGAGACCCCGGCCATCCGCGTCATCACCGGCGAGCCGGGCCGGATCTACCGGGTGACGCCGCTGGTTTCGGCTACCGCCACGCCCGGTGGACTGACAGTCACCGCCTTCACCCTGTGGTCCGCCAATAGCGGTAACATCACCGCCAGCCGGCTCGGCCAGCTCAACGCCCAGGGCACGGACACGGTCCGCATCGGCGCGAGTCTGGTCGTGCCCAAGGGGACCAAGAACGCCGCCTTCACAGCCAACGCGCCGGTGACCATCACCTACGACTAGGGCTGCGCGCTAAAGTTCGATGATGCCGCGGCGCGCGGCCACCGTGACCGCGTGCGTTCGGTCGGACACGTCAAGCTTGGTGAAGATGGCCTTCAGGTGGCCCTTCACCGTTTCCTCGGAGATCCCCAGCTCCCAGGCGATCTGCTTGTTGGCCTTGCCGACGGCGACCAGTTGCAGGACCGCCACTTCGCGGTCGCTGAGGGCGTCGTCAACGATGTGCATGGCGATCTCGTCGGCGATGTTGCGATGCAGGTACCGGCGACCCTGGTGCACGGCATGGATGGCGTCCAGCATCTCGGTGCGCAGGCTGCTCTTGAGCAGATACCCTGTCGCGCCCGCCTTCAATGCGCGGACCGCCTGGGCGTCGCCGTCATAGGTGGTGAGCACGACGATGCGGGCGGCGGCATGTTCGGCGCGGATCGCCTTGATCGCCTCGACGCCGCCCATGCCCGGCATCTGCAGGTCCATCAGGGTGACGTCCGGCAGCAGCTCGCGAAAGCGAACGATGGCCTCGACGCCGTCCCGCGCCTCGCCGACCAGGACCATGTCGGCCCGGTCCTCGAGGATCGCGGCGACACCCTCGCGCAGGATGGGATGGTCGTCGACGACGAGGATGCGGATCGGACTTGGGCTGAGGTCAGGCAACGAACGCTCTCCTGAAACGACGCAACAACGCCGACAGCCGCCACCTGTCCGGCGCCTTGTCCGCGAAGGCCAGTCTGGCCGGTAGCTTCACGGCGACTTCGGCGCCTGCGCCGGCTTGGCTTTCGATGGTCAAGACGCCGCCGATCCTCTGCGCGCGTTCCCGCATGCCGACCAGACCAAAGTGACCAGGCTTGTGTCCCGCGGCCATCACCGTCTCGGGGATTCCGACGCCGTCGTCACGGATCCGGACGCTCAGCTGAGGCCCGACGAAGCTGATCGCGATCTCGACCGACCTGGCCTTGGCGTGGCGTGCGATGTTGAACAGGGCCTCGCCGGCGATCCGGCCGATTTCGGCGGAAACCAAAGGGTGCACCGCGCGCGGCGCGCCCTCGGCCACGATGCGGACGGTGATCGGCGGATCGAACCCGGCCGCGCTCACGCCTTCCTCGATAACCGCGCGCAGGTCGCTGGGGCTTTCGGCGATCCTGAGGTCGCGGACTCGGTTGCGTCCGTCGATGATCACGTCGTCGGCGCGCTTGAGCGCGGATTCCAGCAGGTCTCGCGACGGGTCTCCGGGCGGCATCTTGTTGGCCACCGACTGGAAGCGCAGCACCAAGCCTTGCACGCTTTGCAGCAGGGTGTCGTGCAATTCGCGCGCGATGCGCTCGCGCTCGCCCAGCCGCGCCTCAAGGCCGACGCGCAGGCGCTGCCCGATCTGAGCGACGCGAAGGCGATAAAGCAGCCAGAGGAGGACGAAGGCCAGGCCCAGACACAGGGCGAGGAACCAGCGCGATTGCAGGAAGGTCGGCGGGATTTCGAAGTCGACCGCGGCCCCGGCCTTGTTCCAGACGCCCTCGTTGTTCGCCGCGATCACCCGGAAGCGGTACTTGCCGGGGCCGAGGTTGGTGTAGAAGGCCTGCCGGCGCGGGCCGGGGTCGATCCACGCCTTGTCGAACCCTTCGAGCCTGTAACGGACGCTGACCTGCTTGGGATCGGCGAAGTTCAGCACGGCGTAGTCGATCTCGACGTTGGACGTCGCCGCCCTGAGCTTGAGGAAACCAGGATCGCGGTGGAGACGGTCGTTGCCGGTGAGGGACTTAATCGCAACGCCTGGCGGCTGGTGGTTCCGCACGATGCGCTTGGGATCCATCCAGAGGGCGCCGGTCTCAGTGGCGATCCACAATCGTCCGTCGCCGCCTTGAACCAGGGAGCGCTGGGTGTGCGAATGGGGACGGCTGGTCAGGCCGTCGCCGAACCCTAGCGAAAGCCCAGCCGGTGGAAAGGCGTGAGCGGCGAAGGCGCGCTCCAGATCCTGGGAGCCGATCCGCACCAGGGTCCTGGGATAGGCGATCCAGATATCGCCTTCCGGCGTCCGCACCATCCCGCTGATGCGGCTGTACGGCGACGTCCGGTCGGCCCAGAGCGTGTCCACGCGCCCGAGGCGGAAGCGGGAAAGGCCGAACGTCCCGGCGGCGAACAGGTCGCCGTTGGAGGTCGGATAGAGCGTCAGCGCCGTGGGCTCGCCGGGGCCGACGTCCAGGGGAGCGACCGTGCGCGCGGCGTGGTCAATCCAGGTCAGCTTGCGGTCGGTCCACTGCACCACCAGGCGGTCCTGGGCGTCGCGAACCATGGTCAGGGGACTGGGATGACCGGCGCCGGGCGGCTCGAACATCGCCTCCCACCGGCCGTCCCGGTAACGAAGCAGCCCGCCGGCGGCCGCGGAGATCCAGTAGTCGCCCCAGGTGTCGAACGCGCAGTCGTAGACGATGCTGTCGGTATCGGGACGGGCGAAGGTCCGGAGGGGACGGCCCCTTTTCCAGACCGCGATGCGCGTGGCGAACGCGATCCAGATGGCGCCGTCCGGCGCCTCGCAGAGGCTCTGCGGTTCACGGACGTCGCGCAGGATGGGCTCTGGATCGCCGCCCGGCCCGACCCGATAGATCGTCCGCGCCTGGCCGATATAGACGCTGCCGTCCGAGGCCGTCATCAGCTTGTCGCCGAACGCGGCGGGGTCGGTTAGCTCGGGCTCGGACCGCAAGGTCGCGGGCCGGAACTTGTCCAGGCCCTTTTCCGTGCCAATCCAGATGTTGCCCTCCCGGTCCTCCAGGACCTGGGTGGTCACGTCCGAGGACAGGCCGTCGCGACCGCGGAAGGATTCGACCTGAGGGGCCATGCGCCCCGACGAGGGCGAGCCTGTCGGGGCCGCCGCCACGCGCTGCACGCCCTGATAGCGCATCGCGATCCAGAGATTTCCCGAACGGTCGAACATGGGCGCGCCGCGGATCAGCGAGTCGTCGGTGCGGTAGGGCGAGCGGAGAGGCGGCGGCGCCCCGCGCCCGCCAGGTCCGGTGAGGGGATAGCTCCCGGCTTTTTCGGACAGCCAGATCCGGCCCTCGGGGTCCTGCGAGAGCATGCCGTTCGCGCGCGGGGTCGTTCGCACGCTTTCGAACCGCTCGGTCCCCGGGCGCAGTCGAACGACCGAATTGCAGAGTGAGATCCAGACCGAGCCGTCGGCCGCCACCAGCAGGCTGAGAGCGTCGTCGCGCGGTAGGCCCTGGTCGGCGCCGAACAGCCGCCATTGGCCGTCGCGGAGCTGCAGAAGCTCGGCGTCGAACTTGGCGGTCAGAGCCCAGATCGTCCCGTCCTTGCCCTCGGCGAGCGCCGCGATCCGGTCGGGGGCGGCTGGCGTGCTCAAGACGCGCAGCTTGCCGCCGCGATAGACGGCGAACCGATGTGATCCGGCGAAGCTGGTCCAGACGTCGCCGTTGCGTGCGACCAGAAGGGCGCTCGGCAGGTCATGGCGCTCGTCGCCGTTCTCGGCGTTGATGGGCTCGAAGCTGATCCCGTCGAAGCGAAACAGCCCTTCGCCGGTGGCGAGCCAGAGGAAGCCGTCGCGTCCCTGAGCCATCGCCAGCACCGGAGCCGGCGCTTCGCCTTCCTCGGTCCATCGCTGGTGCGTGTAGTGGGCGAGGCGGCGGGGCGGATCGGCCGCCAGCGCCGCGACGGGCGGCCACAGCAGCGCCGCGATGAAAATCGCCCAGATCGATCGCAAAGCTGGTCCTGCCGTTCCCCCTGACTCCCAAGTCGCGAGGGTGAACACGTACTTGCCGCCGGGAATGGGCGTGATGGTAACCCCAAGTGAGGGGGGCGCACATCCCCCGATCCGGGGCGCGCGGTCGACTGTTTCAGGGGCGCCGCCCGCTGGTCTCCCGTGGAGAATGACCGCGTCAGCCCCAGGGGAGTAAGAATGGATCAGGAGCAGCGATATCAGTCTCCAGGCTCGACAACGCCAGCGGACGCCGGTCTGGCGGAGCGCCCGCTCGTCCGGATCGTCGATGACGATCCCGATGTGCGGATGGCCCTGGCCGAGCTCCTGGAATCGGTGGGGATCGACGCAGCCGCCTTCGCCTCGACCCGCGAATGGCTGGAGTCCGGCCTCGTCGACCGTCCGGGATGCCTGATCCTCGACGTGCGGATGCCCGGCTCCAGCGGCCTGGACCTGCAGCATCACCTGGTGCGAAGCGGCGATCCCAAGCCGATCATCTTCCTTACGGGACACGGCGACATCCCCATGACGGTCCAGGCGATGAAGGCCGGCGCCGTCGACTTTCTCACCAAGCCGGTGCGGGACCAGACGCTCCTCGACGCGGTCGCGGCCGGCATCGAGCGGGACCGGGTTCAAAGGGCGAATGCGAACGCCGTCAGGCGCCATCTCGACCTGCTGGCCGTACTCACGCCACGTGAGCGCCAAGTGCTGGCCGAGGTGGCGCGGGGCCGGCTCAACAAGCAGATCGCCTTCGACCTCGGCATCAGCCAGATCACGGTGAAGCTTCACCGCAGCAACGTGATGCGCAAGATGCAGGCCAGCTCGGTCGGCGAATTGATCCGGGCCTGGGAAGCGATCCCCCAGGCCCTGCGCGAAAGGCGCTCCTAGACGATGGTGTGGCGCCTGTCGGGGGGCGATCCCGCCGTTGCGGAAGCGCATGGCGATCTTGATCTCGACCCCATGGCGCGGGCGCTCGGCGCCTCCAACGACCATCGCGACCCGGTCGTCGAGGAAACCGTGGGCGCGCGGCAGGCGGGCGAAGACCGCTTCCGGATGTTGATCCACCATACGCCTACGCCCCTCTGGTACGTGGACGCGCGGGACGCCGGCGAGGTCTTCGAGCGCCTCCGGGCCGAGGGCGTGACGGACATCGCCGCCCATCTCGACGCGCATCCGGAGTTGGTGGAAATCGCCAAGGACATCGTCCTGGTCACCGAGATCAACCGGGCGGCGGTCGCCCTGTTCGGGGCGGGCGCCGCAACGGATCTGATCCGGCCTGTCCGCTATCTGTTCGCGGCCACTCCGGACATGGCCAAGCGCGTGATGGTCGCTCACTTCGAGGGGCGCCGGAACTATGTCGAGCAGGCCAGGATGGCGACCTTCGACGGCCGGGTGCGCGACGTCGTGTTCTCGGTCACCTATCCTGCGCCCCCGGAGCATCTCGACACCACGTTCATCACCATGGAGGACATCACCGAGCGCCTGCGGACCGAGGCCCAACTTCGCCGCCTGCAGGCGGACTTCGCGCACGCCGCGCGCGTCTCGATGCTGGGGGAGCTGGCCACCTCGATCGCTCACGAGGTCAGGCAGCCGCTGGCGGCCATCGTCACCAACGCCGAAACCGGCCTGCGATGGCTGGCGCGGGAGGAGCCGAACCTCGCCAAGGCTCGTGAACTGATCGGGCGGATCGCGGCGAGCGCCCTGCGGGCGAACGACATCATCCAGCGCGTGCGGAGCATGGCGGCCAAGCAGGAGCCGGAGCGCTTGGCCCTCGACCTAGCGGAGGTGGTCGATGAGGCGCTGCACTTCGTGCGCCACGACCTCGACGCGCAGGGGATCACCCTGCTGCGCGTGGACGCCGGCGAACTTCCGCCCGTGGTCGGAGATCGGGTGCAACTGCAGCAGGTCGTCGTCAACCTGCTGGTCAACGGCATCCAGGCGATCGCGCAGGCCAACGCCCGGGAGCGCCGCATCGAACTGAAGATCGATGTCGATGGGACCGACGCCGTGACCTTGTCGGTCCATGACACCGGCCCCGGCGTCGCCGAGGCGGACCTGGGCTGCGTGTTCGACGGGTTCTTCACCACCAAGGACACCGGCATGGGGATCGGCCTTTCGATCTGCCAGTCGATCATCGCCGAGCATGGCGGGGAGATCGGCGTGACGAACCATCCGGCGGGCGGGGCGATGTTCCGCGTGAGTTTGCCGGTCGGCGACGACGCGCGGCCGGGCGGCTGACGCCCCTCGATCGGTCGGGAGGCGTCGCGCCTGCGCGGTGGTCAACTCTTGAAGAACGCCAGCAGGTCCGGGTTGATGATGTCGGGGTGGGTCGTGGCCATGCCGTGCGGCAGGCCCTTGTAGACCTTCAGCGCGCCCTTCTTCAGCAGCTTGATCCCCACCAGGGCGGCGTCGGCGATCGGCACGATCTGGTCGTCGTCGCCGTGCATCAGCAGCACTGGCGCCTCGATCGTCTTCAGGTCGTCAGTGAAGTCGGTCGCCGAGAAGGCCGCGATACAGTCGTACTGGGCCTTGGCCCCGCCCATCATCCCCTGGCGCCACCAGTTGTCGACCAGCGCCTGGCGGACCTTCGCGCCAGGGCGGTTGAAGCCGTAGAACGGTCCCGACGGCAGGTCCCGATAGAACTGCGAGCGATTGGCCGCCAGGGCCGCCCGGAGGCCGTCGAACACCTCGATCGGCAAGCCGCCGGGATTGGCCGGCGTCTTCAGCATGATCGGCGGCACCGCGCCGATCAGCACGACCTTGGACACCCGACTGTCGCCACCGTAGCGGGCGACGTAGCGCGCCGCCTCGCCGCCGCCGGTGGAATGGCCGACGTGGATGGCGTTCTTCAGATTCAGGTGAGTCGTCACCACGGCGAGGTCGGCGGCGTAGGTGTCCATGTCGTTGCCGACGTCGGTCTGGGTCGAGCGCCCGTGGCCGCGGCGGTCATGGGCGATGACGCGATAGCCCTGCGCCAAGAAGAACAGCATCTGGTTGTCCCAGTCGTCGCCGCTGAGCGGCCAGCCGTGGTGGAACACGATCGGCTGGGCGGTCCTGGGGCCCCAGTCCTTGTAGAAGATCTGCGCGCCGTCCTTGGTGGTGACGTAGCCGCTGCCCATGGTCATGGTTCCTTGCGAGGGGGAGGAGGAAGGGCTGGCCTGCGCGGCGCCGTGCGAGGGCAGGGCGGTCGCGGCGGCGGCGAGGCCCAGGCCCGCGGTCATGACGACGCGGCGCGAGGCATGATGGTCTTGCAGATGCATGGGGCGTCTCTTCAGTGGGAGCAGGGAGCGGGGTTGTCGCGGCGCCATTCGCGCGGGGTCATCCCAACGGTTCGGCGAAACAACCGCGAGAAATGGGCCTGATCGGCGAAGCCGCACTCCAGGGCCACCTGGCTGAGCGGCGTCTTGGAGCCGCGCATCAGCGCCTGGGCGCGGGCGATGCGGCGGCGGATCACCAGCTCGCGCGGGGACAGTCCGAAGGTGTTTCGGCAGGCCCGGGCGAAGTGGCTGCAACTCAGCCTGACCAGCGGCGCCAGGATCTCCAGGTTCAGCTTGCGATCGAGGTTTTCCTCGATGAAGCGGTCGAGCTTCTTGGCGCGCCAGGGCGCCAGCTGCGTGCCCTGGGGCGGGGCGCGCCGACGGTCCTGGCCGGGACTTGGTTCGCCGTTCGCCCAGGCTTTCTGGTCGCCGAAGCTTCGGCTTTCAGCGGCGCGCAGCGCGGTCTGTATCAGGTCGGCGACGACGGAGGCGGTCGAGGCGTCATGCTCGGCGAGGAGAGTGGACGCCGGGCTCATACCGCGTCCTCCGGCGCGCGGGTGCGGAACGCCCAGGCCGTCAGCAGCCATCCCAGGATCGCCGGCAGGGTCACCGCCGGAAAATCGCGGGGAATGACCGAGGCCGAACAGATGCCGACCGCCACTTCCCAGAAGTGGAACAGCGCATGCCCGGAGAGCCAGATCGTCGGGGCCGCCCAGAAGAGCAGACGCTGGCGAGGCTGGAGCGCGCCGGCCAGGAAGCCCGCGCCCATGAACAGGAAGATCAGGCCGATGTCGCGAACGAAGTGCTGGTTGAACGGCCCCGTCGTCGTCACGCCTGGCACGGCGAAGTACCAGGCTTCGGGGGCGAGCAGCATGAAGACGCCGTTGGCCAGGGCGGCGACGCCGAGCACGGCGGCCAGGCCGAGGCAGGTTGATTTCAGCATGATGATCCCTTTCGAGAGGCGGCGCGGGCGCGAGGGCCGGGAGGCGCGCCTCGACCCTTCGGGGCGAGGAGCCGAGGCGCGCGCGAAGACGACGTTTCGTCCTGGGGGAGGGACTACCGTCTTATCGGCGATCCGAAGTTGCGGTTTCGGATCGCTTCAGGCCCTGCGATCCCGGCCTAGGCGGCCGCGACGGCCGGCTGGACCGGGTGTACGGCGCGAGCGGCCACCTGCAGGCGGTTCCAGGCGTTGATCTGGCCGATCATCACCGAGAGGGTCGCGATCTCGATGTCCGTGAACTGGCTCTTGACCAGCTCGTAGTCGGCGTCCGGGGCGCCGGTCTTGGCGATCCTGGTCAGGGACTCGGTCCAGGCCAGGGCGGCGCGCTCGCGGTCGGTGAACAGCGGCGACTCCCGCCACGTGTCGAGCAGGAACAGGCGCATGTCGGTTTCGCCGTGCGCCTTGGCGTCGGTGACGTGCATGTGGACGCAGAAAGCGCAGCCGTTGATCTGCGAGGCGCGGATCTTCACCAGTTCGGCGAGGCTGTGTTCGATGCTGGTCGCGGCCAGCGCCTTTTCGACGGCCAGCAGGGCGTTGGTCAGGTCCGTAACGATCTTGAAGGGGGCGAAGCGCGGGGTCATGTCTGGTCCTTCGGTGGAGTTGAAGAGCCCCGAGGATGCCGAGCCCGCCGGGATGGCGGCCACCGTTCGCGAAGCGCGCGGGGCTATGTCCCGGGCATAGGGGCGTATGGCTGCGGGGACAGGTCGGGCGGCGCCAACGCTAGCCGGAGTTGCTCGCGGGTTTAGGTTTTTCCGAAAAGAGGCGCCGAAAGAGTAGTTATCTGTGCGCAAAGAAACATGCGTTACTTCCGTGAGAGTAGTTCTCGACGCTGTAGGTATGATTTTCGAGATCCGGGTTAGGCGACGTTGATGATATGCCTCATGCATTTTGACTAAATGATATCTGTAGCATCGTTCTTGGCGTCCATATTATTCTCTGCGGCATCACTTCAGGAGATGTGGCATGAAGATCGTCGTCATCGGCGGGACTGGACTTATCGGGTCCAAGACCGTCAGCAACCTGTCCCGCCTGGGCCACGAGGTCATCGCCGCGGCGCCCAACACCGGGGTCAACACCCTGACCGGCGAGGGCCTGGCTGGGGCGCTGGACGGCGCCGACGTCGTCGTCGATGTCGCCAATTCGCCGTCGTTCGAGGACGACGCGGCCATGGCGTTCTTCCAGACCGCGGGCCGCAACCTGCTGGCCGCCGAGCAGGTCGCCGGCGTCAAGCATCACCTCGCCCTGTCGGTGGTAGGGACCGAGCGCCTGCAGGCCAGTGGCTATTTCCGCGCCAAGCTGGCTCAGGAAGCTTTGATCAAGGCCTCGCCGACGCCCTACACCATCCTGCGCTCGACGCAGTTCTTCCAGTTCGTGGGCGGCATCGTCCACGCGGCGGCGGCCGGCGACGCTATCCGCCTGCCGCCCGTGCTGATTCAGCCGATCGCGGCCGACGACGTCGCCGCCGCCCTGACCAAGGTGGTGGTGGGGCAGCCGGTCAACGGCGCGCTCGAGGTCGCCGGCCCCGAGACGTTCCGCCTCGACGCCTTCGCCGAGCAATATCTGAGCGCCCAGCAGGATCCTCGCACCGTCGTGGCCGACCCCAAGGCGCTCTATTTCGGCGCCGTGCTGGACGACGGGACCTTGATCCCGGACGCTGGCGCGATGCTGGGCGAGACGACCTTCGAGGAATGGCTCGACGAGTCCATGGCCGCGGACTGAGGCGGAGTCTCTCTGACAAAGCCTGAGGGCCGGGCGCCTTAATCGGCGCCGGCCCTTTTGCGAGTCTGGTCTATTCGGAGAAGGGGCCGCTGAACACCGCGTCGACCCAGGACGGCGCCCGGTAGCCGGGCACCAACCGCTCGCCGAAATCGCGGATGAAATTGGCGTAGGTGATCTCGGGCCGGGTCTTGGCCATGTGGCACAGGCAGGCGGTGAACCGGCGCTTCATGTCCAGTCGGGGCGCGGCGGCGATGGTCGAAGCGATCGCCGCCGCGCCCAGGACGTCGTTATCAGGCGTCCCAAAGTCGATCCCGATGCCGCGCGCGCACAGCGCGACTTCCGGCTCCTTGAAGACGCTGATCGACGGGGTCGCATGCAGGGCGATGCTGTCCCAGACCAGTTGGGCGCGCCGATCGTCAAAGCCTTGTTCGCGCGCGAACGCTGCGGCGACCCCGGCCCCATTGACCTCGAAACGGTTGGGTCCCGGGGCGTGGTCGGTCAGGCCCAGGTCGTGCAGCAGGGTCGAGACCGCCAACACCTCGGCGTCGTGCTCCACGAGTTCCAGAGCGGCCAGCCTGGCGGCGAACATCCACGAGCGGGCGACGTGGTTGAACAGATAGGCGGGGCTGCGGTCGCGGGCGTAGGCGAATGCCCGGTCGATCAGCGGTGACTCCGGCAGGGCGGGAAACGCCGCGCGCAGTTGAGCCAGGGTTACGGGAGCGACATCGGTCATGGCGGAGCGTCCTGGGCGGGGCTAGAGGGCGGCGGCGGTCTGTTGGCCGAGCCAGCTGTCGAACTCGGTGTGGCCGAACCGTGGAACCGCGCCCGCGATCAAGGTTTCGTCGTTGAGGATCGTGCCGAAATACAGCGCCTGGGGATCGGCCACGACGCGCCGGCTGTCGCCGCGGGCGGCCAGGTACCGCCGAGCCAACTCGTCCAGCCGGAAGGGATCGGGGCCGGCGACCTCCAGGGTCTCGTTCATCGGCGCGCGTGTGGCGATGTCGGCCAGGGCGCTGGCGACATCCTGGGCGGCTACGAACTGGACGCGGGCCGGCGACAGCCGAACCTCCTGGCCGTCCGCGGCCGCCTCGACCACGGCGTGGAGGAATTCGAAGAACTGGGTCGAGCGGACGATCGTGAACGGCACGCCGCCGTCCTTGATCAGCCCTTCCTGGACCAGCTTGGCGCGGAAATAGCCGTTCCCGGACAGCCGCTCCGATCCGACGATCGACAGGCCCACATAGTGGCGCACGCCCGTGGCCGAAGCCGCCGCCAGGATGTTGCGGCTGGAGGTCTCGAAGAACCGCAGGGCTGTGGCGTCGTCGAAGGCCGGTGCGTTGACGACGTCGACCACAACCTCGGCCCCGACGAGCGCCTCGTCCAGGCCCTCGCCGGTGATCACGTCGACGCCCGTCCGCTGCGAGGCGGCCGTGACCTGGTGGCCCTGTGTCGCGAGGATCTTGACGATCTTGGAGCCGACGACGCCCGTGCCGCCCGTGACAACGATCTTCATGGCGTTCAACTCTTCCGGTTCGAGACACGTGCGGCGTGCGTTGGCGATTGCAGGCTCTGGCGCAGCCAGTCGTGGAAGCGTGTGGAGGCGATGCGCGGCCCGTCGCCTGGAAGCAGGGACCGATCGTCCAGCTCCGCGCCGAAATAGCGGGCGTGGACGTCGGCGACGACGCGGCGGGGGTCCTCGTAGGCGGTGAGGACCTGGGTCGCCAGATCGTCCAGGCGAAGGCGTTCGGGGCCGGCTGCCTCGGTGATCCGGTTCAGCGGCGGGCCCAGGACGATGTCGGCCAGGGCCTCGGCGACCTCCTCGCCGGCGATCGGTTGCACCAGGGCCGGCGAGATCACCACGTCGTCATCGAGGCCGTCCTGCACCACGCCGGTGATGAATTCGAAGAACTGGGTCGAGCGCAGGACCGTGAAGGGAAGGCCAGACGCCTTCAGCAGGTCTTCCTGAATCTTCTTGGATTGGAAGTAGCCGCTGGCCTGCAGGCGATCGACGCCGACGATCGACAGGACGACATGGTGCCGCACGCCCGCGGCGAGACCGGCGGCGATCAGATTGCGGCTCGATGTCTCGAAGAAGGCCCTGGCGTCCGCGCCGTCGAGGGACGGTGACTGGGTCACGTCCACGACCACGGTCGCCCCGTCCAGGGCCGCTTTCAGCCCCGCGCCGGTGACCGTGTCGACACCGAAGGTCGGCGAGGCCTCGAGGACCTTGTGGTCGTCCTGGCGCAGATTGTAGACGAGCTTGCCGCCGATCCGTCCGCTGCCGCCCGCCACCACGATTTTCATGTCACTACTCAAGCCTGATCCGGAAACGAGGATCAGAGGCTAGAGCCGCCAGCGGTCGTGGGTCGATTGGGTGAAAGGGCGGGGACAGGCTATCCCCCGGTATAGGTCCAAGCCAAAGACGATGATGCTTTCGGCGCATAGATCCGCCAACGCGTCGACCGATCCAAAGGCGTTTTGGCCAAAGGCCTCGTGGCTCATGGTCGTCGGACTGTCGGACATGTCGAATGAAGGGTCTGGAAGGCAGGTCGTGGATCGGTCGGGCCACACGGGCTCAGTCGGGTTCGAAGGTTCCACGCCCCTGGTCCAGGGCCGCGTTGAGGTGCCCGAGCAGAACCTGGTCGTTGATAGGTTTGGTGAGATAGGCCATCGCGCCCGACGCCAGGGCCCGCGTTCGCGTGGCCTGGTCGGTCTGGGCGGAGATGATGATGACGGGCAGGGCCGGATCGAGCGCCTTCAGGCGCTGCTGGAGCTGCAGCCCGCTTTCGCCCAGCAGGTTGAGGTCGGTGACCAGGCCCGCGAAGCGTCCCGGGGCGTGCGCGGCCAGGAAGCTCTCGCTCCCGTCGAAGGTGAGGCAGGCGAAGTCGAACACCTCGATCAGTTCCGCCAGGGCTTCGCGCATGGCCTTGTCGTCGTCGACGATCGCGAAAAGAGGCACAATGGACAAGTCATCGGTCCTTGCGCGGCTGGCGTCGCCGCGAGCGTCTTTCATCGGCTCAAATCCCGTCGGGCGACACCTATCCAAAGGTTTAGCCCTGAGGGTTCGGCGCCTGGCTCTATCGGTCGCGAATGAGCTACGCCTTGGCGCCGAGCCAGTCCGCCACGTTGAGCACGTAGCGCTGGGTGTCGGCCATGGCCTGGGGCGTAGTGATCAGACCGTCGCCGGGGGGCTCGACGACGAAGCTCGGGCTGCCCGACCGGACGTCCCAGTTGTAGTCGGCGAAATGGTGGAACGTGCTCTGGGCGATCGCCCGTCCGCCGGCCGGTCCCGCCTCGAAGGCCACGGCGATGTTGAACGGGTGGCCCGTGGCCTTGCTGGTCCCCATGGCGATGACGCGGGCGCCTTCGTCCTCGGGCGCCCGGACCCCGCCCTCGTGCGGATGCGAGGGCAGGTGACGGATCGAGCCGGTGGGCGAGGCCGGATCGCTCAGCACCGGATGGACGGGCTGGACCGGCGTGATCGTCTGGTAGTCGCCATTGGCCCCGGAATGGAAGTTCGGCCACGAGATCGCGGTCGTATAGGGGTCATCGGGCGTGTGCTGGGCCGGGTCGGGATGCGGGTTGCGCGTGTGGAAATAATGCGCCGCGCCGACGCCGCCCAGCGTGCAGATCGACGATCCCAAGTCCATGTGGTCGCGCGTCACCATCAGCCCGCCGCCCGCGCGGCGAAAGCGCGAGATCGCGCCGCAGTCCTCGTGCGTCAGCCCGTCGCCGACGTCGACGGCGAACAGCCACAGCTGGTCGAAGTCGCTGCGGTCCAGGGTCGAGAGCACCGCGTCGGGCGCGTCCGGTGGGTCGCGGTCGCGCAGGGTCACGTCATACAGCCGCCGGCCGTCGGCTCCGACCTGCGCGGCCAGCAACTGACCCAGCTTGCTGAAGCGGGCGATGGACCAGTCGTCCGCTGTCGGAACGATCGTGGTCTGCAGCAGGATCCTGATCGGGGCTGGGCTCATCCTGTCCTCCTCTGAAAGGGCGCGTTACGTCGGGCTCGCGGACCTAGCCGTCGATCTCGACATCTTCGTCGGCGATCGCCGTGTCGGCCGCCGTGCGGCCCTGGGCCTGGAACTCGACGTGTTCGGGATGGAAGGCGATGCGGCCGGCGATGTCGGCGAAGGCCGCGTGGGGCGCCTCGTACGACCAGGCCACGTTCTCGACCAGGTGCTGGTCGCGATAGATGGTGAAGTAGCGCGCGTCACCCTTGTCGGGGTTGCGAGTGACCTTGTCGGTCTGACTCAGGAACACCATGAACACGTCCTTGCGCGGGAAATAGCGCGTCGGCGGATGATCCGGCTGGTGCACCACGACCACGTCGTCGCTGTCGGCGATGTCATGGCCTTCGAACAACACGCGGACGCGGCCGGGTTCACGCGCGATGGTGGGGCTTTGGTCAGGGTTGGTCATGGCGGTCTCCTCGCGGGCCGGCTGCGGGGCGCGGCGTCCACGGTCCAGGTCTTGGACCGCGGACGCCGCGCGGATTTGAGCCGGACAGGTGGGACGCTCGTCTGCCGTTTCGTCGGCCGTAAGATGAAATCGGAAAAACTCTTACGTTCATCATCCCTGTCGCGTCCGATTAACACGGCTCGACAGTGTTGGTATCGGCGAGGGCGTCCTAAACGGAACTGTACTTAGGTCTAGGCCGTCTAACCCTGTTTCGGGGCGTTGGCCGCGCGGCCCAGCGCCGCCAGTTGATCGGCCACGAAGTCGGCGAACAATCGCGCCCTCAGGGATTGGAAGCGACCGAAAGCGTGCAGGATCTGCAATGGCTCAGCGGGCGGGGGGCAAGACGATCTCCAGTCGACCGGCTCGCAGGTCCTCGTCCACCGTCCAGCGCAGCAACTGGGCGATGCCCACGCCGTCGACCGCCGCGGCCCTCAACGCAAATCCCGTGTCGCAGTCGAGAACGGCGCGCGCTCTCCGACATGGCGACGGCGGCGTCGTGGAAGCGGCTGCCGTCTTATGTGATCTACGGTTCGGCCGATCGCAACATTCCCGCCGAAGCCCACCGGTTCATGGCCGAGCGCGCGCACGTGCGCAAGACCGTCGCGATCGAGGGCGCTTCCCATGCCCTGATGGTCTCCCACCCCGACAAGGTCGCCGCGCTCATCGAGGAGGCCGCGTCGGCGCGCTGAGCGTTGGGGCGATTGGGTTGGCGCCGCCTTGTGCCGTTGCGGGAGTTGGTCGCTCGCCGCGCGCTTCTTCAGGCCGGCCGGTGGTCGATGATGTTTTCGATCATCGCCGTCGGCGGTGCATGAAGGTCTTGATGAGGCCGTCGCACAAGTCTCACACGCCAGGTCCAATCTGGTAATTTTATTAGCGCCATTAATTTTTACTTGTAAATTCGAAGGCGCAAATGCCAAAGCGGGACGCCATGCGCCTCCCATCGGGTCCACAGAACCCGCATAGGCGCAAGCAAGGCGCGGGGAGGCCTCATGACTGAGCAGACTTGGACGCTCGCGACACCGTCGTCGGAAGCGGCGACATCGACAGTCGCGACAGCGTCCCCGAAAGGCCACTACGTCATTCTCGACGGCCTACGTGGCGTGGCCTCCCTGATGGTGGTCGTCTTCCATTTGTTCGAAGTCTATGCGGGCGGAAACCCACAGAAGCAGATCATCAACCACGGCTACCTCGCGGTGGATTTCTTCTTTCTGCTGTCGGGCTTCGTGATCGCATACGCCTACGATGATCGCTGGGCGGCGGGCATGAGTCAGTGGGAGTTCTACAAGCGCCGCCTGGTGCGGCTTCAGCCGATGATCATCATGGGCAGCCTGATCGGCGCGGCCCTCGTCGTCTTCCAGTACTCCTCCGTCTTCCCCAAGCTGGAAGCGGCTTCGGTCTGGCAGATCGTGGGCGTCATGCTGCTCGGCTGTCTGATGATCCCGCTGACGCCGTCGGCGGAGATCCGTGGTTGGACCGAGAACTATCCGCTGAACGGGCCGGCCTGGTCGCTGTTCTACGAATACCTCGCCAACATCCTCTATGCGGCGGGGCTGCGGAAGCTGTCGAACCGCGCGCTGGGCGGCCTCGTGGCTCTGGCGGCCTTGGCGCTCGTCCACATGCTGGTGTTCGGCCCCCGGGGCGACGTCATCGGCGGGTGGGCGCTCGACGCCGGCGGAATCCGCATCGGCCTCACGCGCGTGCTCTTCCCGTTCTTCGCCGGCGTGCTGCTGATGCGGTTGGGCAGGCGGATCAAGGTCGGCGGCGCCTTCGCGGTCTGCGGCCTGCTGCTGATCGTGGCGCTGGCCCTCCCAAGATTCGGCGGGACGGAGCGGCTGTGGGTCAACGGCCTTTACGAAGCCCTTTGCGTCATCGTGCTGTTTCCGCTGATCGTCGTCATCGGGGCCGGCGAGAAGAACGTGGACGGCCCGTCGGTGCGGATCGCCCGCTTCTTCGGCGACTTGTCCTACCCGCTCTACATCACCCACTATCCGCTGGTTTACATCTACACCGGCTGGGTCGTGAACAAGAAGGTTCCCGCGGCGCAGGGCGCGCTGGTCGGGGCGGGGGTGTTCGTGGCGGCCGTCGCGATCGCCTATGTATGCCTCAAGGCCTATGACGAGCCCGCGCGGCGTTGGCTGGGCGGCAAGCTCCTGGCTCCGGGCCGCTTGCGGCCGGCCGCCGATTGAAGGGAGGAGTCCGCGACTGTCCGCACTCAGGACCGCACACCCGAAGCTAGGGCCTGGCGAAATCTGATCGACGCCTCGTCCGGCGCGTCCGCCAGCGCTATGGCGTCGAGGAGGTCCGCAAGTGGTTCTTCGGGGTGTGGAACGAGCCCAACCTCGACGGTTTCTGGAAACGGCTGATCAGGCCGCTATTTCGAGCTCTATGACGTCAGCGCCCGAGCCATCAAGGCGGTCGATCCGGCCCTCTGGGTGGGCGGCCCCTCGACGGCGGGCGCGGCCTTGGGGGGCCGAGTTCCTGGCGGCCGTCAGATGACGCCTTCGATCCGAAGCGCCACGCCGAACGGGTGGAGCGCGCCCTCGGGGATGGTGACATGGAGGCCGGTTCTGTCCTGGCGATAGGTCAGCGCCGCATGCTCACCGGCCAGAGTCACGCGCCGGACCGGCCGCTTGGCGTGCGCCCCATCCTTGACCAGGGACGCGATCGACACCTGACCGCCCTCGGGCCGCCCGAGCGTGATGGCGTAGAGCGACTTGCCCTTGGTGGTGAAGCGGATGTCCCTGGCGGTGAAGGGCTTCTGCTTCCCCTCGTTGAACATGCCGCCCGCCACTTCGGTCGGTCCTTCGCCGAACACCGCCCACGGACGGGTGCCGTGGATCGCGTCCGAAAACCGCCCCATCCAGCCGCCGATCTCTTCGACGATCCGCCGCTCTTCGGAGTCGATCGTCCCGTCGGGGCGGACGGGAATGCTGAGCAGCAGGTTGCCGTTCTTGGAGACGATGTCGCAAAGCCGGTGGATCACTTCGGCCGCTGGCAGGTAGCCCTTCTGCTCGAAGATCCGGCGATCGTAATGCCAGGAACCGATGCAGGTGTCGGTCTGCCAGGCGATTGGGCTGATGTCGCTGCGCAAGCCGCGCTCGACGTCGGGAACCACGCCCGGGACCACGCGACCGTGTTCGGGCTTGACGTTGACCACGGCCTCCAGCCGGCCGCCGTTCCACTGCCGCGAGGCGTTGTAGAAGTGGGCGGTGATGTCGAGGCCAGCCTGCTCCAGAGGCAGGTCGAAATTGTCGAAATAGACGAGGTCCGGCTTGTAGCTGTCGATCAGGTCCTTGCAGCGCAGGTACCACTGGCGCGTGAAGGCCGGATTGTTCAGCGGCGCCTTTTCGGTCCAGACGCGATCATTGGCTTCGTGCCACTTGTCGGCTTCGGCTATGCTTTGAAGACCGTCGGGCATCGGCATGGCCGGTCCGGCATAGAGCTGCTGCGGGTCCAGGCCTTCCCACCACTTCCCCTTGCCGTCGATCTTGTAGAGCTTGAAGGCGTCGTAGCGTTCGCCCTTGCGGGGGCCTTCGGGGTCGTAGCCGTAGGCGGTCTGGAACCAGTGCCAGGCGTGGGCGGAGTGGTTGGAGACGCCAAAGCGTAAACCGCGCCTGCGCGCCGCCTTGGCCCAGATGCCGATGATGTCCTTCTTGGGGCCGATCTTGACGGTGTTCCAGTCATGGAACCTGGAATCATAGGCGTCGAAATTGTCGTGGTGGTTGGCCATGGCGACGAAGTACTTGGCGCCGGCCTTTGCATAGAGATCCAGCAGATCGTCCGGATTCCAGTTCTCCGCCCGCCACTTCGGATAGAGGTCGATGAAGCCCGTGTCGGCGGGATGACCATAGGTCTTCAGGTGGTGGTCGTAGGCGGCTTGTCCCTGAAGGTACATGCTGCGCGCATACCAGTCGCCGGCCTCGGGCACGCACTGCGCGCCCCAGTGGGCCCAGAGTCCGAACTTGGCGTCACGAAACCAATCCGGCGCCTTGTAGCCGGCGTTGAGGGACTCCCAGGTCGGCTTGAACGGGCCGTCGGCGATCTGGTCGAAGCCCGTCGGCGCCAGGTCGGCCGCCTGAGCGGGCAGAGTGCTTGCCGCGCCCGCCGCCGCCAAGCCGTGCATGAGCATTCGTCTGCTGGGCGCCATGGACCATCCCCATTTATAGTTTTGTATGCGAACGTAATTTCATATGCAGAAATTGTCCGCAATAGTCTGCGGCTTTAAAAAATCGGGCGCTGGGCGTCCGAGGGCGCGAAATCCGCACCTCCGCGCGACCGGCGTCGCCTTCCGCCGATGCCGAGCCATAACCTTTTCAGGCGAGGGTCTACGGGCGCCGACTAGGCGACGCCCTGGATCTCGCGCGAAATCGCCGCGGCGGTGGCCTTGACCTCTGCGATGATCTCGTCGACGGCCCGCACGCCGCGCTTGTGGATGTAGGGCATGGTCAGGGCCGCGATCGCGGCCCCGTCGGCCATGATCGGCGATGAGACGTCGATGACGTTCGGCACGAGATCGCTTTCGGCGCGCCAATAGCCCTGTTGGGCGACCCGCTCGGCGTTGGCCAGGAAGGCGGCTCGTCCGGCCTTGGAGACGCCGTTGAAGATCATCTCGCGCCACCGGATCTGCACCGGCGGGGGCTGGAAGGCGTAGAGCACCATGCCCGAGGTCGCCTCCACGATGTCCCGGCGGTGGCCGGTGCGCACCGAATAGCCGTAGTAGCCGGGGTTCTCGATCCGGGCGACGACGACGATCTGCTCGCGTGAAGCCTGGGCGAGGTGACAGGATTGCTCGACCCTCGCGGCCAGTTCGCGCATCTGCGGAAGCGCGGCTTCCAGCAGGGTCTTGACCGGCGCGCGCGCCATGCCGAGGCGGAACAGCCGGTTCGTCAACGCGTAGCCTTCCGCGCCCGGGACCGTCTCGATGAAGCCCTTGAACTCCAGGACGTGGATCATCCGGAAGATCTCGCCGACCGACTTTTGCATCGCCACCGAAATCTGGGAAAGGGTCATGGCCTGGCCGTGGCTCGCCAGCAGGTCCAGAATATCCAGGCCCTTTTCCAGGGCGGGCGCGGTGTACTTGCGATCCGACATGGCGCGACCTTCGAAACTAGGGCTTCAGCCTCTAGCTTTCGAGGGGCGCGCGGGCAAGCGGAGGCTTGAGGAGCCAGGGCGTGTTCCGACTCTTCCCATTAGAGCCGGCGGCGAGAATCCGGGGCTGGGGCAGGGATCGGGGCCGCTGTACAAAGGAGAGCGTCTCAAGAGTTCGTTCTAGGTTCGAGGGCGCGCGCCGATGCTGCTCAAGCCTTCCGTTCTTTCGTTGATCTCGCAAACTGGCGCTTCGTCGCTTAGCGGGAGGCATAAAGGCCCGCGCCAATCGGCCCCTCGGCTTCATATGCAAAAATCTTTGTCCAAATGAAAAAGATCGATATATTTTCGATGGCTCATTCAGGATGGCGGCGACATAGAGCCAGCAGCGCCGACATAATGAGGCTCGGCGTCGAGAATCAAGGTCGCGTCACGATGGGGTGCCCGGGGCGATCGTGATGCGTGCTTCCCGGGTGGGGCGGGATAAATTGTCTGACTAATTGGCTCTTTGGGCGCTGTTAATGCCCTCTGTCGCTTTCCGACGCCGAATTAAGAAAATTGTCTAATATATTATCTCGATAATCCAACGAGATGTGAAGACGTTTGACCTCTTGACGACCCATGGCTCGGCGCGTGACGGGCGTTCCGATTGTCACCGGTGTCAGCGCCGCGATCCCCCGTTTCTGCAAAAATCACCCTATTTGTATGAGGAATGGGCTTGCCAAATCCTGATGATGGGGTAGGTCCATAGAGAGATGACAGCGTTGCCATTTAGCGACGAGAGGGCCTGGCTCGATCGACGCCTCCGGGCGTTGGGGGCTGGCTCTCTGGTAGGAGGAATAGGCCAGCGATCCGGGCCGCTCGCTGATGCGGGAGAAGCGGCGGTCGACTGGCGGTGAGGGATCTTAAGGATCGCGCAGCGTATGGCGCGTCGCCAAGAACGATATGGAATGAAGAAAGGTCCCGCATCGGCGCGGCGACGCCGCGGCGGGGTTTAGGGGCTATGGGGAGCAAGCGATGGATCGGCTGAACAAGGTCGCGGGACGCTGGTCGGCTGGGCTGGTGTTGGGCCTGGCGCTGAGCGTGGCGGCCGGGGCGGCCGTGGCCGCGCCGTTGGCGGTGATGGACCGCAACGGCTCGTACGTTTCGGTGGAGACCTACGCGCCCAACATCGTGCGGGTGACGATCAGCCAGGACAAGGACCTGGCGGCTTCGGCGCCGGGCTACGGCTTCGTGGCCGACAGCGACGCCAAGGGCTGGCGCCACGACCAGAAGGGCGGGGCCGACGTCTTCACGTCCGGGACCCTGTCGCTGGAGGTGGCGGCCCAGCCCTGGCCGGGCGCGCCCTCGCAGATGGAGCGCTATTTCGCCCCGTCCCTGCCGCCGGTGTCGGTCAAGGTGCG
>NZ_FORN01000050.1 GCF_900114015.1 Caulobacter sp. UNC279MFTsu5.1 | reverse complement strand
CTAAGTAGGCTTCGCGGTGGTAGTCCCTAGGGGAGTCGAACCCCTCTCTCCAGAATGAAAATCTGGCGTCCTAACCGATAGACGAAGGGACCACGTGGCCGCGAAGAGCAGGCGATATACAAAGCTTCCCCCCAGGGCGCAAGCGACGAAGAGCAGTTTTTTCAAGTCATGCGCATGCGGGGGTCGGCGACGTCCTCGATCTCCAGCTGGACCCCTTCCCGGCCCATGTAATCGTCCGGTTTCAGACGGCCCGCGACGTGCAGGGCCCCGCCGCCGGACAGCAGGCGTTCGCCCAGCGGGGTCTCGGCCGAGCGCCAGGAGATCGCCTTGATTCGATCGCCCGACGGCCCGACCAGGTCGACGCGCACATGGCCGCCCTTCATGGCCATCATCCGCTCGGGGCGCACGCCGGCCAGGGCGAACATCGGCTCGGGGTTGCCGGGGCCGAACGGGGCCAGCTGCTGGAACTCGCTCCACAGGGCGCGGTTGGCGGCGCGCGGCTGGACCAGGGCGTCGATATCGACTCCCTCGACGCCCACGGCCTCCATCTCGCCCGCCAGGCGCTCCTCCAGGAAGGCGCGGAACTCGGGAATCGAATCGGGACGGATCGACAGGCCCGCGGCCATGGCGTGGCCGCCGCCGGCCATCAGCAGCCCCGCCTCGAAGGCCGCCTGGATCGCCGCGCCCAGGTTGACGCCCGGTTGCGAACGGCCCGAGCCCTTGCCGACATTAGCGGCGCGGTCGACGCCGATCACCACCACGGGCTTGCGGTAGCGTTCGCGCAGGCGGCCGGCGACGATGCCGATCACCCCGGGGTGCCACCCCTCCCCGGCCACCACGATCACCGGGGCGTCGGGATCGAAGTTGCTGCCGCGCTCCAGCAGGGCGGCGGCTTCCTCGACCACGGCGGCCTCGACCGCCTTGCGCTCGGTGTTGAGGCCGTCCAGCTCCTCGGCGAGGGCGCGGGCCTCCTCCGGATCGTCCGTGGACAGCAGGCGCGCCCCCAGGTCGGAGCGACCGATCCGGCCGCCGGCGTTGATGCGCGGCCCCAGGATGAAGCCGGCGTGGAAGACCGAGGCCGGGCCCGAGCCCTTGCCGACCTCGAACAGGGCCTTCAGGCCCGGATTGCCCCAGCTGGACATAGTTCGCAGGCCCAGGGTCGTCAGGGCGCGGTTGAAGCCGACCAGCTGGGTGACGTCGCAGACCTCGCCCATGGCCACCAGGTCCAGCCACTGGCGCAGGTCCGGCTGCGGCCGCTCGTCGGTGAACAGGCCGCGCTTGCGGGCCTCGCGATTGAGGGCGGCCAGCAGGACGAAGGTCACGCCGGCGGCGGCCAGCACCCCCTGCCCGCTCTGGCAGCCCGGGCGGTTGGGATTGACCACGGCGGCGGCGGCCGGCGGGTCCTCGCGCATCAGGTGGTGGTCGATCACCACAACTTCGAGACCGATGACCGCGGCGCTGGCGATGGCGTCATAGGCCGCCGCCCCGCAGTCCAGGGTGACCACCAGCTCGGCGCCGCCGTCGCGGATGGTCTTGAAGGCCGCCGGGCTGGGGCCGTAGCCCTCGGTCAGGCGGTCGGGAATGTAGATCGGCAGCTCGACGCCCATGTAGCGGAACCAGCGCACCAGCTGGGCGGCGCTGGTGGCGCCATCGACGTCGTAGTCGGCGAACACCATGGTCGGCCGGCCACGCTCCAGCGCGTCGATCAGGATCTCGGCGGCCCGGTCCATGTCGGTGAAGCTGGACGGGTCGGGGAACAGCGCCTTCAGGGTGGGGCGCAGATAGTGCTCGGCGTGGTCGACGCCGACGCCGCGCGAGGCCAGGGCCCGGGCCAGGGGCTCGGACAGGCCGTGGACCTGCTGGTGGCTGCGGGCGACCGCCGCGTCGCCCGGCCGCTCGCGCCAGGCCCGGCCGCTGATCGAGCGGGAGACGTCGAGGAAGCAGCCGGTGTCGACCGGAGCGTGACCGTCGGCCATGGATCAGCCCTGCCTAGCGGGAAAACGGCCGGAATTGCGGAGCTTGGCTGTCGTGGTCATCTCCCGAGCCTACGCCGTTTGGCGGATTCGCTCCACGGGCGGGGCGAGGATCGAAGATAGGGCTTGGATGCGTCAGAAACGGACGCGACGGGAACGAAACCTCGTCGGCGATCGCCTTAGCCCGCCGACAGCTCCGCCACCAGCGCCACTTCATTCGCCGAGCCCAGCACCACTGGCACGCGCTGGTGCAGCTTGGTGGGCTGCAGGTCGAGGATCGGCGTCACGCCGTCGGTCGACTGCCCCCCAGCCCGCTCGACGATCAGCGACATCGGGTTGGCCTCGTACAGCAGGCGCAGCTTGCCCGGCTTGTCGGGCTCACGGGCGTCCCACGGGTACAGGAAGATCCCGCCGCGCATCAGGATGCGGTGGACGTCGGCCACCATCGAGGCGACCCAGCGCATGTTGAAGTTCTTGCCCCGCGGCCCCGCCTTGCCCTGCAGGCAGCCGTCGATATAGCGCCGCACGGGCTCGGCCCAATGGCGTTGGTTGGACATGTTGATCGCGAACTCGGCGGTGTCCGGCGAAATGGCGATGGTCTGGTGGGTCAACAGCCAGGTCCCGTCGGCGTCGAGGGTGAAGGCGACCACGCCCTTCGACAAGGTCAGCACCAGCATGGTCTGGGGGCCGTAGACCGCATAGCCGGCGGCGACCTGGCGGCGGCCGGGCAGCAGGAAATCGGCCTGGCTGGGCGCGACGCCGGCCGGCGCGGGCAGGATCGAGAAGATCGTGCCGACCGAGACGTTGACGTCGATGTTGCTGGAGCCGTCCAGCGGATCGAAGGTGACCAGGAAGCCGCCGACGGCGCCGGTGGTCTCGATCACCTCCAGCTCCTCGGACGCCAGGCCGGCGACCAGGGCGCATCCGTTCAGCGCGTCGCGCAGGATGTCGTTGGTGATGATGTCGAGCTTCTTCTGCTCTTCGTCCTGGACGTTGACCTGGCCGGCCGCGCCCAGGCTGCCCGAGATCGCTCCCGACGCCACCACCCGGCTGATCCGGGCGCAGGCGCCGGCGATCACCTCGACGACGGCCTTCACCTCTTCGCCCGCGGGCTCGTCGGCCAGCCATCCGGCGAGGTCGGTCAACGTGATCATGCTAGCCTCGTAAGGGGAAAGGGATTCGCAGGCGACCTTACCGAAAGCCTAGGCCTTCCGCTTCATCCGCACTTCGCGCACCGTGCCGGTCGACGAGTTCATGACCAGCGTATGGGTGTGGACGAAGCCGTCCTTGTAGGTCACCCCGTCCAGCAGGTTGCCCCAGGTGACGCCGGTGGCCGCGAAGATCGCGTCGGCGCGGACGATCTCGTGCAGGTCGTACTTCTTGTCCAACTCGGTGATGCCCCACTTGGCGGCCCGGGCGCGTTCGTCGCCGTTGCGGAACAGCAGCCGGCCCTGGAACTGGCCGCCGACGCATTTCAAGGCCGCGCAGGCCAGCACGCCCTCGGGCGCGCCGCCTGAGCCGACATAGAGGTCGATGCCGGTCGATGGGTCGGTGGTGGCGATCACCCCGGCCACGTCGCCGTCGGTGATCAGGTTGACGCGGGCGCCCACCGAGCGGACGCTGGCGATGATCTCGGCGTGGCGCGGGCGGTCCAGCACGCAGACGGTGATCTGCTCGGGCGCGACGCCCTTGGCGGCGGCCACGGCCTTGATGTTGTCGGCGGGCGACTTGTCCAGGTCGATCACCCCGGCCGGCAGGCCCGGACCGCAGGCGATCTTGTCCATGTAGGTGTCGGGGGCGTTCAGCAGGCTGCCCTTGGGCGCCCAGGCCATCACCGCCAGGGCGTTGGGCATGGCCTTGGCCGTCAGGGTGGTGCCTTCCAGAGGGTCCAGGGCGATGTCGATGGCCGGGCCTTTGCCGGTGCCGACCTTCTCGCCGATATAGAGCATGGGCGCTTCATCGCGCTCGCCCTCGCCGATCACGATCTCGCCGTCGATGGTCAGCTCGTTCAGCGCGTTGCGCATGGCGTCGACCGCGGCCTGGTCGGCCGCCTTCTCGTCGCCCCGGCCCACCATCGTCCACGAGGCGATGGCGGCGGCTTCGGTCACGCGGACCGCGTCCAGGACCAGCGCGCGGTCCAGGGTCTTCGAACTCATCAACGTCTCCCAGCCTATGCGAGGCTTTCCGGTCCGACCGCTTGGCGCGGTTCTCAGATGCGCGCGACGCGCAAAAGGCGGGGACGCTCTAGCACGGCGTGCAGTTTTTCGATGCGACTAATCGCGTCCAGGAGGTTGGATTCGGGAGTCGCATGGGTGACGAGCACGATCGGCACGCCGCCCGCCCCTTCGACAGGCTTCTGCAGGAAGCTGTCGATCGAGACGGCGCATTCGGCCAGGGTCTCGGAGATGGCGGCGATGGCGCCCGGCTCGTCACGGACCATGATCCGCAGATAGGCCTTGCCCACCGAGCGGGCCGGATCGACGGCGACGAACGGCTTCAGCTGGCCCGCCGGGGCCTGGAACACCGGGCGCCGGGCGCCGGTCATCACGTCGGCGATGTCGGCGGCCACGGCGGCGGCGGTCGGGCCCGCGCCCGCGCCCGGCCCCTGGATGAAGATCCGGCCGATCCGCTTGCCTTCGATGAACAGGGCGTTCAGCGCCCCGCCGGCCTGGGCCAGCGGATGCTCCAGCGGAACCAGGGACGGATGCACCTTCACGGCCACCCCGTCGTCGCTCTTGGCGGCGCCGGCCACCAGCTTGATGCGATAGCCCAGGTCCTTGGCCAGCTTGATGTCCAGCAGCTCGACGTCGCTGATGCCCTCGATCTCGGCGGCGTCGAAGTCGGGCGCGCAGCCGAAGGCCAGCGCGGCCAGGATGCTGATCTTGTGGCCGGCGTCGAAGCCGCCGACGTCCATGGTCGGATCGGCCTCGGCATAGCCCAGGCCTTGCGCCTCGCGCAGCACGTCGGCGAAGTCGCGGCCGGTCTTCTCCATCTCGCTGAGGATGAAGTTGCAGGTGCCGTTGAGGATGCCGGCCACGCCGACCACCTCGTCGCCGACCATGGCCTCGCGCAGCATCTTCACCGCCGGCGTGCCGCCCATCACGGCGGCCTCGAACAGCAGCGGGGCCTCGTTGGCCTCGGCCAGGGCGGCCAGTTCCGCGCCGTGCTCGGCGATCAGGGCCTTGTTGGCGGTGACCACCGGCTTGCCCAGCTTCAGGGCCGCCTCGACGGCGGCCTTGGCCGGGCCGTCCGAGCCGCCGACCAGCTCGACGAACAAGTCCACGTCCGGTGACGAGGCCAGGGCGACCGGATCGTCGAACCAGGCCAGGCCCGAGATGTCGACCGTGCGCGGCCGCGACTTCGAACGGGCCGAAACCGCCGTCACCACGGCCCGGTCTCCGGCCGGGGCGAAGTCGGGCTGCTCGGCCAGGAACTGCAACAGCCCCCCGCCGACGGTGCCGAGGCCGGCGACGCCGACGCGCCAGGTCTTCTGGGTCATGTTCGCGTTCCTAGTTCCAAAAAGGCCAAGCAGCGCCCCTCCCCTCGTGGGGTTGGCGGCTCAGACCTGTTCCATCTTGTTGTGCGCCTTGGCCAGGATCGTGTCGGCGTTGGCGATGAACTTCTTGACGTTGCGGGCGGCCTGCTTGATCCGCTGCTCGTTCTCGACGAGGCCGATGCGGACATAGCCCTCGCCGTATTCGCCGAAGCCGATGCCGGGGGCGACGGCGACGCCGGCCTCCTCGATCAGCAGGCGCGAGAACAGCATCGAGCCGGCGGCCTCGAACTGTTCGGGGATCTTGGCCCAGGCGAACATCGAGGCCGGCGGGTTGGGAATGTCCCAGCCGGCGCGCTTCATCGACGACACCAGGGTGTCGCGGCGGCTCTTGTAGATGCCGCGGATCTCGTCGACGCAATCCTGCGGGCCGTTCAGGGCGGCGGCCGCGGCCACCTGCACCGGGGTGTAGGCGCCGTAGTCCAGATAGGACTTCACCCGGGCCAGGGCCGCGCAGATCCGGGCGTTGCCGACCACCATGCCCACGCGCCAGCCGGCCATGGCGTAGGTCTTCGACAGCGAATTGACTTCGACGGCGATGTCCTTGGCCCCGTCGACCTGCAGGATCGAGGGCGGCGGGTTGTTGTCGAAATAGATCTCGCCATAGGCCACGTCGCTGATCACCAACAGCTCGTGCTTCTTGGCCAGGGCGACGGCGTCCTTGTAGAAGTCCAGGTCCACCCACTGGGCGGTCGGGTTGGACGGATAGGACAGGATCAGCACGCTGGCCGGCGGCACCGAGTGCTTGGCCGCACGGCTGATGTTGGACAGGTACTGCTCGGGGCTCAGGGCCGGCACGTGGCGGATCACCCCGCCGGCCATGATGAAGCCGAAGGCGTGGATCGGATAGGCCGGGTTGGGGCAGATGATCACGTCGCCCGGGGCGGTCAGGGCCTGGGCCAGGTTGGCGAAGCCTTCCTTGGAGCCCAGGGTGGCGATCACCTCGGTGTCGGGGTTCAGCTTCACGCCGAACCGGCGGCCGTAATAGCCGGCCATGGCCTTGCGCAGGCCGGCGATGCCCTTCGACGCCGAATAGCGGCCAGCCTTGGGATCGCGCGCGGTCTCGATCAGCTTATCGACGATATGCTTGGGGGTCGGCATGTCGGGATTGCCCATGCCGAAGTCGATGATGTCTGTGCCCTCGGCGCGGAGGCGCGCCTTGATCTTGTTGACTTCTTCGAAGACGTAGGGCGGCAGGCGACGGATGCGGTGGAAATCGGAGGTCATGCAATGCTCAATGCGCCGCAGCGGCGCGCCGGGAGCGGATGTCGGGCATGGATAGACCCCGAGCGGGGCATAGCCAAGCCAGCTACGGGAATTTTATGCCTCCGTCGCCCTATTGGGGCTTGGACGGAGGCGCGGTAGCTCGCTCGCGCGCCGCCTTGGCGAAGGCTTCGGTCGCGGCGCGGTCGGCGTCGGTGGGGATGTCGCTCGGCGGCGCCTTGCCGATCTTGCGGGCCTTGGAGGCGTAGCCTTCGGTGTCGGACAGGGTCCAGGTGCTGGGCGCGGTGTCGCGCTTCAGCTTGTCGGCGGCGATCTTTTCGGCGCCCACGGCCTTCTTGAACTGGACGGGCGTGCGCACGTCGGTCGGGATCGCCGGGATGTCGATGAAGCGCGGCGCGACGGCGTCCTTGGAGTCCTTGGCCGCGGCGTTGGCGGCGGCGGCCACTGGCGAGCTGGGATCGGCCGGCGGCGGCGTGAACGGCGAGATCGGCAAGGCGCACGCGGTCAGCCCCAGCAGGCCCACGAGGGCCCCGCCGCGAAAGAGTCCGCCAAGCCGTGCGATTTTACCGGTTTCGTCGTTCATCTTGTCTCAGGTCTTATGCGATGATCGCGTCGAGCGAAAGGCCATCCGAACCGCCAAGGCGAGATGGCCCCGGACAAGACGGTGGAAGGAAGTCCATGGCCACGACCGAAACCTCGCCCAAGCCGCGCAAAAAGCCCGCCGCCAAGGCGGATGCCGCGCCGGCCGCGGCCAAGGGCAAGAGCAAGGCCGCCCCGAAGGTTTCGCCGGAAGTCGATCCCACGCCGAGCTCCCGCGCCAAGGCGGCCGAATCGGCGCCGCGTCCCGAACGCGCGGATCCGCCGCCCGCCTCCCCCGCCCTGCCCGACTTCGAGACCTTCCTGTCGCCCGACCAGCGCCAGATGCTGGAGACGCTGTCGGCCAACCTGGCTCGGGCCGCCGTCACCGCCCAGGGCGCGATCGCCGAGGCCGCCCTGCGCCAGGCCGACCGCCCCGCCGCCCTCAACCCCGACCCCTTCCATGTCGGCCCGGCTTTCAACGAGGTGATGACCAGCCTGGCCGCCCAGCCCGACCGTCTGCTGCGGGCCCAGGCCGACCTGTTCAGCCGCTACATGGACCTGTGGCAGTCGGCGGCCCGCAAGATGACCGGCGAGCCGACCCAGCCCGTGGTCGCCCCCGCCCATGGCGACAAGCGGTTCAGCGACCCCGACTGGGCGTCCAACCCGATGTTCGACATGATGAAGCAGAGCTACCTGCTGTCGTCGAACTGGCTGAACGAACTGGTCTCGCAGGCCGAGGGCGTCGATCCTGGCGCCAAGCGCCGCGTCGCGTTCTTCACCAAGATGCTGACCGACGCCTTCTCGCCATCGAACTTCCTGATCTCCAACCCCGCCGCCCTGCGCGAGGTGATGCAGAGCAAGGGCGAAAGCCTGGTGCGCGGCATGGAGAACTTCGCCGCCGACCTGGAGCGCGGCGGCGGCCAGCTGGCCATCAGCCAGACGGACCTGGCCAAGTTCAAGGTCGGCGAGAACGTCGCCACCGCCCCGGGCAAGGTGGTCTACCAGAACGACATCCTGCAGCTGCTGCAGTTTTCCCCGACCACCGAGACTGTGCACGAGATCCCGCTGCTGATCTTCCCGCCGTGGATCAACAAGTTCTACATCCTGGACCTGCGGCCCGAAAACTCGATGATCCGCTGGCTGACCGGCCAGGGCTTCACGGTGTTCGTCGCCTCGTGGGTCAATCCCGACAACCGCCAGGCCGCCAAGACCTTCGAGGACTACATGTTCGAGGGGATCTACGACGCCAGCCAGCAGGTGATGACCCAGACCGGCGTCGACCGGGTCAACACCGTCGGCTACTGCATCGGCGGCACCCTGCTGTCCTGCGCCCTGGCGCACATGGCCGCCCGCGGCGACAAGCGGATCAATTCGGCCACCTTCTTCGCCGCCCAGCAGGACTTCTCCGAGGCCGGCGACCTGCTGCTGTTCACCGACGAGGCCTGGATCAAGACGATCGAGGAGCAGATCGACCGCCAGGGCGGCTACCTGCCCAGCCAGTCGATGGCCGACACCTTCAACAGCCTGCGCGGCAACGACCTGATCTGGTCGTTCTTCATCAACAACTACCTGATGGGCAAGGAGCCGCGGCCGTTCGACCTGCTGTTCTGGAACGCCGACCAGACGCGCATGCCCAAGGCGCTGCACCTCTACTACCTGCGCAACTTCTACAAGGACAACGCCCTGACCCAGGGGCGCCTGAGCATAGGCGGCGAAACGCTGGACCTGTCGAAGGTCAAGACGCCGATCTACGTCCAGTCGTCGAAGGACGACCACATCGCCCCCTATCGCAGCGTCTATCGCGGCGCCCGGGCGTTCGGCGGGCCGGTGACCTTCACCATGGCCGGCTCGGGCCACATCGCCGGGGTGATCAACCATCCGGACGCCAACAAGTACCAGCACTGGACCAACGAGCACCTGCCCGGCTCGGTCGAGGGCTGGTGGGCCGGGGCGGTAGAGCATCCCGGTTCGTGGTGGCCGCACTGGGCGACCTGGCTGAAGGCCAGGTCGGGCAAGCTGATCCCGGCCCGCGACCCGGCCAAGGGACCGCTGGAGCCGATCGAGGACGCGCCCGGCAGCTATGTGCGGGTGCGGTCGCACGCGGCGGCCTGACCACGCTCGGCTAGATCAGACCCACCTCGTAGGCCAGCTCCACCGGCATCGCCTCGGCCCGGTCAATCAGCGGCTGCACACGTTCCAGGTGCTCGGTGAAGCGCGGATCCTTGCGGAAGCGCTCGGCGTCCTGGGCGGTGTCGAAGGACGAAATCAGCACCACCACGCCCTTGGCGGGCGACTGCAGCATCCGGCTGCCGCGCACGCCTTGGACCTGGCCGCGCACGCGCAGGAACTGGGCGTGCTGCAGGGCGACGAACTCGTCGAACTTGCCGGGCTTGGTCTGGATGATGCTGACGCTGAAGACCGGCGGGTCGGACAGGGCGGCGGCGACCGAGGCGCGGTCGGGGACGGTCAGGGTGGTCATGCGGGCTCCTGGAAAGGCGTTGCCGTGGAAGGAGCCTCCCGTGTAAAACCTCAACCAAAGTTGAGGTCAAGTGCGAATGTCCGAGCTCGATGATCCCGTCTTTCCCGTCGGCGCGCTAAGCGTCGGCGAGGTGGCCAGGCGCAGCGGCGTGGCGGTCTCGACTCTGCATTTCTATGAGACCAAGGGCCTGATCCGCAGCCTGAGGACCGAGGGCAACCAGCGGCGCTATCCGCGCGGGGTGCTGCGGCGCGTGGCGGTGATCAAGGTGGCCCAGCGCACCGGCATCCCGCTGGCCTCGATCCAGGCCGCCCTGGCCCGCCTGCCCGACGGCCGCGCGCCGACCGCCGAGGACTGGGCCGGACTGTCGCGCGCCTGGCGGGCCGAGCTGGACGAGCGCATCCGCAAGCTGAGCCAGCTGCGCGACCAACTGGACGACTGCATCGGCTGCGGCTGCCTGTCCCTGAAAGCCTGCCCGCTGCGCAACCCGCAGGACGCCCTCGGCGCCCAAGGGGCCGGGCCGCGACTGCTGGAGCCCGACGCGGGCTGACGCCGCGCCGACAACCGATGTTCGCCCAAAACTCGCCGGGTTTCTGGCCGAGCTTGCCAGCATGGGACTCAACCGCCGGACTGCATTAGGGATGCTGGTCGCGACGCCGATGGTCGGCGTGGGCGAAGCCTGGGCGCGCCCGGTTCCGGCCTCGAACGGCGAACGCCTGGCCCAGGCCGCGCGCAGCCAGGTCGGCGTCACCAGGGACTATGATCCCAGCTACCGCGCGATCCCCTATCCCAACGGCGACGTGCTGAGGTCGACCGGGGTTTGCGCCGACGTGCTGGTCCGCGCCGCGCGCGACGCCTGGCGGGTCGACCTGCAGCAGTTGGTCCACGAGGACATGACCCGCAATTTCGACGCCTATCCCTCGCGGCGCGCCTGGGGGCTGAAGGGGCCGGATTCCAACATCGACCATCGCCGGGTGCTGAACCTGGAGACCTACCTGACGCGCCAGCGCGCCCGGCTGGCCGTCGCGCCGGCCAGGACGGCCGGCGACCGCTTCGACGATCCGCAGCCGGGCGACGTCCTGACCTGGCGGGTTTGGGGCGGCCGTCCGCACATCGGCGTGGTCAGCGAAGGCCCCGAGCGCGTGCGCGTGGTCCACAACATCGGCGGTGGTGCGCGGGAAGAACCGCTGTGGATGTTCAAGCTCCACACGGCGGTGGGGCACTATCGCTGGCGGGCCTGAGGTAAGGCATATTTTGCCTTACATTTCAGGTCTGGAGATGGCCATGGCCGCCGAACTTTCCGTCACCGCCAAGGGTCAGATCACGCTCAAGCGCTCCGTGCTGGAGCATCTCGGCGTTCGCCCCGGCCAGAAGGTCGAGGTCGACTTGCTGCCGAATGGGCGGGTGGAGCTGCGCCCCGCCAACACCTCGCGCGACATCTCCGCGGTCTTCGGCGTTCTGAAGCGTGAAGGACAACGCGCGCTCACGCTGGAAGAGATGCAGAAGGCCATCATCGCCGGCGCGCGCGGGAAATGAGGGTCGCGCTCGACACCAGTATCGTGGTGCGCTTTCTGACCTTCGACGACGAACACCAAGCCCTCGCCGCTCGGCGGCTCGTCGAAGACGCCAGCGAGATCGTCATCCCCGCCATCGTGCTCTGCGAGACAGCCTGGCTCCTGGCCAGCGGCTATGGCTATTCCGCCCTGACGCTGGCCGACGCCTTGCGATTGCTGATCGACATGCAAGGCGTAAAGGTCGACAGGCCCGTCGTCGAGGCTGGCCTGAAGATGCTCCGAGCCGGAGGCGATTTCGCCGACGGCTGCATCCTGTTCGAGGCCGAGCGGACGAAATGCGAACGCCTGGCGACGTTCGACAAGGGCTTGGTCAAGCTGTCACAGGGCCGCGCATCGCGACCGTGAAGACACAGGAGCCCTAAAGCCCCGCACCTTCCTTCAGGCCCAGCATCAGGTTCAGGTTCTGGACCGCCGCGCCGGAGGCGCCCTTGCCCAGGTTGTCGAGCAGGGCCACCAGGCGGACCTGGCCGCTGCTTTCCGAGCCGAACACGAACAGCTTCAGGCGGTTGGTGCCGTTCAGGCCTTCCGGATCCAGCGTGGTCAGGCTCTTGGCCTCGTTCAGCGACGCCACCTCGACGAAGGCCTCGCGCGCATAGTGCGAGGCCAGGGCCTCATGGATCTCGGTCATCGAGACGCTGCCGTTCAGCATGCTCAGGTGCAGCGGCAGCTCGACCAGCATGCCCTGGGCGTAGCGACCGACGGCGGGGGTGAAGATCGGCCGGGTCAGCAGGCCGCCGTGGGCCTGGATCTCGGGCAGGTGCTTGTGGTTCAGGCCCGTGGCGTAGATCCGGTACGGGACCTTGGTGTAGGTCGGCGAGGTCTCGTCCTCGAACTCGGCGATCATCGCCTTGCCGCCGCCGGTGTAGCCCGACACGGCGTTGAACGAGATCGGCAGGTCGGCGGCGATGATGTCGTTGGAGACCAGCGGCCGGACCAGGGCGATGGCCCCCGTGGCGTAGCAGCCGGGGTTCGACACCCGCGTCGACCCGATGATCTTGCCGCGCTGCTCGCCGTCCAGCTCGGGAAAGCCATAGGTCCAGCCGGCCGCGGTGCGGTGGGCGGTCGAGGCGTCGATCACCTTGACCTTCGGGTCCTCGATCAGCGCCACGGCCTCCTTGGCGGCGTCGTCGGGCAGGCACAGGATCACCGCGTCGGCGCCGTTCAGCATCGCCTTGCGGGCCTGCGGGTCCTTGCGCTTGTCGGGATCGATCGAGACCAACTGCAGATCCTTGCGGCCGACCAGGCGCTCGCGGATCTGCAGGCCCGTGGTGCCGGCTTCGCCGTCAATGAAGACTTTGGGGGTCATGGACATCCCATTCGCACAAGCCCCGGGAGACCGGGAAGAAAAGAGCAAGAAAAAGGGCGCTCCGGTCGAAACCGAAGCGCCCCTTTCCAAACGCGTAACCGACGCGCTTAGCGCTTCGAGAACTGGAAGCTGCGGCGGGCCTTGGCCTTGCCGTACTTCTTACGCTCGACGACGCGGCTGTCGCGGGTCAGGAAGCCGTGCGGCTTCAGCAGGGTGCGCAGGCCGGGCTCGTAATAGGTCAGGGCCTTGGACAGGCCGTGACGCACGGCGCCGGCCTGGCCCGACAGGCCCGAGCCTTCCACGGTGACGACGACGTCGAACTGGCCCAGGCGGTCGGTGACCTCCAGGGGCTGGGCGATCATCATGCGCAGCACGGGGCGAGCGAAATAGACCTCTTGGTCGCGACCGTTGATCGTGATCGAGCCCTTGCCCGGCTTGATCCAGACGCGGGCGATCGCGTTCTTGCGCTTGCCGGTCGCGTAGGCGCGGCCCTGGGCGTCGATCTTGGGTTCGGCCGGAGCGGCCGCTTCGGGGTTGCTGGACAGGCTGGCCAGCGCGTCAAAGCCTTGAGCTTCGGACATGACTTAGGCGCTCCGGGTGTTCTTGGCGTTGCGCGAAGCGAAATCGATCACTTCGGGGCTCTGCGCTTGGTGCGGGTGCTCACCGTTGTTGTAGATGAGCAGGTGGGTCAGTTGCTTGCGCGCCAGGGGGCTTTCCTTGGGCAGCATGCGCTCGACGGCCTTTTCGAGGACGCGTTCCGGGAAGCGGCCTTCCAGCAGCTTGCGCGGGGTGGTCGACTTGACGCCGCCCGGGTGACCGGTGTGGCGGTAGTAGACCTTGTCGTCCAGCTTCTTGCCGGTGAACTTCACCTTGTCGGCGTTGATCACGACGACGAAGTCGCCGCAGTCGACGTGCGGGGTGTAGTCGGGACGGTGCTTGCCGCGAAGACGCATGGCGATGAACGTCGCCAGACGACCGACAACGGCGTCCTGGGCGTCGACCACGATCCACTTCTTCTCGACCTCGGCGGGCTTCAGGGAAGCCGTGGTCTTTTGCATGGGATTGATCCGTATTCCTTGTGCGTCGGGGGCCAAGGAAAGCGGTCCCGTCTGCGTGAGGGGCGGCAGGTACAGGACGGTTCGCGGCCTGTCAACAATGCGCGCGCAAGAAACTCCGCAAACCCTTACAGAACAAGGGATTTCGTGACGGGGTATTATAATACCTCATCGCATTCCTCACACCTTCGGTTGTCATCCCGGGCGAAGCGCAGCGAAGACCCGGGATCCAGGGGCCGTGCGCACCGCCCCTGGATCCCGGATAGCCTCTGCGAGGCTTCCGGGATGACAACTGTGGGGGAGCGACACGCCTCTCCCCCTTCCCTACCTCCCCTACTTCGCCGCCTCGTCGAAGCCGTAGGCGTGGCGCATGATCTGGTAGAGGTAGCTCTCCTCGACCACGCCGTGCACCAGGTACGACCCCGGCCCGTCGGCGAACACGCCCACGTCCTCGCCCGAGTGGGCCGAACTGGCCAGGAAGGCCGTGGCGTTCTGGTGATAGTCGATGTCGTCGGTGTCTTCCTTGGCGGGATCGGCGCGCAGGTTCGAGCCTTCGGGACCGCCGGGGCCGGTGGCGAAGCTGAGCACCGTGTAGGGCTTGCCGTCGCCGGCCACGACCGGCTCGCCCTCGTTGCCCGCCAGGCCCAGGATCGGGCTGTTGCGGGCGGCGTAGCCCGAGATCACCAGGCCGTGGCTGTGGTCGGCGGTGACGATGACCAGGGTGTCGTCCAGGTTCACCTTGTCCAGCACCGCCTGGATCGCCTTGGAGAACTCGACCGTCTCGGTCAGGGTCCGCTTGGCGTTGTTCAGGTGGCTGCCCATGTCGATCTTGCCGCCCTCGACCAGCAGGAAGTAGCCCTTGGGGTTCTTCGACAGCAGGTCGACGGCCTTGGTCGCCATGGCCGCCAGGGTCGGCACGCCCTGGCCCAGCACCGGACGCTCGACCTCGTAGGGCAGGTGTTCGTTGGCGAACAGGCCCAGCACCGGACCGGTCTTGGCCGGGTCCAGGGCCGCCAGCTCGGCGTCGGTGGTCACGTAGGCCGCGTTCGGGGTCTTCAGCCATTCGGCGGTCAGGTCGCGGCCGTCGGCGCGCTTGCCGTCCTTGGCCTCGGGCAGGAAGCGCGAGCGCCCGCCCCCGAACGCCACGTCCAGGCGCAGGCCGGCCGGGGCCTCGACCAGCTGGCGGGCGATGTCCTTGCAGCCGGCGGCCAGGGCGTCGCTGGGCATGTCGCCGTCGCCTTCCCAGTCGCGATAGGCGGTGTGGGCGTAGGTCCCGGCCGGGGTGGCGTGAGTGATGCGGGTGGTGGTCACGGCCCCGGCCGACAGGCCGTGGGCCTTGGCCAGCTCGGCGATAGTCTCGACCCGGGTCCCGGCCTCGCTGGCGCAGCTCTCCGGCTTGGCCGCCCCGCTCAGGCCGATGACCTTGTTGCGGGTCTTCACGCCGGTGGTGATGGCGGTGATGCCCGCGGCGCTGTCAGTGACCTGGGTGTCGTGGCTGTAGGTCTTGGACAGCGCCGTCCAGGGCAGCTTCTCGAACGACAGCGCATTGCTCTCGCCGTCGACGCCGCGCTGCTGGCCTTCGTAGATGCGGCTGGCCACGACCGTCGAGATGCCCATGCCGTCGCCCAGGAACAGGATGACGTTCTTGGCCTTGCCGGTGCGGGGATTGACCGTCAGGGCCTTGGCCAGGGCCGCCTGGCCGGCCTGGTAGTAGGCGTCGCCCGGCGCGGCGTTGGCCACGGGCGCGGCCGGCTTGGCCGGGGCGGGCTTGGGCGCGGCCTGGACCTGGGTCGACAGGGCGGCGAGAGCGGCGGCGAGGAACAGGGAGGCGCGGGTCACGGGAAGCTCCAGCAAGGACGTCGGACGTCCTGTGCTGGCGTTTCGTGACAGTTCTTTGAGCGGACAACCCAAAGGTCGCCCGGATGCCCGAATGCGAGCGGCTTACGGCCTTCTCACCCGCCAGGCGAAGGTCGTGGCCGTGGCCAGCAGGATCGCCGCCCCGGCCTGGTGCAGCACGCCCAGGACCAGCGGCACGGCCGCCATCAGGGTCCAGATTCCCAGGCTCGCCTGCAGGCAGACCACGCCGACCAGCACGAAGCCGGTCGCCTTGGCCTCTTCCGGCAGGCGACGCGAGCGGGCCGCGGCCACGCCGAGCACGATGGCGGCGACGAACACCGCATAGGCCATCAGCCGGTGATGCAGCTGCACCGCCCCCTGGCTGTGGGCGATCGTGCCCCAGAAGCCGTGGCCGGCGTATTCGGCCGGGATCAGCGCGCCGTTCATCAGCGGCCAGTCGTTATAGACCAGGCCCGCGTCGTTGCCGGCCACCAGGGCGCCCAGCAGGCTCTGGAAGAACACCGCGCCCAGGAAGCCCAGGGCCCAGCCGCGCCAGTCGGTGCGCTCCTCGATGCGCGGCGAGCCCGACCAGGCGTCCAGGGCGGTCCAGATCAGGAAGACGAACAGCCCCAGGGCCAGACCCAGATGGATCATCAGCCGCTCGGGGGCCACCGAGACCCGCTCGGACAGGCCGCTGGACACCATCCACCAGCCGACCAGCCCCTGCAGGCCGCCCAGGCCCAGCAGCACCACGCAGCGCCAGATCAGGCGGCGCGGGATCATCCGGCGGACCAGGAAGAACACGAACGGGATGGCGAACGCCGCCCCGACCAGCCGGCCCAGCAGCCGGTGCGCCCACTCCCACCAGAAGATGCCCTTATAGGCCTCCAGCGTCATGCCGGCGTTGACCAGCCGGTACTGCGGGATCTTCTTGTAGAGCTCGAAATTGGCCCGCCACGCCTCGTCCGACATCGGCGGCAGGGCGCCCATGATCGGCTTCCACTGGGTGATCGACAGGCCCGAGTCGGTCAGGCGCGTCGCGCCCCCAACCACCACCATGCCAAACACCAGGACGGCCACGACGAACAGCCAGACGGCCACGGGCCTTGAACGATCGGAACGCAGGAAGGACGTCATGACAGCCGGAAAGAACGCCAGTTAGGGGCCGAAATACGGCGAAGCCTTGCCGTACGCCTGACGCGCGCGGCCGTCCATGGCCTCATGACGCTTAAGGCCTCACATGCGATGATGCCTTGTGCTGGATCGGAGACTTGAATGAGCGGGGTTGGCGTTTTCGTGGCCGTGGTGATCGGCATCCTGGCCGGCTGGATCGCCGACCTGGTGCTGGCTCGCCGGCACGGGCTGTTCACCAAGCTCTTGATCGGCGTCGTCGGTTCGTTCATCGGGACCTTCATCGCCCAGCGGCTGGACCTGAGGTTCGACGGCTTCCTTGGCAGCCTGCTGGTCTCCAGCGTGGGCGCGATCTTCTTCCTGGCCGTCCTCGGCATCGTATCCAGCGTCTTCCGGAGACCCGCTTGAGCGCTCCTCTCATCCCCGCCCGCCTGCGTAAGCTTATCGGCGGGATCGGCATCATGGCGTTCCTGGCCTTCTGGATCTGGGCCTTCACGAGCCTCTACGACTACCTGCCCAGCAATCGCGCGGTGCACCTGATCTATTTCGTGATCGCCGGCATGGGCTGGGGTCTGCCGCTGATGCCGCTGATGTCGTGGATGGGCAAGGCGGACAAGCGGATGTGAGGCTCACGGACTTGCCCCCACCTGACCGCTTCGCGGTCTGTCCGCCCCCATAGGGGGCGGAGCCTTCGCGCTTGAGGCTCTTCCCCCTCTGGGGGAAGACGGTCGCGAAGCGATCCGTAGGGGGTAGGTGGTCGCTGCGCCCCGCTGGAGGCCAAACGAAAAAGGCCGCCCTTTCGGGCGGCCTTCATTCTTCCGGTCTCATTCCTCACGAGTGAGGAATGGTCGGAGCGACAGGATTTGAACCTGCGACCCCTTGACCCCCAGTCAAGTGCGCTACCAGGCTGCGCCACGCTCCGATCCGGAAGGAGCGCCCTTATAGGTGCGAGCCTTGCCGGGAGCAATGGGATTTCTCGGTCAATTCCCAGGGATTTGAAGCGGGCTTCAGGCGCCCCGCAAAAGCCCGTCCAGGCGGGCTTTGACGGCCCGCAGGTCGTCCAGCGCCGTCACCAGCCGATCGCGCGCCTCGTCGGCCAATTCGCTCCGCGGCGAATCGGCGGCGGCCGCGGCCAGGGCGTCCAGCGAGGCCGAGCCGTTGTCGCCCAGGCCCGCGGCGATCACATGGGTCAGGCCCTGCTCGCGGTGCAGCTTCTGCACGCCCTTGATGGTGTAGCCCTCGGCGTGCAGCAGGGCGCGCACGCCGCTCAGCACGGCGATGTCCTGCGGGCGGTAGAACCGCCGCCCGCCGGCCCGCTTCATCGGGCGGATGAACGAGAACTTGGTTTCCCAGAAGCGCAGGACGTGCTGCGGCACGCCCAGCTCTTCGGCGGCTTCGGAAATCGTGCGGAAGGCGTTGGGCCCCTTCGCCACCGCATCGAATCCTTCTTAGCCGCCGAGGGCGCGGTCGATTCGCGCCTTCATGACTTGCGAGGCCCGGAAACCGATCACCCGGCGGGGCTCGATCTCGGCGGGCTCGCCGGTCTTGGGATTGCGGCCCATGCGGGCCCGCTTGTCGCGCACCTGGAAGACGCCGAAGCCGGAAAGCTTGACCGTCTCGCCCTTCTCCAGCGCCTCGGCGACCAGATCCAGGGTGCGTTCGACCAAACCCGCGCAGTCCTGCCGGGTCAGACCGACTTCCTCATGGACCGCCTCGCAGAGATCGGCCCGGGTCAATGTCGCGCCTTTCATGACGCCCCCTTACGCTGGATTGACAAACCCCAGAGCGCACGCTTCGGACAGGGTCGAGCCCCGTGTTTCTGCAACGCGCTCTCATCAACTCAAGCCTGCATGCCGTGATTATCGCATGGAGTCAAAGGCTGAGCGCCAGGACTTGAGACGATAGCGCAAGCCGGCGGCCCAAAACGGCCAAGCTCGAGCCTAAAGTCGCAGAACACAGGCGCCCCAGGTCAGCCCGCCGCCCATCGCCTCGAGCAGCAGCAGCTGGCCCGGCTTGATGCGGCCGTCGGCGATTCCCTGGGCGAAGGCCAGGGGGATCGAGGCGGCCGAGGTGTTGGCGTGCAGGGCGACCGTCGAGATCACCTTGTCCTCGTCGATGCCGACCCGATGGGCGACGCCGGCCAGGATGCGCTGGTTGGCCTGGTGCGGGATGAACCAGTCGACCTCGGCGATCGACACGTGCGCCGCCTCGGCGGCGGCGTGGATCGCCTCGGAGATGTTGATCACCGCGTGCTTGAACACCTGGTTGCCCAGCATGCGCAGCTTGCCGACCGTGCCCGTGGTCGACGGGCCGCCGTCGACATAGAGCAGCTCCTGCTTGGTGCCGTCGGCCCGCAGGGCGAAGCCCAGCACGCCCTGGTCGGCGGTGGTCCCCTGCCCTTCGCGCGGCTCCAGCACCACCGCCCCGGCCCCGTCGCCGAACAGCACGCAGGTGCCGCGGTCGGTCCAGTCCATCAGGCGGGTCATGGCCTCGGCCCCGATCACCAGGGCGCACTTGGCGTGGCCGCGGGCCACGAAGCCGTCGGCGACGCTGAGCGCGTAGACGAAGCCCGAGCAGACGGCCTGGACGTCGAAGGCGATGCCGACCGGCGCGCCCAGCTTGCGCTGGACGATGGTGGCGACGGCCGGGAAGGTCAGGTCCGGCGTGGTGGTGGCCACGATGATCAGGTCGACCTCGGCCGCCGTCCGGCCGGCCCGCTCCAGCGCCTGCTGGGCGGCGCGGAAGGCCAGGTCCGAGACCGGCTGGTCGTCGGCCACCTTGTGGCGCTGGCGGATGCCGGTGCGCTCGACGATCCAGGCGTCGCTGGTGTCGACGATCTCGGCCAGCTGGTCGTTGGTGACGATGTTGTCCGGCAGATAGGCCCCGACGCCGGTGACGGCGCTACGAATTACGCTCACTCGGAAGCTCCCTGGCGTTCGGCGCCCGACACGCCTCCAGCCTTCTCTTCTTCGGCCCCGGACTTGAGGCCGGTCTCGGTCAGGCGTTTCAGGTTGCGGTCGATCTCGGCCGAGAAGTCGCTGCGGGCCAGGTCGACCGCCACGCGGATCGCCGAGGCGTAGCCGAGGGCGTCGGCCCCGCCGTGGCTCTTGACCACGATGCCGTTGAGGCCCAGCAGCGGGCCGCCGTTGACGCGGCCGGGGTCCAGCCGCCGGCGCATCTTCTTCAGCGCGCCCGAGGCGATCAGCGCCCCCAGCATGGCCAGCGGGCCCGACGTCAGGGTGGTGCGGACCTCGGCCCCGAAGAACCGGGCCAGGCCTTCGGCGGTCTTCAGGGCGACATTGCCGGTGAAGCCGTCGGTGACGACCACGTCGACCGTGCCCTTGGCGATGTCGGTGCCCTCGACGAAGCCGCGATAGTCGAAGTCCAGCTTGGTCGCCTTGAGGATGGCGTGCGCCTCGCGCACGTCCTCATGGCCCTTCTGGTCCTCGGAGCCGACATTGAGCAGGCCCACGGTCGGGCGCTCGGAGCCGTGCACGGCGTGATGGAAGGCCGCGCCCATGATCGCAAACTCGATCAGCTGCTTGGCGTCGCTCTCGACATTGGCGCCGACGTCCAGCACCGCCGAGACGCCCCGCATCGTCGGCCAGCTGGCCACGATCGCCGGGCGCTCCAGGTTGGCGCCCATGCGCAGGATCAGCTTGGAGATCGCCATCAGGGCGCCGGTGTTGCCGGCCGAGACGCAGGCGGCGGCCTCGCCGGCCCGGATCGCCTCGACGGCGTTCCACAGGCTGGTGCCCTTGCCCCGGCGCATGGCCTGGGCGGGCTTTTCCTCCATCGAGATGGCCTTGTCGGTGTGGCGCACCTCGCTGACGGCGCGCGCGCCGGGGGTCTTGGCCAGTTGGGCGTTCAGCTGAGCTTCGTCGCCGTGCAGCAGGAAACGGACGTCGGGAAGGCTTCTGGCGGCCAGCGCCACGGCGGGCACGATCACGGACGGGCCGTGATCCCCGCCCATGGCGTCGATCGAAATGACTACGGGGTGAGGCACGAGGCGCTATCGGCTCCTGGAGCGGCGCACCGCCCATTCAAGGGTATTCGCAAGGCGGCCGGACGATACAGCCGCGAGAATATCACGCAAGCGGAAGGAACCGGCCATTCAGCCCCCTTCCCCCCCGGCGTCGGGATCGGTCTTCAGCTTTTTCAGCGCGGCGAAGGGCGAAAGATCCACGGGTTCAGCCGGCGGTTGAAAGACCGCACCCGGCTTGCGTGGGAACGGGTCCAGCTCCAGGGCCAGGTGCTCGATCACATAGGCCGAGACGTCGATGGTCTCGCCCTCCAGCACGTCGGGCGGATCATCGCCCTCCGGGTCGATGCCCAGTTCGCCGCCGCTTTCCTCGTCCTGGGGCGCGTATTCGCTGTCGGCCGGCAAGACGTGGACGCTGAACCGCGATTCGACCGGCTCCTCGAACTCGTCCGCCGAGACGCTGCAGACCTGGGTGACGCGGGCGCGGATCAGGCCCGAGACCTCGGCGCCGTCCATCCATGGCCGCAGGAAGACCTCGGCGGTCAGGGATTCCAGCGACACCAGGCCCAGGGTCTTGGCGATCTCATGGCGCGCGGCTTCGTCCGGCGCGAAGCGCAGGTCGACGCCGCCGCGGCTCACGCGTCCCAGGGCGACGGTGCTGGGCCAGGGATCGATCACGCCTTCGGCCATTGGGCCTCTCCTTGCAGCAGGGTCTCCAGCGGCAGGGCCGCCAGCCGGTCGCGCGCGGCGACCACATAGTCGGTCAGGGCCGCCAGGTCGCCCTCGCCACGCTCCTCGAAGGCCGTGCGGGCCAAGGCGGCGCTCAGCACCGAGCGGTCGGGCAAGGCGTTCGCCGCCTCGTCGAACGCCTTCAGGCGGCCATAGGCGGCGCCGACCAGCTTCTTCATCTTCTTGCCCACGGCGGTGTCGGACACCCCGATCTCGCGGAAGGCGTCGTCCAGGCCGCGCGTATAGGCGTTGAAAGTCTCCTGCGAAACCTCGGCCGCCGACTCGCCCTGGCCCTTCAGCCGCTCCAGCAGCAGGGCCACGTGCAGGGTGAAAAGCTCGAACCGGCCCTCCATCGAGTCGTGCACGCCCATCTGGGCGTAGAACGCCGGCGAACGCGCCTGGGCCGCCGCCGAGGCATACAGTTTACCCCCCGCCGCCTTGGCGGGCCTGGGTTTGAGCAGCCGGTCCAGAAACATCACTTCGCCTCGATTTCGCCGCGACACGGAACTACTTAGCCGTTCGATCCACGCGGACCATTGAACTAAGCCCGCGCGGGCGATAGGTCAAAGTCAGCCTGCCTAGGTTCCGGAGCCTCAATGTTTCGTCCCGCCGTTCTCGCCGCCGCCGTCATCGGCCTCGCCGCCGTCGCCGGGGGCTGTACGCCGCTGACGAGCTATTCGGGCTTCCAGGCCATCGAGGCCAAGCCCGCCGACATGAAGGTCGGCGAGGACAGCAAGTCGACGGTCACCGAAAAGCTGGGCTCGCCCTCGGCCACCTCGACCTTCGACCAGAACGCCTGGTACTACATCTCGCAGACCACCGACCGCGTGGCGTTCTACAAGCCGCGGGTGATCAAGCGCGACGTGGTGGCGATCAAGTTCAATCCGGCGGACGAGAAGGTCGCCTCGGTCGACACCTATACGCTGAAGGACGGCAAGGTCATCGCCTACAACGGCCACGAGACTCCGACCCGCGGCCGCGAGATGACGATCCTCGAGCAGCTGCTGGGCAACGTCGGCCGCGGCGGCATGCTGCCGCAGGACGACGACAACCCCGGCAACCGTCCGCAGGACCGCCGCTAGGCGTCTTTCCAAAACAAGTTTCGCTGTACGGACCGTTAAGCATAAGCGGCTGAAAAACCGCAACAATTTTCCAATCCATCAACGGTTTCTAAACGACGATCCGGGCAATCTCCCAAAGCAGGATCGCGGCGGCCCATGGCCGCGCCGCAGCTTCTGGGGGATGAATCTTGAGCGCGCCCGATCTGCGCCCGTTGACGGTGCTCATCATCGACGACAGCGCGCCGATGCGCGAGATCATCGCCACGATCCTCAAGTCGCTGGGCGTCCGCAAGATCTTCGCGGCCTGCGACGGCGTCGAGGCGCTGAAGGTCGTCACCGAGCGCGAAGTCGACATCATCTTCACCGACCTGATGATGCAGCCCGTCGACGGCCTGGCCTTCATCCGCTGGGTGCGCACCTCGCCGGCCAGCAGCAATCCCTACACGCCGATCATCATGGTCACCGGCCACGCCACCCGCGCCAGCCTGGACGAGGCCCGCATGGCCGGCGTCACCGAGTTCCTGGCCAAGCCGCTGACCGCGCGCGGCGTGCTGCACCGGGTCAACGAGGTGATCAACAACCCCCGCGACTTCGTCCGGGCCGGCGCCTATTTCGGCCCCTGCCGCCGCCGCAAGATCGACCACGACTATGTCGGCCAGGAGCGGCGCGGCGCCGCGGCGGCGGACAGTCTTCCGGCCTTCACCGACGCCTATGGCCAGGCCGACCCCGAGCCAATCCTCGATCCGGAAGACGTGTACTGATCACCGCCCCGGCGCCAGCGCGGCGAATTCCGCTCGCTCCACCGCCCATGAAAACGCCCCGGAGGGGAACCTCCGGGGCGTCGTCGCGTCAGGATGCTCGAGTTCGATCAGACGCCGTGGGCCAGCACCGCCAGCAGCAGCAGGGCCACGATGTTGGTGATCTTGATCATCGGGTTCACGGCCGGACCCGAGGTGTCCTTGTAGGGGTCGCCGACCGTGTCGCCGGTGACGGCGGCCTTGTGGGTGTCGCCGCCCTTCTTGTGCAGCACGCCGTCCTTGTCGGTGAAGCCTTCCTCGATCACCTTCTTGGCGTTGTCCCAGGCGCCGCCGCCGCTGGTCATCGAGACGGCGACGAACAGGCCGGTGACGATCACGCCCATCAGCATGGCGCCGAGCGCGGCGAACGCGTCGACCTTGCCGGCGATGGCCTGGATCACGAAGAACAGCGCCACCGGCGAGACCACCGGCAACAGCGAGGGCACGATCATCTCGCGGATCGCCGCCTTGGTCAGGATGTCCACGGCCCGGCCGTATTCCGGCTTGGTCTCATAGGTCATGATGCCGGGGTTTTCGCGGAACTGGCGGCGCACCTCGGCCACGACCGACTCGGCCGCCCGCCCCACGGCGGTCATCGACATGCCGCCGAACAGGAAGGGCAGCAGCCCCCCGAACAGCAGGCCGACCACCACATAGGGGTTGGACAGGTCGAAGGTCACCGGACCCATGCCGTCGAAGAAGCTTCCCGCCTCGGCGTGGGCCGAGAAGAACTTCAGATCCTCGGTATAGGCGGCGAACAGCACCAGGGCGCCCAGGCCGGCCGAACCGATGGCGTAGCCCTTGGTGACGGCCTTGGTGGTGTTGCCCACGGCGTCCAGGGCGTCGGTCGTGACCCGGACCTCCGGCGGCAGGCCGGCCATCTCGGCGATGCCGCCGGCGTTGTCGGTGACCGGCCCGAAGGCGTCCAGGGCGACGATGAAGCCGGCCAGGGACAGCATGGTGGTGGTGGCGATGGCGATGCCGAACAGGCCCGCCAGGTTGTAGGTCACCAGGATGCCGACGATGATGGTCAGGGCCGGCAGGGCCGTGGATTCCAGAGACATGGCCAGGCCCTGGATCACGTTGGTGCCGTGACCGGAGACGCTGGCCTGGGCCACCGACTTCACCGGGCGGAAGTTGGTGCCGGTGTAGTATTCGGTGATCACCACGATGGCCGCGGTGACCGCCAGGCCCACCAGTCCGCAGTGGAACAGATCGCCCGCGCTGACGCTCTTGCCGCCGACCATGACCGCCTCGGGCACCAGTTGGAAGATCACCCAGCCGACCGCCGGGATCGACAGCATGCCCGTCACGATCAGGCCCTGGTAGAGGGCCCCCATGATGTTCTGCTTCTTGCCCAGGCGCACGGCGAACGAGCCGATGATCGAGGTGACGATGCAGACCGCGCAGATGGCCAGGGGCAGCAGCATCATCGACGACACGGCTTCCGTGCCGCGGAAGAAGATCGCCGCCAGCACCATGGTGGCGACCGTGGTCACCGCATAGGTCTCGAACAGGTCGGCGGCCATGCCTGCGCAGTCGCCGACATTGTCGCCCACGTTGTCGGCGATGGTCGCGGCGTTGCGCGGATCGTCCTCCGGGATGCCGGCCTCGACCTTGCCCACCAGATCGCCACCGACGTCGGCGCCCTTGGTGAAGATCCCCCCGCCCAGGCGGGCGAAGATCGAGATCAGGCTGGCGCCGAAGCCGAGCGAGACCAAGGAGTCGACCACCACGCGGTCGGTGCCGGCATGGCCGGTGGCCAGCAGCACGGCGAAATAACCCGCCACGCCGATCAGGGCGAAGCCCGCCACCAGCATGCCGGTCACGGCGCCGGAGGTGAAGGCCATCGACAGCCCCTTGGCCAGGCTTTCGGACGAGGCCTGGGCGGTGCGGACGTTGGCCCGCACCGAGATCAGCATGCCCGCGAAACCGGCCGCGCCCGACAGGGACGCGCCCAGGGCGAAGCCGACAGGCTGTTCCCAGGACTTGAAGAAGAACGCCAGCAGGGCGATGACCACCACGCCGACGATGGCGATCGTCGTATACTGGCGGTTCAGATAGGCCTGGGCCCCTTCCTGGATCGCCGCGGCGATCTCCTGCATCTTCGCATTGCCGGGCGAAGCCCGCATCAGAGACGCCGTCTGCACGGCGCCGTACAGCACCGCCAGCAGCCCGGCCCCTATGGCCACGTAAAGCCAAGAACTCATCGGTCAGTCGCCCTCTTCGCGTTTCAATCACGAGGGGTCGCCGCCTCGACAGGATCACGATCGAAGAGACCGCCCCCGGCCGCACGCGACGGGCGGGCCTATGGCCTCATGCCCCCTCGATGCTCCCTGATGGCGTCGTCGCGACGCCAAGGGCAGGACAGTGCCAAATGGCCGGCGGGTGTCAACCGCTTGCGGGAACAGCGTTCAGCCGGACTGGCGGGCCGTCGCCGTCGCGCGGCGCCCTACGGAACCAGATCGGAGTCCCCAGCCGGCGCGGGGCGCGGCGCCGGCTTGGCCTGCGTCCCCGGCTTGGCCGGCGGCGCGACGAAGTTGCGGGGCGTCTGCTTGACCACCGTCACCAGCGCCACCTTGCCCGGCCCGATCAGGCCGTTGACCTCGCGCAGGACCGAGGCCTTCAGCCGGGCCTCGTCGAGGGCGACATAGCTGTCGGGGCGTAGGAACGGCCTGTCGTGGGCCTCGCGGACGATGGCGTCGCGCAGCAGCGGCTCCTTGCCCTCGAAGATCGTGACCAGCACGCCGGGCTTCAGGGTGAGGGTCATCTGCACGAAGACGTAGTTGACCAGCTTGCCGCCGGCGATGATCGGCAGGGCCATCGACTGCAGCTTGATCACCGGATCGGCCGCTTCCTCGCCCTCCCCTTCCTTAGCCCCTTTCTTCTCCTTCTTGGCCGAACGCGCGAAGGCCGGGCTCGCCAGCAGGGCGAGCGAGGCGGCCAGGACGGCGCGGCGGGCGACGGGCGAAGGGCGGATCATGCCGTCCGGCTTAACCCTGAAGACTTGAGGTTTGGTTTCCTCGGTCTCCGCCGAGCCCGCTCCGTCAATCGCGGGACGGAACCAAGGTAAAGCGCCGCTTCAGTCGCAGAAATGGCGTTTCGTAGAACCGATAGAGCAACGACGCTAAGCAGACGGTCGCCACAAAAGCGATCAGCTGGCCGATATTATCCCGCCACCCGGCAATTCCGGCGCTTTCGGTGACCTGCGTCAGCCATGGCCGGAATTTATCGTAGACCAGCCAGAAGAAGAAAATATGGGTCAGATATAGTCCATAGGAGATCCGCCCGAGGTAGATCAGCGGTGCGGGCAGGAAGCGCCGTGGCGTGCCGAGCAGGCTGACCAGCATGAGCGCCGCGCCCCCCAGCACCAGGGGCCACCCCGCCAGGCTCTCCAGCACGGTCGATTGCGGATTGTCGGCCTTGATCCCGAAGACCGTGTAGGCGACCAGCCACAGACCGACGGCGCAGGCGAACAAGGCGATCCGGACGACGATGGGCCAATTGGGCCGCCAGCCTCGCAGCAGGAGCGCCAACAGCATGCCGCCCGCGAAGAATTGGAACTGGACGAAGCTGTTGGTCCACTGACCGCTGAACCAGGCGGTGGGGGTGAAGCCGCGCGCGTAATGGACGATGACGCCATAGGCGACGGCGAGGACGGCGAGGTTGACGCCGATCAGCGTCCGGCGGCCCAGCATGGCGAGAAACGGTATGGCGATATAGAACTGCTCTTCGACCGACAGGCTCCACATCGGATTGACCGGATATTCGATCCAGCCCTTGAACGTGATGTACCAGTTTCCCGAAAACAGCATGAACGACAGCCATTTGGCGGGCGAATTGGCGCCGGCTCCGGGCAAGACCTGGTTCAGAAACACCAGGCCGAAGAAAACCAGAAAATAGAGCGGCCAGATCCGCAGTATGCGCCTGACATAGAAGGCGCGGGCGTTGATCCCGCCGGTCAGCTCCCGCTCCCGCTCCAGCAGTTCCGTGATCAGGAACGCGCTCAGGAGGAAGAACACCGGAACACCATAGACCCCGGTCAGGGTAAGGGCGTGAAACCAGGGATGCGCCGCCGGATCGATCGGAGCCAGATCGTTGCGGTGCGTGATGAAGACGAACATGAACGCGATAAAGCGCAGCACGTCCAGTTCGGGCCGGTAATAGCGCGCCGACGCGATCGACGCCGGCTCGGCAGGTCCCTCGTCGTCGCTGACGACCTGCGGCGCCGCGGCTGCGCCTTCCCCCCCGCCAGGTCCGTTTTCCTGCAGCCGCACCCCCAGCCCTCCCAATGACCGTCAGATGTCCCCCATGTTCGCGGCGACGTGGTCACCGCGACGGCCATCCATTCCCACTAATAAAAACTATTTTAATAGCGGAGAAAAGTGGTCACCGAACCAGACGACATGGACGGCCAGCCGGCTCAACCGCTCGCCCTGATCTGCCGAAAATTTCAGGCAATCGTCGCCGTGCCGACCAGCCGTGAGCCTTCGCACAGGGAAAAGCTGGCTCCCGAATAAACCCTGTCGCCGTATACGTCGGCGAATATGAGCCTCAGGGAAACCAGGTGCTCGACGTCGAAATCATACTGGTCGACCGCTTCCCCTTCGCCGATGACGCAGGAAGTCTGGACATCACCGAAATTCAGTTGCGGACGACAGCCGGGCTTGGGCGGGGAATGGCGGCCGCCCTTGTCGGGCCCGAAGAAGACCACCTTCGCCAGCACGTCGAAAGCTACCCGTGCAGCCAGCCCAGCCGCTCGGGGGTGATGTCCTTGCCCTTGAACAGGGCGCAGATCCCCTCGCCTTCCACGAACTCGCCGATGTCGCGCACGGGAACGCCGGCGGCCATGGCCGCGGCCTGGAAAGCGGCCACGTCGGTGGGGTCGACGGCGCAGACGATCTCGTAGTCGTCGCCGCCCGAGGCCAGAGACATCCGCGCCTCGCCGGCTTCCGGCTGGGAGCCCAGCCAGTTGCGGGCTCCGGGCGACAGCGGCAGGCGGTCCAGGTCGACCTTGACCCGCAGGCCGCTGGCCTTGGCCACGTGGGCGGCGTCGGCCAGCAGGCCGTCGGAGACGTCGGCCGCGGCGCGGGCATAGGCCCGCAGGGCGTCGCGGATGGCCAGGCGCGGCGGCGGCAGGCGATAGCGGCGCACCAGACCGCCGTCGGGATCCTCGACCTCGCCCCAGTGGGCCAGCAGGCCCAGCCAGCCGTCGCCGATGGTGCCGCTGACCATCAGCCGGTCGCCGATCCGGGCGCCCTTGCGCAGCACCGCGTCGCCGCTGGGCACCCAGCCCAGGAAGGTGGCCGACACCACCATCGGGCCCGAGGTGGTGACCGTGTCGCCGCCCAGCAGGTTGATGTCGTAGAGCTCGCCGTCCTCGGTCAGGCCGCGGGCGAAGGTCTCGCGGTCGGTCAGGGTGGTGCCCGAGGGCCAGCCCACCGCCAGGAAATAGCCGTAGGGAACCGCACCCTTGGCCGCCAGGTCCGAGAGATTGGTGCGCAGCAGCCGCTTGGCCACCACGTCCAAGTCCTCGCCGGCCAGGAAGTGCACCCCGGCCACCATGGCGTCCTTGGTGATCACCAGGTCGTAGCCGGGACGCGAGGGCAGCACGGCCGCGTCGTCCAGCAGGCTGAGCGCCGCCGGGTCGCCGCGGGTCAAGGGCCGCAGCAACTGCTCGATCAGCCCGAATTCGTCGACCGGCGGCGCGGCGGCGGGCGCGGCGGCCTCGTCGAACCATGCGTCGTCGACCGCCGCCGCTTCCGGCGTCGGCGCGTCGAACCAGTCGTCGTCAGCTTCTGGCGTCACGCGCGATGGCGTCCAGGGCGCCGTTGATGAAACCGGATTCCGGCCCCTCGAAGAACGATTTGGCGATCTCGACATATTCGTCGATCACGACCTCCTTCGGCACGTCGGGGCGGTGCATCAGCTCATAGGCCCCCGAACGCAGGACCGCGCGGGCCGTGGCGTCCAGGCGCTCCAGCTTCCAGCCCGAGGCCAGGCGGCGGACGATGGCCTGGTCTACGGCGGCTTGGTGGGCGACGACGCCCTTGGCCAGCTCGGCGAAGAAGGCCTCGTCGGCCTGGGCCAGGCGATCGCCGTCCGGTCCGTCGACGTCGCGGTCAAAGCGGTGCTCGGAAAACTCGCGGACCACCGCGTCGACGCCGACGCCGGACACTTCCATCTGGTACAGGGCCTGGACGGCGGCCAGGCGGGCCACCGAGCGCGGCTGGATGCGGTCGCCCCGGCTCATCGGCCCAGCCCCAGCAGCTGGCGCTTCAGGCCGACGATCTCCAGGCATTGCTGGGCGGCCTTGCCGCCGCGGTCGCCTTCCGAGGCGCGGGCCCGGGTCCAGGCCTGGTCTTCCTCGTCGACATTGACCACGCCGTAGCCGATGGCCAGGCGCTTGCCGAACGACAGGTCGTTGAGCCCGCGGGCGGTCTCGTTGGCCATGACCTCGGAATGATAGGTCTCGCCCCGGATGATGACGCCCAGCGCCACGAAGCCGTCATACCGCACGCCGACGGGCCGATGACCGGCCTCCTCGGCCAGGGCGATGGCGGCGGGGATCTGCATCGCCTCGGACACGGTGATCACGTCGTACTCGGCGCCCTGGGCGTCGATCGCCTGCGCCGCACCTTGCAGCAACGCGTCGGAAAGCCCCGAATAGCGCCGGGCCTCCACGATCAGCAGGCGAATCTTGTCTTCCACCATAGTCCTTTGAGTTCTCCTCGACGGGGCAGGTCACTTCGCACCAAACGGCGCCGTCGCCAAATCGAATCGTAGCCTGGGCGCTTCCGGCGCCGAAGCCGAATCGTAGAATGCGCCTATAGCTCGTCCTCGGCGACGTCGCTCAGGCCTTCCTGGCCCAGAAACTTCGCGAAATCGCTGGTTTCCCGGAAATCGCGATAGACCGAGGCGTAGCGCACATAGGCGACGTCATCGAGCGACTTCAGCGCCTTCATGACCATTTCGCCCACCGCCGAGGACGGCAGCTCGGTCTCGCCCTGGCTTTCCAGCTGGCGGACGATGCCGTTGACCATGCGCTCGACCCGCTCGGGATCGACCGGCCGCTTGCGGGTGGCGATCGAGATCGAGCGCACCAGCTTCTCGCGGTCGAACGGCGAGCGCCGCCCCGACCGCTTGACGATGGTCAGCTCGCGCAGTTGCACCCGCTCGAAGGTGGTGAAGCGGCCGCCGCACTCCGGGCACAGCCGGCGACGGCGGATCGCCGCCCCGTCTTCCGACGGGCGGCTGTCCTTCACCTGGCTTTCCATATGGCCGCAAAACGGGCAGCGCATGATCTAGGCCCTCCCGCCTGATGCAGGCCTATTAGTTGTAGATCGGGAACCGAGCCGTCAAGGCCAGGACTTCCTCGCGCACCTTGGCCTCGACCTCGCCGTTCCCGTCGGCGCCGTTGGCGGCCAGGCCGTTGACGACCTCGCCGATCAGTTGGCCCACGCGGGTGAACTCGGCCGTCCCGAACCCACGGGTGGTGCCGGCCGGGGTGCCCAGGCGGATGCCCGAGGTCACCGTGAACGGCGCGGTGTCGAACGGCACGCCGTTCTTGTTGCAGGTCATGTGGGCGCGCTCGAGGCTGTGCTCGGCGTCGCGGCCGGTCACGCCCTTGGGCCGCAGGTCGACCAGCATCAGGTGGCTGTCGGTGCCGCCCGAGACGATGTTGACGCCTTGGGTCTGCAGCGCCTCGGCCAGGGCCTTGGCGTTGTCGACCACCTGTTGGGCGTAGACCTTGAACGACGGCTGCAGCGCCTCGCCGAAAGCCACGGCCTTGGCGGCGATCACGTGCTCCAGCGGGCCGCCCTGCAGGCCGGGGAACACCGCCGAGTTGACCTTCTTGATGATCGCCTCGTCATTGGTCAGCACCATGCCGCCGCGCGGACCGCGCAGGGTCTTGTGGGTGGTGGTGGTGACCACATGGGCGTGCGGGATCGGGCTGGGGAACACGCCGCCGGCCACCAGGCCCGCGAAGTGGGCCATGTCGACCATCAGATAGGCGCCGACCGCGTCGGCGATCTGGCGGAAGCGGGCGAAGTCGATGTGGCGGCTGTAGGCGCTGCCGCCGGCGATGATCAGCTTGGGCTTGTTGGCCTTGGCCACCTCTTCGACGGCGTCGTAGTCGATCAGCTGGTCCTGTTGGCGCACGGTGTAGGACACCGGCTTGAACCACTTGCCCGACTGATTGGCCGGGCTGCCGTGGGTCAGGTGGCCGCCGGCCGCCAGGTCCATGCCCAGGAAGGTGTCGCCCGGCTGCAGCAGCGACATGAACACCGACTGGTTGGCCTGCGAGCCCGAATGCGGCTGGACGTTGGCGAAGCCGGCGCCGAACAGGGCCTTGGCCCGCTCGATGGCGATGGTCTCGATCTCGTCGACATATTCGCAGCCGCCGTAGTAGCGCTTGCCCGGATAGCCCTCGGCGTACTTGTTGGTCAGGATCGAGCCCTGGGCCTCCAGCACGGCGCGCGAGACGATGTTCTCGGACGCGATCAGCTCGATCTGGTTCTGCTGGCGGTTCAGCTCCAGGCCGATGCGGTCGAAGATGTCGCGGTCGGCGGCGGCCAGGTCGGCGCCGAAGAAGGCGCTCTTGTCGGCGGTGATGTTGCTGGCCGGTGCGGTCATGGACGCTCTCCTGGGGCTGGGAGACTGGAAGGATGTCGACATATCGGACTCGGGCGGAGTTCGGTCGCGCTCTCTTTACCCCCCTTCGCGCCGCGATCAATCCGGGAACCTCATCCCAAGCCGAAGCGTTGCGAAGGAACCGGCGCCAGTGAAGCTGGCGGGCGGGCGTTTTGGCGACTTCCAAGCAGATCGAAGACAGGGCGGAAACAGTATGGCGACGGCGTACGGCGAGGCGGAAACTCATGGCGACGACGTCGATATTCTGGGCCTGAGTGCGGGAATCGTAGCCGCCTACGTGGCCCAGAACACGGTGGCCCGCACGGCGATCCCCGACCTGATCCGCTCCGTCCACGGCGCCTTGTCGGCCCTGGGCTCGTCCCAGGCCGAACAGCAGCCGGCCGAGCGCAACAAGCCGGCGGTGCCGGTCTCGCGCTCGGTCCAGCGCGACTACATCGTCTGCCTGGAAGACGGCAAGAAGCTGAAGATGCTCAAGCGCTACCTGCGCACCCACTACGACATGAGCCCCGAGGACTACCGCCGCAAATGGTCGCTGCCCGGCGACTATCCGATGGTCGCCCCGGCCTATGCCGAGCGCCGCTCCGACTTCGCCAAGTCGATCGGCCTGGGCAAGGGGAAGATGCGGGGGCGGTAGGCGACTGGTCACTTGCCCCCTACGGATCGCTTCGCGATCGTCTTCCCCCAGAGGGGGAAGAGCGCCCCGCCCCCTATGGGGGCGGACAGGCGGCGAAGCCGCCAGGTGGGGGCAGGTGTTTGCCGAACCTACGCCGCGTGGCCGCCCATGCGGGCGACGTTGCAGTGGGCCCACAGCTTTTCCATCGCCCCGACCAGCTTACGCATCATGTCGTCGGTGTGGAACGGCGTCGGCGTGAAGCGCAGGCGCTCGGTGCCGCGCGGCACGGTGGGGTAGTTGATCGGCTGCACATAAACGCCGTGGTCGGCCAGCAGCATGTCGCTGATCATCTTGCAGTGCACGGGATCGCCCACCAGCACCGGGACGATGTGGCTGTCGTTGTCCATCACCGGCAGGCCTGCGGCCTTGAACATCGCCTTCAGGGTCTTGGCGCGTTCCTGGTGGGCCTCGCGGACCTCCGGGTGCTGCTTGAGGTATTTCACGCTGGCCAGGGCCCCAGCGGTCAGGGCCGGCGGCAGCGAGGTGGTGAAGATAAAGCCTGCGGCGACCAGGCGGATGGCGTCCACCACCACGGCGTCGCCGGTGATGTAGCCGCCCATCACCCCGAAGGCCTTGCCCAGGGTGCCCTCGATGATGTCGATCTGGTCCATCAGGCCGTCGCGCTCGGCGACGCCGCCGCCGCGCGGGCCATACATGCCCACGGCATGGACCTCGTCGAGATAGGTCATGGCGCCGTATTTCTTGGCCAGGGCCACGGTGCCGGCCATGTCGGCGATGTCGCCGTCCATCGAATAGACGCTCTCGAAGGCGATCAGCTTGGGCGCGGCGGCCGGCGCGGCGGCCAGCAGTTGCTCGAGGTGCGCCAGATCGTTGTGGCGGAAGATGTGCCGCTGGCAGCCGCCGTTGCGGATGCCGGCGATCATCGAAGCGTGGTTCTGGGCGTCGGAGAAGATGATCAGGCCCGGCAGGATCTTCTGCAGCGCCGACAGGCTGGCCTCGTTCGAGACATAGCCCGAGGTGAACAGCAGCGCCGCTTCCTTGCCGTGCAGGTCGGCCAGCTCGGCCTCCAGCTCGACATGGTGATGATTGGTGCCCGAGATGTTGCGGGTGCCGCCCGAGCCCGAGCCGTGGTCGTCGATCGCCGCGTGCATGGCGTCCAGCACCACGGGGTTCTGGCCCTGGCCCAGATAGTCGTTCGAGCACCAGACCACGATCTCGCTCTCGCCGCCGTCCGGACGGGTCCAGGTGGCGCGCGGGAAGGCGCCGCGGTGACGCTTCACATCGGCGAACACCCGGTAGCGGCCTTCGTCGCGGATCTGGTCGACGACGCTGCGGAACGCGGCTTTGTAGTCCATGGTCTTCTCATCCGACGGACTTCGACGAGTCCGACCGGTCCCTTCTCAAGGCTCGGCTTTTCGCACCGAGCCGGCTCAGTGTCCACATAAGTGCGTTTACCTAGCCAATTGAATTACGCGATTGGACGCATAGACCGCGTCAATGAACACCCTTTGGCGCGGCGCCGCGAAGGCGCTCAGTTCAGGTCGCCCAGCTTGCCCCGCAGCATCTGCAGCACGGCCGAGAAGTCCTTGCCGCCGAAGCCGTTGGCGTCGAACAGGGCGTAGAGAGCCTCGGCCTGGGCGCCCATCGGGGTCGAGGCGCCGGCCTTGGCGGCGGCCTCCTGGGCCAGCTTCAGGTCCTTGAGCATCATCGCCGTGGCGAAGCCGCCCTCGTAGTGGCGGTCGGCCGGGGTCGAGGGACCCACGCCCGGGACCGGGCAATAGGTCGACACCGACCAGCACTGACCCGACGACTTGCTGGCGATCTCGAAGAACCGGTCGGCGGCCAGGCCCAGCTTCTCGGCCAGGGCGAAGGCCTCGCAGGTCCCCAGCATCGACACGCCCAGCAGCATGTTGTTGCAGATCTTGGCCGCCTGGCCGGCCCCATGGTCGCCGGCGTGGATGGTCACCCGGGCCATCGGGGCCAGGGCCGCCTCGACGGCCGCGAAGTCGGCCGTGTCGCAGCCGACCATGAAGGCCAGGCTCCCGGCCTCGGCGGCCATGATCCCGCCCGACACCGGGGCGTCAGCGAAGCGGAAGCCGGCCTCGGCCGCCTGCCCGGCCACCGCCCGGGCGCTGTCGACGTCGATCGTCGAGCAGTCGATCAACAGGGCCGTCTTCGGCGCATGGGCCAGCACCTGCTCGCCATAGACCGCGCGCACGTGCGGCCCGGCCGGCAGCATGGTGATCACCACCTCGGCGTCCGCCACCGCCTCGGCCGCCGAGCCCGCCGCGTGGCAGCCGGCCGCCGCCGCCTTCTCCAGCGCCGCCGCCGACAGGTCGAAGGCGCGGACCTGATGCCGGGCCTTGGCCTGGTTGGCGGCCATGCCGCCGCCCATGTTGCCCAGGCCGATGAAGGCGATGCGGGTCATGTGGTTTGCTCCCAAATGTGAACCGCGCCTCATGGGCGCGGTTCTTATGGTTCTAAATCACTGTCATCCCGGGCGAAGCGAAGCGTAGACCCGGGACCGCCGGAAGCGCTGAGTTCAGGCGTCGGTCCCGGATCTTCGCGCTACGCGCTCGTCCGGGATGACAACGCCAGGAACTTACCGCGCCCCGGCCGGCTTGCGGAACTTGTAGATGAACTGGTCGGTCTTGCCGCGGATCGACGGGTCGAAGACGCTGAGCTTGCGGGTGTCGGCCCGGTCGCGCAGCACCCGGCTTTCGCCCTCGAAGATGAAGCCGGCGGCGGTGACCTCGCGCTTGACCGCCTCGGCGTCGATGCGGTGCAGGGTCTCGGTGTCGCGCAGGCCCGAGCCGGGCTCGGCCGAATGGTCGACGACCAGGTAGACGCCGCCCGGCTTCAGGGCCCTGAAGATCTGGCGGTTGACCACCGACAGGTCGGCCGGTCCCATGAACTTGTCGTGCATGTCGTGGTAGTTCTGGGCGGTGAACACCAGGTCCAGCTTCTCCGGCGTGGCGAAGTTGGGCAGGGTGTTGAGGATCACCGACACGTTCTTGTAGGCCGGATCCCGGGCGATGGCCGTCACGGCCGGCTCGCGCTTGGCCAGCTTGGTCAGTTCGTCCGGCACATAGGCGTAGACGTGGCCGCGCGGCCCGACGGCTTTCGACAGGATGCGGGTGAAATAGCCGCCGCCGGGGATCAGGTCGGCGACCTTGGCGCCTGGCTTGACGCCGGCGAACGCCAGGGTCTGGCCCGGCAGGCGGTTCTCGTCGCGGACCATGTCGGCGGCGGGGCGGTTCGAATCGGACAGGGCCGCGGCGATGTTGGCGGGGATCGCGGCGGGCGCGTCGGCCGGCGGCGGCGGAGGCGGCGCCGCGGGGCCCATCGGAGTCGTGGCGCAGCCCGCCAGGGCGAGCACGGCGACGAGGCTGATTAGCGGCTTACGCATGGGTGTTCCTTCCGACGGCGTCTTCTCGTTAGGCGCAAGCTAGCGCAGCAATCTCGCTACGTCAGCGGCGACCATTCCTGATCCGCCGGCAGCGGCGCGAAAATCTCATCCAACATGGCGTCGGTGACCTCTTCAAGCGTGGCCGGATCCCATTTCGGCGCGTTGTCCTTGTCGACGATCACCGCGCGGACGCCCTCGATGAAATCGTGGCGACGGACCACGCGCGAGCCGATCCGGTATTCCATGGCCATGTTGTCGGCGAAGTCGGTCATCACCGCCCCCGCCTCCAGCTGGCGGAAGGCCACCTTCAGGGTCTGGGGCGACTTGGTCTTCATCGTCGCCAGCTGGGCCTTGCCCCAGTCGCTGCTGTCGGCCTCCAGGAACTCGAAGATCTGCTCGACGCTGTCGCCGACGAACAGGCGGTTCAGGTCCTGCTCGAAGCTGACCAGCGGAGCCTTGCCGGCGTCGGCGCGGTATTTCCTCAGCGTCTCCTCGATGCGGCGCGGGTCGGCGACGATGGCCTTCTTCAGCCCCTCGACGGCGCCGAACTCGACGAAGTGGGTGGCGATCCCCAGCCGCAGGCAGTCCGCGCCCTTGATCCGCGCCCCGGTCAGGGCCAGCCACAGCCCCGCCTTGCCCGGCAGGCGCGGCAGGTACCAGCCGCCGCCGACGTCGGGGAACAGGCCGATGCCGGTCTCGGGCATGGCGAAGGTCGTACGCTCGGTGGCGATCCGGTAGTGGGCAGGCATCGAGATTCCGACGCCGCCGCCCATCACCACCCCGTCCAGAAGGGCGACCACCGGGGTGTCGTAGGTGAACAGCAGGTGGTTCAACTGGTACTCGGTGTGGAAGAAGGCCCGCGCCTCGACCGCGTCGCCCGCCCCGCTGCGGGCCAGCATGCGGATGTCGCCGCCGGCGCAGAATCCCCGCTCGCCGGCATGGTCGATGACGACCATGTAGATCTCCGGATCGTCTCGCCAATCCAGCAGGGCGGCGATCATGGTCTCGCACATGGTCTGGGTCAGGGCGTGCAGCGCCTGGGGCCGGTTCAGGGTCAGCCGACCGACGTTTTTCTGAACGCGAACAAGGACTTCGGGCTGGTCGTTCATACGGCTTCCTTGGCGGTGTCCTTGACGCGTTCGGGATCTTCGACCGGTTCGCAGTCGAAGCGGTCGATCTGGCCGGCGTGCAGTCGGTAGACGGCGTCCTGGGGCACGTCCAGCTCCAGGGTCTCGACCTGCGACAGGCCCGCATAGGCGCCGCGCAGCAGCCGGCCGGCGATGCCATGGCTGACCACGATCAGCCGGCGCTCGGGCTCGGCGGCCTGTTCGGTCAGCCAGCCGAAAACCCGCGCCATCACCTGGTCGTAGGTCTCGCCGCCTGGCGCGGCGAAGAACCAGGTCCGGTCGGTGAACAGTTCGGGATGGTCACGCTGAACGTCGGCTCGCAGGCGTCCTTCCCATTCGCCGACCGTCAGTTCCATCAGCCGGTCGTCGAACTCGACGGGCAGACCCAGCTTCGCGCCGATGATCCCGGCCGTGTCCCGCGTCCGCCGCAGCGGACTGGCGACGATGCGCCAGGGGCGGTCGGCGTCGCGCCGGACCAGGTCATGCAGCAGGTCGCCCATCGCCCCGGCCTGGACCCGCCCCAGCGGTGTGAGGTCGGACTCGCACTGGCCCTGCAGGCGATGCGCGCGGTTCCACTCGGTCTGGCCGTGGCGGCAGAGATAGATCATTTGGCTTCTTCGACCAGTGCTCTGAGCTTGCCGACGACGACCAGATCCGTCGCGGCGTCGCTTTCGAAGGCTTCACTGCCGTCGATATAGCTTCTGAGCTCGCCAAGGAACGCCGCTATCCGCTCAGCTGGCTCCCGCTCTTGCAGCCTGCCGATCAGCTCACGCAGGTACGGGTCATATTTTTCCCGAACCGACGAGCGGACGAACGGGTCCCAGCCGGCGGACAGGGTCGCGTAAACCGGGGCCCAAAGCGGGTGGCTGCGCGTGCGGGCGTCGAACCGCGCTTTCCGCTCGGCGAGATCTTCGTCGAGATGGTCTCTGTAGGGCAAGCCCAGATCGTCATGCTCTTCGAACCAGTGGATTGGCCTGTCGTCCGCGAGGATCCGGGAGTGCACGGTCTCCAGCGCCAAGACCAGAGCCTGGGCGGAATCGACGCCGCCCGAATAGGCCTTCTGGACGCGCCCGCCTGGCCAAACCAGCTTCACCTGGCAGTCCCAGCCGCCTTGCGGATGCGGCGTGGGGACGAACCAACGGCAGAGCAATGGCTGGGGCTGGCCGTCGACGACGACCTGATAGGTCCGCTCGCAAACCACGCCCTCGGCCAAAGGAACCTCGGGCTCGCTCACTGGCGGAACATCTCGCGCGCGATGATCACCCGCATGATCTCGTTTGTGCCCTCCAGGATCTGGTGCACCCGCAGGTCGCGGACGATGCGCTCCAGGGGATAGTCCTGTAGGTAGCCGTAGCCGCCGTGCAGCTGCAGGGCGTCGTTGGCGACCTGGAAGCCGGCGTCGGTGGCGAACCGCTTGGCCATGGCGCACAGCTTGGTGGCCTGCGGGTCGCGGTTGTCCAGGGCGTGGGCGGCGCGGCGCACCATCAGGCGGGCGGCCTCCAGCTCGGTGGCCATGTCGGCCAGCTTGAACTGCAGGGCCTGGAAGTCCTTGAGCGGCTTGCCGAACTGCTTGCGGGTCTCGAGATAGGCCTTGGCGGTGTCGAGGGCGAACTGGGCCCCGCCCAGCGAGCACGAGGCGATGTTCAGCCGCCCGCCGTCCAAGCCCATCATGGCGAAGCGGAACCCCTCGCCCTCCTGGCCGATGCGGTTGGCGGCCGGCACGCGGCAGTCGTCGAAGTTCACCTGCGCGGTCGGCTGGGCGTTCCAGCCCATCTTGCGCTCCTTGGCGCCGAACGAGAGGCCCGGCGTCCCCTTCTCGACCACGAAGGCCGAAACGCCCTTGGCGCCGTCGACGCCCGTGCGGGCCATGACCACATAGACGTCCGACACCCCGCCGCCCGAGATGAAGGCCTTGCCGCCGTTCAGCACATAGTGGTCGCCGTCCAGCCGCGCGGTGGTGCGCAGGGCCGCGGCGTCCGAGCCCGAGCCCGGCTCGGTCAGGCAGTAGCTGGCGATCAGCTCCATGGTCGTCAGGCGCGGCAGGTAGCGCCGGCGCAGCTCGTCGGAGCCGAACCGGTCGATCATCCACGAAGCCATGTTGTGGATGGTCAGATAGGCCGCCGTCGGCACGTCGCCGTAGCTCAGCGCCTCGAAGATGATCGAGGCGTCGAGGCGCGAAAGGCCGCTGCCGCCGACGTCGTCCTGGACATAGATTCCCGCGAAACCCAGGGACGCAGCCTCGCGCAGCACGTCGACCGGGAAGTGCTTCTTCTCGTCCCACTCGGCGGAATGCGGGGCAAGGCGTTCCGCCGCAAAGCCCGAAGCCATGTCCCAGATAGCGCGTTGATCGTCGTTGAGCGCGAAATCCATGCGCGATATCCTCCCAAGCGGGGCAGAGTGATCCCCTCGCCTTCTTGGCCGCTGACGTGCCGCGCGCCGACGACTGTGTCAATCATATCTCACTTGGTGACTTTGAATGCCGCAGCGCGCAAAAAGCGAAAGCCAAGTGTCGCACCGCCCTTGATCCGACCGTCCTCCAGTATCAAATCGCGGCCACTGGAGGCGTCGTCTTTCTGTCATGCGTAAGTTCACTGCCGTTTTCGCCGCCCTCGCGGCGCTCGCCAGCGTGTCGTCGGTTCAGGCCGCCGACCTGGGCGTCTGGACCGGCCCGAAGGACAATGTCCGGGTGGCGATCAAGAGCTGCGGGACCAGCACCTGCGGCACCGTGGTCTATGCCAGCCCCAAGGCCGAGGCCGATGCGCGCAAGAGCGGCCTGACCACCCTGGTCGGCCAGCAGCTGCTGCGCGACTTCGAGCCGACCCGCAACGGAAACATGCGCGGCAAAGTCTTCGTGCCGACTCTGAAGGTCACCCTAGTCGGCACGGCCGAATTCATCGACGCCCGCACCATGAAGGCCAAGGGCTGCGTCCTGGGTGGGCTGATCTGCAAGGCCCAGGTCTGGCGGCGCATCGACGGCGTGCAGCAGGTCCGCGTCGACAACGTCAACTACGCTCCGTAATCCGGGCTAATTCAGCCCCTTCAGGAATGCGGTGAGCCCGGCGAAATAGTTCGCCTGGTCGTCGTACATCGCCATGTGGCTGCCATTGGCCATGTAGAGATAGCGGCCCTTGGGCAGCTCCTTCGACATCTTCTCCATATAGGCCGGGTCCATGGTGTCGTACCTGGCGCCGATCACCAGGGTCGGCACGCTGATGCGCTTGAGGTCGGCGAAGCGGTCCCAATGGGCCAGCAGCCCGCTGGCGCCCAGCTCGCTGGGCCCCTGGATCAGGGTGTAGAGTTCGCCGTTCAGCTGCGAGAACGCGTAGGTCACCGGCTCGGGCCACTGGTCGGCCGGCCGACGCAGGATGTGCTTTTCGTAGTGCATCGGCATCAGCGTGCCCATGTAGTCAGGGTCCGAGGTCTTGCCCGCCGCTTCCAGCGCCTTGACCTTGGCCAGCTGCGCCGGGTCCATCTGCGGCATCAGCACCTTGCTGGCGTAGTCGTTGTAGGCCGGGATCGAGGCCATCATGTTCGAGATCACCACGCACTTCAGGTTGGCCTGGTGTTTCAGCGCGTACTCGATCGCCAGCACGCCGCCCCAGCTGTGGCCCAAGACGCAGAAGTTGCTGGAGTCCAGGTTCAGCGCCCTGCGCACCTGCTCCACCTCGTCGACGAAGCGGTCGATGGTCCACAGCTTGGTGTCCGTCGGCTTGTCCGAGCGCCCCGAGCCCAGCTGGTCGTAATAGATGTATTCGATGCCCTGGGCCGGGAAGTAGCTGTCGAAGGCCTCGAAATAGTCGTGGGTCGCGCCGGGGCCGCCGTGCAGCAGCAGCACCTTGAGCTTGGGATTGGAGCCGACCCGCTTGGTCCAGACGCGGAACTTGCCCGACGGCGTGTCGATGTCGACCATCCGGATCCCGCCGGACCAGGCGTCCGGGGCCTTGGGGTCATAGTAGCCGGTCGGCGGGGCCTGCCGCGCCAAGGCCCCTGTCGCGAAGAAGGACGTCGCCAGCAGCGCCAGCGCCGCGACCGCCATCACAAACCGCTTCATCCCATCGTCCCTCGATCAGCTTGGACGCGAGCATTGGCCAGCCCCGCGCGTTCGACAAGCGCCCTTAAGCAACCAACCGCCTTGCCTCGCGCCGCCCGCCGCGCGAAACCCTAGGCCATGACCACGCCGCCCCTCGCCCCCTACCCCGCCACCCGCCTGCGCCGCCTGCGCCAGGCCGACTGGACCCGCCGCCTGGTCCGCGAGACCACGCTGGAGCCTTCCGACCTGATCTGGTCGATGGTGGTGCACGAGGGCGAAGGAACGGTTCCGGTCGCCTCGATGCCGGGCGTCGAGCGCCTGAGCGTCAAGGACGCCGCCAGGGCCGCCGTGCGGGCCCGCGACCTGGGCATCCCGGCCATCGCCATCTTCCCGCACATCGACGGGGCCCGGAAGGACGCGGTCGGTTCGATCGCCGCCGACCCGGACGGCGTCATCCCCCGCGCCGTCAAGGCCATGAAGGACGCCGCCCCCGAGGTCGGGATCCTGTGCGACGTGGCGCTCGACCCGTTCACCGACCACGGCCACGACGGGGTGGTCGAGGGAGGCAAGATCCTCAACGACCCGACCATCGAGCGCCTGATCGAACAGGGGCTGATGCAGGCGGAAGCCGGCGCCGACATCCTGGCCCCGTCCGACATGATGGACGGCCGTGTCGGCAAGCTGCGGGCGGCCCTGGAGGGCGCCAACTTCCAGGACACCATGATCATGTCCTACGCCGCCAAGTACGCCTCGGCCTTCTACGGCCCTTACCGCGACGCCATCGGCTCGGCCAAGCTTTCCGCGGGCCAGGGCGATAAGAAGACCTACCAGATGGACCCGGCCAACAGCGAGGAGGCGATCCGCGAGGTCGCGCTCGACATCGCCGAGGGCGCCGACATGGTCATGGTCAAGCCGGGCCTGCCCTATCTGGACATCCTGCGCCGCCTGGTCGACGAGTTCCGCATGCCCACCTACGCCTTCCAGGTGTCGGGCGAGTACGCGATGATCAAGGCCGCCGGCCAGAACGGCTGGATCGACGAGGAGCGGGCGATCCTGGAAAGCCTGACCGCCTTCAAGCGGGCCGGCGCGGCCGGGATCATCACCTATTTCGCGCCCTGGGCGGCGGAGAAGCTGGGCTGATGCGGTTCGGCGAGCTCAAGTCGATCGCGCACAACTTCGCGGACTCGATCTCGAGCGGCGTCGGCCTACCGATCGGCATCTACGGCTACGATATCTTCGAAGAAGCCCAGGCCTCCGCGGACGGCTATATCGAGATCGACTTCATCGCCAGCCGGGTTTACGGCGGGGCCACCTCGCGTGTCCTCACCGAGGCGCTCCGCCAGTATAAACATTGGCTGCCCACGTTGGTCGCCAAGCACGGCGCCGAGCTATCTTATTTCACACAGCTGACGGTCCGCTTTGCCGTGGACAGGGTCTACGGCCCCCACTTCACCGTGAGTGTATCCGATGCCAGGGGACGGTCGGATAGGACCACCTACCAGGGCGTTGGCGGAAAGAAGCTGACGAAGCCCTTTACGCAATGACCCGAACCATCGACATCGTCACCGCCGTGATCCGCGACGAGGCCGGCCGCATGCTGGTGGTCCGCAAGCGCGGCACGGCGATCTTCATGAAGCCCGGCGGCAAGCGCGAGCCCGGCGAGGACGACCTGACCACCCTGGCGCGTGAACTGGACGAAGAGATCGGCTGCCGGCTGGTCGACGCAACCTTGCTGGGCGCCTTCGAGGCCCCGGCCGCCAACGAGCCCGGCTTCACCGTGCGGGCGGCGGCCTATCTGGTGACGGTCGAGGGCCAGGTCGCCGCCCGCGCCGAGATCGAGGACCTGGCCTGGATCGACCCGGCCGCGCCGGGCGACATCGTGCTGGCCCCGCTGATGCGGACGGTGATTTCCGCCCTGCCCTCCTAACGGTTGTCATCCCGGACAAGGGCGGCGAAGCCGGCCGCGGATCCGGGACCGCCGGAAGCGCTGAGTTCAGGCGTCGGTCCCGGATCTTCGCGCTGCGCGCTTGTCCGGGATGACAATTCAAACGGAGCTTCGATCCTCCGCCTCCTCGAGCCCGCGGTGAGCGGATCCTAGATCCGCTCGAAGGCCTCGCGCAGGAGCGGCGCCCGCCGCCCTTCCGGCCTGATCATCAGGAACTTGCCCGACCAGGCCGCGGGAATGGACCACCGCCCGCCGATCTCGGTGGCGTCGGCGTTCAGCGCACCGTCATAGGCCACGGCGTGGGTCCAGCCGTTCGTGCCGTCATAGGTCTTGGTGAACGCCACCGCCTGGCCGGCCCGCTTGCCCAGCAGCGTGGCGAACACCTCGCACCAGTCGCCCCATTCGTCCTGGGCCGTCTCGTGGATCGAGCCGCTGAGCCAGGCACCGCTCTCGATCAGGGTGGCGGTGAAGCTGACCGGCGCGCGCGCCCCGGGATAGGCGTAGAGCCCCTGCCAGATGCCCGTCAGATTGCCGTTCGTCGCCATGGTCGCGCCCCGCCCTCGCGCCGACATAGGGGCCGGCCCCGATCCTCCCGTCAAGGTCGAGACCCTCGCGCGAAACCCGGAACGGGCTTAGGGTGTTCTTGAGTGTTCGGCCCAGGGCCGCGTACGACGGCCCGGGTCCGACCTCGATAATAGCGGAGGTGACGCATGGACGCCGATTTCAACGACGCCGGAAGACCCGAACTGCTCGCCCACGAGCAGACCTATCACGGATTCAGCATCCTCCTGCGATGGTGCATGCTGGGCCTGGCCACCGCCATCTCGACCCTGACCCTGTGGTTCGCCACCCCGGCCGGCTTCCTGGGCGGGCTGGTTATCGGGATCGTGGTGTTCGCGGTCGGCTACGCCATCCTGGTGCGCCGCGAGGAGAAGCAGCCGCTGAGCCTGTGGGTCGAGGGGCGGTAGACGGCGGGGACGCGCACTCACGGCCGTGCATCCCCAAAGTCGCCCGCCGCCGGGGACACGCCCTCGCGGCGTGTCCCCCGGTTTCGCACGGAGCCAGGCGGTCGGGGACGCGCCGCAAGGGCATCTCCCCGTCATTGCGGCGGCCAAGCCGCTGGAATCCCTGACCTAAAACTTTAATCCCCGCACCCTCTCGGACCGGCCGTATCCTGGTCTCACCTCGTCGCAGGGAAAGGGCGCATGGCCAGCGACCGATGCGGCGGCGGGGGGCGATCGAGCGGGGTCCTTTGCGGCTTTGGCTGGGAAGCGACTGAAACAGAGGGCGAGGGACGTAAGCTCGCCCATCGGGGTCTTCTCGCTGGAAGGTCCCGCCCGTCTTGGGGTTCGCTCCGGTCCTGGTTCGGCTCACTCCCGCCTCTGAAATCAAGCGGTGCACAGATCCAGCAG
>NZ_FORN01000024.1 GCF_900114015.1 Caulobacter sp. UNC279MFTsu5.1 | reverse complement strand
GGTTTCTCCCGAAAGGGATCGAGACCGGGTCCGGCTAAGCCTCAACAGGGCTGCCCACCGGACGCTGGCGGAAAACGACCGCGCGGAGCGATCGGGCTTCGTCGAAACGGTATTTATCAAAGAACTCCGGACGTCGTCCGGCGCTCCGCGACCCTTTCCATCAGCTCAGCGGCCAGCCGCGTGAGGACGACAGATCGTGCCCGCTATCACTTGCCCCCACCTGGCGGCTTCGCCGCCTGTCCGCCCCCAGAGGGGGCGGAGCCTTCGCACCGGCGCTCTTCCCCCTCCGGGGGAAGACGACCGCGAAGCGGTCCGTAGGGGGCAAGTGATGGATCCGTCTTCCCTACCGCCCCGTCACCGACGCCAGGGCCCGGGCGATCTGGTGGACGTTGTAGGGCTTGCGGACGATCGGGGCGTCGAAGCCCATCGGGGCGGCCTTGTCGGCGTAGCCGGTGGCGAACACGAACGGCCGGCCCTCGCGGCGCAGCACCTCGGCGACCGGGGCCACCGACTGGCCGTTGAGGTCGGCGTCCAGGACCGCCGCGTCGAACGACAGCTCCAGCATCTGCAGCGCCTCGGACAGCTCGGCCGCGCAGCCCACCACCTCGACGCCCGAATCCTCCAGTCCCGCCTCCAGCTCCATGGCCAGCAGCAGCGAGTCCTCGACGATCAGCACCTTCAGCCCGGCGATGTCGCCGGCCTTGAAGCTGTCGTCGCCGCCGCCCACGGTTTCGACGATGCGGGCGTCGGGGGTCTCGACCGGCTCCGGCTCGGGCTCGTCGATCAGGGCGTCGGCGGCGGCGTGGATCATCGCCGTGACGCCGCTGCGCTTGTATTCGACGGTCGCCCGCCCGCCCAGCTCGCGGCCGACCACGTCCTCGATCAGGGTCATGCCGAAGCCGCGCACGTCCGGCGGCGAGGTCATCGGCCCGCCGGTCTCCAGCCATTCCAGATTGAAGCCGCCGTCGGGGGCCACGCGCCAGACCACCTCGACCCGGCCGCTCTCGACCGACAGCGAGCCGTACTTGACGGCGTTGACGGCCAGCTCGTGCAGGGTCAGCGACAGGGCCGCCGCCGCGCGGGGCGTCAGGAACAGCTCCGGCCCGTCCCAGCGGGTCTGGTTGGGGGCCAGGCCCCCCAGCTCGGCCGCCGCGATCCGCGCCAGGGTGGCGCCGCGCCAGCGGGCGGCGCTGAGCAGGTCGTGGGCCGAACTCATCGACTTCAGCCGGCCGTTGAAGGCCTTCAGGAAGCCGTCCAGGGACGAGGCCTTGCGGGCCGACTGGCCGGCCACCGACTGAACGGCGGCCAGGATGTTCTTGATCCGGTGGTCCAGTTCGGTGAGCAGGTTCTCGCGCTGGTCGTCGGCGTCCCTGCGGGCGGTGACGTCCTGCACCACCCCGATCAGCCGCAGCGGCCGGTTGCCGGAATCCCGGACCAGCAGGCCGGCCACGCGGTTCCAGACCACCTTGTGCGGGTCGGACGCCTGGCGCCGGAACTCGACCTCGTAGCGTCCCTGGGCCTTCAGCTGGGCCTCGACCTCGGCGCGGACCGTCTCGCGGTCGTCGGGGTGCACGAAGCCGTACAGCGCCTCGCCGCCCTGGGCCGGCGCGACGCCTTCGGGGACCTCGGTGATCGACGCCATCCGGGCGCTGACCCGGACGGTGTCGGCCGCGACGTCCCAGACGAACTCGCCCAGGTTGGCGGCGTGCAGGGCCAGGGCGATCCGTTCGCTGTCCAGCGTGCGCTCGGCGACGTTGCGGGCGGTCTCGGCGTCGTGCAGCAGCTCTTCCATCGCCAGGGCGGCCAGGTCGGCCAGGGCCTCGGTCAGGCTCGGGTCGACGGCGTCGCGGGGCGCGGGATCCTCGACGGTCAGCAGGCCGACGATCTCGCCCGACGCCGTCTTCAGAGGCGCGCAGGCGAAGAAGCGGCTGTCCGCGCACCAGGGGCGCAGGATCTGGTCGGGATCGCCGGCGAGGTCGGGATGGGCGACCACGCGGTTCTCGCGCAGCCGTTCGGCCAGGCCGGGGGGGCGAGGCTCCTCGAGATGGTCGAACCCGACCTTGGCCTTCAGCCAGACGCGGTCCCTGCCGATCAGGCGGATCGCCGCGCGCGGGGCGCCGAACAGGCGCGAGGCCAGGCGCACGATGCGGTCGAATCGGGGGTCGGCCGGGTCGCCGTCGAAGACGCGAAGGGCGTCGAGGGCGCGCAGCCGCCGCGCCTCCTGATCATCCGTCAGCGTTCCACCCGCATCGTCCATGATTCGACCATAAACCGGGTTCGCGCGAGGCGCGAGATCGATAAAGCCGGCGCCCCGCCATCGGGGGTGAAGATCCCCTGTGGTGAAGCTCCAACCTTAAGGCTACAATGGAACTCGTCGCCTTGGCTTCGCGTTGTGCGGGCGCAGCTCTGCAGCTGCCCGCCCCCCACAAGCCGAGCCGCGAACCGGAGATCATCATGCCCGACAACGCCCTCAATCCCGCCCTGAAGGAAGCCAGCAAGGCTTCGTCGAACGCCGGCGCCGCCCTCGACCACGCCGAGCGCAGCTTCGGCGAGGCGGCCAACGCCGCCCGCGGCAACTTCAGCGAGGCCGCCTCGGCCGCCAAGGCCAATCTTGCCGACGCCGCCAAGCGCATCGAAGCGTCCCTGACCCAGGGCCTCGAAACCCTGCGCGCCCAGACCCGCACCTACACCGACACCGCCGGCCAATCGGTCGACGAAGCCAGCCGCTATGTCAGCGAACGCGTTCGCGAGCGGCCGATCACCGCCACCCTGGCCGGCCTCGGCGTCGGCGTCCTGCTGGGCCTGCTGCTGGCCGGAAACCGCGGCGGCCGCGACAAGTGATCTTCGGCAAGACCCTGACGACCCTGGCAGCGGCCGCGGCGATCGCCGCGGCCGCTGCCGTGAGCGTGTTCGCCGCGGCCTTCGCGCTGTTCGCGGTGCTGCAGCCCCATCTCGGCGCCGCCGGCGCGGCGGCGGTGGTCGCCGCGGTCGCCGCCGCGGTCGTCGGCCTCGCCGGCCTGCTGGCCGCGCTCAAGGCCGAGGAGAAGGCCCGCCCGGCCCCCGCGCCGGACGCCCTGGCCTTCGCCGAGAAGGCCATCGAGATGGTCAAGGAGCGCCCGATCCTGACCGTCGGCGCCGGCCTGGCGGCTGGGATCATCGCCTTCCGCAACCCGGCCCTGGCGGCCATCGTCGCCAAGGCGCTGCTGGATTCGCAAAAACCGCCGCAGCGTTAGCGGCAATCGACAAGACGAGCCTTTCCCGCCTCTGGTTTTCTGGGCCTCCCCGCCCATCTTCCGGGGGCGTTTTGCCCTGGAGCGATCATGTTCAAACTCCCCGACCTCCCCTACGCCTATGAAGCCCTGGAGCCGACCATCTCGGCCAACACGCTTCATTTCCACCATGACAAGCACCACGCGGCCTATGTGAACGCGCTGAACGGCCTGCTGCCGGAAGGCGACAAGCGCCCGCTGGAAGCGGTGATCCGCGAAGCCGGCCCCGGCAAGGTGTTCAACAACGCCGCCCAGGCCTGGAACCATGCGTTCTTCTGGGACTGCATGAGCGCCGACAAGGCCGCCCCGTCGACCGAGCTGGCCGCCGCCATCGCCGAGGCGTTCGGAGACCTGGCCGGCCTGAAGGAAAAGTTCGTCGCCGAGGGCGTCGGTCACTTCGGTTCGGGCTGGGTCTGGCTGGCCGTGCAGGACGGCAAGCTGGTGGTGATCTCGACCCACGACGCCGACGACACCCTGACCAAGCCGGGCGTCACCCCGCTGCTGGTCTGCGACCTGTGGGAGCACGCCTACTACCTGGACCACCAGAACAATCGGAAAGGCTTCCTGGAAGCCTGGTTCGACGTCCTGCCCAACTGGGCGTTCGCCGACGCCCAGTTCGCCGCGGCCAAGGGCCAGGGCGAGGCCTGGACCTATCCCGAGCCGGCCTGATCGGTTCCAGCCTTCTAGATCCGGAGCGGCGCGACCTCGGTCGCGCCGTTTTCGTTCGGGCCCTCGGGCGCGCAGCGACGCGGCACCGACCATGTCCGGAAGGTCGTGAACCGGGTGCGCTCGAAGGCCAAGGCGGTGACGCGGATGTCGACGTCGTCGACCTCGATCAGGTTGAAGCTGGGCGGCACGCCGCGCTCGCGCACCGACAACGTCCCCGAGCCCACCGCCTGGGTGCAGCCGTCCGAGAACGGATAGGGATGCACGAACGGCGCGTGGATGTGGCCGGTCAGGACCAGGTCCACCCCGGCGTGCGAGAAGGCCTGGGCGGCCGCCGTGCCGCCGTGTACCCGGGCGGTCATCGGGCCGCCGATCATCTCGATCAGCGGGTGATGGCAGACCACGATCTTCAGGGCCCCCGGCGCCGCGCCCCTCAGGTCGGCGCAGACCTCGCGGACCTGGCGGCGCGACACCGCGCCCTTCGACCAGTTCAGCCGCAGCTGGAAGGCGCGGGCCGAGTTGAGGGTGACGACCGTGGCGCGCGGATCGTCCCAATCGCTGTTCATCCGCTCGCCGAACCGGCGCTCGTAGCGTCGCCACGGGGCGACCAGCCGCGTCAGGATTTCGCGGGGACCCGCGAACGGGGTGTCGTGATTGCCCGGCGTGACCAGGCGCGGCCGGGGCAGGCGGTCGAGCCAGGCCTGGGCGGCGTCGAATTCCTCGATCTTGCCGTCCTTGGTCAGGTCGCCGGCGGCGATCACCAGGTCGGGCCGCTCGGCGTGGATGCGCTCGACCGCCGCCTCGACGGCGGCCTTGTGCTCGCCGCCGAAATGGATATCGGAGACCTGGACCAGCTTGAGCGGAGTCATGAGGCGGGAACCAGGGCGCGGAAGGCCTTGGGGCGGAAGCGGATGCTGACGGTGTCGCCCAGCCGCACAGGCTCGCCGTCGAGGATGGCCGGGATCGGACCTCCGGCCCAGACCTTGCCGATCCGGCAGCGGCCGACGATCACCGACGGGTCGTTGCGCCAGTTGCCGGTCACGGTGTTGACCCCCAGGCGGAAGATGTCGAGCGCGCTGGCGGGATCCAGGGCGGCGGCCTCCAGGGCCTGCGCGTCGGCGTCCAGGTCGGCCGAGACCAGGGGGCACAGCAGGCTCAGCGCCTCGGTCTTGCCCTTGGGACGGCCGTCCAGCACGTAGCGCAGCCGGCTGGAGAAGGCGCGGCGCAGGGCGCGGCGGGCGCGCATCAGCGCCAGGGCGGCCCGGCCAGCCCGCGCCGCCTCGCGGGCCTGCGCCCACAGGGCCGGGCTGCCGAGGATGGCGGCGACGAAGAACAGCCGGCCGTCGATCTCGCCGCCGGAGATCATCCGCTCCCGGCCGCTCTTCAGGCAGTTGGCCATGGCCTCGGGCCACGGGATGGCGCCGTACAGCGCGTGGGGCAGCATGTTCATGGTGCCGCCGGGCAGGGGCGCGATCAGGGGGCCGTCGGGGCCGGCCATCTCGGCGGCGGCCCGCGCGGTGCCGTCGCCGGCCACCACCAGCAGGGCGTCGGGCTTGGAATCGAGGGCGTCGCGCAGGCAGGCGGTCAGCTCGCCCTCGCTGGGGGCGTGGACCCGTCCCGTAACCCCGTGCTCGGCCAGGATGGCCTCGGCCTGGGCGGGCGCCTCCTTGCCCACCGAGCCGGAAGCGATGTTGGTGACGACTTCCACACGCATGCGAAGTTCCAGGGCGCGCGGGGCGCCGGGCCAGGGCGCGGATGCGCGAGGAAGGTTCGAGACCAGAAACGGCGGCGCTTGACGGCGGTTCCCGGAACCGTTGGCGGGCGCGGCTCGTTTGCCTGCGTGGGACAAGCTCGAACGGAGAGCCACGATGAACAAGACCTTGATCGCCCTCTTGGGCGTCGGCGTGCTGGCCAGTGCTTGCACCGCCACCGGCAACACCGAACGCAACGCGGCGGGCGGCGCGGCCCTGGGCGCCTTGGCGGGCGCGATCGTCGGCAACAATGTCGGCGGCGGCAGCGCCACCACCGGCGCCGCCGTCGGCGCGGCCCTGGGCGGCACCATCGGCGCCGTGAAGGGCTGCCGCGAGGACGGCGGCTGCGGCGCGACCAACGTCAATCGCCGTCAGTACTATGACGAGCGCGCCGGACGGTATTACTACTACGACTCACGTAGCGGTCGTTACTACTGGGAAGACGGCAGCCCCCGTTAAGGCGGGCCGGGCCGAACCCTCGTAAAGGCGGCCGGCTTGCGTCGGCCGCCTTTTGCGCGCCGTGGCGTCAGAGAGGGCAAGCGATGAAGACGATCGGACGGGCGATAATCGGCGCGGCGGCGCTGGGCGGCCTGGTGGTGGCGGGATGCACAAGCCATCCCTGGCCCAAGACGCGGTCGCAGATCGTGCAGATGGCCCCCAGCTGCGAGGACTTCTCGGTCCAGATCTATTTCGAGAGCCGTTCGGCCCAGCTGACCAACGAGGCGCGCTCGGTGCTGAAGGGCGCCGACGCCCTGGCCACGGGCTGCAAGGTCGCCTCGGTGAGGGTCGTCGGCCTGGCCGACGCCGTCGGGGCCCCCGACGCCAACCTGGCGCTGTCCAAGCAGCGCGCCGAAGTCGTGACGCGGGCGCTGGACAAGATGGGCTACAGCAACGTGGCGTTCGACGTCGGGGCGGCGGGCGACGCGGGGGCCATGACCAACGACGGCGAGAACCGGCCCCTGAGGCGCCAGGCCGACATCCGCTTCGATCTGGACGGAAAGCTGCGCTAGCCGCGGCCAGACCGGCGCGCCCAAAACGCGCACGAAAAAGGCGGATCCAAACGGGTCCGCCGAACGGTCGTTCAAGGGTAGGGTGCGGAGGCAGCAGGCTGGCTTTCACCAGCCTCAAGTCGGGGGGGCGTCGCCGCCTCCGCAATTCGAAAACGCCGCTTCCAGAAGGCGGTTCCCGCCGCGCGAAACTTTTTTCACTCTTCCCGCGATTATTTTCCGTGACGCGTTCCCTTTCGGCCAAGCCTGAAAGGGAACGCCGCGAGGGACCGGACGTTGATTTCCCGAAGGCCGCGTGGCCTCGCACCGGGGAGCAAACGTCGTGATCCGCACCTTCAGAGCCGAGCATGGTGGTCTGGCCTTCGAGAGCGCGCCGACGCGCCGACAGAGGGTCCGGCGCAACCGCATCATGGCCCTGGCGGTGATCGTCGCGGTGGCGGCGTCGGCGGGCGTTCTCCAGCACTTCAACGACAACCTGGCTTCCAGCGCGCCGACGAAACCTGGCGCGGGAGCCTATTCCGCCGCCCGATAAGGAGGCTCAAGATGCCCGCCGACCTCGAACACCCCCATCCCGTCGTCAACGCGACCCGCGCGCGCCAGGGTCGTTGGGGCAAGCATGTCTTCTGGGTGCTGGTCATCTCGACCGTGCTGGCCGCCGCGGCGCTGTTCGGCGCCTGGGGGCTGCGCTCGGGCGACCTGGCTGGCGTCGAACACACCACCGGCGCGACCACCACCCAGGAAGCCGAGCAGTATTCCACGCCGCAGACCCCGGTCAGGCAGACGCCCGCCAACTAACCCCGCTTCGCGGTCGCCCGCGCCAAGCCCATGAAAAAGGCCCCGGTGAAAGCCGGGGCCTTGATCGTTTTGGGCGTCTGACCGGGATCAGGCCGCCTTTTGGGTCCGGCGCGGGTGGAAGAACAGCGCCTGGCCGATCGCCGCCTTCACTGTTTCCGGCTGGAAGGGCTTGGTGATCAGGAAGGTGGGCTCCGGACGCTCGCCGGTCAGCAGGCGCTCGGGGAAGGCGGTGATGAAGATCACCGGCACGTCGAGGCGGGCCAGGATGTCCTTGACCGCGTCGATGCCCGACGAGCCGTCGGCCAGCTGGATGTCGGCCAACACCAGGCCGGGCGTGCGGCGGGTGACGGCGTCGACCGCCTCGCCGCGGGTGGCGGCGATGTCGATCACGTCATGGCCCAGTTCCTTGACCAGGGCCTCGATGTCGGCCGCGATCACCGGCTCGTCCTCGATGATCAGGACCTCGGTGGCCAGTTCGGCGTCGATCTCGCTCTGGGCCTCGGCGATCAGCCGTTCGACCTCGGCGAAGTCGCAATCCAGGATCTGCGAGGCTTCGGTGGGGGTGAAACCTTCCAGGGCTGTGAGCAGGAACGCCTGGCGCGACCGCGGCGCGATCCGCATTAGGCGCTGCGAGGCGTCGTCGGCCGCATTGCCCGAGTCGTCGCGGCGGGCCTCCAGCTGGGCGCCCGAGGACAGCCAGATGGCGTGGAACACGCGGTACAGCGCGACCCGGGGCGACAGGTTGGCGTCCAGCGACCGTTCGCCGGCCGCCAGGGCTTCGAGCGCGACGCGGACATAGTGGTCGCCGGTGGTCTGGTCGCCGGTCAGCGCGCGGGCATAGCGACGAACGTAAGGCAAGTGCGGCGCCAGCCGGGCAAGAAGACTCATGACCCCTCCCGTGTGAGTGTCTTCGGAAACAAAAAAGCCTGCGGTGCGGTGAAGCTGCGCCGTTCGGCCATCCGAACATAAACGCAACCCTCAGACGGCGGTTCCATGGCGGCTTCCGAACCGACAACAATTTTGCCATCATACGCTCAAGCTTGTGGAACCCCATAGGGAATCCGACGTTGTCATCCGGCGTACACTCATTCGGCCAAAGGGGGCGGGCGCCGCGTCTTGTCGGCGTCGAGGACATGATCGAACACGTACCCATGGAAGATCACCGCAAAGGGGCGGCTGCGCTCGACGAAGCCCGGCTCCGCCAGCAGGCTATAGGCGTCAAGCTTCGTCAGATGTTCGACGAGGTCGTGAACGAGCCGGTGCCCGACGAGTTCCTGGACATCCTGCGCAAGGCCGAGACGCCTTCGGGAGAGCGTTGAGCATGAGCGAAACGCAAGTCGGCCGGTCACCGTTCGATCCGGTCCGTGACGGGACCTTCAAGAAGGAACTCGTCACGCTCATTCCGCATCTGCGGGCCTTCGCCCGCACCCTGACCGGCGACCCCACCGCGGCCGACGACCTGGCGCAGGACGCCATGATGAAGGCCTGGGACGCCCGCGCCAGCTTCCAACTGGGCACCAACATGAAGGCCTGGACCTTCATGATCCTGCGCAACCAGTTCTATTCCGAAAAGCGCCGGTCCTGGCGCCAGAGCCAGCTCGACCAGGAAGCGGCCGAGCGCACCCTGGTGGCGGTCGATGATCCCGAGGCGCCGGTGGCCTTGGACGAGCTGCGGCTCAGTCTGGCCATGCTGCCGCCGGAACAGCGCGAAGCCTTGATCCTGGTCGGGGCCGGCGGCTTCGCCTACGAAGAGGCCGCCGAGATCTGCGGCTGCGCCGTGGGCACGGTGAAGAGCCGGGTCAGCCGGGCGCGGCGGGCCCTGCAGGCGATTCTCGAGGCCGGCGCCTACGACCGCGACGGCGCCGCCGCCGGCGACGCCATGTACGCCATCCTGGCCGACGCGGAGAGACTGAGCACCCTGCGGTGAAGTCCCTCCTCGGGCGAGGGGCCGGCGCGGTCGGATCCATCCGGGTCCGGCTGGCCGGCGCGCTGTTTCTCGCGCTCCTGCCCGTCCTGATCCTCGGCGTCCTGCAATCGGTCTTCGCCTTCAAGGCGGAGGCCGATTCGCGTCGCCAGAGCCTGGAGCTGGCGGCCGGCCGCAGCGCCGCGATCGCCCGGGCCCGCATCGAGGCGGCCGGCGTCCTGCTCCAGACCTTGGGGCCTGGCTCGGTCGGGCTGGAATGCACCCAGCGGCTGGACACGGTGAAGCAGCGCCTGCCGGGCTACGCCAACCTGATTCGCTTCGACGCCTATGGCCGGGTGTCGTGCGCGGCGGCCACCACGCCGCCGGACGCCACGCGCGCCAATCGGCGGTGGTTCCAGCGCCTGGCCGCCGGGTCGCACATGGTGGTGGCCAGCATTCCCGGCGTCGCCTACGCCGACGAGCCCGCCGTCCTGACCGCCGTCCGGGCCGAAAAGCGCGACGGCCGTTTCGACGGGGCCATGGCCGCCGTGCTGACCCTGTCGTCCATCCAGCCGGAGACCGCCAATCGTTACCTGCCGGGCGGGGCGGAGGTGGCGCTGGCCGATTCGGAGGGCCACGTCTTCGCCGCCACCAACCGGCGGGCGTTCGGAACCCCGTCCATGGCCTGGCGGGACCAGGCCCTCCACGGCGGCTCGGCCCTGTGGTCGGGCCGCGACGCCGACGACCGCCCGCGCGACTTCTCGGCCGCGCCGCTGGTCGGCCAGGAGGTGTTCGTCATCCTGTCGGCCAAGGCCCCGGGCCTGGCCTCGTGGGCTTGGCTGAACCCGATGCTGCGCCTGCTGGCGCCGCTGCTGGCCTTCGTTCTGGCCCTGGCGGCCGTGCTCTACGCCACCGAGCAGGCGGTGATCCGCTGGATCGTCTATCTGCGCCGGGTCGCGGCCATCTACGCCCGGGGCCGGTTCACCGTGCGCCCGCTTCAGGCCGAGCGCGCCCCGCCCGAGATCCGCGAACTGGCCGCCACCCTCGACGACATGGCCGCCGGCATCGTCGCCCGCGACGCCTCGCTGCGCGACAGCCTGGGCGAGAAGGACGCGCTGATGCGCGAGATCCATCACCGGGTGAAGAACAACCTGCAGATCATCTCGAGCCTGCTGAACATGCAGCAGCGGGCCTTGACCGATCCCGCCGCCCGCACGGCCCTGAACGACACCCGCCAGCGGATCACCGCCCTGGCCCAGATCTACCGCGCGCTCTACCAGGGCCCCGACCTCAAGCGGGTGGACCTGCGGCCGTTCCTCGAGGAGCTGACGGCCCTCCTGCTGGCCGGCGACATGTCGACCGGCGGCGCCATCCGCACCGAGGTCCACGCCGACCCGCTGGTCATCGACCCCGATCGCCTGGCGCCCCTGGCCCTGTTCGCGGTCGAGGCCATCACCAACGCCCAGAAACACGCCCTGGCCGAACGCGGCGGCACGCTGACGGTCGACTTCTTCGTGCGGGGGGAGGAGGCCGAGCTGGCGATCGGCGACGACGGCCCCGGCGCGCCCATGGGGCCGGTCGAAGGGGTGGGCCGGACCCTGATGACCGCCTTCGCCCGGCAACTGCGCGGCAAGCTGCTGTTCGACGCTTCGCCGGCCGGCGGCCTGTTGGTGCGGCTGGTGTTCCCGACGCCCGAGGCGCCGCCGGTCGAGCCAGCCGCGACCGGAACCTAGCAAGCACGCCCCACGTTCAACTGAGGCAACACCTTGAACGCCCAGTGGGGGCGATCACCGGAGAAGACCCATGCGCAAGCTCATCATCCTGGCTGCGATCGCGGCCAGTCTCACCGTCGCCGCCTGCAACACCGTCGAAGGCGCCGGCAAGGACGTTTCGTCGGCCGGCAAGGCCGTCACCGACACGGCCAAGGACGCCAAGTAGTCCTTGGTCGAAAGCTCAAGGCCCGGGCGACCGGGTCTTCGAACGAGCCCGTCGATTCCGAATCGGCGGGCTTTTTCGCGCCCGTGTCCTTGCGCCGGGCCTGTCCCAGGCTTCATTTCGAGATTTCGAGAGTGAAACTTGGAGACGACCCGGCAATTTGCGGTCGCGCTTCGTAGCATTCGATGTCGTGCGTAGCGCCCCGGTTACAAATCTCCTTCCGGTCCAACCTGAACCGATATCCGCCAGCCAAGCTGGGGCCTCAGCCTGTGGTCGTCTGTCCACGGGGGTGATTTCGACTTGCCGCGACCGTCTTCCGCGCCGATCTTCGTCCACAGCGGCTGGCGGTGCTCCAGCACCTATGTGTGGCATCGCTTCCGCGCCGTCCCCGAGGTGACGGCCTATTACGAGCCCTGGCACGAACAGCTGGCCCGGCTGACGCCGGAATGGATCGAGCGCGAACGGCCGGCCACCAGCGGCCTACGCCACCCGAACGAAGGCCGGCCCTACCTGTCGGAGTTCGCCGGCCTGTTGAAGCCGGGCGGCGGCGTCCGCGCCTTCGAGACGCGCCTGGCTCTGGACGGCTACTTCCTGCCGGCCGAGCAGGAGGATCCCGGCCAGGCCGCCTATGTCGAGACGGTGATCGCGGCGGCGCGGCGCGAGGACCGCACTCCGGTGCTGGCCTGCTGCCGCACGCTGGGCCGGATCGGCTGGTTGCGGCGGCGGTTTGGCGGCACCCATATCGTGTTGATCCGCGACCCGGTGCAGCAGTGGCGGTCGTTCTATTCGCTGCGCAAGCGGCCCCGGCCGACCTATTTCGAGCTCTGCCAGTACGTGATCCTGTCCGAAGCCGCGGGCGGCGAGGCCGGAGCCCGGCGGCTGGGCCTGGCGGCCGGGAAGGGCGAGCTCGCCGACCGCATCCAGGCGGTGCGCAGGCGGCTGAAGCGGGCGCCCGCCCGGGTGTCGTTCGCAGCCTTCCTCGCGGTCTATGTGCTGTCCTATGTGGCGGCCCTGCCGCGCGCCGATTTGGTCATCGACGTAGACCGCCTGGGCGCCGATCCCGAATACGCCCGCACCATGGCGACGGCGATCGAGGTGCTGACCGGCGTGAGGCTGGACTTCAGCGACTGCCGCACGCCCGCGCCGCACGCCGGCCGGCTGCCTGTCGACTACCGCAAGGAGGCCGTGGCGATGATCGAGGCGCTGGATCTCTCCGCCACGCTGACGGCGCCGGGACCGGTCCAGACCCTCTATCGCAAGCTGGTCAGGGCGTTGCCGGAGCGGGAGCGGGCGACGCCCTGGGCGCGGATGCTGGCGCTCTGGCGCGGGCGAGGGGCCAGGCTGGGCGCGGCCCGGGCCTGAGGCCGCCTCAGGCCGCGGCGCGGATGAATAGGCCCGATTGGCCGGATACGGCCCGCACGGCGTTGGTGACGCCCTCCAGCGACTCCCCGCTGCCGACCAGCAGCACGCCGTCGTCCTCCAGGCGGGCGGCGAGGCTGTCGATCACCCGGCTGTGCACGGCGGGGTCCAGGCCCGGCAGGACGTTGCGCAGCAGGATGACGTCGAACCGGCCCATTGAGGACAGGTCGGCCAGCAGGTTGATCCGCCGCCAGCGGACCGCCTGGCGGATGCGGGGACTGATCGCCCACATCTCGTCGTGGTTCTCGAAATGCTTGACCAGTAGGCGGATCGGCAGGCCGCGCTGGACCTCGAACTGGGTGTAGAGACCGCTCTGGGCCTTCTCCAGGCAGCGGTCCGACAGGTCCGAGCCGAAGAATTCGAACCGGGCGCCGGCCGCGATGTCGCGCGCCTCGGCGGCGGTCATGGCCAGGGAATAGACCTCCTGGCCGGTCGAGCAGGCCGCGCTCCAGATCCGGATCGGACGGTCGTCCGTCAGCCTGGACAGGGACGGCAGCAACTCGTCGCGCAGGTGGGCGAACACCTCGCGATCCCGGAAGAAAGCCGTCTCGTTCAGGCTCAGGGCCTCGACCACGGCCCAGATCAGCCGGTCCTCGCGATGGGCGCGCAGGGCGGCGATCATCGCCTCGATCGACTCGAAGCCTTCGCGGCGGGCCAGGGGATTGAGCCGGCTCTCGACCAGATAGGCCTTGTCGCTCTCGATCCGCAGGCCGGCGCGCTGGCGGGCCAGGGCGGCCAGCAGGTCCATGTCCTCCGGCGTCACAGCAGGCCCGCCTCGGCGAACTTCGCTGCGATGATGTCGCCGTCGAACGGCTTCATGATGTACTCGTCCGCGCCGGCGTCCAGCGCCTCGCGGATGGCCTCGATCCTGTTCTCGACCGTGCAGAAGACCACGGTCGGGCCCTGGCCGCCCGGTTCCTGACGCAGGTGGCGCAGGAACTCGATCCCGTTCATCACCGGCATGTTCCAGTCCAGCAGCACGGCGTCGGGCATCGCCGCCCGGCACCAGGCCAGGGCTTCCACGCCATCGGCGGCCTCGGCGATCTCGAAGCCAATGTCTTCTAGGACGCGCCGGGCGACCTTGCGGATCACCCGGCTGTCGTCGACGACGAGACAGGTCTTCACGGCACGCTCCACTCCATCCCCTCATCTTGCGGTGGAGGGTGTTAAGGACCGGTGACGGTGATCGCGATCTTCAGGTTTTATCCGCGGGAAAGGCTCAGGCGGGCACCCAGGCCGCCAGGGTGACCTGGTCCTCACCCAGCTCGACCCCGACCTGGCCGCCGGCCGCCCGGACCAGGGCGTTCAGATAGGCCGCCTGCACCCACGGGCCGCCCAGGCCCTCGGCCAGGGCCTCGCCCCTCAGGCCCGCCAGGACCTCGGGGCGCAGGCGGGCGCGGGGGCCGGCGGCGTGGGCGGTGATCGCCACCCGGTCGTCGGCGGTCACGGCCCGCAGCGTCGCCTTGCCGCCGGCCGGCAGGGCGCTGGCGGCGATCTGGGCGATGTTCAGGATGGCGCGGGCGCTGGCCTTGTTCAGGGTCGAGGGCGGGATGGCCCAGTCCAGGGTCGGGCGCACGTGGGCGAACACGCCCTGGGCCAGCTTTTCCAGCTCGCGGGAGTCGAAGTTCTCGGCCGAGGCCGACGCGCCGAAGGCGACCCGCGTGAACTGCAGCAGATCCGCCAGCTTGCGGGCGCTGGACGAGATCAGGCTCATGGCGTCCTCGCGCATGTCCTGGGCGGAGGGATCCTCCAGCAGGTCCAGGCCCGAGACGATGGCGCTGGCCGGGCTGATGAAATCGTGACAGAGCCGCGCGGCCACCAGGGCGGCGAAGTCGGGGCCGTTGACGTCCAGTTCGGGCGCGGCGGCTTGCGGGGCGGAAGCGGCTTGGTCGGTCATGGCGCGATCTTTGGCGTGATTTGGGACTTTGGCAAACGGGGCGGTCGGCCTATCAGGAGCACGTCATGGATCCGTTTCTCGAGCCGGGCGTCCTCGTGCGCCATCCCGACCAGCCCGACTGGGGCCTGGGCCAGGTGCAGTCGGTGATCGGCCATCGCGTGACCGTCAATTTCGAAGACGCCGGCAAGCAGACGGTCGACGCGACGCGCGTCACCCTGCTGTTCGTCGGCGACGACCCCAGAGGGTCCTAGCCGAAGGCTATGACCCTCAGAATCCAAAGAGGTGGAGCATGGGCAAGCCCATGCTCTGGAGGTTCCTAGATGTCCTATGCAAACCTGGCCGACTACGGCCGCGACCTGGCGACGATCGTCGAGGCGGCGGCCGAGGTGATCCTGCCGTTCTGGCGCACCGAGCTTGACGTGGTCCGCAAGGCCGACGAGAGCCCGGTGACCGAGGCCGACAAGGCCGGCGAACGGCTGATCCTGGCCCGGCTGGCCGAGCGCTTCCCCGAGATCCCGGCGATCTCCGAGGAGCACGCCTGCGAGTTCGGCGCGCCCGAGGCCATCGGCCCGCGCTTCTTCCTGGTCGACCCGGTCGACGGCACCAAGGCCTTCGTGCGCGGCGATCCCAACTTCACGGTCAATATCGGCCTGATCGACAACGGTGTTCCGGTGGCCGGCGCGATCTGCGCCCCGGCGACGGGCGAGGTCTGGTTCACCAGCGCCGAAGGGGTGCTCAAGCGCGAGGGGCCGGGCGGCGCGGAGGCCAGGGTCCAGGCGCGGGCGTGGCCCGAGGGCCAGGCCCTGGCCCTGGTCAGCCACACGATGAAGGAAGAGCGCGCGGCCGAGCTGGCGGCCCAGTACGGCTTTTCCCTGCGCGCTCCGATGGACAGCTCGATCAAGCTGGTCCGCATCGCCGAGGGCGCGGCCGACATCTATCCGCGCCACGGGCCGACCATGGAATGGGACACCGCCGCCGGCCACGCCATCCTGGTCGCCGCCGGCGGCCGCTTCACCACCCCCGAGGGCGAGGCCTTCACCTACGGCAAGGCCGACCAGGGCTTCCGCAACGGCTGGTTCGTGGCGCGGGGCGCCTAGGCGGTCCGGTTCAAGGCGCCGCCCAGCTCCGAGGCCATCTGGTCGCTCAGGTTCCGCACGGTCGAGCCCAGCAGGCGAGCCAGCAGCATTTCGCCGGCGGAGAGCGCTTCGGGCGCGTCGCCCGCCTGGCCCGACCTGGACAGTTGCGGGCGCCGCTGGCTGGCGGCGCGCAGTTCTTCGACGGAAAGCCGGGCGTCGCCGTCGCGATCGGCCAATCGCATCAGGTCGTCGACGCCGGCCGTATCCAGGTTCCGCGCCTTGGCCGCCGCCGTCAGTTCATCGGCCGACAGGGCCGCATCGCCGTCGCCGTCGTTGCGCGCGGCCAGGGTCCCGGTCGCCTGGCTGGAATCGCCGAACCGGTAGAGCCGCGGCGCGGCCTCGAGTTTGGCCGCCAGCTCCGCCGCCGACAGCCGCCCGTCCTTGTCGGCGTCGGTCCGGCCGAACATCTCGGCGTTGACCTGTTCGGCGGAGTCCCAGACGTCCTTGTCGTCCGGACCGATCCAGCCGGAGCGGAGATCGGACGAGGCCACGCCCGCATATTCCTCGGCCGACAGCGATCCGTCGCCGTCGGTGTCGGCCCGCGAGATCAGCCAGCCGGCGACACCCGCCTCGTTCTGCACGCCCAGCAGGGTCCGGAGGTTCTGGCTGTCCAGCAGCCTGGAGGCGCCGAACTCGCCGGAATCCAGCGCGCCGTCCCCATTGCGGTCGAAGGCTGCGACCAGGGCCTGCTTGTCGGCAAGCTTGTCCGGGTCATTATTGCCGAGCTTGGCGATCTCCTGCGCCGAGACCTTGCCGTCCTGGTCGGCGTCGAACGCCTTGAAGACCTGGTCCTTGACCGCCCCCAGCATCGCCGCGCCAGCCATGTCCAGCGTGTGCGGCGACTGGACGCGGTTTTCGCGCTGGAAGGTCCGATAGGCCTCGGCGGTTCCGCTGTTGGCGCTGACGTCCATGATCGACCCTCCTGTTCGAGGGTCGCTCAGCAAGTATGGCGCCAGAGGTTGTATCGGCGCCTAGGGCGCTTCTTCCGCCAGCGCCCGGCAGAAGGCCGCCGTCTCGTCGTCGGCCGGGAACATGCACTCCACCCGCAGCTCCTCCAGCGTGATGTCGCGCGAGGTTCCGAAGGTGGTCAGGGTCGAGAAGAAGGTCAGGCGCCGGTCGCCCTTGCGGAAGGTGACGGTCATCAGCGGCAGGGGCGTGGCGCCCAGCTCGCGCCGTTCCCAGCGGGTCGGCACGTCCGGATAGGCCAGCACCTCGTCCAGCAGGGCGCGGGAGGTCTTGTCGGTGGCGGCCTCGTGGTGCAGGTGGCCGATCAGGTCGCCGGCCACCTCCTCCCAGTTCTCGACGAACGGCCGCATGTCGGCGGGGTCGAAGACCTGGCGCATGATGTTGCCGTGCGGCTGGACCCCGTCGCGCAGCCAGTCGAACACCCGCGCCAGGCCCCGGTTGGCCATCAGCACGTCCCAGTGCCGGTTCACGACGAAGGCGGGATAGGGCTCCTGCTGGGCCAGAATGAACTCGATGGCCCGCCGCACCAGGGTCATCTGCGGATCCGACAGGGCGGTCTCGCGATAGCCGGGCGCATAGCCGGCGACCACCAGCAGGGCGTTGCGGTCGCGCATCGGCATGTCTAGCGCCCCGGCCAGCAGGGCGACCAGCTCGCGGCTGGGCCGGGCCTTGCCGGTCTCGACATAGCTGAGGTGGCGGGTCGAGATCCCGGCCTCCAGCGCCAGGTCCATCTGGCTCATGCGGCGGGCGCTGCGCCATTGGCGCAGCAGGTCGCCCAAGGGGTGATCTGTCGTGGCGGGCGCGCTCCGGGGCGGCGGCGAGGTCATGGTGTTCATGAGGCGACACTAACCGCGCCGGGCATGATCGCCATAACCTTCCAGGTCATGGAGCCGGTGATCCGACGGTCCTAATCCTTCGCCGCATCGGGACGCAGCGTCCCGCCATGAGGATCGGACCATGCAAAGACGACAGTTCCTGACCGCCGCGGCGGGTTTCTCGGCCGTGGCGGCCGCCGTCGGCTCGGCCCAGGCCGAGGGCGTCCTGCCCCGCGCCGCGGACGACGCCAGGGCCGCGCGCGCCTGGAACGCGGCCCGCCGCCACCTGCCGACTCGGTTCGGCGACATCGCCTATGTCGAGCGCGGGGCCGGCCCGGTCGCCCTGTTCCTGCACGGCTTCCCGCTGAACAGCTTCCAATGGCGCGGGGCCTTCGACCGGCTGTCGGGCGACCGCCGCTGCATCGCCCCGGACTCCCTGGGCCTGGGCTTCACCCGGGTGGCGGCCGGCCAAGGCGTGACGCCGTCGGACCAGGCCGACATGCTGGCCGCGTTCCTCGACGCGCTGGGGATCGCCACGGTCGACCTGGTCGCCAACGACAGCGGCGGGGCGGTCGCCCAGATCTTCGTCACCCGCTTTCCGGACCGGGTCCGCACCTTGTTGCTGACCAATTGCGACGTCGAGCCCGACAGCCCGCCGCCGGCCCTGCAGCCGGTGCTGGCTCTGGCGCGCGAGGGGACCTATCCCGACCAGTGGCTGGTCCCGTGGTTCCGCGATCCCAAGCTGGCCCGCTCGCCGCAGGGTTTCGGCGGCATGTGCTTCTCCGATCCCAGCCAGCCCACCGACGCGGCGATCGCGATGTATTTCGGCCCGCTGGTCGCCACCCCGGCCAGCAAGGCCCTGGTCAACGCCTACACCCTGGGCCTGGACCCCAACCCCCTGGCCGGGATCGAGGTCGCCCTGCGCCGGTGCAAGGTCCCCGTCCGCATCGTCTGGGGCATGGCCGACGACATCTTCGCCAAGCAAAGCCCGGACTATCTGGATCGCGTGCTGCCGAACTCGCGGGGCGTGCGCCGCCTGGCCAAGGCCAAGCTGTTCTGGCCCGAGGAATATCCGGACGTGGTGGCCGAGGAGGCGCGGAGGCTGTGGGCCTCTTGAAACTTGAACCGCTCATCCCGGCGAATGCCGGGACCCAGATGGACTAGCGGTGTGGCTGACGCCAAGAGCGCTGAGCCTTTCCAATCATCCGCTCCGCCATAGGATCTGGGTCCCGGCATTCGCCGGGATGAGCGGATTTAGGGGCTAATGCTTCGTCGCCTTGGCCGCCGCCGGCAAGGTCACCCCCAACGGGGCCGCCGGCGGCTTGCAGCCCATCCGCAGGCCGATCCCCTTGAGGAAGCCGCGCCGCACCGAGCCGGCCAGGACGGCCTGGCGCACCTCGTTGTCGTTCTTCTCGGCGCCGCTCAGCTTGCGGACCCATGACCGCATCGGCGTCAGGCCGTGGACAACGGTCTCGCCGATCTCGGCGGCCGACATGCCCGACTTCACCTGGGTCTCGGGATTGTCGAGGTCGGGCGCCAGCTCGGCGTCCAGGGCGTCGACCGCGTCGAAGATCGTCTTGCAGGTCAGGGGCGAGGGCAGGGCGTAGGTCGCGGACCGGGCCTCCAGCAGCACCGGCGGGATCTTGTCCTTGATCACGCCGACGTCCTTGAGCGGCGAGGTGGCCATCCGGGAGGCGTCCTCCTCGACCTGCCTGGCCTTCGACGGCTCGGTCGTCTGGGCCAGGACCGGGGACACCAGCAGCAGGGCCGCGGCGAGGGCGGCGGCGGGGAACGGTTTTTGGGATCGCATGAGCAGGCCTCCGAACACGGGACCATTCTGACGATCAGTCGACGCAGGGCGAAGGCGTTTTTTATCGGGAAGGTTGCGTTCGCGCCGGAAGCGCGCGGGCGCCGCCGAACCGGGCGCCGGACATGGAAACGGCCGCTCCCTTTAGGGAAGCGGCCGTTTTGGTGGAGCTAAGCGGAGTCGAACCGCTGACCTCTTGAATGCCATTCAAGCGCTCTACCAGCTGAGCTATAGCCCCAAGGTTTTCCCAAGTTTCCCGGTGGGAAGCGTTGGTATTCCTTAGTCTCTCCGACGGTTCCGAGTGGGTGGCCCCCGAAGAGGCGCGGAACCTATGCCGGGAGGATTTTTGGATCAACCCTCCCGGCGAACTTTTTTCGGAAAATTTTTCGAACCGTAGTTCTTCAAGATTTCCGAGGGGTGCGGACGCGCTTAGTCGTCGTCGTCCGTGCCCGGCAGGCCTTCGATTTCGTCGTCCAGGACGTCCTCGTCGTCTTCGTCCTCGAGGAACGGAACGTCGTCGGCCTCGTCCTCGGCGAGATCCTCGTCTTCCGAGAAGTCGACGCCCAGGTCGTCGCCGCCGGGAGCCGGGGCCACGGTCGGGTCGGTGTCGTCGTCGTCGGTCTCGACGACCTCCTCGGCGGCCTCGTCGATTTCCGGGGTCTCATCGACCTCGTCCTCGTAGCCGTCGACCTCCTTGGGCGCGACGACTTCCTTCTCGTCCTCGGCGTCGTAGTCCGGCGTGACGGCGCGGGCGCGCACGCGGCGCGACTTCAGCGCCTCTTCCGGGTCGAACGTCTCACCGCACTTGGGGCAGACGGCCGGACGGCGGTTCAGGTCGTAGAACTTCGATTGGCAGTTGGGGCAAATCTGTTTTGCGCCCAATTCGGGATTGGCCAAGGCGGCGACCCTTTGATCCAGATGGGAAAAGCGGCCGGTCACTTGCCATGACGAAGGGCCGCTGTCAAAAGCAATCCCCTCGCGAAAACCACCATGACCAAGGAGCCGGTTTCGGCATGACGGCGGCTGGACTGAAGAGCACGCCCGGCGGGGCCTTGCGGGGAACCGTCCGGGCCCCTGGCGACAAGTCGATTTCTCACCGTTCGATGATCCTCGGCGCCCTGGCTTCGGGGACCACGACCGTCGAGGGCCTACTGGAGGGCGCCGACGTGCTGGCGACCGCCCAGGCCATGCGTTCGTTCGGCGCGCGGGTCGAACAGGAGGGCGTCGGCCGCTGGCGGATCGAGGGCCATGGCGGCTTCGTCGAGCCGTCGGACGTGGTCGACTGCGGCAACGCCGGCACCGGCGTGCGGTTGATCATGGGCGCGGCGGCGGGTTTCGCCCTGTGCGCCACCTTCACCGGCGACAACTCCCTGCGCGGCCGGCCGATGGGCCGGGTGCTGGACCCGCTGGCCCGCATGGGCGCCACCTGGCTGGGCCGCGACAAGGGCCGCCTGCCGCTGACCCTGAAGGGCGGCAACCTGCGCGGCCTGTCCTACAAGCTGCCGATGGCCTCGGCCCAGGTGAAGTCGGCCGTGCTGCTGGCCGGACTGCACGCCGAGGGCGGGGTCGAGGTGATCGAGCCCGAAGCCACCCGCGACCACACCGAGCGCATGCTGCGGGCCTTTGGGGCCGAGGTGCTGGTGGAGGACCGCGGCGGCGTCCGCCACATCCGCCTGCCCGCCGGCCAGAAGCTGACCGGAACCCACGTGTCCGTGCCGGGCGACCCGTCCTCGGCGGCCTTCCCGCTGGTGGCCGGCCTGATCGTGCCGGGCTCGGAGGTGACGGTCGAGGGGGTGATGCTCAACGAACTGCGCACGGGCCTGTTCACGACGCTGCAGGAGATGGGCGCGGACCTGACGATCGCCAATGTCCGCGACAGCAGCGGCGAGCAGGTCGGCGACATCACCGCCCGCTACTCGCCGAACATGAAGGGCGTCGTCGTGCCGCCCGAGCGCGCCCCGGCGATGATCGACGAATATCCGATCCTGGCGGTCGCCGCCGCCTTCGCCGCCGGCGAGACGGTGATGCGCGGGGTCGGCGAGATGCGGGTCAAGGAAAGCGACCGCATCGCCTTGACCGCCGCCGGCCTGGAGGCCTGCGGCGTCGATGTCGAGGAGGAGCCGGAGGGCTTCATCGTCCGGGGGACCGGTCAGCCGCCGCGCGGCGGGGCCCTGGTCGAGACCCACGGCGACCACCGCATCGCCATGAGCCACCTGGTCCTCGGCCTGGCGGCCCAGGCCCCGGTCAAGATCGACGAGCCCGGCATGATCGCCACCAGCTTCCCCGGCTTCGCCGAGATGATGCGCGGCCTGGGCGGCGACCTGGTCGAGGCCTAGGGCCATGGCCTTCGTCATCGCCGTCGACGGCCCGGCCGCCTCGGGCAAGGGCACGGTCGCCTCGCGCCTGGCCGCGCTCTACGGCTATCCGATGCTGGACACCGGCCTGCTGTACCGGGCCGTGGGCGTGCGCCTGCTGGACGCCGGCGGCGACCTGGACGACGCGGCCGCCGCCGAGGCCGCCGCGCGGGGCCTGGCGCTGGCCGAACTGGAAATGCCGCAGGTCCGCACCCGCCAGGCCGGCGAGGCCGCCAGCCGCGTGGCCGTGCACCCCGGAGTCCGCACGGCTCTGTTCGACCTGCAGCGCGACTTTGCCTTGCGCGAGCCCGGCAGCGTGATCGACGGCCGCGACATCGGCACGGTCATCGCCCCAGACGCGCCGGCCAAGCTGTTCGTCACCGCCCGTCCCGAGGTGCGCGCCGACCGCCGCTGGAAGCAGCTGGTCGGCCAGGGCGAGGCCGTGACCTTCGACGAAATCCTCGCCGACATCCGCAAGCGCGACGAGCGCGACAGCGGCCGGGCCTCGGCCCCGCTGACCCAGGCCCCCGACGCCGTCTTGCTTGATACGTCGGAAATGACTATATCCCAGTCCTTCGATGCGGCCCGCCGCATCGTCGAGACGGCGCGCGCCCGGTGGGGAAACCCCAAGGGCTAATCCACCGCCCGCCTCGCCGCCGCTCAGGACGCGACGGACCCGCATCAAAAATCCACATCACCGGAATCCCGAGAACCGTCATCCGACGGCGCTCATCCAAGGGTTTCCCTCAACCTAGAGACCGAAGATCAGCATGGCTGACGATATGAGCTTCAACCCCACGCGCGACGATTTCGAAGCGCTCCTCAACGATTCCATGGGCGGCCGCGACTTCGCTGAAGGCACCGTCGTCAAGGGCAAGGTCGTTGGGATCGAGAAGGACTTCGCGATCATCGACGTCGGTCTGAAGACCGAAGGCCGCGTCCAGCTGAAGGAATTCGGCGTCGACGAAGCCGGCAAGGCCACCGTGAAGGTCGGCGACACCGTCGAAGTCTTCCTGGAACGCCTGGAAAACGCCCTCGGCGAAGCGGTGATCAGCCGCGAAAAGGCCAAGCGCGAAGAAGCCTGGACCCGCCTGGAAGGCGTCTACGCCAAGAACGAACCCGTGCTCGGCGCCATCGTCGGCCGCGTCAAGGGCGGCTTCACCGTCGACCTGGGCGGCGCCTCGGCCTTCCTGCCCGGCTCGCAGGTCGATATCCGCCCGGTGCGCGACGTCGGCCCGCTGATGGGCAAGGAACAACCCTTCGCCATCCTCAAGATGGACCGTCCGCGCGGCAACATCGTCGTCTCGCGCCGCGCCATCCTGGAAGAAGCTCGCGCCGAGCAGCGCACCGAACTGGTGTCGCAGCTACAAGAGGGTGAAATCCGCGAAGGCGTCGTCAAGAACATCACCGACTACGGCGCGTTCGTCGACCTGGGCGGCATCGACGGCCTGCTGCACGTCACCGACATGAGCTGGAAGCGCGTCAACCACCCGAGCCAAGTGCTCGCCGTGGGCGACACCGTGAAGGTCCAGATCGTCAAGATCAACCCGGACACCCAGCGCATCTCGCTCGGCATGAAGCAGCTGCAGTCGGATCCGTGGGACGGCGTGGAAGCCAAGTACCCGGTCGGCGCCAAGTTCACGGGCCGCATCACCAACATCACCGACTACGGCGCCTTCGTGGAGCTGGAAGCTGGCGTCGAAGGCCTGGTGCACGTCTCGGAAATGTCGTGGACCAAGAAGAACGTCCACCCCGGCAAGATCGTCTCGACCTCGCAGGAAGTCGACGTGGTCGTGCTGGACGTCGATCCGTCCAAGCGCCGCGTGTCGCTGGGCCTGAAGCAGGCTCTGGCCAACCCGTGGGATTCGTTCCTCGAAACCCACCCGGTCGGCTCGACCGTCGAAGGCGAAGTCAAGAACGCGACCGAATTCGGTCTGTTCATCGGCCTCGACAACGACATCGACGGCATGGTGCACCTATCGGACATCGACTGGAGCGCGTCGGGCGAAGAAGCCATGGCCCGCTACAAGAAGGGCGACATCGTCAAGGCCAAGGTCCTGGACGTCGACGTCGAGAAGGAGCGCATCTCGCTGGGCATCAAGCAGCTGGGCGGCGATCCGATGTCGGGCGACACCTACCGCAAGGGCCAGACCGTGACCGTCACGGTGACGGAAGTCACCACCGGCGGCATCGAAGTGCGCTTCGGTGAAGACGACGCCCTGATGACCGCCTTCATCCGCAAGTCGGACCTGTCGCGCGACCGTCAGGAACAGCGCCCCGAGCGCTTCGCCGTGGGCGACCGCGTCGACGCTCAGATCACCAACATCGACAAGGCGGCTCGCCGCGTCTCGATGTCGATCAAGTCGCTGGAAATGGCCGAGGAAAAGGAAGCCATCGAGCAGTTCGGCTCGTCGGACTCCGGCGCCTCGCTGGGCGACATCCTGGGCGCCGCCCTGCGCGAGCGGGCCACCAAGGACTAAGCCTTCGCTTCATCGCGAAGACGAAAGAGCGGCGGCCGGAGCGATCCGGCCGCCGTTTTCTTTGGGTCCGCCATTAACCGATCCAGTTGCAAACCCGACACGGACATCAAGCTTTCCCCTTGAAGACTCAGGCTTGCTTGGGCAAAGGTCGCTCGCGCGTCGGGCCCGTCTCCCCCAAGGGCTGCTTTGACGCGTCGGGGATATCGATGATCAAGTCCGAACTCATCGCCAGGCTCGCGAACGAGAATCCGCACCTGACCCAGAAAGATGTCGAGCGTGTCGTCGGCGTCATTCTCGAACGCATGATCGGTGCGCTGGAAGAGGGCGGGCGCGTGGAGCTCCGCGGTTTCGGGGCGCTGTCGGTGCGCTCGCGCCCAGCCCGCGCCGGCCGCAATCCCCGCACCGGCGAGACCGTCGACGTGCGCGCCAAGCATGTGCCGTTCTTCAAGAGCGGCAAGGAACTGCGCGGCCGCCTGAACGCCGACGAGTAGGCTGACCCAGGACGAGCTTCCTGTCCTGACCCTTGACCCGTAGGGGCGAACGCGCTCAGCCTTCAGCCCCTAGTTGGAAGAGGGCCAGCATGAGCATCGTCAAGGAATTCCGCGAGTTCATCGCGCGCGGCAACGTCATCGACCTGGCGGTCGGCGTCATCATCGGCGCGGCCTTCAACTCGATCGTCAAGAGCCTGGTCGACCAGGTGATCATGCCGCCGATCGGCCTGCTGATGGGCGGGCTGGACTTTTCCAAGCTGGAATGGGTGCTCAAGCCCGAGGACCCGGCGACCGCGGCCGTCGAGAAGGTGGCCGTGCAGTACGGCGCCTTCATCAACACCGTGATCCAATTCCTGATCGTGGCCGTTGTGGTGTTCCTGCTGGTCAAGCTGGTCAACCAGATCCGCCGCGCCGACGCCGACGAGCCCGCCCCGACCGCCCCGACGCCGGAGGAAAAGCTGCTGACCGAGATCCGCGACCTGCTGGCTCGGCCCGCGGCGGTCGCCGCTCCGGCGGCGAAGGCGCCGGCTAAAGCGCCTGCCAAGCCCAAGGCCTAGTTCTCCACCCGTTTCAGCCGACAGCGCCCGGGACGACGGCGAGGCAGGGGGCTAGGTTCCCAACGCCGCCAGCACCTCGCGCGCGGCCCGTTCCCCCGTCTCCCACGCCCCGTGGGCCGTCGAGAAGGCGTGCGGCGAGCAGGCCTCGCCGGCGAAGAACAGCCGGCCGTTCACGGGCGCGGCCAGCACGGCGCGCTCGCCGGCCCGGCCGGGCAGGGCGTGGGAATAGGAGCCCCGCGCCCAGGGATCGCTCGCCCAACCGGTCTGGACCAGCACCGACACCCGGCTCCGCAAGCCCGAGCCGTAGATCCCGACCAGCTCGTCGATCGCGAACGCCGCCGACGCGCCGGGCCCCTCGGCTTCCAGGGCGCGGGCGTGGGCCCCGCCGAAGAAGGCCTCGATGATCGGCCGCCCCAGGGGACGCAGGTGATAGGCGCCCGTCGCGGTGCGGTCGCTGTCGCCATAGACCATCGTCTCCACCGCGAAGGCTTCGGGTTCGTCGAGCTTCAGGAACACCTTGTCGGCCAGGCCCAGCGGCAGGCCCTGCGCGGCGGCCAGCTTGGCGGGAAGCTCGGGCAGGATGCGCAGGCCGCCGGCGGCCAGGACCGCGGTCGGCACGCAGACGATGGCCGCCCGCGCCTGGATCACGCCCCGGGGCGTCTCCAGCGCCAGGCGCGGCCCGTCGTGGCGCAACAGCGAGACGGGGCAGTCGCCGACGATCCGGAGGCCTTTCGGCGCCAGGCCGGTGATCGCCGCGCCATAGCCCTCGGCGACCCGCCAGTTGACCTCGCTGTCGTCGTAGGCGGCGTAATCCTTGACCGAGACCTGGTCGAACTCCGCGCCGTTGTAGTAGGCGCTGAAGGCGTTCAGCAGGGGGTTCCAGCGGCCGCCGGCCTCCAGCAGCTCCGAGGCGGGCCGGTCCGTCGGGTCGTCGGCCGCGGCCGCGACCCGTTCGTCGAACGCCGCGAAGGCCTCGCCATAGGCCTGGCGCTCGGCGTCGCTGAAATTGCTGGTGGCCTCCGGATTGGCCCAGGGCGGCGGGGTCTTGTCGATGGTCAGGCCGCGGGCGGCGATCGCCGCGACCAGCGGGTTGCGGTCGGCCGAATGCAGCCACTCGCAGCCGAGGTCCAGGGGCAGTCCGGCCAGCGCAACGGTGCGGGCCCGGCCGCCGATCCGGCCCTGGGCCTCCAGCACCACGACGTCCAACGGCGCGGTCGCCAGGACCGAGGCGGCGGCCAGGCCGGCGGCCCCGGCCCCGATGATGGCGACGTCGACCTCCGTCACGGGACCGCCGATTCGGTCGGCGGAGCCTGTTCGGGCTCCAGCTCGATCGACTCGCCGGGCTTGAGACCGCAGGCCAGCAGGCAGGACCACACCGTCTCGGCGCTCTCGGCGAACCGGAAGAGCTCCAGGTCGGCGGCGTTGATCATGCCGTGCTCGACCAGGCTGTCGAAATGGATCACCGAGCGCCAATAGGCTTCGTCGAACAGCACGATGGGGATGCGCGGCGCCTTGTCGGTCTGGCGCAGGGTCAGGAGCTCGAACAGCTCGTCAAAGGTGCCGAAGCCGCCGGGGAACACCACCAGGGCGTTGGCCCGCATCGCCAGGTGCATCTTGCGCATGGCGAAGTAGTGGAAGCGGAACGACAGGTCGGGCGTGGCGTAGGGGTTGGGCTGCTGTTCGTGCGGCAGGGTGATGTTGAAGCCGATCGACGGGGCGCCGGCGTCCCAGGCTCCGCGATTGGCCGCCTCCATCACGCCCGGCCCGCCGCCGGTGGCGATGACGTTGTCGCGCACCCCGTCCATGGCGTGGATCGCCCCGCCGCGTTCGGAGGCCAGCCGGCCGAAGCGCCGGGCTTCGGCGTACCACTGGGCTTGCCGCCCGGGGCCGTTCTCGCGCACCCGGGCGCTGCCGAACACGACGATTGTCGAGCGCACGCCCCAGGCCCGCAGGGCCTCGTCGGCCTTGGCGAACTCCAGCAGGAACCGCACGCCCCGCATCGATTCGCCCAACAGGAAGTCCTGGTCCAGCGCCGCCAGGCGATAGGAGGGCGAGGCGAGCTGGGCCGCGGCGGCGGGATCGAGGGAAGGATTGTCCGTCATGCGTTGCTCCGAAACGTCCCCGCCGCTCCCATAACCTGTCGCCCCGGAAACGGCGAAACCGTCATCCGGGACGACAGGATCGCCTATTTGCCCTTCTTCAGGGTCGGGCTGTCGAGGTCCAGCTGGTCGATCGGGATCTGCACGGCGGACGGCAGGGCCGTCTTGACGCCGTCGCCCATCGCCTTGGCGTCGCCGACCACGATGACGCTGGTCTGGGCGGGATCCAGCACGGCCTTGGAGAAGGCCTGGACGTCGGCGGCGCTGACCGCCTCGACCTTGCCCGTATAGGTCTGGATCTCGTTCAGCGGGATGTCGTAGATCGCCAGGTTGCCCAGGATGTTGGCCAGGCCTTCCGAGGTGCCCAGGTCGCGGCCGAAGCCGCCGACCAGCACCGACTTGCGGGCCGCCAGTTCCGGGGCCGAGGCCGGCTCGGCGCCCAGCCGGGTCAGCTCGTCCTTGATCAGTCCCACCACCTGGGCGGCGGACTCGTTCTTGGTCTGGACGGTGGCCGAGAAGCCGCCGATGGCCGCGCGCGGCGACAGGCTGGAGCCGGCGCCGTAGGACAGGCCGCGCTTGATGCGGATCTCCTGGTTCAGGCGCGAGGAATAGCCGCCGCCCAGCACGCCGTTGGCGACCAGGCCGGCGTAGTAGCGGGGGTCGGCGCGCAGGATCGCCGGCTTGGTCACCACCACGGCCGCCTGGCCGGTGCCGGGCAGGTCGACCAGCACGTTCTTGGCCGCGTAGCTGGTCGGACCCTTGACCGGGGCCGGCGGCGGGCCCGCCGGCTTGGCCCAGCCGCCGAACGCCTTTTCCGCCAGGGCGAAGCCCTGTTGCGGCGTCAGGTCGCCGGTCAGCACCAGGACGGCGTTGTCGGGCCGCCAGTTGGCGGCGTGGGTCTTGACCAGGGCGTCGCGCTGGATCTTCGGCAGCGAACCGGTGGTGCCGCCGGCGACGTGACCGTAGCCCGAGCCGGCATAGATCACGGTCGGGGTGACGAAGCCCGCGACCGAGCCGGGCTGCTGGAGGCTGACCGACAGGCCGTCGAGGGTTTCGGCCTTCACGCGCTCCAGCTCATCGGCCTTGAAGGTCGGGTTCTGGGCGACGTCGGCCATGATCGCCAGGCCTTGCGGGGCCTTGTCGGCGATGACGCTGAGGGTCAGGGACGTGGCTTCCCAGCCCGAGCCGGCCTCCAGATTGGCGCCGAGGGCCTCGGTGGCGGCGGCCACCTGGGTGGCGGTGCGGGTCTTGGTCCCTTCGGTCAGCAGTTCGGCGGTCAGGCTGGAGACGCCGGCCAGGCCGGCCGGGTCGGCGCCCGCGCCGCCGCGCACGGTCAGGTCGGCGGTGATCAGCGGCAGGTCGCTGCTCTTGGCGACGATGACCCGCAGGCCGTTGGCCAGGGTTTTCTCGACCGGCGAAGGCAGGACCGGCGACACCGGTGCGCCGGGCGCGGGCGGGGCCACGCGCTCGGCCTCCGGGGCCAGGGCGGCGACCGGGCCGTCGTAGGAGACCGAGGCGACCCGCGGCGCGGCCGGGAACGGGTCCTTGGCGCCGGCCGGCTTGGCCGATTCCGGCAGGTAGCGGACCGTCACCTTGCGGTCGTCGGCCAGGTACTTGGCGGCCACGCGCTGGACGTCGGCGGCGGTCACCGCCTGCAGGGCGGCCAGGTCGGTGTTGGCGCGCTGGGCGTCGCCTTCGGTGCGCAGGGCGTAGCCGATGGCGAAGGCGCGGCCGTCGATGGTCTCGCGGCCGCGCACGGCGTCGGCCAGCAGGCCGGCCTTGGCCTCGGCCAGTTCGGCGGCGGTGGGCGGGGCCGTTCGCAGCTTGGCGACCTGGGCGCTCAGCGAGGCTTCGCCCTGCTCGACCGTCTTGCCGCCGGCCATGATCGCGCCGACGTAGAACAGGCCCGGCTGGGCGTTGTTGGGGGCCGCGGAGAAGATCTGCTGGGCGATCTTCTGGTCGTAGACCAGGCTGTCATAGAGGCGCGACGACTTGCCGGCCGACAGGATGGCGTCCAGCACCGCCAGGGCCGGGACGTCCGGATCGGCGGCGGCCGGCGCCAGCCAGGTCATGGCCACGGCGGGCAGCGGCACGTTGGGACCGTAGGTGGTGACAACCTTGGGTCCGGTGCGGGCCGGCTCGACCGTGGTCACCTGCCTGATCGGCGCGGCGGGGGCCTTCAGCGGGCCGAAATACTGGTCGATCCAGGCGTCGAGCTGGGCCTCGTCGAAATTGCCGACCACGATCAGGGCGGCGTTGTCGGGGCGGTAATAGGCCTGGTGGAAGGCCCGCACGTCGTCGACCGTGGCGGCGTCCAGCTCCTCGATCGAGCCGATGCCCGGGCGCTTGTAGGGGTGGTCGGCGAACGAGGCCTTGGTGATGTTCAGGGCGAAGAACCGGCCGTAGGGGTTGGCCAGGACCCGCTGGCGCAGCTCTTCCTTGACCACGTCGCGTTCGGACTTGAACACCGCCTCGTCGATGACCAGCGAGCCCAGGCGGTCGGCCTCGGCCCACAGCAGCCGCTGCAGGTGGTTGGCCGGCACCACCTCGTAATAGTTGGTGAAGTCGTCGTAGGTGGAGGCGTTGTTGAAGCCGCCGACGTCCTCGGTCAGCCGGTCGAAGAACTCGTTGGGCATGTTGCGCGTCGACTTGAACATCAGGTGTTCGAACAGGTGCGCGAAGCCCGAGCGGCCTTCCGGGTCGTCCTTGCTGCCGACCCCGTACCAGACCTGCACCGTCACGTTGGGCGTGGTGGCGTCGCGCGAGGCGTAGACCTTCAGGCCGTTGGCCAGGGTCCGCTCCTTGTAGACGATCGGCGGCACGGCCACGCCGGCCGCCGCCGGGGCCGGCTTGGCCGCCTGGGTCTGGGCCAGGGCCAAGGGCGACAAGGCGGTGGTCGAAAGGGCCAGCGCCACGAGGGCGGCCTTGGCGACGGGACGGATCATAGGGACGGCGCTCCGAAAGCTTGAGGGCGCGACCCTAGCATCCGGGCCCGAGGCGCCAAGATTACCGTCTTGTCATGAAAGCCGGCCGGCATAGCCGAAGATCACGCCCAGCCAGGGATGGGCGACCAGGACGCGGAAGCGATAGGCGGGAGCTCCATCCGGGTCGAGGCGGCCGAACGTCCGGGCCCGGATGCGCGGCGCCCAGGCGCGAGGCAAGGGGACGGGACCCAGCCGCCAGCCCTCGAAGGTCCAGGAGAAGCCGTCGGGATAGGGCGCGACCGCGAAGCGGAAGGTCAGGACGCCGGCCGTCTCCTCGAACGTCCACGGATCGTCGCGGGTCGGCGCGATCGTCGAGGCGAAGGCGCGCTCGCCGAACCGGCGGACCCAGCGCTCGCCGCCCGCCGTCGGCGTGATGGTCACCGTCGTCGCGTGCCGGCCGGCGGGCGGCAGGCCCTGCAGGCGGCGGACCAGGGCGGGCAGGCCGGGCGCGCCGCGCGCCCGGGCCCAGCCGGTCAAGGTGACGGCCTCGACCCCCGCATGGGCGTGGTGAACGACGTCGGGCTGGAGGTTCCACGTGTCGCCCAGCAGGCGGGGGAACAGGCCGGGCATGTCCAGGGCCTGGCTTTCCAGCCGGGTGCGGATCGGCAGGCCGCCCAGCTCGCGCAGGATCGCGTCCAGGCTGAACAGGCCAACGCAGGGCGTGGCGCGGGGCTCGCCCAGCCGGCCGTCGAGCAGGGCGCGCAAGCTGGCCGCCGCCGGGGCGGCCGGGGTGTGGGGACCCGCGCCGGCCTCGGCGCACAGGCTCCAGCGCGCCAGCCGCCGCGCGCCGTCGGCGTCCAGGCCCTCGGCGCTCACGACCATCCCGCCCCGGTCGGAGCCGAGCGGCGCGACCCAGCCCGCCGCCTCGCCCAGCAGCACGGCCAAGGGCTCCAGGGTGCGGACCAGCCGGACGCGCCGAACCAGGCTCAGCGCCCACAGGCCCAGATGCAGCATCGGCAGCTCCAGCCCGGCCCGGAAGACCGCGTCGCGGCGAGCGTGGAAGCGAGCGGGCAGCAGGTCGAGGTCGGGCGTCTCGGCCAGGCTGGTCCAGCGGCGGCCAAGGCCCGGGAAGGGCGTGCGGCGCGGATCGCTCCAGCCCGGCCGGGTCGTCCAATGGCCGTTCACGAACACCCGCACCGGCGCGCCGGCCCAGGCCAGGATGGCGCGGATCACCGACAGGCCTCGCGGCGCCCGCGCGCCTGGCGAGATCGCCGCCTCGATCCGCTCGATCCGGGTCCAGCCGGCGGTCATGGCGTCGAGGGCGGCGTGGCTGAGGGCGGGGGTCGAGCTGGCGCCGGTGATCGCCCACCGCTGGGCGGCGCGGGCCTGGCCGTCCAGCGCCGTCTCGAAGTCGGCCACGAAGTCGCGGGCGTCGGCCAGGTCGACATAGTGGGCGCCGGCCGTCAGCACCGCGCGGGGGAAGGCGTGGTCCTGTCCCTGGAACGGTCCGGCCGCGTCGACCACCGCCCAGGCGCCGAGGGCGGCCAAGCCCCTGGGGTCCAGGCGGTCCAGTCGCGTGACCTCGATCACCGCCGCGGGCCTGGCCTTGGCCAGCTCGGCCGCCATGGCGTCCAGCCGGGCGAGGTCGCGGGCCGCCAGCACCAGCACCACATCGGGCCAGCGGGCGATCATCGCCGCCAGCCGGCGGCCGAACACGCCGCTGGCCCCGACCAGGACGATGCGCTTGCGGCCGTCATTCATGCGGTCGGGGCTTCTGGGGGCGGCGGCTCCAGCACGAAGCGGGCGCGCTGCTCGGGCGTCGGCAGCATGCAGGTCGAGCGTTTGCCCATCAGCCGATAGCGGTTGGCGGCCAGCCCGTCATAGGCGGCGTCCAGCCAGGATCGCGGCAGGACGCCGATCGCGGCCAGCCACGACCAGGGCGCGCCCAGCCGCCGCAGCAGGGCCAGGATCGCGGCGCTCTTCACCAGCGCCCGGCCGCCGTCGAGAAACAGGAAGCTGGTCGGCCGGTCGGGGTCGATCCCGTGGTCCAGGGCCAGCCGCCGTCCGTAGGCCGACTGGATCGGGGTGAAGCGGATCAGGCCCCTGCGGTCGATGGCCAGCACCGCCCGGACCGAGCCTGAACACAGGTTGCAAACCCCGTCGAACAGCCAGAGCGGCTCGGGAACGCTCATCGCGCCGCCGCCACGCTTTCGCGGCGCAGGGCCCGCAGGGCGGTGGGGACGTCGCGGCGCATGGCCATGATCGTCACGCCGTCGGGCAGGCCGAAGGGCGCGGTGGCGCGGTTCTCGTAGGTGACGCGGGTGCCCCGCCCGCCGTCGCGCGGCTCCAGCAGCCACTGGCCCTCGCAGTCCCTGATGTCGCCGGCCTCGCAGCGGAAGGCGATGCGCCGGTAGGGCTCCAGGGCCAGCCGCGAGGTCGAGTGCAGGGCCGGCAGCAGGAAGCTCCACTTGACCACGTGTTCGCGCAGCTCCTCGCGGCCGGAAGGATCGCGCGACAGCACGGTGCAGCGCTTGACGCTGGGGGTCATCCGGGCGGCCCGCCCGCAGTCGAGGATGGTCGCCCAGACCACCTGCGGCGGCGCGGCGATGTCGATCATCGCCCGCACCTGGCCGCCCCGGCCGGTCGGGTCGGTATGGGCCTCCAGGGCGACGTCGCCGCTTTCGATCCGGCGCAGCCAGTCCGGGCTCGGATCCGGGACGCCGGCGACCGCGGGGACCGCCAGCATCACGAACGCAACGACAAGGGCTCGGCCACGCATGGATGGAGGCTAGAGCATTTTCGAGCGAAGTGGATACCGGTTCGCGTGAAGGAAATGCGCCAGAACAAAGATCCAGAGCGTTCCGGGGCGGGATTGAAGCGGCTTCTTCGTCCGTCATTGTCCGAACCGGTCGGGGATGACGGACGTCGAGGGTGAGGCCGTCAGGCCCCCGCCCGGTTCTTCACCAGGTCGTCGACCACCGAGGGATCGGCCAGGGTCGAGGTGTCGCCCAGACTGCCCAGCTCGTTCTCGGCGATCTTGCGCAGGATGCGGCGCATGATCTTGCCCGAGCGGGTCTTGGGCAGGCCGGGGGCCCATTGCAGCACGTCCGGGGCGGCGAACGGGCCTATCTCCTGGCGCACCCAGAGGATCAACGACTTGCGCAGGTCGTCGCTCGCCTCGACCCCCGACTTCAGCGTCACATAGGCGTAGACGCCCTGGCCCTTGATATCGTGCGGATAGCCGACGACGGCGGCTTCGGCGACCGTGTCGTGGGCGACCAGGGCGCTCTCGATCTCGGCGGTGCCCAGACGGTGGCCCGAGACGTTGATCACGTCGTCGACCCGGCCGGTGATCCAGTAGTAGCCGTCCTCGTCGCGGCGGCAGCCGTCGCCGGTGAAATACTTGCCCGGATAGGCCGAGAAATAGGTGGCGAAGAACCGGTCGTGGTCGCCGTAGACGCCGCGCATCTGGCCCGGCCAGCTGTCGGTGATGACCAGGTTGCCCTCGGTCGCGCCCTCCAGCACCTTGCCGTCGGCGTCGACCAGCTGCAGCTTGAGGCCGGGCAGGGGCTTGGTGGCCGAGCCGGGCTTCAGGGCCGTGGCGCCGGGCAGGGGCGAGACCAGGATCCCGCCGGTCTCGGTCTGCCACCAGGTGTCGACGATCGGCAGGCGGTCCTTGCCGACCACGCGGTGGTACCACAGCCAGGCCTCGGGATTGATCGGCTCGCCCACGCTGCCCAGCAGGCGCAGGGACGACAGGTCGTTCTTCGTCACGTGGTCGTCGCCCTCGCGCATCAGGGCGCGCAGGGCCGTGGGGGCGGTGTAGAAGATCTCGACCCTGTGCTTGTCGACCACCTCCCAGAACCGGGCCGGGGTCGGATAGTTGGGCACGCCCTCGAAGATCAGGCTGGTCCCGCCATTGGCCAGCGGGCCGTAGACGACATAGCTGTGGCCGGTCACCCAGCCGACGTCGGCGGTGCACCAGAACACCTCGCCGGGCCGGTAGTCGAACACCGCCTCGTGGGTCCAGCTGGCCCAGGTCAGGTAGCCGCCGGTGGTGTGCATCACCCCCTTGGGCTTTCCCGTCGAGCCGGAGGTGTAGAGGATGAACAGCGGGTCCTCGGCGTTCATCGGCTCGGGCGCGCAGGTGGCCGAGGCGGCGTCCTTGACGTCGTCCCAGACCACGTCGCGGCCTTCGACCACCGGGACCTCGGCGCCGGTCCAGCGGATCAGCAGCACCTTGTCGACCTGCGGGCACTGCTCCAGCGCCTTGTCGACATTGGCCTTCAGCGGCACGCGCTTGCCGCCGCGGCGGCCCTGGTCGGCGGTGATCACCAGGCGGCTCTCGCAGTCCTGGATGCGGCCGGCGATCGAGTCCGGCGAGAAGCCGCCGAACACCACCGAATGAATCGCCCCGATCCGCGCGCAGGCCAGCATGGCCACGGCCGCCATCGGGATCATCGGCAGGTAGATGGTGATCCGGTCGCCCTTCTTGGCCCCCAGGTCCTTGAGGACATTGGCCATCCGGCAGACCTGCTCGTGCAGCTCGCCATAGGTCACCGTGTAGGAATCGCCCGGCTCGTCGCCCTCGAAGATCAGGGCCACCTCGTCCTTGCGGTGCGGCAGGTGGCGGTCCAGGCAGTTGGCCGAGGCGTTCAGCACCCCGTCGGCGTACCAGTGGATGTGGAAGTCGTCCTTGGCGAACGAGACGTCCTTGATCCGGGTCGGCGCCTGGATCCAGTCCAGCCGGCCGGCCAGGTCGCGCCAGTAGCCCTCGGGATCGGACTCGACCCGGGCCAGCGCCGCCTCGTAGCCGGCGGCGTCGATATGGGCCTTGCCCGCCCAGTCGTCGGGAACCGGAAAAACCTGTCCGTCGCTCACGCCGTCTACTCCCTTGGCCTTGTTGCGGCGGAGTTATGCGCGGTGCGGCGCGTCGCGCAAGAAGACCTCTGCGGTTTCTCGAAACGATCGTCCGTTCAGGGCGCGGCTGTGGTCGGGCTGCCGGGCGTGCGCCGTCTAAGGCTGGCGGGTCAGCACGGCTGCGGAACCACCCGCGGATAGGGCTTCTGCTCGTCCCAGCGGCCCGAGAACAGCGTCCTGGCTCTCTTCCGTTCGCAAAGAGGGTCGGCTTCACCGTTGGAAGGGCGTAAAGCCCTGCCCAAGTTGGGCGCGGGCCTTCCCCGGCGCCGCCCAGGATGTCTCGCGGAGTTTCCAGCCATGCTGCTCGCCCTTTCGACCTGGCCCGAGATCGAGGCCTATCTGAAGACCTCGAAGACGGTGGTGGTGCCGATTGGCTCGAACGAGCAGCACGGCCCGACGGGCCTGCTGGGCACCGACTGGCTGTGTCCGGAGATCATCTCGCACGAGGCGTCCAAGCTGTCGGACGCCGTGCTGGTGGCCCCGACCTTCAATGTCGGCATGGCCCAGCATCACCTGGCCTTCCCGGGGACCATCTTCCTGCGGCCCTCGACCTTCATCGCCGCGATCGGCGACTGGGTGCGGTCGCTGGGCGCGCACGGCTTCGAGAAGATCTATTTCCTCAACGGCCACGGCGGCAACGTCGCCTCGATCGAGGCGGCCTTCTCGGAGATCTACGCCGAGTACAGCTTCCGCAAGGAGCGCGCCCCGTTCGCCCTGAAGCTGAAGAACTGGTGGGATCTGAAGGGCGTGCTCAGCCTGGCCAACCAGCAGTTCCCGGTCGGCCACGGCAGCCATGCGACCCCGTCCGAGATCGCCGTGACCCAGTGGGGCTACCCGGACAGCATCAAGACCGCCGACTACGCGCCCAGGATCGCCCCCACCGGCCCGATCCGCGAGGCCCTGGACTTCCGCGCTCGCTACGCCGACGGCCGCATGGGCTCCGACCCGGGCCAGGCCACGCCGGAGAAGGGCGGAGCGCTGGTGGCCCAGGCGGCCAAGTCGCTGATCGAGGACCTGGCGGAGTTTTCGGCGGAGGTCAGGGTTTAGATCTTGTCCTTCTCCCCTTGCGGGAGAAGGTGTCGGCGAAGCCGACGGATGAGGGGTCGATGAAAGATGTCGCTGCGTACGGCGGCGGAGATGCCGGCGCGACCCCTCATCCGACCTCCTTCGGAGGCCACCTTCCCCCGCAAGGGGAGAAGGATCGTCTCTTACCGCGGAATTTCGGCGATCTTGGTCAGCGCCACCTGCCGGTACACCGCGGTGATCTCGAAATACCGCCCGAAGGCGCCGTAGAACTGGTCGGTGGCCTGTTTCACGCCCGGGCCGCCGATCTCGCTGATGTCGTGCCAGTAGTCGTCCAGCACCATCATGCCGCCCACGCTCAGCAGGCTGGCGCAGAAGCACAGGTCGATCAGCACGGCCAGGGCCGTGTGGCTGCCGTCGACATAGATCAGGTCGAACTGCTCGCCGGCCGCCAGCATCTTGGGCAGCTCGTAGGTCGAGAACCCCTTGCGGGCGGTCATCGACCGGAACGAGGTGCGGGCCATGTTGCGGTGAAAGCGCGGCTCGACGGCGTGGTATTTCTCTTCCGGGTTCAGGGCCTCGTCGAACCAGGGATCGATCACCGTGACGTCCAGGCGGTCCGGCATCAGCCAGTCCATGAAGGCCAGGTTGCGGCCCTCATAGGCCCCGATCTCCAGATAGCGGATCGGCGCGTCGCCGCGCTTGCCGGCGAAGGCGCGCAGCAGCGGCGTGACGAACGGGATGTTGTTGGACGCCCAGCCCGAGGTGAACTCGTAGCCGGTCTTTTCGCTGTGGGCGTTGAAGGCCTCGACCACCGAATGGTCGCGCCTGGCCAGCATGGTGCGGGCCAGGTCCGGGGCGAAGCGTGGGTTGACCTTGGCGAACGAACGCAGCTTGGCCCCCAAGCCTCGGGCGTCCTGGGCGTCGGTCAGTTCGGCGTCGAAATTGGTCGTGGACCCGTCGGCCATGGCGCGGTTTCCCGGTTTGTGTCGGGCGCAAGCCTAGGTCGAACGGGTTAAGACGAGGTTCGAAAGCATTTTCGAGCGAAGTGGACACCGGTTCGCGTGAAGAAAATGCGTTAAAACAAAGATTTAGACGACGACGATATCCGAGCCCTCGATCCTTACGGGCCAGGGCGTCAAGGCGACGTCCTGGCAAGGCCCGGCCACCATCGCTCCGTCCTCGATCCGGAACAGGGCCGCGTGGCCGGCGCAGAGGATCAGGTCGTTCTCGCGGGTCAGGAACCGGCCGTTCGGCCCGGCCAGGGGCCAGCCGGCGTGCGGACAGCTGTCGACGTAGCCGACCACGGCCTGGCCCCGCCGGACGACGAAGCCGGCGAACACGGCGTCCTCGACCCGGAAGCGAAAGCCCCGCGCGCCGGGCGAGGCGATCTCGTCCAGCGGGCACAGGATCGTGCCAGCGGCGGGCCGGGCGGGGTTGGCGAGGTCGGTGCGGGACATGGGGTTCAAATATGATTGTCATCCCGGAAACGGCGAAGCCGTTATCCGGGACCGCCGGAAGCGCCGGCGCTCAGGCGTCGGTCCCGGATCGGCGCGCTGCTCGCTTGTCCGGGATGACAGTTTTAGACGCTGCCGATCGCCAGCCGCCAGAAATGCACCTCGACGCTTTCGAACACGCCGGCCGCGGTGAAGGGGTCGTTGTCGGCCTGGGCCTGGGCGGCGGCCTTGTCTTCGGCCTCGACCACGATGATCGAGCCGATGGGGTTGCCGTCGTCGTCCAGCAGGGCGCCGGCCAGCTTCAGGTTCTTCGAGTTGTTCAGATAGTCCAGGTGGGTGGGACGGGTCGCCAGGCGGGTTTCGAGCGCGCCGGGCTTGTCCTTGCAGATGATGGCGTAGAGCGGCATTGCGGTTTCCTCTTCGAAAGGGATCAGGCCTCGGCCTTCAGGGGCCGCGAGAGCAGGCCCAGGATGGCGCTGTCGACGTCGACCTCGCCGGCCAGGATGGCGGCGACGGCCTCGCAGATCGGAGTCTCGACGCCCAGCGAGCGGGCCAGGGCGCGGACAGCCGGCGCCGAGGCGACGCCCTCGGCCACCGAGACCTTGCCGGCCAGGGCCTGGTCCAGGGTCTGGCCGCCGCCCAGGGCCAAGCCGACGCTCATGTTGCGCGACTGCGGGCTGGAGCAGGTCAGGACCAGGTCGCCCAGGCCGCACAGGCCGGCGACGGTCTCGGCCTTGCCGCCCAGGGCGACGGCCAGGCGGGTCAGTTCGGCGAAGCCGCGGGTGATCAGGGCGGCGTGGGCGCTGCGGCCCAGGGCCTTGCCCTCGGAAATGCCGCAGGCGATGGCCAGGACGTTCTTCACCGCCCCGCCGGCCTCGGCCCCGATCACGTCGGCGGCCCAGTAGGGGCGGAAGGTCGGGATGGCGATCGCCGCGCCGATCCGGCGGCCCAGATCCTCGTCCTCGCAGGCCAGGGTGACGGCGGTGGGCAGGCCGCGCGCCACCTCGCCGGCGAAGCTGGGCCCTGACAGCACGGCGATCGGCTGGCCCGGCAGCACCTCGGCGGCGACGTCGCTCATCAGTTTCAGCGTGCCCTGCTCGACGCCCTTGGAGCATAGCACCACCGGGACGCCGGCCTGCAGGTGCGGCTTCAGGGCCGTGAGGGCCGAGCGCAGGTGCTGAGCCGGCGGCACGGCCAGGATCAGGTCGCAGGCTGACAGCGCGGCCATGTCGGCCGAAGCCATGATGGCCTCCTCCAGCTTCACCCCGGCCAGGAACATGGCGTTCTCGCGGTCGGCGGCGATCGAGGCGACGACCTCGGGCTCGCGCGCTTGCAGGGTGACCTGGAGGCCCGCCCGGGCCGCGACCTGGGCCAGGGCCGTGCCCCAGGCCCCGGCGCCGATGACGCCCGCGTGCGTGAAGGTCATGCCTTGGCTCCCTTGCGGCCGAAACTGTTGCTCGGATTGGATAGCGCCGCCGCTTCGTCCAGCGGCCAGCGCGGACGCGCCACGGCGTCGAGGTCGTCGGAGATCCCGACCGCCAGCCGCTCGGCCCCGGCCAGGGCGATCATGGCGGCGTTGTCGGTGCAATAGGCCAGCGGCGGGGCGTCGAACGAAAAGCCGTTATCGGCGCAGTTCTTCTGCAGCGCGGCGCGCACCGCGCCATTGGCGGCCACCCCGCCGGCCACGACGAAGCGCAGGGCCTGGCCCGGATGGCCGGCGGCGTAGAGCTTCATCGCCCGGTCCGTGCGCTCGGACAGCTGGCGGGCGATGGCGAACTGGACGGCGGCGGCCAGGTCGGCGCGCTCCCGCGCGTCCGTGATCTTCTCGGCCAGCCGCGCGGCGGCGGTCTTCAGGCCCGAGAACGAGAAGTCGCAGTCCTTGCGGCCCAGCAGGGCGCGCGGCAGGTCGAACCGGCTCGGGTCGCCGGTCGCCGCCAGCTTCTCCAGGGCCGGACCGCCCGGATAGGGCAGGCCCAGGCTCTTGGCGATCTTGTCGAAGGCCTCGCCCGCCGCGTCGTCGATGGTGGTGCCCAGGCGGGTGCAGGCCCCGACCCCGGCCACTTCCAGGAGCTGGCAGTGACCGCCCGAGACCAGCAGCAGCAGGAACGGATAATCGATCGACGCCCCCAGCCGGGCCGAGACCGCGTGGCCTTCCAGGTGGTTAACCGCCACCAGCGGCAGGTCGCGGGCCAGGGCCACGGCCTTGCCGAACGCCAGGCCGACCATCACCCCCCCCACCAGGCCCGGGCCGGCGGTGGCGGCCACCCCGTCCAGGGCGCCGAAGTCCAGCCCCGCCGCGCGCATGGCCTCGGCCGCCACGGCGTCGATGGCCTCGACGTGGGCGCGGGCGGCGATTTCCGGCACCACCCCGCCGAACGGGGCGTGCTGCTCGAACTGGGTGCCGACGATCGACGACAGCACCTCGACGCGGCCGTCCGCGTCCCGGCGCACGACGGACGCGGCGGTCTCGTCGCAGCTGGTCTCCAGGCCGAGGATGGTGAGGGTCGACTTCGTAAGGGGCGTCATTCGGTTGCCGGGGTCTCGCCGCTCCTGTAGCAGCGAAGGCTCTTATTCGCTCTGCAGGTAACGCCCCCACCGTGTCCCGGCAACCCATCCGCATCGGCGCGCGCGGCTCGAAGCTGTCGCTGGCCCAGTCCGGCCTGATGCAGGCCCGCATCGCGGCGGCGCTCGGCGCCGGTCCCGGCGACGATCCGGAGGCCTTCGCCCAGCTGATCCCGATCGTCACCAGCGGCGACCGCATCCAGGATCGCCGGCTGATGGAGATCGGCGGCAAGGGGCTGTTCACCAAGGAGATCGAGGAAGCGCTGCTGGACGGCCGCATCGACTGCGCCGTCCATTCGCTGAAGGACATGCCCGCCGAACTGCCGCCGGGCCTGGTGCTGGCCGCCACGCCCGAGCGCGAGGATCCGCGCGACGCCTTCATCAGTTCCGTGGCCGAACGCCTGGAGGACCTGCCCCAGGGCGCGCGCCTGGGCACGGCCTCGCTGCGTCGCCAGGCCCAGGCCCTGCACGTGCGGCCCGACCTCGAGATCGTCATGCTGCGCGGCAATGTCGACACCCGCCTGGCCAAGCTGGAACGCGGCGAGGCCGACGCCATCCTGCTGGCCCAGTCGGGGCTCAATCGCCTGGGCCTGGGCCATCTGACCCGCAGCTGGCTCGACCCGCTGGCCGCCCCGCCGGCCCCGGGCCAGGGCGCCCTGGTGATCGAGACCCGGGCCGAGGACGTCGACCTGCCCTGGCTGCAGGCCGTCCGCTGCCAGGCCACGACCCTGGCCGTCGCCGCCGAGCGGGGCGCGCTCTACGCCCTGGAGGGCTCGTGCCGCACGGCGGTCGGCGCCCATGCCCGGCTGGACGGCCTGGACCTGACCCTGATCGTCGAGGCCCTGACCCCGGACGGCGCCCAGCGCTTCCGGCGCGAGGGCGCCATCACCCTCTCCGGTCACGAGGCGACCGACGAGGCCCGGGCCCTGGGCCTGGAGCTTGGAAGCGCCGTCCGCGCCGAGGGCGGCCCGGCCCTGATCCTGACCGAGTAGGCCGATGACGGGCGGCGCGCGGCGGATCTGGGTCACCCGGGCCTCGCCGGGCGCGGAAGCCACCGCCGCCCGCCTTCAGGCGATGGGCCTGGCGCCGCTGGTCGACCCGCTGCTGGAGGTCCGCGACCTGTCGCCGAGCCTCGACCTGGCCGGCGTCGCCGCCCTGGCCTTCACCAGCGCCAACGGCGTCGCCGCCTTCGCCCGCCTCCATCGCGATCGGGATCGGCCGGTCTTCGCGGTCGGCGAGCGGACCGCGAAGACGGCCCGCGAGGCCGGCTTCGCGACGGTCGCCTCGGCCGACGGCGACGTCCAGGCGCTGGCGGGCCTGATCCTGGGCCAGGCCGAGCGCCTGGACGGCGCGGTGCTGCATCCTTCTGCCCTGGAGCCGGCGGGCGACCTGGTTTCGCCCCTGGTCGCGGCCGGGCTGTGCGCCCGGCGCGTGGCCGTCTACGAAACGGTCGACCGCGATCCCGCCCCCGCGACCCTGGCTGGGCTGGACGCGCTGGAGGCGGTGCTGCTGCATTCGCCGCGCGCGGCGCGGGCCTTGTCCCGATGGCTGGCGGAGCGCCCCGCGCCGGGCCTGCGGGCGCTGTGCCTGTCGGCGGCGGTGGCCCGGCCGCTCGGGACGCTGGTGCAAGCGGGCGGCCTGGGCTGCGTGATGTCCGCGCCGCACCCGACCGAAACCGCGCTGCTGGGTCTGCTCGCGCCCTAGATCCTTGTTCTGGCGCATTTTCTTCATGCGAGCCGGCGCCCGCTTCGCGCGAAAATGCTCTAGCTGAACATTGCGCGGCGCGGCGGCGTGGGGCACGAATGGCGCATGACGCTCGCTCCAGATCCCGTTGACTCCGATGCGCCGCGCGACCCGGCGCTGTATCGCCGTCGTCGCCTGCTGGGGCCGGGCTTCTGGGCGCTGATCGCCTTCGGGATCCTCTGCGTGGCGACCGGCGCGGCCCTGGCGCGATTCGGCCCGACCTGGTTCTCGCGCGCCAAGGCGCCGCCGACGGTCCAGCAGTCCGCGGGCGGTCCGGCTCCGTCGCCGTCGCCCGCTGCTCCGTCGTTCCGGAGCGCGCCCAGCGTCGCCGCCGTCCCGCCGTTGGCCGCCGAGGACGTGGCCCAGCTGGAAGGCCGGGTCGCCGTGCTCGAGACCGGCCAGCAGCGGGCGCTGGACGCCGCCGGCGCGGCCCTGGCCGCCGCCACCCTGGCCGACGCCGCCCGCACCGCGCGGCCGTTCGCCGAGGAGCTGGTCAGCCTGGAGCGGGTGCTGCCCCTGTCGCCCGACCTGCGGGCCCTGGCGCGCCTGGCCCAGGACGGCGCGCCGACCCGCGCGGGCCTGGCCGACGAGTTCGCGGCCCTGGCCGGCCGCGCCGCCGTCGCCGCCCGCGACCCCGGCCGCAACGCCGATTTCCTGGCCCGACTGCGGCACGCCCTGTCCAGCATCGTCTCGATCCGCCAGGTGGGCTCGACCCAGGGCCAGAGCCCCGACGCGGTGCTGGGCCGTGCGCAGACGTTGGTGAACGAGGGCGACATCGAGGGCGCGCTGACCGCCGTCGAGCGCCTGCCGGCGCCGGCCCAGACGGTGCTGGCCCCCTGGCGCGCCGCCGCCGAGCGCCGGGTCGAGATCGATCGCCACATCGCCGCCATCCGCGCCGACGCCCTGGCGGGCCTGGTCCAGGTGACGCGCGCCCAGGCCCCGGCCGCCCCGGTCGCCGCCACGCCCGTCGTCCCGGTGGCCCCATGATCCGGGCGGCGATCGTCTTCTTCCTGGTCGCCGCCCTGGCCGTGGCGGTGGTCGCCCTGACCGGCGAGCCCGGCGCGGCCAGCCTGGACTGGATGGGCTGGCGGGTCGAGATGACGGCCGCCGCCGCCGCTCTGCTGACCCTGTTCGCCGCTCTGCTGGCCACCATCCTGTGGCGCGGCCTGCTGTGGGTGGTCGAGGCGCCCAAGCGCGCCGCCCGGGCCCGGGCCGAGGCCAAGCGCAAGCAGGGCGTCGAGGCCCTGTCGCGCGGCTTCCTGGCCGTGGCCGCCGGCGACGGCTCCGAAGCCCGCCGCCTGGCCCAGAAGGCCTCCGAACTGGCCGAGGACGCTCCGGCCCTGGTCCGGGTCCTGGCCGCCCAGGCCGCCGAGGCGGCGGGCGACCACGTCGCCGCCCGCCAGGCCTACAACGCCATGCTGGGCTTTCCGGAGATGCGCCTGGCGGGCCTGCGCGGCCTGATGCAGACCGCCCTGGCCGAGGGCGACAAGGCCCTGGCCCTGCGGCACGCCGAGACCGCCTACGGCCTGGCCAAGACCGCCCGCTGGGCCTGGCGCGCCTTGCTCGAGGCCCGGCTGGAGGCCGGCGACTGGAACGCCGCGCTGGAGCTGGTCCGGGGCGCCCTGGAGCGCAAGATCGTCCCGCCCCTGGTCGCCGAGCGCGCGCGGGCCGCCCTGCTAGCCGCCTCGGCCGCCGGCCTGGAGGAGTCCGACGACCCCAAGGTCCTGGCCCAGGCGCTGGACTTCGCGACCCAGGCGGCTAGGCTCAAGCCCGAGTTCGCGCCAGGCGTGGTGATGGCCGCGCGCCTGCAGGCCGCCGACGGCAAGGCCGCCAAAGCCAGCGCCCTGATCGAGGCCGCCTGGAAACAGGCCCCGCACCCGGCCCTGTGGCTGGCCTATCGCGATCTGAAGACCAGCGAGACCCCCAAGCTGCGGGCCGCCCGCCTGGCGGCCCTGGCCAACCTGAAGCCCGAGGCCCGCGAGAGCCGGCTGCTGAAGGTGGAGAGCGCCCTGATCGGCGGCGATCCGCTCGCCGCCCGCGCCGCCGCCCGTCTGCTTCCCGAGGAGGCGCTGACCGCGAGGGTGGCCGGCCTGATGGCCCGCGTCGCCTACGCCAACGGCGAGGCCGACGAGGCCCGCGCCTGGGTCGCCCGGGGCGCGGCCGCGCCGCAGGAGCCCGACTGGTCGGACCTCGACCCCGAGGGCCGCGCCTTCGCCTACGCCCGCGACGACTGGGCGCGGCTGACCGTCAGCTACGCCGAGACCGGCGAGCTGATCCATCCGCGCTTCGAGCGCCGCGAACGCACGATGAGCGAGCTGCCGCAACTGCCCTCGGCCTATGCCGAATCCACGCCGTTCGTGCGGGCGGCCGAGACCGGCGGCGCCTTGATGCCCATCCCGGACGATCCTGGAATCGGGCCGGGAATCGGTCCGGGCGGCTTCGACGCGGCCCCGCCGCCGGAGCCCGAAACCGGCGGTCCGGCGCCGCGCCGCAACGCCGGTTCACGCCGACGCTTGGCAAGCGGCCCGCGCGCCGCTAAATAGGCCCCTCCTCGCGCCGGGTCGGTGATTTGGCGACGGGAGCACCAGTGTCTTCCGGGTCTGTTCCGACCGGTCCCGGAGACGAAGCGCGCCGCTTTAGCTCAGCTGGTAGAGCACCTCATTCGTAATGAGGGGGTCACAGGTTCGAGTCCTGTAAGCGGCACCACCCTTCCAGCTAGGAAATCGACGGGCGATGGGCGTAGGGGCCTAAGCGCTTGGTCCGTCGTGGGTCCCACCTGGGTATGCCTTCCAGCAGGGAAGGACAGGTGATGCATGCTCAACGAGCGCCGCGAGATCGACCCATGACGGACGCCTTTTGCGAAATGTCCAGCGCCTGACGCCCCTCCGAAAATCAACCTTCCGGGCGGGTCACGATGTCCGCTTCAAAGGGGGCGGAGGCGAGAGCCGTTTTCACGCTGGACACCAAGTCGCCCTAGGCTGACAGCATCGCCGCGGGAATTGCGACTGCGCCCATCCGCCCCGCGAGGGCTATGCAAGGCGAATGAAGACGTTCGCAGTCAGTCGTTCCTGGCATCCCAGGTCCGTGAAGTGATCTGAAGGAATCATTCCCGAATGAAGAGCATTGCTTGGGTAAACGGCAATTCTGCCACGGTGCCCGGTGATTTCCGCGGTCATTTCATATTCGTCGTTTGATCCGCATATATAACTTTCGCGAGCCCCGAGATGCGCTATCGACGCTAAATAGTAGTCGAGCTTGTCTTGGGTTATTCGCTCCAATCCAGTGGCGCGATGGCGGTAGAGGGCGGTCCCCATGGTGGGGGTCAGGTAGTGCAAAATGGCGATCATCTTGCCACTGGTGTCGTCAAAATGCGGGTGGCTCTGATGCCTCGTGAGTTTTTCAGGGCGCGTCGTGACCTTTGATAGGGATGCCGATGTGGCCCCCAAAATGTCTGCGTTGAATGCATCGCTGATCGTGGGCGCCAAGGTGTTCAACATGGGACTGATGTAATCAGCCATCAGGCTATCGCCTGGCATGATGAAATGGCGCTCGCCTGGGTATGGGCCTGTAGCTTGCGGGTAGGGAGACAGCGCGCGCGCGCGACTGACAATCGCGTCAAGGTCGGCGACATAGTTGTCGACGATCAGGACCGGCACTTTTTCGTGCCCGACATAGAGCAAGTGTGGTTCGATTGTCGTCAGCCTCTTCGAGCCCGTCCGTCCAGCCCGTCCGCCGTCGGCCGCCAGATCAGTCCGCTGCCCCACAGGCGCAGAACCAAAACGATCCCCGAGCGCCTATTGCCATCGAGAAGCGAAGTCAACCACCGGTCAGCGCCTTCCTTCGATCCGCGTTTCGACGCCGTCTCCAGGGCGGACGGATCAATCCCAGCCCTTGATCTTCTTCTTCCGGCCCAGGGCGAACAGGCCGGGATAGGGGCCCTTGCCGGCGCGGTAGAGGCACCAGTCGTCGTCCTTCTTGCAGTCGCCGTCGAAGGCCGCCTTCTTGTCGGGGTCGATCGCCGCGTACAGCGCCGGGCCGTTCTTGTGCTTGGCCCCCAGGGCCTCGGCGCAGGCGTCGCGCTCGGCCTTGGTCAGCTTGACGATGTCGGCCTCGGTGCAGGCGCTCCGGCGCGCGGCCTGGCGCAAGGCCTCGCCGCCGCCGGTCAGGGTTCCCCGGGCCGTGAAGCCGGGCGGGGCGACGATGGTCCCGGGAGCCGCGGGCAGCGGCGAGGGCGCGACCGGCGACACGGGCGGCGGCGGGGCCGGGCGCGGCGTCGGGAGATGGAGGGGCGCGGACTGGGCGCGCGATGCGGCGGGCCGTTCGGCCGGACGCGGCCGGGCGGGCGCCAAGAGCTGGACCACCACGCTGCGCGGCTCGACCAGCACCGGCGGCGCGGGAACGGCCTTGAGCAGCACCCAGCCCAGCAGGCCATGGAAGGCCAGCGAGGCGGCGCCGATCGCCAGCCGGCGTCGCCGTCGGCGAGACGGCCTTGTCGCGGGCATGGCGGTCTCCCTGGCGTCCCTCGGGGCGGTCCCGGGCGACGCGGTCGATCCGGCCGGGCCGGCGGCGGGGTGCGTCAAGGGCGGGCTCGATCTCACCCGATCAAGCTCTAGCGGCGGGGTGCGGCGGGACCATGGCCGCGAGACGTCGGACTTGAAACGAATGCGGCCGATAACGGTCGCTGTCGACGGGTCAGACGAAGGCGAACACCGGGGAGTCCGTGACCGGATACTGCGGAGACGGAGGCGGGGCGGCCTCGCCGGTGACCGCGCGCACCGCCTTGAAACCCGTCAGATCGACAAAGGCCTGCCGGCCGTCGAGGCACCAGAACGCGCGACCGCGCCGGCCGTCGGCGGAGACGAATTCGGCGCTGCGCAGGTCGTCCTCGGACCAAAGCGCCGAGATCTGGCCGCCGCCCAGCAGTCCGGTCAGATAGGTCAGGGCCCGGCCGGCCGGCAAGACCCTGGCCTTGTTGGAGAAATCGATCAGCCGAAGGGCCGAGAACGGCTTGTCGACCGCGTAGAAGTACTGGCGCGTCAGGCCGGAGGCGAACGACACCAGGTAGGCGCGCGCGATATACGAGGCCGCCTGGTCCTGCGACATGACCGCGCCCGCGGCGGCGACCTTGGCGCCGGTCGCGGCGTCGGCGAAGCCGCCCGCCTGAGGCGCGTTCCTGATCCCGCCCCATCCGAACTCGGTGGACCATAGGGGCAGGTTGAAGCCCGCGTCGTCGGCGACGCCGCGAAGGGTCTCGGCCAGCAGGCCGATCTGCTCGGGCTGACGGGGCATGACGTAGGTGTGAGCCGACACGACGTCGATCGCTCCGGCCCCGCCGATCGCCTTCAGGGCGCGCAGATAGCGGCGCAGATAGTCGCCGCGATCGCCGAAGGACTGCGGCGCGGCGCCGACCATGACGATGCCGGGCCGGACGGCGCGCGCCGCGCGCGCCTGGGCCACGCTGATCTGCGCCAGCTGTTCGACCGTGCCGTTGTAGAATTGGCCGCGCTTGTCGGGTTCGTTCCAGTGCTCCAGGCCGGTGATCCGGGGATATCGCCGCAGCAGCGCGGTGACGAAGTCGGCCGCGTCCTGGCTGTTGTTCGGCGCGTTGGGATTCCACGAGTCGTTCTCGCCGCGCCGTGGCGCCGACGCCCAGTCCGGAGCCTGGCCCAGGCAGAAGAGGATGTCGTCGAAGCCCTTGCTCCAGACGGCCATCTCGGCGTCGAGCCGCGACCAGTCGTAGTCGCCCTTGCCGCGCCCCTCGATGCGCCGCCAGGTTGCTCCCGTGTCCCAGACGCGCACCGACCGGCAGCCGAACGTGGTGAGCGGGGTGTTCCTGGACGCGCCAGCCCCCTGGTCCCAACCGGCGACCCCCACCAGATGCAGGCCGAACGCCTCGCGCGAAACGGGTTGCGTCGGCTGCCCCATCCGCGGCTGCAGCACCTTGCCCGCCACGGGCGGGCTGAGGTTGGCCAGCAGGCCGCCGCTGGCCGCCGCGGCCCCTTGCAGCACCCAGCGGCGCGACGGCCTGGGGCGCGACGGGTTGTCGTTGAGCGCAGACATGGTTTCCACCGCTCCTGTTCCGGGCCGTGATCGTATATCTCACGATCGCGGCCGGTTTTTGCTCAGAACGCCTCGCCGCGCCAGAGCGCGCGCGGCGGTTCAGCGCCCTCGAGCGGTCGGGGCGCGCATTGTGCAGGCAGTGGGCAGGGCTGGCGCGGCGGCGATCAGCCGGCCTTGGGCCTATGTCGCGAAGTCCGATCTTCGCGATGGACGGCGACTTCGCCCGGCGCCGTGGGGCGGGGGCCGCCGAGGGCGCGCATCGGCCGGCCGTTGGGCCAGAAGGCCGAAGGTCGGTTAGCGCCGGATTGCGAGTTTCTGGAGCGCTGATTCGAACGGGCGGCGAAGGTTCGCGGCCGTGCTCAGCCGAGCAGGCGGACGACCGCGACGATGCCGACCCACGTGGCGACGTTCAGCGCCAGGAAGCCGATCCGGATCCAGTTCACCCGGACTTCCGGCGGCGGCGACATCGCGACCAAGTCACGACCCGAGGTGATCGTCGTCATGTTCGTTATCCGTAATGCGGTCTGGTCCGAGGTCGACCAGTGTTCATGGCTCCTTATGAGGTATCGAGATTAACGGCTGCCATAGATGTAGGGTTTAAACTACATTAATCATGCTTGCGGCATTGCCTCCGGAGGACATGTTTTGTCTTCGGAATCCAGGCCTTGAAAGTAACCTTAAGGTAAATCGGATCGCGCCTCTGAGGCGAATGGCCTCTTCATAAACGAATGGACCGCCGGGCTCTGCGCCCGGCGGTCCATGGAGTCTGCCTTGAGCAACCGCGCGGGCGGTTACAGGATGAAGTCGTTGCTGGTCAGCGAACTGACCGAGAGCTGGATGGAGAAGTCGGTGAGGCCGTCGCCGTTGATGTCGGCCTGGACCACGACGCCGCCCGTGACCACGCCGTAGCGGAGCTCGCCGGCGACATGGTGGAAGGCCTCCTGGCCGATGAAGGCGAAAGGATCGTCCACCCCGCCGACAACCGCATCGATGGCGGACAGGTCCATCCGATCGCCCTGGCTCGTCGAGAAGTCGGTGATCCGGTCGGCGTCGCCGGGGTTATAGGGGCCGAAGACGAACAGATCGGCGCCGGCTCCGCCGGCCAGGATGTCGGACCCCGCGCCGCCGGCCAACTTGTCGGCGAAGGCGGTTCCGACGAGGGTGTTGGCGAACTCCGAGCCGGTCGCCACGACGGCGCCGGTCGCGCCCGTGGCGTCGAGATTCTCGAAGCCCGAGACATAGGCCGAACCGCTGACGACCTGGTTTGTCGTGAAGGTGCTAAGATCGACCGTGGCGCCGACCTTGACGATCAGCGTGTCGCGTCCCGAGCCGCCGTCGATGACGGAGTCGGCGGCGTCGTAGACGACCTTGTCGTCGCCGGCCCCGGCGTGAATCGTGTCCACGCCCGCCCCGCCGTCGAGGATGTCGTTGCCGTTCCCGCCGTCGAGGGTGTCGTTGCCCGAACGACCGCGCAACGTATCGGCGCCGTCGCCGCCCGACAGGGTGTCGGCATAGACGCCGCCCGTCAGGATGTTGTCGTCGGCCGCGCCGGTGAGCGCGACCGCGCCGGTCGAAGCCGAGGCGTCCACGTCCTCGAACCCTGTGACGACCGCGCCGCCGACCATCTGGTCGGCCGTGGCGGATAGATCGACCGTGGCGGCGACGTTCAGCACCAGCGTGTCGTGGCCGTCGCCGCCCTGGACGGTCGACGCCGTCCCGTCATAGACGACGCTGTCGTCGCCCGAGGTGTCGGGCTGTTGCGCGGGGGGCTGTGGGGCCGGCTCGGTTGCGGGGTGCGAGATGGTGGTCGTGACGTCGGACCCCTCCACATGCATGGTGGTCAAGGTTCCGTCGGCCGCCCGGGTCTGGACGTTCAGGTCGAGATTGTTGATGGTCAGCGAGCCGGCTCCGGACACCACCTCCGATCCCAGTTCCACCGAGGCGACGTAGTCGTTCGAGGAGACGAGGTTGAGGCCCTTGAGCGCGGTCAGGATATTGGCGATGTCGAGCTGCCCCTTCGGCATGTCCTGGTCGAGGACGACGGCCGTGTAGGTCCAGTCGCCGGTGGTCGAGGCGTAGATCTTGCCGGTGACCGAACCGTTGGAATAGGTCCCGACCTGCTGGCCGAAGGCGTCGAAGTCGCCCTTGTGCACCCAGACCATCACTTCGGTGGTGACGGTGTCGGCGCCGCCGTTGGGCGTGTCCGTCAGCCAGATGTCGAACGCGACGTTGAAGCCGCCGGTGTTGCCCTTGTAGCTGACGTCGTAGTCGGCCGTCAGCGCGGTCAGGCCGCTGACCTGGGCGGGCAGGACGGTGGTGATGTCGCTGGCCTTGTGGCCGCCGCTCATCGGGGCCGGTCCGAAGATCACCTCGGGATAGGCGCGGATCGTGTGCGCCGAGTCGGTGGTCACCGGGAACGACCAGTTGAAGGTGGTCTTCAAGGTCATGTCGGCGGCGCTGTAGGCGCTGTCGATCGTATAGTCGGTCCCGTAGACCAGGTTGCCGGGGTTCCAGACGTTGTTGAGCACGTACCAGCCGTGCGCGGTGTAAGCCTTGCCGGGCCCGACCAGCTGGGAATAGCCGGCGGGAATGGCGGCGGGATCGGGCTTCAGGCCGAACTCGTAGGCGGTAAGGCTGGACAGCGCGGTGTCGCGGATCACCAGGCTCTCGCCATTGGAGAAGCTGAGCTTCACGTCGGCGCCGCTCTGGGTCGCCAGGGTCTGGAGCTGGGCGAAGCTGGTGACGCCGTAGCCGCTGAGCTGGATGACGTCGCTGCCGGGCTTGAAGTTCATGATGGCGTCGGAGCCGTTGCCGGCGGCGATCTTGAACAGGTCTCCCTGCGCGCCGCCGACCAGCACGTCGTCGCCGGCCAGGCCGTTGAGCGTCGCGCCGACGGTTCCCGCCACGATGATGTTGTTCAGGGCGTTGCCGGTCCCCGCGGTTGATCCCGCGGAATTGAGCAGCAGGTTCTCGACATTGGCCGACAGGGTCGCCGGACCCCAGAACCGGGCGTCGATGGTGTCGATCCCCTCGCCGGCGTTCTCGACCGCGACCGAGATCTTGTCCCACATGTAATAGGTGTCGTCGCCCGCGCCGCCGATCAGCGTATCGCCGCCGGAGCCTTGGAAGACGTCGTTGTTCGCGGTCCCTACGCGGGTTTCCTTGGCCGAGCTGTAGGCCGGCCAGCTGTTCGGCGTCGCTGACAGGAAAAGTTCGACGCCTTTGGCGGTAAAGTATCGAGTCATGTGCCTCTCCGTGAGCGGGGAGAGATCAACATTCATCGGTTAACGAGAGGTACCGTGGTGCTATTTGCCTAATGTAGACTAAAGTATAAAAACTAGGCATTTTGCCGTAACGCTGATTTATCAGCAGCAAGCGCGACAAATTGCCCCACGTTACTTAGTGATACAATCAACAGTTGCCGCGTTGGCTAGCAAGTATTGTTCCGGTGATACTCTCTTCTTGTCACCGCCTGTGGCTTCTCGAGAGCCGCCAACGAAAAGCAACTCAGTCAAAACGCGGTCGGCCGATACATGCCAAGGGTTCGTGACAGACTAAAACAATCATTTTTCGCAGTGCAGCAAATCCGGATGCGCTGGCCGCGACTGCCGATGACTACGAGCCCTTCCGGCGGCATCGAGCGATCCGCGGCGGCGTCTGTCTTCGAGGGCTGGTTGAACCTTGTCGTGAAGGGGATGGGGCCCCGTCGAAGGATTTCCTGGGCGGTGAACTAATGCAAGAGCGCCAAGTAGAATAAAACGACTACGTCGCAGACTTGTGAACTCTTAATTGTTATAGAATTTTATAAATCCAATATATGCCACACCTGTTGTTGATCATAATCCGAGACATTAGTATATATCAAATTGAAATTCGTAAAACGTCGTTACAAGTTATGATGTATATCTAAATGAAAAGGGCTCGCCCTTTCTGGGCGAGCCCTCCTCGAAGTATAGGGTGGACGGGCAGGCTAGGCGGCGGCCTGTTCCTTGACCCCAAATCGGCTATAGAAAGTCTCGCCCTTGGCGGCCATGTCGCGCAGCAATTGTGGCGGCGAGAAACGCGCCCCATACTTCTGCGCCAAAGTGTCGCAGGCCTCGACGAATTTGGTCGCACCCACGCCGTCGATCAGGCTGACCGGGCCGCCGGTCCAGGGCGCGAAGCCCCAGCCCAGGATGGCGCCGACGTCGGCCTCGCGCGGGTCGGTGATCACGCCTTCCTCGAAACAGCGGGCGGCTTCCACGGCCTGGCGATAGAGCAGCCGGGTGCGGATCTCCTCGATGCCGGTCTTGTCGACCTCGGCGATCCTGACCGGCGCCAGGTCGGACAGGCCTTTCCACAGCACCTTGGGGCCATTCTCCGGATAGTCGTAGAAGCCCTTGCCGTTCTTGCGGCCGTAGCGGCCCTCGCCCTCGACCATCTTCTCGATGATCGCGGTGAAGGGGCGCTCCTCGTACTTGTCGCCCAGGTCCTTCTTGGTCTGCTGGGCGATCTTGTAGGAGAGGTCCAGCGCGACGTCGTCGTGCATCTCCAGCGGACCGCGCGGCATGCCGGTGGCCCGGCCGACATTGTCGATGATGGCCGGGGCGTAACCGTCGGCCAGCAGCTCCATGCCTTCCTGCACGAAGGTGCCGAAGCAGCGGCTGGTGTAGAAGCCGCGGCTGTCGTTGACGACGATCGGGGTCTTCTTGATCTTCAGGACGTAGTCGATCGACTTGGCCAGGGCCTCCTGGCTGGTCTGCTCGCCCATGATGATCTCGACCAGGCCCATCTTGTCGACCGGCGAGAAGAAGTGGATGCCGATGAACGAGGCGGGGCGGACCGAGGCCTTGGCCAGGCCGGTGATCGGCAGGGTCGAGGTGTTGGAGCCGAAGATCGCGGTGTCGGCCAGCTGGGCCTCGGCCTTCCTGGTCACCTCGGCCTTGACGTCGCGGTTCTCGAACACGGCCTCGACCACCAGATCGCTGCCCTTGACCTGCGCATAGTCGGCGGTCGGGTGGATCAGGGCCAGGATGGCGTCGCCCTTCTCCTGGGTCAGCTTGCCGCGCGAGACGGCCTTCTTGACCAGGCCCTCGGCGTAGCCCTTGCCCTTGTCGGCGGCTTCCTGGGTCTGGTCGATCAACACGGTCTCGATGCCGGCCATGGCTTGGACATAGGCGATGCCCGCGCCCATCATGCCGGCGCCCAGCACGGCCACCTTCTTGACGTCGTAGTGCGGCACGCCGGCCGGACGGCCCGAGCCCTTGCCCAGTTCCTGCAAGGACAGGAACAGGGTGCGGATCATGCCCTTGGCCTGCGGCGACATCAGGGTCTTGAGGAAGTAGCGGGTCTCGATGCGGATGGCCGCGTCGAACGGAACCTGCAGGCCCTCATAGACCGCCTTCATGATGTTCAGCTGGGCGGGGTAGTTGCCGTAGGTCTGCTTGCGCAGCATGGCGTTGCCCATGATGAACACCTGGCTGCCGCTGGCCGTGTAGGGGCCGCCGCCAGGGATCTTGAAGTCCTTCTTGTCCCAGGGCGCGACCGGGTCGCCCTTGGTCTTGACCCAGGTCTTGGCCGCCTCGACCTCCTGGCCGGCGGGGACCACCTCGTGCACGACTTTGAAGCCCAGGGCCTCGGCCGGCTTCATCGACTTGCCTTCCAGCAGGAAGGGCGCGGCGGCCATCACGCCCATCAGGCGGGTCAGGCGCTGGGTGCCGCCGCCGCCGGGCAGCAGCCCGACCTTGGCTTCCGGCAGGGCCAGCTGGATCTTCGGATTGTCGGCCACCACGCGGTAGTGGCAGGCCAGGGTCATTTCCAGGCCCCCGCCCATGGCCAGGCCGTTGATCGCGGCGGCGACCGGCTTGCCGCCGGTCTCCAGGGCCCGGAAGGCCTTGTTCAGGGCGAAGCCGGCGTCGAAGGTCGCCTTCAGGTCGCCGCCTCCGACGCCGCCCTCGGCGTCGCCCAGTTCGCCCAGGTCGGCGCCGGCGCAGAAGCCGGTGGTCTTGCCCGAGGTGATCACCGCGCCCTTGATGGCGGCGTCGGACTTGATGGTCTCGACCACCTCGCCGATCTCGCGGATCACCGAGGCGGTCAGGGTGTTCATCGTGCGGCCGGGCACGTCGAAGGTGACCAGGGCGATGCCGTCGCCGTCGACCTCGATCTTGAAGTTTTCCATTGTCGTTGGTCCTTGGATCTTAGACGCGTTCGATGACGGTGGCGGTGCCCATGCCGGCGCCGACGCACAGGGTGATCAGGGCGGTTTCCTTGTCCGAGCGCTCCAGCTCGTCGACCATGGCGCCCAGGATCATCGCGCCGGTGGCGCCCAGCGGGTGGCCCATGGCGATGGCGCCGCCGTTGACGTTCATCTTGTCGTGCGGGATGTCCAGCGCCTGCATCATCCGCAGGACGACGGCGGCGAAGGCCTCGTTCAGCTCGTAGAGGTCGATGTCCTTGACCTCCATCTTCAGCTTCTTGAGCAGCTTCTCGGTGACCAGCGACGGGCCGGTCAGCATGATCGAGGGCTCGCTGCCGATCGAGGCCGCGCCCTTGATACGGGCGCGGGCCTTCAGGCCCAGGGCCTCGCCCATTTCCTTGGTGCCGATCAGCACCCCGGCGGCGCCGTCGACGATGCCCGAGCTGTTGCCGGCGTGGTGGACGTGGTTGACCTTCTCCACCTGCGGATAGCGCTGGGTGACCACGGCGTCGAAGGCCATGTCGCCCATGCCCTGGAACGACGGGTTCAGCGAGGCCAGGGTCTGCATGGTGGTGTTTCCGCGCACGGTCTCGTCGTGGTCCAGGATCGTCAGGCCCAGCTGGTCCTTCACGGCGATCACCGACTTCTTGAAGCGGCCGTCGGCCCACGAGGCGGCGGCGCGCTTCTGGCTCTCGACCGCGTAGGCGTCGACGTCGTCGCGCGAGAAGCCGTACAGGGTGGCGATCAGGTCGGCCGACACGCCCTGCGGGGCGAAATAGGTCTTGAAGGCCGAGGAGGGGTCGGTGGGCCAGGCGCCGCCGTCGCTGCCCATGGGCACGCGGCTCATGCTTTCGACGCCGCCGCCGATGGCCAGCTGGGCCTCGCCGGACGCGACCTTGGCCGCGGCCATGTTCACCGCTTCCAGGCCCGAGGCGCAGAAGCGGTTGATCTGCACGCCGGCCACGCTCTCGGCGTAGTCGGCGGTCAGCACGGCGGTGCGGGCGATGTCGCTGCCCTGCTCGCCGACCGGGGCGACGCAGCCCAGGACGACGTCGTCGACGTACGCGGTGTCCAGGCCGTTGCGGTCGCGCAGGCTTTCCAGGACCTGGGTGGCCAGGGACAGGGCGGTGATCTCGTGCAGAGACCCGTCCTTCTTGCCCTTGCCGCGCGGCGTGCGCACGGCGTCGAAGATGTAAGCGTCGGCCATTGTATGGCTCCTTCCTGCGTAGGCTTGGATGGTTCGTTAACCAAAGAGGCGTCTGATTTCGCGGGTTTGGAGATCAGGACGATGACGGCAGCCGAGCACTCGACGGACGTGGCCCACCCGGTGGTGGGCGACTTCATCGCGCGCGGCTATCACGTGTTCGGCGGCGGGGTGGATCCGGCGGCGGCGAGCGCCCTGCTGGCCAAGATCCGGGCGCTTCGGACGTTCGATGCGGACCTGTTCCTGTCGGAAGCCGAGTTCGACGCCGACCCGCAATATATCGGGGTGAACCCCGCGCCCGGCCGCAACCTGCTGGAGCGGTTCGAGGACGACCTGGCCTTCGTCGAGAAGGACCCGGCGATCGTCGAAGCCCTGAACGCCCTGCTGGGCGAGGGCTACGAGATCCTGCTCAAGAAGCTGATCTGCGGCGTGCCGGCCAGCGTCGTGCCCGACTGGCTCAAGGCCCGCATCGCCGGCAACCCGGTCAACAACCTGGGCGCCTATGTGAAGGCCCCGTTCCGGGACATCACCTATTTCTACGGCATCGACTTCCACCAGGACCTGATCGACTACAAGGACCGGGAAGCCGACTTCATCACCCTGTACGTCTACCTGCATGACGTGGGGACGCACGACGCCCCGCTGTTCCTGCTGGAGGACAGCCACAAGCTGGGCGGGACGCTGTTCCCGCACGACCTCACGAAGAACGAGGGCGGCTGGCTGTACCGCGACGGGCGCGGCCACGAGGTCCAGACCCGCCAGCACCTGCTGACCGGCAAGACCGGCTACGCGGCCATGTGGCACGCCTGCACCCTGCACGGCACCCAGCCCGACGCGGCCGACAACGAACGCCTCTCGCTGCGCTACCTGATCGCCCGCAAGCCCGGCGCCGCGGCGCCGGGCATGGACGCGGTCAACGCCACCCTGCTGGGGCCGCTCAGCCTGGAGGCCACGCGCAAGGACCTGGACGCGCGCGGCGCGGCCCAGATCAAGGCCAACAGCGTCAACAAGGCCTAGGGGTCGGATCACTTCCAGCTTCCGATCGGCGACTTGGCGATCGGCGCGCAGGCCAGGCCCCGGGCCGTGGCCTTGGCGCTGTAGGTCACGCGCTGGCCGAACTCCGGCGCCGGCAAATAGCAGGCCTTGAAGCCCGGGGTGGTCACCGACAGGGTCCAGTCGGCGACCTTCGAGCGCAGCAGGTTGTTGCACTGGTCGACATTGGCCTTCAGCGGCAGTTCGAAATCGCCGGGCGGCTTGGAGCCGGGCTTCTTGGGCGTCAGCTTGCCGGTGAAGAACAGCGGGCGCGGGCCGGACGCGCGCACGCAGACGACGGCCGAGCGGCTGTCGCTGGAGGGCGGGGCGGCGTGCTGGGCGGGCGGCTGGGGCGGCGGCGCGACGATCAACGGCATCAGCGGATCTCCTTGCAGGTCAGCGGGCCCAGGAAGCTCTTGCGATAGACGAAGGTCAGGCGTTCGCCGGCCTTGAGCGGCCGCGTCGGCCGGCAGACGGTGTCGCCGCGATGCTGGCCGCCGCCGACCGATCGGCCGCCGCGGATCACCAGTTGCGGCTTGGTCAGGACCAAAGCGTCGACATCGGCGCAGCCGGTCCGGCCGGCGTCCACCGCCGGGAACGGCGTCTCGGCCAGGGGTTCGCGATAGGTGAGGCTGGTTCCGTCGAGCCTGGCCGAGGTCAATTTGGAGCGGCTGTCGCGCACCGATCCGGACACGGCCATGTCGGTCGCGTTGGTCAGGCACAGGACGACGGCGGCTTCCAGCAGCATGGCTAGAGCGTCCTCGCGATCAGCAGCTTCATGATCTCGTTGGCGCCGCCGTGGATGCGCTGCACGCGGCTGTCGCGATACATGCGTGCGATCGGATATTCGTTCTTAAAGCCGTAGCCGCCGAACAGTTGCAGGCGGTGGTCGACGACGTGGTTCCTGCGCCACGTCGCCGCCACGGATTCAGGGGCGTGCTCGTCGAAGAACTTGCCGACCGCGTCCTCGAAGATCGCGGTGTCTTCTTCAGCCATGAAGGCCGGCTTTTCGACGTCGAGCACGCCCATGGTCAGAAGGCCTCCGCGGGCAGGGCCATCAGCGTCTCCGAGCCCGTCTTCAGCTTGGCCAGGTGCGCGCCCGCGTCGGGCAGGATGCGCTCGACGAAATATTTCGCCGTGGTGATCTTGGTCGTGAAGAACGGATCGGTCGAACCGGCGGCGATCTTGGCGTTGGCCGCCTTGACCATCAACGCCCACATGTAGGCCAGGCCCGTCAGGCCGAAGAGGTGCATGTAGTCGGTCGAGGCCGCGCCGGCGTTGTCGGGGTTCTGCAGACCGTTCTGCATCAGCCACATGGTGCCGTCCTGCAGCTGGGCCTTCACCCCGGCCAGGGCGTCGATGAACGGCTTCAGTTCGGGGTCGCCGTCGTTCTCGCCGATGAACTGGTCGATCTCCTGGAAGAAGGTCATCACGCCGCGGCCGCCCTTGGCCGCCAGCTTGCGGCCGACCAAGTCCAGGGCCTGGACGCCGTTGGTGCCCTCGTAGATCAGGGCGATGCGGACGTCGCGCAGGTACTGGCTGGCCGGGAAGTGCTCGGTGAAGCCGCTGCCGCCGTGCACCTGCATGGCGTCCGAGCAGATCTTGAAGCCCTTGTCGGTCAGGTAGCCTTTCAGCACCGGCGTCATCAGGCCCATATAGTCCTCGGCCTTGGCGCGCACGGCCTCGTCCGGATGGTGGTGGGCCAGGTCGCCGTGCAGGGCGGTCCAGAACAGGAAGGCGCGGCCGCCCTCGATCAGGGCCTTGCTCTCCAGCAGCATGCGGCGCACGTCCGGGTGGACGATGATGGGGTCGGCCGGGCCGTCGGAGTTCTTGGGCCCGGTCAGCGAACGGCCCTGCAGGCGGTCCTTGGCGAAGGCGACGGCGGCCTGGTAGGCGGCCTCGGCTTGGGCGATGCCCTGCAGGCCGACGCCCAGCCGGGCCTCGTTCATCATCACGAACATCAGCTTCAGGCCGCTGTTCTCCTCGCCGATCAGCCAGCCCTTGGCGTCCTCGTACTGCATCACGCAGGTGGCGTTGCCGTGGATGCCCATCTTCTCCTCGAGGCCGACGCACTTGACGCCCTCGTTGCGCTCGCCGACCGAGCCGTCGGCCTTGGGCAGGAACTTCGGCACGATGAACAGGCTGATGCCCTTCACCCCGGCCGGCGCGCCCTCGATGCGGGCCAGCACCAGGTGGACGATGTTGTCGGCCATGTCGTGCTCGCCGGCGCTGATCCAGATCTTCTGGCCGGTGATGCGATAGGTTCCGTCAGCCTGCGGAACCGCCTTGGTGCGCAGCAGGCCCAGGTCCGTGCCGCACTGCGGCTCGGTCAGGTTCATGGTGCCGGTCCATTCGCCGGACACCATCTTGGGCAGGTAGGTCTGCTTCTGTTCGTCCGTGCCGCCGGTGTGGATGGCCGAATAGGCGCCGTGGGCCAGGCCCGGATACATCGAGAACGCCATGTTGGCCGAGCTCGACATCTCGCTGAAGGCCAGGTTGACGACGTGGGGCAGGCCCTGGCCGCCGTAGGCGGGATCCGAGCCCAGACCCGGCCAGCCGCCTTCGCACAGCTGCTTGTAGGCTTCCTTGAAGCCGTCCGGCGTCTTGACCGTGAAGTCCTTGCTCCAGACGCAGCCCTGCTTGTCGCCGACGCCGTTCAGCGGGGCCAGGACCTCGCCGGTGAACTGGGCGGCGGCCTCGAGGATCTGCTCGACGGTTTCGAACGGCGCGTCGGCGAAGCCCGGCAGGTCGCCGTGCTGATCGATGTCGAGCACGTCGCGCAGGATGAAGGCGTGTTCGCGAACGGGCGGCTGGTAGGTCATGAAACGGTCCTGGTCAGTCAGATCGGGAGGTGGCAGATCGGGAGGTGGCTGAAAACAAGCGCTCCGCCCGCGCCCCGTCTTGCAGGAAGCGGCCGGAGCGGGCTGGTCGGGTCGGGCTTACTTGCCCAAGGCCGCATCTGCGTGACCATCGAGCCGGGCGCGCAACACCTGGTCGTAGTCGGCGGCGCGGGGCAGCAGGTCGGGGCGGATCTCGGCCAGGCGCTTCTCCAGGCGGGCGCAGGCTTCGCGCAGTTCGATCAGGGCGCCGTCGATGTCCTCGCGCTGCTGCTCCAGCGCGGCGGCGCGCTCGCGGAACTTCTTCAGCGACCGGGCCATCTGGGCCGCGCCGCCGTCGTTCTCGTCATAGAGGTCCAGCAGTTCGCGGATTTCCGACAACGACAGGCCTACGCGCTTGCCGCGCAGGATCAGCTGCAGGCGGACGCGATCCTTGTGGGAATAGACGCGGTTGAGGCCCTCGCGGGCCGGCGTCAGCAGGCCCTTGTCCTCATAGAAGCGCAGCGCGCGCGGCGTGGCTTTGAACTCGTTGCACAGCTGGCGGATCGTAAAGGTGCGTTCCGGGCGTCGCAGGTCGGCCAACATTCGAACCCTCCCTGGGCAGGCCCGACTTCTGCGGCCGAGCCGGTTGGTTATCGTCGATCACCATATGCGCGCGGCAATCCGTCGTCAACGTTTACGTAAACGTCAACTTGTTCGACAGCGGTTAGGTTTACTTTCCTAGGTCGGAGGCATATTTTCCGGAGTTCACGGCCAGGATGCAGCCAGCCATGTCGTCTCTGTCGCACACCGAAATCTGGACCGCGATCGACGCCCTGGCCAAGCGGTTCGACATGAGTCCGTCGGCCATGGCCAAGATGGCGGGCCTCGACCCCACCAGCTTCAACCGCTCCAAGCGCGGCGACGGCGATTCACGGCCGCGCTGGCCGTCGACCGAGAGCCTGGCCAAGGTGCTGGAGGCGACGGGGGTCGGGTTCTCCGAGTTCGCGGCCCTGACCGAGCGGTCGCCCAGGCCCAACCCGCGGGCGGCGCCGCTGATCGGCTTCGCCCAGGCGAGTGCGGAGGGCGTGTTCGACGAAACCGGCGCGCCGATCGGCGGGATCTGGGACGAGATCGATTTGCCGGGCGTGGACGCAGATGGACTCTACGCCCTGGAGATCGCCGGCGACGCCCTGGCCCCGGTCTTCCGCGACGGCGACCGCGTCCTGGTCTCGCCGTCGGTCGAGCCGCGCCGGGGCGATCGGGTGGTGGTGCGGACCACGGGCGGCGAATTGCTGATCGCGGAGCTGGCGCGGGTCACGGCCCGCAGCGTCGAGCTGGCCTCGCTGAACCGCGACGGCCGGGACCGGACGCTGGACCTGGCCGAGGTGGTGTGGATCGCCCGCATCCTGTGGGCCAGCCAGTAAAGAAGGCTAGATTAGGTGCGCGGGCAGTCGGCGTGCTTGCTTTGCAGCCAGGCGGTCAGGTCGCCTTCCCAGGGGGCGTCGCACGAGATGTCGACACGGTAGGACGCCCAGTTGTCGTTGTGGGCGGCCTCGACATGCGCGGCGGGGAACTGAGTGGCCAGTTCGCCGAGCAACGAATCGAATTCCGAGCGGCGCGAAGGGCGGAGGGTGAAGCAAGCCATGAGACTAACCTTGGTTCTGATGAAACCAGACTAGCCTCAAAAGTGCGGACATACCCTTAACCAGCAGTTTATCTGTTGTTCATCTTCCGGGGCATGGTGTCGCAGGCGGCGGTCAGCCGGCCAGCGCGCCGGCGACCACCTTCTTGGCCTCATCCTGGACGTCCTTCAGGTGATCGGGACCGAGGAACGATTCGGCGTAGATCTTGTAGACGTCCTCGGTGCCCGAGGGGCGGGCGGCGAACCAGGCGTTCTTGGTCACCACCTTGAGGCCGCCGATCGCTTCGCCGTTGCCGGGCGCGGTGGTCAGGATCTGTTCGATCGGCTCGCCGGCCAGTTCGCCGGCCGCGACGTCGCTGGGGCTCAGGGAGGCCAGGCGCGCCTTCTCCTCGCGCGAGGCCGGGGCGTCGATGCGGGCATAGGCCGGGGCGCCGTGCTCGACGGTCAGATCGGCGTAGAGTTGGCTGGGGCTGGAGCCGGTCACGCCCTGGATTTCGGCGGCCAGCAGGCCTAGCAGCAGGCCGTCCTTGTCGGTGGTCCAGACGGTTCCGTCCTGGCGCAGGAAGGCGGCGCCGGCCGATTCCTCGCCGCCGAAGCCGACGCCGCCGTCCACCAGGCCCGGCACGAAATGCTTGAAGCCGACCGGCACCTCCAGCAGGCGGCGGCCCAGCTTGGCGACCACGCGGTCGATCATCGACGACGAGACCAGGGTCTTGCCGACCGCGACGTCGGCGCCCCAGCGCGGCCGGTGGCTGAACAGGTAGGCGATGGCCGCGGCCAGGTAGTGGTTGGGGTTCATCAGGCCGGCGTCCGGCGTGACGATCCCGTGGCGGTCGGCGTCGGCGTCGTTGCCGATCGCCACGTCGAACTTCGCGCCGCCCTGCATGGTGTGGATCAGGTTGGCCATGGCGCAGGCCGACGAGCAGTCCATGCGGATCTTGCCGTCGGCGTCGAGCGGCATGAACGCCCAGCGCGGATCGACCCGGTCGTTGACCACGGTCAGGTCCAGCCCGTGGCGGTCGGCGATCTCGCCCCAATAGGCGACGGCGGCGCCGCCCAGCGGGTCGGCCGCGATCCTGACGCCCGCGCGGCGCACGGCCTCCAGGTCCAGCACGCTGGGCAGGTCGTCGACATAGGCGGCCAGGAAGTCGTACTCGCCGGCCGCGGCCCGGGCCCGCTCGAACGGGATCCGCCGGACCTCGGTCAGGCCGTCTTTCAGCAGTTGGTTGGCCCGCGCCGCGATCGGCGTGGTGGCGTCGGACCCGGCGGGACCGCCGGAGGGGGGATTGTACTTGAAGCCGCCGTCGCGCGGCGGGTTGTGCGACGGAGTGATCAGCACGCCGTCGGCCGATCCCGGCGCCAGGCGGTTGTGCTTGAGGATGGCGTGGGACACCGCCGGGGTCGGGGTGTAGCCGTCGCGGGAATCGACCATCACCGCGACGCCGTTGGCGACCAGGACCTCCAGGGCGGTGCGCCAGGCCGGTTCGGACAGGCCGTGGGTGTCGCGGCCCAGGAACAGCGGGCCGGTGATCCCGGCGCTCGCGCGATGCTCGGCGATGGCCTGGCTGATGGCCAGGATGTGGGCCTCGTTGAAGGCGCCGTCCAGGCTGGAGCCGCGATGGCCCGAGGTGCCGAACGTCACCCGCTGGTCGACCCGGGAGACGTCCGGGCGGATCTCGTCATAGGCCTTGAGCAGGGCGGTCAGGTCGACCAGGTCTTGGGGACGGGCCTGGCGGCCGGCGTGGCTGTGCATGTCGAAACCCTATGGCTTGCCCGGAGCGGCGACAATGTCGCCGCCTGTCGTGGGCCGGCGGAGGCGGTGTGTAGCCGCCAAATGCGTCAGTGTTGATACGGGGGACGGCGTCGAAACCAAGCTTTTGCCCTGGGAACAATCAGCGCTTGAGGTCCAGCGCGCCGTTGGCGTGCCAGGCCCAGGCGTGCTCGATGATGGCGTCCAGATCGTGGCGCGGCGTCCAGCCCAGCTGCTCGCGGGCCTTGCGGTTGTCGGCCACCAGGCTGGGAGCGTCGCCGGCCCGGCGCCCGGCCAGCTCCAGCGGGAACGGCCGGTTGGACCGCCGCTCGATGGCGCCGACCAGCTCGCGCACCGTGGTGCCCGCGCCCGTGCCCAGGTTGAAGACGGCGCTGTCCTTGCCGTCCAGCAGCCACTTCAGCGCCAGGACGTGGGCGTCGGCCAGGTCCAGCACGTGGATGTAATCGCGCACGCAGGTCCCGTCGCGGGTGTCGTAGTCGCCGCCGAACAGCATGAACTTGTCGCGTTCGCCCCGGGCGGCGGCGATGGCCAGCGGGATGGCGTGGGTCTCGGGCTCGTGCTTCTCGCCGATCCGACCCTCGGGATCGGCGCCGGCGGCGTTGAAATAGCGCAGGGCGACCGAGCGGAAGCCCTTGTGGCGGGCCAGGTCCTCAAGGATCTGCTCGACCATCAGCTTGCTGCGGCCATAGGGATTCAGCGGGGCCTGCGGGTGCTTTTCGTCCATCGGCACATAGACCGGAGCGCCATAGGTCGCGCAGGTCGAGGAGAACACCAGCTTGTCGACGCCGGCCCGGCGGGCCGCCTCGATCAGGGTCAGGGTTCCGCCGACATTGTTCTCGTAGAACGCGCCCGGATCGGCGATCGAGAACCCGACCTCGATGAAGGCGGCGAAGTGGATGACCGCCACGGGCCGGTGCCTGGCGAACACCGCGTCCAGCCGAGCGGCGTCGCGGATGTCGCCGACCTCCAGCGGACCCCACTGGACGAACGCTTCCCAGCCGTTCGACAGGTTGTCGTAGACCACGGGGGTGTATCCGGCCTCGGCCAGTCGAAGGCAGGTGTGCGCGCCGATATAGCCCGCGCCGCCCGCCACGAGGATGGTTTCGCCCAAGATGCTTGCTCCGCGTCCGTCGCCGTCTCCGGGCGATGGATTTTCAACTGCCTAGGTCAAGGTTGGTTTGAGGGAAATATCGAAAGGCGTCGCCGCGCCAAGCGCCGCAATGCCCAATGCTCAAGCTTAGATGGGACGCTCCGCGTGCGGCCTGTCTCGCCCTATATTTCCACGGAAGAGCCGCAGCCTCATGAAAATAACCCCAAATGCCGCAAGTTTCGCGGTTCTGTCATTGATTCTGAGGCGTGATTAGACAATTCAAGTCTCAAAATCCACCCGTTCATGCCGCCGCTTGACCCAATAACGCCGATGTTGCAATGCAATGCGGCGAGCGGCGGCCGACCACCGTTAAGATATGGGACGAAAATATGACGCTTGGCGTGTGTGTAATTAAAACTCGTCGGTTTGAAGATGATCGAGGATGGTTTTCAGAAACTTACAACGCGCCGAAAATGATTGCCTTGGGCATCGATTCTACGTTTGTTCAGGACAATCAGTCCTATTCGAAGTATTCCGGAACCATCCGCGGCATCCATTTCCAACGACCGCCGCATGCCCAGGCCAAGCTCGTTCGCTGCACTAAAGGTAGAATCCTCGATTATGCCATCGACTTGCGAAAAGGGTCCCCGACCTACGGGCGTCACGTCTGTGCGGAACTGAGCGCGCAGAACGGTCATCAGCTGTTCGTGCCGATCGGATTTGGTCACGCCTTCGTCACGCTCGAGGATGATACGGAGGTGGCCTACAAGGTCTCGGACGTCTATTCCCCGGAGCACGACGGCGGAATCGTCTGGAACGATCCGGCGCTGAACATCGATTGGCCGCTGCCGGCCCAGGGCGCGACGCTCTCGGCCAAGGACCAGGCGCTGCCGCTGCTTGCGGAGTTCGACAGTCCGTTCGAATACGACGGCAACCCCCTGAAAATGAGCGAGGCCTAGTTCCGTCTAGGTTCGAAGTGGAGATTGGTAATTGCGCATTCTGATCACCGGCGGCGCCGGCTTCATCGGTTCGGCCTTGGTTCGACGTCTGATCACCGAGAGCGATCACGAGGTATTGGTCTATGACAAGCTGACCTATGCCGGTGTCCTGGCCTCCCTGAGCCCGGTCTCCGACAGCCCGCGCTATCGTTTTGTCCAGGCCGACATCGCCGATCCGCAGGCTGTCGCCGAGGCGCTGCGCACGTTCAGGCCGCAGGTCATCGCCCACCTGGCCGCCGAGAGCCACGTGGATCGCTCGATCGACGGACCTGGGGAGTTCATCCAAACCAACGTCGTCGGCACCTTCAACCTGCTGCACCAGGCGCTGGCCTATTGGAACGGACTGGAAGCCGACGAAAAGGCGGCGTTCCGCTTCCACCACATCTCCACCGACGAGGTGTTCGGCTCGCTGGGCGAGGAAGGTTTCTTCACCGAGACCACGCCCTATGATCCGCGTTCGCCCTATTCGGCCTCGAAGGCTTCGTCCGACCACCTCGTGCGCGCCTGGGGCCACACCTACGGCCTGCCGGTGCTGGTGACCAACTGCTCCAACAACTACGGGCCGTATCACTTCCCCGAAAAGCTGATCCCGCTGGTGATCCTCAAGGCGCTTTCGGGCGAGCCGCTGCCGGTCTATGGCGACGGCTCCAACGTCCGCGACTGGCTGTTCGTCGAGGATCACGCCAGCGCGCTGCAGGCAGTCTTCGAGCGCGGCGTGCCGCTGGAGACCTACAACATCGGCGGCAATTCCGAGCGCAAGAACCTGGACGTGGTCAAGGCCATCACCAGCACGCTCGACCGCCTGTCGCCGCGCGCCGACGGCAAGTCCTACGCCGACCAGATCACCTTCGTGAAGGATCGTCCGGGCCACGATCAGCGCTACGCCATCGACGCGACGAAGATCCGCGCGGAGCTGGACTGGACCCCGTCGGTGACCTTCGAGCAGGGCATCGAGCGGACCGTGAACTGGTACCTGACCAATCAGCCCTGGTGGCAGGCGATCCTTGACGAGCGCGACGCCACGGCCCGGCGCGGCCATGGCTGATCCGATCGCGATCCTGGTCACCGGCGGCGCCGGCCAGGTCGGCGCCGAGCTGATCGCTCACGCCTGGCCAGCGGGCGTGACGATCCTGGCGCCCAGCCGGGCCGAGCTGGACCTGACCGATGCGGCCAGCGTCACGGCCTGGTTCGCCGCCCACAAGGTGGCGGCGGTGATCAACCCCGCCGCCTACACCGCCGTCGACCGGGCCGAGACCGAGGTCGGCGCTGCGTTCGCCGCCAACGCCCTGGCGCCGGCCCTGCTGGCCGAGGCGACGAAGGCGGCGAGCATTCCCCTGGTGCACGTCTCGACGGACTATGTCTTCGACGGCCAGGGCGACGGGTTCAACGCCGAGGACGCCCCGGTGGCGCCCCTGGGCGTCTACGGGGCCAGCAAGCTGGCGGGCGAACTGGCCGTACGGTCGGGCAATCCGCGTTCGGTGGTCGTCCGCACGGCCTGGGTGCTGAGCCCCCATCGCGGCAACTTCCTCAAGACGATGCTGCGCCTGGCTGGCGATCGCGACCGGATCTCGGTCGTGGCCGACCAGTTTGGCTGCCCGACCTCGGCGCGCGACATCGCGCAGGCGTTGGCGACCATAACGCTGCGGATGATCGCCGATCCCGACGCGCCGACCGGCGTCTATCACTTCGTGAACGCCGGCGAGACCAGCTGGAGCGGCCTGGCCGAGGAGATCTTCGCGCAAAGCGCTCGCCGCGGCGGCGCGTCCGCCGAGGTGACGCCGATCACGACCGCCGACTATCCGACGCCGGCCCGACGGCCGGCCAATTCCCGACTTTCCACCACCAAGATCACCGCCGACTACGGTGTCGAACCCCGCCCGTGGCGGGGCGCCGTCGCCGAGATCGTTGAAGAGCTTTCGAACAGGAGCGTTGCGTCATGAAGGGCATCATACTTGCCGGCGGTTCTGGGACGCGTCTGCACCCCATGACCCAGGTCACGTCGAAGCAGCTGATGCCTGTCTACGACAAGCCGATGATCTATTATCCGCTGTCGACGCTGATGCTGGCCGGGATCCGCGAAATCCTGATCATCTCGACGCCGCGCGATACGCCGTCCTTCCAGGCGCTGCTCGGCGACGGGTCGCAATGGGGCTGCAGCATCGAGTACGCCGTCCAGCCCAATCCCGAGGGCCTGGCCCAAGCCTACATCATCGGCGCGGATTTCGTGGCGGGCTCGCCCTCGGCGCTGATCCTGGGCGACAACATCTTCTACGGCCACGGCTCGACCGACCTGTTCAGGAGCGCTTCGGCCCGTCCGGACGGCGCGACGGTGTTCGCCTATCACGTCACCGATCCCGAGCGTTACGGCGTGGTCGCCTTCGACGAGAAGATGCGCGCCCTGTCGATCGAGGAAAAGCCGGCCGAGCCGCAGTCCAACTGGGCCGTCACCGGCCTCTACTTCTACGACGCCGACGTGGTCGACATCGCGGCCAACCTCAAGCCGTCGCCGCGCGGCGAGCTGGAGATCACCGACGTCAACCGCGTCTATCTCGAGCGCGGCAAGCTGTCGGTGGAGATCATGGGCCGCGGCTACGCCTGGCTGGACACCGGCACGCCGGACAGTCTGATCGAGGCGGCCGAGTTCGTGCGGACCCTCGAGAAGCGCCAGGGCTTCAAGATCGCCTGTCCCGAGGAAATCGCGTTCATGAAGAACTTCATCGACGCCCGGCAGCTGGAAAAGCTGGCCGACAACCTGGGCAAGTCGACCTACGGCCAATATCTGCGCAACGTCCTGCGGCTGCACGGCGGGTACACGCCGGCATGAGCAAGGTGCGCAAGCTTTCCATCCTAGGCACCCGGGGCGTCCCCGCCGGTCACGGCGGCTTCGAGACGTTCGCCGAGAAGTTCGCCCTGCACATGGTCGCCAAGGGGTGGGAGGTGACGGTCTACTGCCAGGTCGACGACGGCCCGCCGGGACCCGTCGTTGACGAATGGCAAGGTGTGCGCCGGGTGACCTATGTCGCCGATTCCGGCGCGACGGGCACCATGAAGTTCGACTGGAAGTGCGTGATGCACGCCATGCGGTCCGAAGGCGTGATGCTGGTGCTGGGCTACAACACCGCCATCTTCAGCGCCCTGCTGCGCTTGGGCGGCCATCCGGTGTTGACCAACATGGACGGCATCGAGTGGAAGCGCGCCAAGTGGCCCTGGCACGGCCGGATCTGGCTGTACCTCAACGAATGGATCGGAGCGCTCACCTCCAGCAAGCTGATCGCCGACCACCCGGAGATCGAGCGTCACCTATCGCGGCGGCGCGGCAAGCGCGACATCGTCATGATCCCGTACGGCGCCGACGCGGTGACCGCCGCGTCCGAGGAGCCGGTCAAGGCGCGGGGGCTCAAGCCCGGCCGCTACCTGATCTCGATCGGGCGGATCGAACCGGAGAACAACATCCTGCCGATGATCGAGGCCTTCGCGGCCCGCGAGCGCGACCTGCAATTCGTCTGCCTGGGCAAGCTCGAGCCCGACAAGAACCCCTACCACGCCGCCGTCCTCAAGGCCGGCGAGGGCAAGGTGATGTTCCCGGGCGCCATCTACGACGCCGCTGTCGTGCGGGCCCTGCGGTTCCACGCCGCCGCCTACTGCCACGGCCACAGCGTCGGCGGCACCAACCCCTCGCTGGTCGAGGCCCTGGGCGCCGGCAACGCGATCGTCGGCCACGACAATCCCTACAACCGCTGGGTCGCCGGGTCTGAGCAGTGGTACTTCCCGGACAAGGACGCCTGCGCCCGGTGCTTCGACGAGATCGAGGCGGGCGGCGAGCGACTGGACCAGGCCCGCGCGGCCGCGCGCCACCGCTTCGAAACGGCCTTCCTTTGGTCGGACATCCTGTCGGAGTATGAGGCCCTGTGCCTGGCCGCCACGGAACCCGCGCGATGACCGACGCAACGCCCCCGATCCCGGAAACCCTCGCGCCCGTCTCCGAGACGCCCGTCCGGCGGCGCCCGGGGCCTCGGCCGCCGGGTCAGGGGCCGTCGCAATCGTCCGACCTGAATCCCGCCGGCGCATGGCGCTATGGCGTCATCGTCTGCACCCTGATCATCGCCATGCCGATGTTCTCGGCGGTGCGCGGCGTCTCCCAGCCGCTCGGTCGCGTCCTGATGGGCGGGACCGACATGATCATGCTGGCGATGTTTCTCTGGTCGCTGTTCAAGCCGGGCCTGCGGACGCTGAAGTTCCTGATCCTGGGCCTCCTGGCCCTGTCGGTGCTGAACATCGCGTTCTGGACGCACGACGTGCCGCTGACGGCCACCTACCAGGGCTTCCGCAAGTCGATCCTCTGGCTGCTGGCGATCTGCATCGGCTACAGCGTGCGCCGCCGCGACCGGAACATCGTCCTCTGGATCATCACCGGCGTCTGCGTGGTCGTCGCGCTCTACGCGGTCAAGCAGTGGCTCTTCGGGTTCACGGCGTTCGACAAGCAGATGCTCGACGCCCAGTCCGCGCAGGAGTACGCCAACAAGATCGGCGACTACCAGCGCGCCATCTCGATCCTATCGTCGGGCTTCCACGTCGGCATGACCGGCACTCTGCTGATCATCATCGCCCTGACGATCAAGCAGGCGCCCAACCCGCTGGCCTGGGGCCGCTCGGCGATCCTGATCGCCATCGGCGCCCTGGGCATCTACGCGTCCTTCACGCGGACCTTCATGATCATCGCCGCGGCGCTGGCCTGCGTGCAGATCTCGCGGTCGGGCAAGCATCCGCTGATACGGGTCGGCGTCCTGACCGCCGGCGCGGCGATCATGGCCGTCGGCATCTTCGCCGGCTATTTCTCGCAGCTTGAGCAGGCGATCTTCAGCGACTACCGCTTCACCTCGCGCTCGATCAGCTACGAAGCCATGGCGACGCTGTTCAGCACCTATCCGATCGGCCTGTTCTCCGGCTACGGCCTGGGCAGCGCGGGCAGCACGCTGGGCGAGCCCTTCGCCGTAGGCGGCGCCCATTGGGTCGAGCCGCACAACGTCCTGCTCAAGTACGTCGTCGAGTTCGGCGCGCCGCTCAGCCTGTGGCTCTACTGGGAGATCGGCAAGGTGGTTCGCGCCGCCAAGCCCGACCCCATGCTGGGCTTCGACAACAGCCTGTCGATGCTGGGCGTCTTCCTGCTCATCGGCGCGGGCCTGACCATCACCTCGGTCGAGACCTGGCCGATCAGCCTCTATATCGGGTTCATCATCGGCATGTTCGCCATCCCGCCCGCCCGTGTTGTCCGGAGAGCCCCGGCATGACCAAGGTTTCGGTTGTCTGCTGCTTCTACAATCGCCCCCAGGCGGTGCGTCCCACCCTGTACGGCCTGAGGGACCAGACCCTGCAGGACTTCGAGGCGATCATCGCCGACGACGGGTCCAGCGACGAGACCGCGGCGGTGCTGCGCGAGGTGCTCGCCGAGATGGACGATCCGCGCTTCCGGCTGGTGACGCGCGAGAAGAACATCGGCCTGACCCGGGGGCTGATCGAAGGCGTCCGCCAGGCCCAAAGCCCCTATGTCGCCATCCACGACGCCGGCGACGTCTCGCTGCCGCGCCGGCTGGAGGCCCAGGCCGCCCTGATGGACGCCCAGCCCGAGGTCGTGGTCGTGGGCAGCCACTACGTCAACTATATCGAGGCGATGAATCTCTACCGAGTCCGCACGCCGGACGCGGGATCCAAGTCGACCGAGGACCTGATCGACGACACCACCTTCACCCATGGCGAGGTGATGTTCCGGCGCTCGGCCTACGAGACGGCCGGCGGTTACCGTCCCGAGTTCCGCATGTCGCAGGACAACGACCTGTGGCTGCGCATGCGCCACCTGGGCCGGTTCGCGACCGTGCCCGAGCCGCTTTATATCCGCGCGGTCGATTTCGGCGGCATCTCGTTCAACCCGGCCACCGTGGCGCGCCAGAGCGCCTACTACATGCTGGGCAAGAAGATCGCCCGCGGGACGGTCGACGAGGTCCAGGTGCTCTCGCGCCTGGCGGCCGGCGAGGCGGTCACCGACGTGCTGCCGATCGACGATCCGGACGTGCAGAAGCAACTGAGCAAGGTGGCGATCCGCAGCGCCCTGTTCGGCTCGCCCAAGGCCGGCCACCAGATCGCCCGCGACTATCTGGTCGCCTCGCCCCGCAATCGGGTCATCCGCACCGGCTTGAGCCTACTGGCCGCGCCCTGGGGCGGCCCGGCGCTGGCCCAGCTGCGCAAGGCCATGGGCGTGAAGTCCGGCCGACCCGAGGGCTGGCCGGCGAGCGTCGCTCCATGAGCCTGAGACAGGCCGTCCGGGCCGACCTCGCCCGCATCACCGACAGCCGCAAGCCCTATGCGCCGCTGGTGAAGTGGCTGTTCACGCCCGCCTTCAAGACCATGGTCCTGGCCCGCCTGGCCGCGCAGCTGGCCCGGCGGGGCAAGCTGGGCAAGGGCCTGGCGCGCCTGGTCTGGCGGTGGAACGTCGCGTCCAGCGCCTGCTACATCTCGTTCGACGCCGACATCGGCGAGGGCCTGCTGCTGCCGCATCCCACCGGGATCGTCATCGGGGACGACGTGCGGATCGGCAAGGGCGTGACGATCTACCAGAACGTCACCCTGGGCCGCGCCAACGCCGAGCAGTCCTCGTATCCGGTGATCGGCGACGGGGTGACCCTCTATGCCGGCGCGGTGATCGTCGGCCCGGTGACGGTCGGCGACGGCGCCGTGGTCGCGGCCAACGCCGTGGTCAACCGCGACGTGCCGCCCGGCAGCGTGGTCGGGGGCGTCCCGGCGAAGGTTCTAGCCCGCCGCTGACGCCGCCGACCGGTCCGCGCGCAGGTGCCGCCAGGACAGGAACGCCGCGAACCCGAAGATGAACAGCTCCGAGACCAGGCGCGAGGCGGCCATGCCCACGCCGCCGAAGTTGTGGCTGAGCAGGAAGGCCGAGGCCAGGCTCACGGCCGCCCCGGCCAGCACGACCTGGGCGATCTTCTTGTCCAGGCGCAAGGCCACCATCAGCTGGTTGACGACGATGGTGTTCAGGGCGGCGGCGGGCATCACGAAGGCCAGCACGGCCAGCACCGGGGCGCCGCCGGCGAATCCCGCGCCGAAGATCAGCTTGAACAGCAGGGGCGCGCCCAGGCACACGACCAGGGCGCCGAACAGGTAGAGCGCGCCGGTCGCCGCGCAGATCAGGCCCGCCGTCCTGGCGGCCTTCCTGGGGTCCTCGCTGGCCTGGGCCGAGAGGCGCGGCAGCAGGATCGTCGACATCGGGCGCAGCAGGGCGGCGGCCGGGGCGATGACCCGCTCGGCCGCGCCATACCAGGCCGCGTGGGCCGCCGTGCTGGTCAGGCCCAGCACGAACACGCCAGCCGTGCCGTAGATCACCACGGCCGAGCGGCTGATGAAGATCGGGAAGCCGGTGACCAGGGCCTCCACCGCCTCGCCGATGCTGGGTTTGGGGCGGTTCGGATACTGGCGCAGCATGACGAAGACGCCGGCGAGCGAGGTGATGGCGATCGCGCCGGCCTGGATCGACAGGGCCAGGATCGTGTCCTTGGGATGCCGGACCAGCAGGAAGGTCGAGACCAGGCCGATCACCTGTCCCGAGACTTCCAGCGAGACGGCCAGGAAGATCCGGCGCATGCCCTGGAAATACCAGAACGCCGACAGGCCCAGGGCGCAGCCGATGGCGATCGAGGCCAGGGTGACCATGGGATCGCCCCCGACCACCGGATTGGTCGCGCCCAGCGCGAAGCCGATCGCCACCGCCGGCAGGCACAGCAGCGCCTTGGCGAACGAGATGCGGGCGACGATCTGGCCCCGCTGCTCGTCGTCGGCGGCGGTGGCGACGTCACGCGTGCCGCTGAGGTTGAAGCCGTACTCCACGACGATCGAGGTCAGCAGCGCGATCGAATAGGCCGTGGCGTAGACCGAGAACCCGTCCACCCCCAGCCGCCGCGTCAGCAGCGGATAGAGCAGCAGGGGCGAGATGAAGCGGAAGCAGTAGGCGAAATAGACGAGCACCGCGTCGCGGAAGCCCTTGCTGGTCAGAACCTTACCCGCGAGCGCGCGCGGGTTGACAGGCAGTTTCATCGGGTTGGTCTCCGCCGGCGGGGCTTCGGCCCCGCGCGGTGATGGCGTCAGCGGCCGTAGTACTGGTCCCACCAGGCCACGAAGTTCTCCAGCCCCTGCTTCAGCTTCACCTTCGGCTTGTAGCCGGTGAGCGCGTTGAGCTTGGCGATGTCGGCGTAGGTGCAGGTGACGTCGCCCGGCTGCATCGGGCGCATGATCTTGACCGCCTCGCGGCCCAGGGCCGTCTCCAGGGTCGAGATCATCTCCATCAGGCCGACGGGATCGTTGTCGCCGATGTTGTAGATCTCGTGCCGGCCCCGGGCCGGGGGGTGGTCCAGGACGCCGACCACGCCGTCGACGATGTCGTCGATATAGGTGAAGTCGCGGGCCATCTTGCCCTCGCCGTACACCTCGATCGACTGGCCGCTCAGGATCTTCTGGGTGAAGCCGAAATAGGCCATGTCCGGACGGCCCCACGGGCCGTAGACGGTGAAGAACCGCAGGGCCGACATCGGGAAGCCGTAGAGCTTGGCGTAGCTGATGCTCATCAGCTCGTCGGCGCGCTTGGTGGCGGCGTACAGCGACACCGGCGCGTCGACCGGATCGGTCTCCTTGAAGCCGGCGCCCTCGCCGCCGTCCAGCGACTGGGGCCGGTCGCCATAGACCGAGCTGGAGGACGCATAGACCAGGTGCACGGCCTCGACGCGGCGGGCGGCTTCCAGGACCGACAGGTGGCCGGCCAGGTTGGAGCGCTGGTAGGCGAATGGGTTCTCGATCGAGTAGCGCACGCCAGCCTGGGCGGCCAGGTGCACGATGCGCTTGGCGCCGCTGTCGCGGACCAGGGCCTCGAACGCGGCGGCGTCGGCGATGTCCATGCGGACCATGGTGAAGCCGACCCGGCCTTCCAGCCGGGCGGCGCGCGCGGCCTTCAGGGCCGGGTCGTAATAGTCGTTGAAGACGTCGACGCCGATCACCGTCTCGCCACGGTCGAGCAGGCGCTCGACCACGTGCATGCCGATGAAGCCCGCGGCCCCCGTGACGATCACCGCGGTCATGGTCAGCCTCGGCCGATCGAGGCGTAGGTGAAGCCGTGCCGGACCATCTCGGCGGGCTTGTAGACATTGCGCAGGTCGACCACGACCGGGGCCTTCAGCAGGCCCTTGACGCGGTCCAGGTCCAGGGCCCGGAACTGGTCCCATTCGGTCAGGATCAGCAGCACGTCGGCGCCGTCGGCCACCTCGTAGGGGCCGGCCTTGAAGATCACGCCCGGCAGCAGCTTCTCGGCCTCGTGGCGGCCTTCGGGATCGAAGGCCTGGACCGTCGCGCCCCTGGCCTGCAGGGCCGGCAGGATGTCCAGGCTGGGCGCGTCGCGCATGTCGTCGGTGTTGGGCTTGAAGGTCACGCCCAGCACGCCGACGGTCTTGCCGGCCAGGTCGTCCAGGCCCATGGCGGCGGCCACCTTGTCGGCCATGGCCTTCTTGCGGGCGTCGTTAACCGCCACGGTGGTCTCGATCAGCCGGGTCGGCGCGCCATAGTCGTTGGCGGTGCGCACCAGGGCGATCGTGTCCTTGGGGAAGCACGAGCCGCCGTAGCCGGGGCCGGCGTTGAGGAACTTGCCGCCGATGCGCTTGTCCAGGCCGATGCCCTTGGCCACCTGCTGCACGTCGGCGCCGACCTTTTCGCAGAGATCGGCCATCTCGTTGATGAAGGTGATCTTCATCGCCAGGAAGGCGTTGGCGGCGTACTTGATCAGCTCGCTGGTGCGGCGGCCGGTGAAGACGATCGGCGTCTCGTTCAGGCTCAGCGGGCGGTAGAGCTCGCGCATCACCGCCTGGGCGCGTTCGTCCTCGGTGCCGACCACCACGCGGTCGGGGCGCTTGAAGTCCTCGATCGCCGCGCCTTCGCGCAGGAACTCGGGGTTCGAAACCACGGCGAACTGGGCGTTGGGACGCACTTTCTTGATGATCGCCTCGACCTCGTCGCCAGTGCCCACGGGCACGGTCGACTTGGTGACCACCACGGTGAAGTCCTCGATCAGGCCGGCGATCTCCTCGGCGGCGGCGTAGACGTAGCTGAGGTCGGCGTGGCCGTCGCCGCGGCGGGTCGGCGTGCCCACGGCGATGAACACCGCGTCGGCGTCCTTGATCGCCTGGGCGCCCTCCAGCGTGAAGAACAGGCGGCCTTCGCGCACGTTGCGCGCCACCAGGTCGTCGAGGCCAGGCTCGAAGATCGGGATTTCGCCCCGTTCGAGCCGTTCGATCTTGCTAGGATCCTTGTCGATGCAGGTTACGACGTGACCGAAGTCGGCGAAGCAGGCCCCAGACACCAGGCCAACATAACCGGTGCCAATCATCGCAACGCGCATGAGATCCCCATTTGCGAAAGCCGCCCAAATTGGCGGTGACAAAAGTAAAACGTGACTAGCACTGCTCGTCCGTGCGGAGCAACCGCTTACGGTGAAAGTCGCTTAAGAAAGACGATACAGTCGCGACCTGCAAAATTTCAGCGCAATTGCAGTTCCGTGACGCATTTTCGCCACCGAATGTCTGTTCGACGTTAACGGTCCGGCGAAGGTTGATTGTTGCATTTGATACAATCTGGCCGGGGCGTGACGTTTCTGTTGCCGGCCGGCGGTCGTTTCTTCTTCGCGACGGCGGGAGGCGGCCGTGTTTCCGGCCGCCTTCGTCAGCCCAGCTTTTCCGCGATCAGCGCCGTCGTCCGGTCCAGGCCGAAGATCGCCGCGAACGAGCCGAAGCGCGGGCCCTGGCTCTGGCCGAGCAGGACCTCGTACAGCGCCTGGAACCAGGCCCGCAGCGGGTCGAAGCCGTGGTCCTTGCCGACCGCGAACACCTCGTTCTGGATCAGCTCGGCGTCCTGGCAGTCGGCCGGCAGGGCCTTCAGGCGGGCCAGCAGGTCGAGGATCGCCGCGCGCTCCTTGTCGTCCGGGGTGCGGAACGCCTTCGTCGGCTTCACGAAGTCGTCGTAATAGTTGATCGCATAGGCGGCCAGGCGATCCAGCAACGGCTGGCTCTCGGGCGTCGCGCCCGGGATGTAGCGCGACAGGAAGCCCCACAGGATCGCCTTGTCCGAGGCGTTGGCGGCCGAGACCAGGTTCAGCATCAGGCTGAACGACACCGGCGAGCCCTGCTCGGGCGGCTGGCCGGAATGGACGTGCCAGGCCGGGTTGTCGATCTGCTTGGCCAGCTCCTGCTTCTGGTAGGCGTCCAACTGCTGCAGGTACTCGTCGGTCGCCTTGGGGATGACGTCGAAATACAGCTTCTTGGCCGATTTCGGGCTCTGGAACATGTAGTAGGACAGGCTTTCCGGCGCGCCGTAGCGCAGCCAGTCCTCCATGGTCAGGCCGTTGCCCTTGGTCTTGGAGATCTTCAGGTTGTTCTCGTCCATGAAGAGTTCGTAGTGGAACCCTTCGGGGGGCGAGCCGCCCAGCACCTTGCAGACCTGGTTGGACAGGCGGACGCTGTCGATCAGGTCCTTGCCGCTCATCTCGTAGTCGACGCCCAGGGCCGTCCAGCGCATCGCCCAGTCGGGCCGCCACTGCATCTTGACGCCGCCGCCAGTCACCGGGACCTCGGTCAGTTCGCCGTCCTCGTCGCGGAACACGATCGTGCCCTTGGCGACGTTGCGTTCCAGGGTCGGGACCTGCAGCACCTTGCCGGTCTTGGGGCTGATCGGCAGGAACGGCGAATAGGTGGCCCGGCGCTCCTCGCCCAGCGAGGGCAGCATGATCTTCTGGATGGCGTCGAAACGCTCCAGGGCGATCAGCAGGGTTTCGTCGAACCGGCCGCCGCGATAGCAGTCGGTCGAGGACACGAACTCGTAGTCGAAGCCGAAGCTGTCGAGGAAGGCCCGCAGGCGGGCGTTGTTGTGGTGGCCGAAGCTCTCGTGCTCGCCGTAGGGGTCGCGGACCACGGTCAGCGGCTTGTCGAGATCCGGGATCATGAGATCGCCGTTCGGTACGTTGGGCGGGATCTTGCGCAGGCCGTCCATGTCGTCGCTGAACGAGATCAGGCGCGTGGGGATGGCGTCGTCGGTCAGGGCGCGGAACGCCGCGCGGACCATGGTCGTGCGCGCCACCTCGCCGAAGGTGCCCATGTGCGGCAGGCCCGAGGGGCCGTAGCCGGTCTCCAGGATCACCGGCCGGGCCAGGGCCGGAAGGGCCTTCACCGCCTCGTCGGCCTTGCCCGCATGGATCAGGGCCGCGGCGAAGTCGCGCTCTTCGTCGGACAGGCGCAGGCGCAGGATGCGGGCGAGCAGGGCGCGCGCCTGCTCGAACGGCCAGGATCGAGCGTCGCGGGCGAGGGGGGAGAGGCCTTCAAACATGGCGCGGGGTATAAGCGGTGTGGACGGCGGAGGCTAGGTTTTGAGTGAAGCGGGCGCGCGGAAGTGAGGTCGGGGACGCGCGCTCATGGCCGGGCTCGGCCGGTTTGCAGGGCGCTGCGGGTGAGTGCGTGTCCCCCAAGTCGGCCGTTGCGCTTGGAATCTGGGCTCCCGGAATGATCGTTCGACGCCGTGGATGATGGTGGGGACACGCACTCCCCCGATGGTCCGGGATCGATTTTCCGAAGCCTTGCCGTGAGTGCGCGTCCCCGGCGGGGCGTCTGTCCTCGGCGGATAACGAGCAAAGCTTTGAGAAATCAACGCTCTAAACTTTCTCGACCCCAATCTGTCCTCACCCTTCCAGACCACCCCCATACTGGTCCCACCTGAAGGCACGGGAAGGGCGTCCGGCCGGCGACCGAGCGGCCTTCGGGGGTGGACGAGCGGGAAGCGCTCGCCGGTGGTCTTGAGTGACGCTTCGGGCGTCCTGGGCAGGTTCCTTGCAACACAGGACGAAGCCCGGCGGCGAAGGATCGGCGGACGCGGCAGGCCTGGGCTGAAATCGCCCAGGCGGTCCGGAAGGGTCGTCAACCTTCCGCCCGTCGGGGGCCTCCATCGGAGCGGGTTAAAAATCCGCGATCCGAAGGCTTCCGGATAACGGCT
>NZ_FORN01000004.1 GCF_900114015.1 Caulobacter sp. UNC279MFTsu5.1 | reverse complement strand
CGCCAATCCCTGCAACAGCAAGGGTTTCAGAGGCCAACACTACGTTGACATCGTAGGGGTCACAGGTTCAATCCCTGTCGCGTCCACCATTCCTTCTCCCTAATCCAGCTCGACCCGACGCTGCTCAGGCGTCGTCGTGGCGTGTTGCGTTCGCGACCGCCTCCCATGCCGCCAGGTCCGCCAGCAGCGCTTCGGCATGGCCGCGCACCGCCTCGACCGCGTCGGCGCCCAGCTGCAGGCGCAGCGGGGTCTTCTCCGCTTCCAGCGCCGTGACGATCGCGGCGGCGGCCTTGCGCGGGTCGCCGGGCTGGGTTCCGTGCATGTCGTGAGCGAAGGCCCGGGTCGGGCCGACGGTGTCGTCGTAGGCGGGCAGGATCGGCATGTGGCGCATGCCGCCGCCGGCCAGGTCGGTCCGGAACTGGCCGGGCTCGACGATCAGCACCTTGATCCCGAACGGGGCGACCTCCTGGGCCAGGGCTTCCGAAGCGCCCTCCAGGGCGAACTTGCTGGCCGAATAGGCCGAGAAGCCGGCGAACGAGAGCTGGCCGCCCAGGCTGGAGATGTTGACGATCGCGCCGGAGCGCTGGGCGCGCAACACCGGCAGGGCGGCGCGAATCACCGCCAGGGCTCCGAAGAAGTTGGTGTCCATGATCGCCCGCAGCTCGGCGTCCGGGGTTTCCTCCAGGGCGCCGACCACGCCGTAGCCGGCGTTGTTGACCAGGATGTCGAGGCGGCCGAAGCGGGCGACCGCCGCATCGACGGCGGCCTCGGCGTCGCCGGCCTGGTCGACGTCGAGCTTGGCGGCCAGCACCCGGTCCGGGGCCAGGTCGACCAGGGCGTCCAGCCTGGAGACCGAACGCGCGGTGGCCACGACATTGTCGCCCAGCGACAGGGCGTGCTCGGCGAAGGCGCGACCGAAACCCGAGGCGGCGCCGGTGATGAGCCAGGTTTTGGGAGCGAGGGCGGTCATGGTCGATCTCCAGAGGCGGCAAGGCGTTCCGTCCGAACGCCGGGTGAAGATCGCAACGCGCCAATCACACGACAAGATGGTTTAAATGAAAGGGTCTATTCGATATTGTACATGAATGGATCGAGACCTGATCGTCCATTTCCCCGTGGTGTTGGCGGTCGCCAGGCAAGGCGGTTTCGCCGCGGCGGCGGCCGTGCTGGGCATGAGCCCTTCGGCGGTCAGCCACGCGGTCAAGACGGTCGAGGAACGGCTGGGCCTGCCGCTGCTGATCCGCACCACCCGCAGCGTCGCCCTGACCGAGGCCGGGGCGCGGTTCGTCGCCGAGGTCGGCCCGGCGCTGGCGGAGGTGGACGAGGCGATCGAGCGGCTGCGCGCTAGCCGGGGCAGGGTGGCCGGGGTGCTGCGCCTGAACGTCCCGCGGGTGGCGCTGGAGATCGCCCTGACCCCGGTGATCGCCCAGATGGCTCGGCGCCACCCGGACCTGGTCATCGAGGTGACGTCCGACGACGGCCTGATCGACATCGTGGCCGGAGGCTACGACGCCGGCGTGCGGCTGGGCGAGATGATCGCTCGGGACATGACCGCCGTGCGCCTGACCCTGCCGTTCAAGGCGATCATGGTCGCCGCTCCGGCCTACCTCCAGTCCCGAGGCGCTCCCGGCGCCCTGGCGGATCTGGGCGATCACAACTGCATCGGCTTTCGCCTGGTCTCCACGGGCGGCGACTATGCCTGGGAGGTGCGGGAGAACGGCGTCGACACTGCGGTGCGGGTGCGGGGCAGCGCCCGGGTCACCGATCCGCTCTACGCCCGAGACTTGGCCCTGGCGGGGGTCGGCGTGGCCTATGTATTCGAGCCGCTGGTCCGCGAGGCCGTCAGGGAGGGACGACTGCGCTGGCTGCTGCCCGAGACGGCGATCGAGGAGCCCGGACTGTTCCTCTATTTCCCGCGTCGCGCCGCCCAGGCGCCCAAGCTGCGCGCCTTCATCGACATGGCGCGAGAGGTCCTGGGACCTCGGCGGTGATCCGCCCGCAACTTTCACGACACAACGGTTTGGGGCTCCGTCGGGAGGGCGAATTGGGCCGCGTCGTGGAAGAACGGCGCTATTCTTCGGGGCGTGATCCCCCAGTTCCCGGGCACTGCGTCGATTTTCCGACGAAATGGCGCGAATGTGGCGCCTTGGCCACACCTTATTTTGCTACTGGCGCGTTTGTCGTCGTGAGATCGCTCCAATCCGATTTCACGACATTCACGTAGAGGGTTACAACATGAAAATCCGGTTGCTGGCTGGTGTCGCGACGCTTGCGCTCTGCGCCGCGTCAGGCGCCTCCGCCCAAAGCGCGTTGAGCGGATGGTACGTCGCCGGCGACGTCGGGTACCACACGACCGACGGCGTCAAGGCTTCGTCGTCCACGGGCGCGTCCGACTGGACGTTCTCCGCCAAGGACGACTGGGCGGCGTTTGGTCGTATCGGCTACAAGCTGACCCCGAACTGGCGCGTCGAAGGCGAATATGGCTATCGCTCGGGCGACATCAGGAGCGTCCGCGGCTCGGCCGCCGATCCCCAGCCGATCGGTCTCTGCACCGCCGGCATCGAGCGCACCGCGGCGGCCCCGACCTGCGGCAAGCCGGACGGCGAGCTGAAGGCCACCACCCTGATGGCCAACGTCATCTATGACTTCATGCCCGATTCCAGCTGGCGTCCGTTCATCGGCGCCGGCGTGGGTACGGCCTGGGTCCACAACAAGGTCTATGGCCAGCTTTCGGGCGTGCCGGCCGGCGCGGCCCAGTTCCAGAACACCAGCTTCGACGACGTCGACCAGGCCCTGGCCTATCAAGGCATCCTGGGCATCGCCTGGGACTTCGCGCCGAACTGGTCGCTGGACCTGACCGGCCGTTACCTGCAGACGGACGACCTGCAATGGGGTTCGGTGACGACCAATGTCGGCGGCGCGGGCCACTTCGGCGCGGTGACCGACGTCGGCACCTACGAAGGCAAGTACAAGGACACCTCGCTGACGCTGGGCGTCCGCTACACCTTCGGCTCGCCCCCGCCGCCGCCGCCGCCGCCTCCGCCGCCTCCGCCCCCGCCGCCGGAACCCCCGCCCCCGCCGCCCCCGCCGCCCCCGGCTCCGGCCTACGAGGCGCGTGAGTTCATCGTCTACTTCCCGTTCGATCAGTACGTGCTGACGCCGGAAGCCCAGGCCGTGGTCTCGCAAGCGGCCGACTACGCCAAGGGCGGCAACGCGACGAAGATCACCGTGGTCGGACACACCGACACCTCGGGGTCTCCGAAGTACAACGCCAAGCTCTCCGAGCGCCGCGCCAAGGCCGTGGCCGACGCTCTGGTCGGCGCCGGCGTCGCGGCCACCACCCTGGCCGTGGACTGGAAGGGCGAAAGCGAACCGGCCGTCGCCACCGGCGATGGTGTGAAGGAACCGCTGAACCGCCGTTCCACGATCTCGATCAACTTCTAAAGATCGCGATCACGACGAAGATGGAGGGCCCGGCGGCGACGCCGGGCCCTTTTTCCATTCCTCCTCCTCCTCGACGCGGGGCGATCGCATATGGATTTTCCGAGAAAAGAGCTGTCGTCCCGGACAAGCCCGGCGAAAGTCGCGCGCAGATCCGGGACCGCCGGAAGCGCTTGCGTTCACGCGTCGGTCCCGGATCTTCGCGCTGCGCGCTCGTCCGGGATGACAGCCTTATTTTGGGTCATGTGCGACTGCCTCCCCGCGAAGCGAGATGGCGCGGCGTGACGGGGGAGGCCGGCGCCGCGCCAAGAGGCGTGCGGGACCGGAGATGGGGGCCATCCCAAAAAAGAAGGACGCCCCCGAGGGTGTCGGGAGCGCCATCATCCGGAAAGCCCGAGAGGGCGTCGGGCGCCGGTCAGGCCGACATTCTGGGGTGTCGGCTCCTGTCGCGAACCTCCGCGGGCCGGGTCTGGACTTGCGCCATCGTGAAGCGGGCCTGTGCGACCGTCGAGGCGGCGAGGGCGAGGAACCTGCGCTTCATGCGGCGTTGTCCTTCTTCGTCCGATTATACCGCTCCAGGGGCGGCGCGCGATGGAAATCGCGAAGGCTCCAGGAGGTCCGACAGGGGTCTGGGCAGGGGCGAAGGCAGGGCGAGGATCCGCGCCGTCAGGTGCTCGGCCAGCAGCGGCGCCAGGCAGAAGCCGCGCCCGCCCAGGCCGCCCAGGACGAACAGGCCGTCGGGCGCGCCGGGGACCGCGCCGGCCAGCGGCAGGTGGTCGGCCGTCGTCGCGCGCACGGCGGCGCGGCCCCGCAGGGGCGCGTCCGCCAGCCGGGCGGCCAGGCCGGGCAATCCCTTGGCCAGGGTCTGCAGGTTGCGCCGATCGTCGGCCTCGCGGGCTTCGGTCGCGACGTCGCCGCGATCGTGGGTGGCCCCGAACAGCACGCCGTCGCGGGTGGGAACCGCATAGGCCCCGAAGGCGGCGGGAGCCGGAGCCGGGCGGTCGGTCCAGGTCGCCTGGCCCCGCACGGGACGGATCGGAGCGGCGGGCCATAGCCTGGCCAGGTCCGCGCCGCCGGCCAGCACCACGGCCTCGGCCTCGGCCAGCAGGCGGTCGTCCGGATCGAACAATCGCCAGACGCCGTTTTCACGCGCCAGCCGGGCGACCCGCGCCGCGATCGCCGACCCGCGCCAGGCCTCGATCACGCGCGCGGGCTCCACCACCAGGGCGTCGACCATGTCCAGGGCGGGACCGGCGGCCGGTTCGCCCAGGCGCGCGGCGACCGCCTCGGGGTCCGGCAGGGCCATCGCGCCCGGCTCGAACAGGTCCTGGGCGGCGACGGCGGCGTGGCGCTCGCCGTCGCGCGGGCCGACCGGCAGTTTCAGCACGCCGCGCGCGATCACCGCCTGGGGCAGCTGGGCGTAGAGGGCGACGGCGCGGGCGAAGGCCTGGGCGGGCAGGGCGGCGCGCGGACCGCCGCCGGCGTCGAGAGCGGGGGTGACCAGGGCGGCGGGGTTGCCCGAAGCCGGGGCCTGGTCGTCGTCGAACACGGTGACCGCCAGGCCCTCGGCCCGGGCGGCGCGGGCCATGGCGGCGCCGGCGATCCCGCCGCCGACCACCGCCAGGCGGCGCGGACGCGGGGGGGCGGTCGCGACGCCGGGCGCCACCGCCTCCAGCCGTTCCTTCTTGCGGCCGAAGCCGGGGCGCTTGTCGACCTGGAAGCCGGCGGCGGCCAGGCCGCGCCGCACCGCGCCGGCGACGGTGAAGGTCGCGGCGCGCGCGCCGGGGGCGCTGCGGGCGGCCACGGCGGCCAGGACTGCCTCGCGCCACATCGCCGGGTTCAGGGCCGGCGAGAAGCCGTCCAGGAACCAGGCGTCGGCCGCGCCGTCCCAGGCGGCCAGGGCGTCCTCGACGTCCATCACCGCCAGGTCGAAGGTCGCGTCGAAGCCGGGCAGGTCGATGCGGTGGAAGCCGCGCGCCCGGCCCGGCCAGTGGTCGAGCAGTACCTGGGCGGCCTCGCCCAGCTCGGGCCAGACGGCCAGGGCGCGGGCCGCCTCGTCGCGGGTGATCGGATGGGCCTCGATCGAGAAGACGTGCAGGCGCTGGCCCCCTTGCTTGGATTGGGGGGTCTTCTCCCGCCGCCACAGGTCCAGCAGGGCGGCGATGTTCAGGCCGGTGCCGAAGCCCAGTTCGCCGATGACGAAACGGTCGCGGCCCCGCCAGGCGGCCGGCAGGCCGCAGCCGGCCAGAAAGACGGCGCGGGTTTCGGCCAGGCCGTCCGCGCTGGAGAAATAGACGTCGCCGTACAACGCCGACTGCGGCAGGCCGTCGTCGCGCCAGACCAGGGGCGAGGCGGACGGGGCGTCGGGAGGGGGGGCGGCAGGGGCGCTCATGCGCCGCTTATAGGGCCGCCCGCCCCCATAGAAGAAGGGCCGCCCTCGCGGACGGCCCTTCCGATCGCTGCGAAGCGAACTGGCCTTAGTGGGCGGCCGGCTCGGTTTTCTTTTCGGTGGTGGTCGTGGTGGTGGTCGTGCCGGGCGCTTCGGCGGCGGTCGTGGCGTCCTGGGCGGCCGGGGCGGCGGCGGCGTCAGCGGCGGCCTTGTTGGCGTCGGCGGCGGCCGTCGCGGCGTTCGAAGCCGCGTCCGTGGCCGTGCTGGCCGAGGCGGCGGCTTCCTGGGCCTTCTGGGCCGAGGCGTCGGCCGACTCTTCGGCCTTCTTGCCGCAAGCGGCCAGCGACAGGGCCGAGACGGCCATGCCGGCGATCAGGATCGAGCGGAGAATCTTGGTGGTCATAGGGACTTCCCTTGCGACTGCTTGTCTGGCGACTGCGGCCGAGAGGGCCGCGTCACGACCTCACAGAACATCAGTTCTGTAGCAGGGGCAAGACAATTGTTCACGGATCCGTGATCGGTCCGTGATCGCCCTTATCAAGGTTCGGCGGGGATGGCCTGCAGGGCTTCTTCCAGTTCCAGGAAGCTGGGTTGGGCCTCGCTCGGCACGTTGCCGCGGCCGATCTCGACGCTGATCTGGGCGGCGTTGCCGTGCAGGTGGGCGACCAGCACCGACTGGATGATCTTGTAGAACGCCCCCTCCTCGTCGACCACGGCCGTCAGGCGGGTGGCGAACGGGGCGACCAGGCCGTAGGCCAGGAACACGCCGAGGAAGGTGCCGACCAGGGCGCCGCCGATCATCGCGCCCAGCACGGCCGGCGGCTCGGTGATCGAACCCATGGTCTTGATGACGCCCAGCACGGCGGCGACGATGCCGAGGGCGGGCAGGGCGTCGGCCAGGCTCTGCAGGGCGTGGGCCGGGGCCAGGCCCTCGTGGTGGTGCTTTTCGAGCTGCTTCTCCATCGCGTCCTCGACCTGGTGGGGATCCTCCAGGTTCATGGTCATCATCCGCAGGGTGTCGCAGATGAAGTCGACGGCGAAGTGGTCCTTGGTGATCTTCGGATAGCGCTGGAAGATCGAGCTGTCGTTAGGCTTTTCGATGTGGCTTTCCAGGGCGATGACGCCCTTGGACTTCATCGTCTTGGTCAGCAGGAACAAAAGGCTCAGCAGGTCGCGATAGTCGCCGGTCTTCCACTTGGGGCCGGCGAAGATCTTGCCGAAGCCGCCGGCCGTCGCCTTGATCACGGTCATCGAGTTCGAGATCAGGAACGAGGCGATGCCCGCGCCGAGGATGCACATCAGCTCGTGCGGGGCGGCTTCGATGATCACGTCCATCTTGCCGCCGGACATGATGAAGCTGCCGAACACGAGGCCGAACAGCAGGACGATGCCGATGATCTGGAACATGACGTGGAGAGCCCCGGTAACTTGCGCCGAGATCATCGCCGTTAATGCTTAATCCAAGGTGAGCGCTGGTTTGCGGCCCTGTTGCGCCTTTCGCCGCACCCGCCTAACAGATGTTTGACGCCATAGGCCGGACCAACCGGCCACGCGCGCCGGAGGGGAAGCATGAGCGCCGCCAGCCCGGATGTCCGCCTGGACGACAAGGCCAGGGGCCGCGCCTTCGCCATCCTGTTCGCCGTCCTACTGTCCAGCGCCGCCGGCAACACCGCCCTGCAGACCGTGCTGCCGGCCATCGGCCGCCAGGTCGGCATCCCCGACGTGCTGATCAGCTCGATCTTCTCGCTGTCGGCCCTGGCGTGGGGCGTGATGTCGCCGGTCTGGGCGCGGATGTCCGACAGGCGCGGCCGCAAGCCGATGGTGATCCTGGGCATGGCCGGCTTCGCGGTGTCGATGCTGGGCTTCGGCTTCTTCATCCTGATGGGGCTGAAGGGGCTGATGGTCCCGCTGGCGGTGTTCGCCGGGGCGGCCCTGTCGCGGGCGATCTTCGGCCTGGTCGGCAGCGCCTCGAACCCGGCGGCCCAGGCCTATGTCGCCGACCGCACCGCGCCGGCCGACCGCACCAACGCCCTGGCCACCATGGCCTCGGCCAGCGGCCTGGGCACGATCCTGGGCCCGGCCGTCGCGCCGTTCCTGGTGTTCCCGCTGCTGACCCTGTCGGGGCCGATGTTCTCGTTCGCGCTGATCGCCATCGTGGTGCTGGTCCTGGTGGTGCGCGGCCTGCCCGAGACGCCCGACGAGATCCCCGAGCGTGTCGGCGACACGGCCCACAAGCCCCGGGCCCGCGTGCGCTGGAACGACCGGCGGATCATGCCCTTCATCGTCTACGGCTTCCTGCTGGCCAGCGCCCAGACGGTGAACCAGCAGACCCTGGGCTTCATGGTCATCGACAAGCTGAAGATCTCGCCGGCCCAGGCGGCGGCCTTCGCCGGCGTGGCGATGATGGCCGGCGCCGTGGCCAGCCTGCTGGCGCAATGGGGCCTGATCCGCATGCTACGCCTGACCCCGCGCCAGCTGCTGTGGCTGGGCGCGGGCAGCGCGGCCGCCGGCAACCTGATCGTCGCCTTCTCGCCCGACTACCACACCCTGGTGGTCGGCTTCGCCCTGTGCAGCCTGGGCTACGGCTTCGCCCGGCCCGGCTTCACGGCCGGCGCCTCGCTGTCGGTGGGACACGAGGAGCAGGGGGCGGTGGCCGGGGCGATCAGCGCCATCAACGGCGCCTCGGTGATCATCGCCCCGGTGCTGGGCGTGGCGCTCTACAAGTGGGCCCACCCCTCGCCCTATCTGATGAACGTCGCGGTGCTGGCCGGCCTGGTCGCCTACGCCCTGCTCGACCCGATCATGCGCCGGGTCGGCGACGCCTCGGCCCCCCGCGAGGCCCGCGACGAGGCCCAGGTCGTCGACGCCAGCTCGATCGACGCGAGCGGGCCGCACTGAGGGCTCGCGGGGCCTGCAATAGTCGTGAAACGAACCCGGCGCAGCCTCCCGAAAGTGACGCCTCAGGGAGATCGCTCGTGGGCTCCAAGTTGTTCATCCTGGCCTGCGCTGCGGGGCTGGCCGTCGTGTCGGCCGCTTCCGCCCAGCCCAGCCGATATGTCGTGACGGTCAAGCCGGTCGCGCCGGCGGCCGGCTACCAGAAGCTTAGCATCGCCAAGGCCGTGGTCGGCAGCAATCCGATCCGGGTCTGGGCCAATACCGCCATCGATCCCGACTGTTCGGTCCACGAGCCCGGCGCGTCCCTGACCATCCTGGAGCCGCCGGCCCATGGCACGGCGGTGATCAAGGATGATCCCTATTTCGCGGCCTTTCCGCCGGGCAATCCCCGCGCGGCCTGCAACAGCCGCAAGGTGCCGGGTCATCAAGCCTTCTACACCGCCGCCTCGGGCTACGCCGGCCATGACCGGATGGTGCTGCAGGGCTCCAGTCCCGACGGCGCGGTCCGGCGGATCGCGGTGGACATCACCGTCCGTTAGCTGATCCCCGCCTGCGCCTTCAGCCGCACCACCATGTCGGACGACAGATAGCCGTCGGCGGGCAGCTTGCGGTCGGCCTGCCAGGCGCGCAGGGCCTTGCGGGTGCCCGCGCCGATCACGCCGTCGGCCGGACCGGGGGAGAAACCCAGGCGGCCCAGCGCGATCTGGGCGGCCATGCGGTCGGCCAGGTTCAGCGGCGTCTCGGCCGGCCAGGCGGCGACCAGCGGCCCGCCGCCCGCGAACCGGTCGGCCAGCACGCCGATGCCCAGGGCGTAGGAGGTGGAGTTGTTGTAGGTGCGGATCGCGAAGTGGTTGGGCAGGGCCAGGAAGGCCGGGCCCGACCAGCCGGCGGGCAGGATCAGGCCGGCGGGCGAGGCGGCGTCGGCCGGCGTCCAGGGCAGGCCGTCGGCGCGCTTGACGCCCTTGGCTTCCCACCAGGACGGGACCTCGCGCGGCCCCTCGGCCAGGCCGTAGTCGAAGCCGGCCGGCAGGATCACTTCCTTGGCCCAGCCGACGCCGGGCTTCCAGCCGCCCTTCTTCAGCAGGTTGGCGGCCGAGGCCAGGCTGTCGGCGTCGCTGCCCCAGATGTCGCGGCGGCCGTCGCCGTCGAAGTCGACGGCGGTCGACAGGTAGTTGGACGGCAGGAACTGGGTCTGGCCCATGGCCCCGGCCCACGAGCCCTTGAGCTGGGCGCGGGTGTCCTCGCCCGAGGCGATGATCTTCAGGGCGGCGATCAGCTCGCCCTCGGCCCAATTGCGTCGGCGGCCGTCGGCGGCCAGGCTGGCCATCGAGCGCACGACGTCGAAATTGCCCTGGATCTTGCCGAACGCCGATTCCATGGCCCAGACGGCCAGCAGGATGTCGCGCGGCACGCCGTAGCGGCTCTCGATGTCGGGCAGGAAGGCCAGGGTCTGGCGCTTGTCGCGGCCGACGGCGATGCGGTCCTCGCCGACCACGCCCCGGATATAGTCGCCCACCGGCTTGGAGAATTCCGGCTGGCGGCCGTCCAGCGAGATCACCTTGGGATCGGGCGTCACGCCGTCCAGCTCGCGGTCCAGCAGCTGCTGGGTCAGGCCGGCGGCCAGGGCCTTCTGCTTGAAGGCGGCCAGCCAGGCGTCGAAGCCGACGGCCTGGCCCGAGGCGGCCGGATCGGCGCTGGGCGCGGCGGGGGCGGGCGGCGGCGTGCGTGGCGGGGCCGGCGGGGCGACCGACGGCGCCAGGGGCGCGTTGACCGAGGTGTCGGCGCAGCCGGCCAGCAGCAGAACGAGGAAAACGCGTCTATCCATGAGGGCAGGCTACCGGGGTTCGTGAGGGGGCTGCAATCACAAGGGGCGACAGAGCGGTTAAGTTCCCGCGGGATCGGGCTTGAGCCGTGGAGCTCTACCGCCATTCCCGACGCCTATGCCCGCTTTGAGGCCAAGCCGCGCATTGACTCCGGCGGTCGTCCTGCTTATACGCACGCCCTCCGAAACATCCCGGATGTTCCTTTCGCCCTCATGGCGGCCGCGAACCTCTCCGCTGAGTATAGAGACGGTCATGAAGGTTCGTAGCTCGCTGAAGTCGCTGAAGTCGCGTCACCGCGACTGCAAGATGGTCCGCCGCAAGGGCGTCATCTACATCATCAACAAGACCGACCCGCGCTTCAAAGCCAAGCAAGGCTAATGACGCCGGCCCGGCCTCCCAGGGCGCTGCTCTGGGACGTCGGCAACGTCATCGTGCGCTGGAATCCGCGCACGCTCTACGCGAAGATCTTCAAGGAACCGGCCGATCTCGACCGGTTCCTTTCGCATGTCGGGACCCTGGACTGGCACGCGGCGACCGATCGCGGCGTGACCTTCGCCGACAACATCGCCGCCCGCAGCGCCGAGCATCCCGACCACGCCGAGCACCTGGCCGCCTGGTGGGACCGCTGGGACGAGATGTTTTCCGGAACGATCCCCGAGACCGAATCCGTCATCGAGGCCCTGGCCGCGCGCGGCGTCCCGCAGTTCGGCCTGACCAACATGTCCCACGAGACCTGGGACGGCGTGCGGGCCATGAGCCCGGCCTTCAGCCATTTCCGCGACACCGTGGTCTCTGGCTACGAGCGGGTGATCAAGCCCGAGGCGCGGATCTACGAGATCGCCCTGGAGCGCACGGGCCTGGAGCCCGCCGACCTGCTGTTCGTCGATGACAGCCTGGCCAATATCAAGGCCGCCGCGGCGATGGGCTTCCACGTGCACCACTTCACCGATCCAGCCATGCTGCGGCCCATCGTGGAAAAGCACGGCCTCCTTTGACCCTTCTCCCCTTGCGGGAGAAGATGGTTTGCGAAGCAGGTCGGATGAGGGGTTGAAGATCCCGTCCGCCGCGACCAGTTGACGGTCACGCTGGGCGTCGGGCGCCCATCGATCCCTCATCCGTCGGCTGCGCCGACACCTTCTCCCGCAAGGGGAGAAGGGGGCTTCAGGAGCACCTCCATGCACATCGGTTTCATCGGCCTGGGCGCCATGGGCAAGGCCATGGTCGAGAATCTGTTGGAGAAGGGCCACGCGGTGACGGTGTGGAACCGCTCGCCTGGGCCGGCGGCCGAGCTGGCCGCCCAGGGCGCTCAAGTGGCCGCGACGGTCGAGGACGCGTTGCAAGGCGACCTCGTCCTATCGATCCTGGCCCACGACCAGGCGATCCGCGACGCCCTGCTGGAGGCTCTGCCGCTCGCCCGTCCCGGCCTGGTCCACGTCAACCTGGCCACCATCTCGGCGGCTTTCGCGCGCGAACTGGCGGAGCGGCACGCCGAGCTGGGCCTGGCCTATGTGGCCGCGCCGGTGTTCGGCCGTCCGCCGGTAGCGCGGGCGGGCGGACTGAATGTGTTGGCGGCCGGCGCGCCCAAGGCGGTGGCCGCGGCCATGCCGGCGCTGGAGGCCCTGGCGGCCAAGGTCTGGCCGATGGGCGAGGACCCCGTCCGCGCCAATGTCGTCAAGATCGCCGGCAACCTGATGATCGTCTCGGCCGTCGAGGCGATGGGCGAGGCCACGGCGTTGGGCGCGGCCCACGGCGTGCCGGCCGCCGACCTGCTGGACGTGCTGACCAGCACCATCTTCGCCGCCCCGGTCTACAAGATCTACGGCGGCATGATCGCCGAAGGCCGCTACCATCCGCCAGGCTTCGCCGCCGACCTGGCCCTCAAGGACGTCCGCCTGGCCCAGGCCGCCGGCGACCAGAAGGGCCTGGCCCTGCCGCTGGCCGACCTGGTCGAGAACGGCCTGGAGGCGCTGTTGGCGGGCGAGGGCGAAACCCCCGACCTGGCCGCCCTGGCCGAGGTGTCGCGCGGACGCGTGGAAGGGCGCTAAAGCAAAAAGACCGGGGAATCGGCCTTCCACTCGGAGCCCGTTGCCACTAGGTTCCGCGCCTTCCGTTTCCCGCCTTTTCGCGAGACCTTGCCATGGCCGATGACGCCGCCCCGCACGCCGACGTGCTCAACTCCACCGCCCAGGGCCAGCTGAAGAGCATCATCGACCGGGTCGAGCGCCTGGAGGTCGAGAAGACCGAGATCGCCGAGCAGATCAAGGAGGTCTACGCCGAGGCCAAGGGCAACGGCTTCGACGTCAAGATCCTGCGCAAGGTGGTCCGCCTGCGCAAGACCGACCGCGCCAAGCGCCAGGAAGAGGACGCGATCCTGGACCTGTACCTGTCGGCCATCGGCGAGATCTAGGACTACGACTAGACTTCACCCTCTCCCAGCGGGAGAGGGCGGGGCCCGCCGCGGAGCGGTGGGAGGGTGAGGGGTTACACCCTCACCGATTTCTCACGGCGCCCTGCCGGCACGCCGTCTGATGTTTTACCCCCTCGCCCTCCCACGCCTGCGGCGCGGGTCCCTCCCTCTCCCCATGGGAGAGGGTTTGAGATGGTGATTTTTCCGCGTGCGTCCGGCCGCCGACGCCCGCTAGTCTCTGCGGATGCGCGCCAGGAAGCCGCCCGATCCCCGTGCTCAGGCGCGCAAGGCCGCCTTGAACGCCCTCAAGCGCGCCAAGCGTACGGCCGATCTTGCCGGAATCGAGCTTTCCGAATGGGAGGGCGAGTTCCTGGGCTCGGTCGCCCAGCGCATCGAGACCTACGGCCGCGCGTTCGGCGATCCCGAAAAGGGCGGCGCCGGCCAGGCCATGTCGGTCAACCAGACGATCAAGCTCAAGGAAATCGCCGCCAAGGCCAAGGGCGAGCGCAAGCCGATGTCGCGCGGCAAGGGCTTCGGCCGGCGTGGGCGGGCGATGGCGACCGAGACAGGCGAAGATTGATCGCCCGGGTAGCGTGAAAGGCGATTGATGGCTCTCGACACTCGCGTGTGTTGCGCTCAAGCTCGCCTTTGGGGAGGCAAGCATGACCAACTTGAATATCGATCACTTCGTCACGGCCCGCGCCGCATTTCGGCGGCGTCTGTCGGACGTTCGCGCCGAACGGCTGGGCCGAAAGGTCGCCGGCGCCGAATTTGACGATCACGGAATGCTCGTCGAAGTCGATGATCCGCCTGCGCCGCCAATGGCTTTTCACATTGTCTATACAGACGCCAAGCAGCAACTTTCAGGGCGCTGCATTACCTTGCGAAACCTTCTTCACGAGGTCGCGGAGGTTCGGCTGACAGCCTACTGTCACATGCGCGGATCCATGCGCATGTTTATGGCGTCCAGAGTGGCTGAAGCTACTGATCTTGCAACGGGCGAAGTCCACGAAAACGCGTTGGCGTATTTCCGCGAACACCCGCTCCTACGGCAGATGACGGCGGACGATCTGGCGTCCCGCAGTCCCGAACTTCTGGCCGTTCAATCATGTCGCGACGAAATCATCATTCTGAGTTTCGTTGGCGCCGCCGATGGCGAATTCGACGAGGCCGAGCAGGACGAGATCATCAAGCACGTCCTGTTCAGCGCGGACGAGCCGCTCGACGAGCATGAGGTGCGGAGGCGCGTGCGCTCGTGGGTGCCTGACGAGCGCGCATTTGAACGGGCGCTGGCGCGCATGTGCGCTGGGGAGGGAAACCCAAAAGCGTTGATGCGCACCATGCGAAAGGTGATCGATGCTGACGGCGAGGTCGACCCCGAGGAGGTCGCCTTCGCCAGCGAGGTTCAACTCCGCTTGAAGAATGCGGGTCGCTTGTAGGTTTTCGCTGCTTGCGGCTCTTTACGACGCTTCCTTCAGATCCACGTCGATGCCCTGTTCGCGGACCTTGCGGTACAGGGTCGAGCGGCCGATGCCCAGGCGGCGGGCGACTTCCGACATGTGGCCGGCATAGACCTCGATGGCGTGCTGGATGAGGTCGCGCTCGATCTCCTCCAGGGTCCGCAGGTGGCCGCGGTCGTCGAGGATGCGTACGGGCGAGTCCGGGGCGTGCGTGCGGGCCATGGCGGCGTGGGCGGCCTGCAGCACGGCCGGCAGGTCGGGCTGGGCGGTGGCGACCGGCCCGACGGCTTCCGGAGGCGGCGCGACGATCCCCGAGATGGCCGGGAAGTCGTAGGGCTGCAGATACGGCGCATCGGCCAGGATGATGGCGCGATAGACCGCGTTCTCCAGCTGGCGCACGTTGCCGGGCCAGTCGAAGGCGGCGAGGATCTTCAGGGTTTCCGGCGCGGCGCCGACCACCCGCTTGCCCTCTTCGACGTTGAAGCGGCGGATGAAGGCCTCGACCAGGGCGGGGATGTCGTCCCGGCGCTCGCGCAGGGACGGGGCCTCGATCGGGAAGACGTTCAGGCGGTAATAGAGATCCTCGCGGAACCGGCCCTGCGACACGGCGTGGGCCACGTCGCGGTTGGTGGCCGAGACGATGCGCACGTCGACCTTCTGCGAGCGCTTGGAGCCGATCGGATCGATCTCGCCTTCCTGCAGCGCGCGCAGCAGCTTGACCTGCATGTCCAGCGGCAGTTCGCCGACCTCGTCGAGGAACAGGGTGCCGCCGTCGGCCTCCTTGAACTTGCCCAGGTGCTTGTCGGTGGCGCCGGTGAAGCTGCCCTTCTCGTGGCCGAACAGGATCGACTCGACCAGGTTTTCGGGAATGGCGCCGCAGTTGACGGCCACGAAGGGCTTGCCGGCCCGGTCGGAGCCGCCGTGCACGGCGCGGGCGATCAGTTCCTTGCCGACCCCGCTCTCGCCGGTGATCAGGATCGGGATCGACGACTTGGCCGCGCGCTCGCCCATGCGCTTGACCAGGGTCATGGCCGGCGAGGTTCCGATCAGGTCGGCGAAGGTGGTTCGGTTGCCGGCGCGCTTGGTCAGGCGCTCGACCTCGCCCTTCAGGTCGCCCATCGACAGGGCGTTGCGGATCGAGACGGTGATGCGCTCGGGGGAGGCCGGCTTGATGAAGAAGTCGGTGGCCCCGGCCTGCATGGCCTTGACCACGGTGTCGACGCCGCCCGAGGCGGTGAGCACGATCACCGGCTGCGCATAGCCGCGCGCGCGCATCTCCTTCAGGGTGTCCTGGCCCGACAGGCCCGGCATCACCAGGTCCAGCAGCACGACGTCCACGGGGGCGCCGCTGGCCAGGTGGGCCATGGCCGCGTCGCCGTTCTCGGCGTGCGAGACCGCGAAGCTTTCGCGCTCGAGGACGGCCTGGATCAGCCGCCGTTGAGTCGGATCGTCGTCGACGACGAGGACCGTCTTGGTCATTTGCAGACACCCGTTAGAACCGGCCGCGTCCGACATGGGACAGGGCTCTTGTTGGTTCAGAGTGATACAGGCGCCGGGTAAAGACCGGGTTTCGGAGACGTGAGTCAGGCGTTAACGGTCGCCCTTAACGAGGTGTGACGATCGGGCGCGGGCCTTACCCCGAAATCCGGCCCGGCGGCACGCGGCGGACCTCGCCGCCGCCGTTCTGGCTGACCAGGCGCGCGTCGATCCGCGTCTCGCCCTCGCGGCCGACGTGGCAGACGCCGACGAAGCGGCTCCTGCGCTGGGTCTTCTTCTCGACGGTGACGGCTTCGAACTTCACGTCCATCGCGCCCGACAGGTCGCCGCCGCCCGAGTCCATGTGGGTGATGTCGATGTCGGTCAGCGGCCCGATATTGAACTTTTCCTTCAGGCGCTCGGTGCAGCCGTGGAACACCACGACGCCGCGGATCGTCTGGGCCAGCCAGCCCATCGGCTGGGATTTGTCCGCGGCCATCGCCGGCCGCGCGGCGACGAGGCCCACGGCCAGAGCGACGGAAACGGCCTGCCTGATCATCGGATTCGCCCTCGTCGACGCCCCTCGCCGACCGGCGATATCCTAGGGCGCGACTCGCCTGCGCGCTCTTTAATTCGCGGTAATGCGGACGGCGCGATCGCCGCACGGCGGAAAGCCCAAGGCGACGATTGCGCGCGTCTTTCGACGGGGCCATATCCGTTGGCCATGAACGCGCCCTTCAAGACCGACGCCCTGCCCGAGTGGAATCTCGCCGACCTCTACGCCGGTCGCGACGACCCCCGGATCGAGACCGACCTGGCCGCCGCCAAGGCCGCCAATGACGAGCTGGCCTCGCTGGAGGGGCTGTTCCTGCAGGCCCGCGGCGAGCCCGAGCGCCTGGGCGTGCTGCTGGACCGCGGCGTCAAGCTGTACGAACAGGCCACCAACGGCCTGTGGGGCGTGGGGGCCTATGCGGGCTTGGCCGCCTCGACCGCCCGCGACGACCCGGCCTGGGCCAAGTTCGAGGCCGATCTGCGGGCCCGCTCGTCGGCCATCGCCGCCGAGAGCCTGTTCTTCTCGCTGGAGCTGAACCAGCTGGAGGACGGCGAGCTGGAGGCGGCGCTGAAGGCCTATCCGGCCGCCGTCCGCTGGACGCCCTGGCTGCGCCGCCTGCGCCTGTCGCGCCCGCACGAGCTGACGCCCGACCTGGAGCGCTACATCGTCGACCGCGGCCCGGCCGTCAGCAACTGGGTGCGGCTCTATGACGAGACCCTGGCCAAGCTCCAGGCCAAGGTCGGCGACGAGACCCTGACCCTGCCCGAGGCCCTGAACCGCCTGTCCGACCCCGACGGCAAGCGCCGCAAGGCCGCCGCCGACGGTCTGGCCAAGGCGCTGGAGGAGCGCGCCTCGACGCAAGGCCTGGTCCTCAACACCCTGGCCTTCGAAAAGCAGGTCGAGGACCGCTGGCGGCGGTTCGACGGCCCGGCCCAGTCGCGCCACCTGGCCAACGAGGTCGACGCCGACGCGGTCGACGCCCTGGAGCAGGCGGTGGTCGAGGCCTATCCGCGCCTGTCGCACCGCTACTACGCCCTGAAGGCCAAGGTCATGGGCCGCAAGACCCTCGACTACTGGGACCGCAACGCGCCGCTGACCGCCGCCGCGCCCAAGAGCTACGACTGGACCGAGGCGCAGGGCATCGTGCTGGAAAGCTTCCAGGCCCTGGCCCCGAAGTTCGCCGACACCGCCCGCACCTTCTTCGACCGGCCGTGGATCGACGCCCGGCCGCGCGCGGGCAAGCAGTCGGGGGCCTATTCGCACCCGGTCACCGCCGAGCGGCACCCCTATGTGTTCATGAACTACATGGGCGAGCGGCGCGACGTGCTGACCCTGGCCCACGAGCTGGGCCACGCCGTGCACCAGACCCTGTGCGCGCCGCTGGGCACCCTGCTGGCCGACACGCCCCTGACCCTGGCCGAGACCGCCTCGATCTTCGGCGAGGGCCTGGTGTTCGACCGCCTGCTGGCCGAGGCTGCGCCCAAGGACCGCAAGGGGCTGCTGGCCGGCAAGATCGAGGACGGGCTCAACACCGTCGTGCGTCAGATCGCCTTCCACCGCTTCGAGCGGCGCTTCCACGAGGCCCGCAAGGACGGCGAGCTGTCGCCCGACCAGATCGGCCGGCTGTGGCTGGAGGTGATGGCCGAGAGCCTGGGCCCGGCCGTCGTGCTGAACGACGGCTACGAGCACTACTGGGCCTATGTCAGCCACTTCGTGCACGCGCCGTTCTACGTCTACGCCTATGCGTTCGGCGACCTGCTGGTGCGCGGCCTGATGGAGAAGCGCCGCGAGGATCCGGACACCTTCGCCCCGCTCTACGAGGACCTGCTGGCCGCCGGCGGCACGCGCACCTATGTCGAAGCGCTCAAGCCCTTCGGCCTGAACCCGCGCGAAAAGGCGTTCTGGGCCGCGGGCTGCGCCCAGCTGGAACGCCTGGTCGACGAGTTCGAGGCGCTGGTGTGAAGACCCCCTTGGTCGCGGAGTTTATCCTGCGGCCGGCCAAAGGCCGGTCCGGAGGGCGACAGCCCCCCCAGAGGGGGAGCAACTGCGCCGAGCTAGCTCCTCCCCCTCTGGGGGAGGTGGCCCGGAGGGCCGGAGGGGGCTCGCCGCATGGCCGCTGACCCCCGCGACCCCGAGCGCAACCGCCTTACCGGCCGCATGTCGCGCTTCGCCAAGGTCGGGGCTGGCCTCTCCGGCGCGGCGGTCAGCTACGGCGCCAACAGCCTGTTCGGCGGCGACAGCGCCGACGCCCGCAACGCCAAGGCGCTGAGGGCGGCCCTGGGCGGGCTGAAGGGACCGCTGATGAAGGCGGCCCAGATGTTCGCCACCGTGCCGGACCTGCTGCCGCCGGAGTTCGCCGCCGAGCTGGCCGAGCTGCAGACCAACGCTCCGGCCATGGGCTGGCCGTTCGTCCGTCGGCGGATGGCCGCCGAGTTGGGGCCGGACTGGGCCGGCCGGTTCCAGAGCTTCGAGCACGAGGCCGCCGCCGCCGCGTCCCTGGGCCAGGTGCACCGCGCCGTCGGCCCGGACGGCCGCGCCCTGGCGGTCAAGCTGCAGTATCCGGACATGCAGAGCGCGGTCGAAAGCGACCTCTCCCAGCTGCGCGCCCTGATCGGCCTGTTCAAGCGGATGGACGGCTCGATCGACCCCAGCGAGATGATCGTCGAGGTCGGCGACCGGCTGCGCGAGGAGCTGGACTACGAGCGCGAGGCCAGGCTGATGGCCGTCTATGGCGGCTTCTTCACCGGCCGCGACGACATCCGCGTGCCCGAGCCCGTTGCGTCGCTGTCGACCCGGCGGCTGCTCAGCATGACCTGGCTGGACGGCCGAGGCCTGCTGACCTTCAAGGACGCGCCGCAGGAAACCCGCGACCGCATCGCCGCCCTGCTGTTCGAGGCCTGGTGGAGTCCGATGACCCACCTGGGGATCATCCACGGCGACCCCCACCTGGGCAACTACACGTTCGGCGGCCCCGAAGGGAGCGACGGCGCGGCGCACCTGAACCTGCTGGACTTCGGCTGCATCCGCATCTTTCCGCCGCGCTTCGTGGCCGGGGTGGTGCGGCTGTACCGCGCCCTGTCCAACGACGACCGCGCCGAGCAGGTCGAGGCCTATCGCAGCTGGGGCTTCGCCAATCTGAACGACGACCTCGTGGACGTGCTGAACGTCTGGGCGCGGTTCATCTACGGCCCGCTGCTTGACGATCGGGTGCGCAGCGTCGCCGACGACGTGCCGCCCGGCGAATACGGCCGCCGCGAGGCCTTCAAGGTGCGCCAGGCCCTGAAGGCCAAGGGGCCGGTGCTGATCCCGCGCGAGTTCGTGTTCATGGATCGCGCCGCCATCGGCCTGGGCGCGGCCTTCCTGCACCTGGGGGCGCGACATAACTGGAAGGCCCTGTTCGAGGCGTCGCTGGAAGGCTTCTCGGAGGAGGGGCTGGCCCGGCGGCAGGCGGCGGTGCTGAGCGCGGCGGGGGTGGTTTGATCTCCTCCCCCGTGAAACGGGGGAGGTGTCCGCGCAGCGGACGGAGGGGGCGGCCGGCCGCCGCACGCGCCCCCTCCGTCACGATGCGTATTCGCATCGCGCCACCTCCCCCGCTATGCGGGTGAGGAGAAGGAACAACAGATGACCCCACGCACCCTCAAGCGCCTCCACCCCGCCCAGCGCGACGACATCGCCGACCTGACCACGCGCCGCCCGCTGCCCGGGCCGGCGATCTCGCAGCTGGATCCGTTCCTGTTCCTCAACCACCACGGCCCGCAGGTCTATCCGCCCCACAACCGCGGCCTGCCGTTCGGGCCGCATCCGCATCGCGGCTTCGAGACAGTGACCTTTATCCTGGAGGGCGAGCTTTCGCACCTCGACAGCGGCGGCCACGAGAGCGTGATCGGACCGGGCGGCGTGCAGTGGATGACCGCCGGCCGCGGTCTGGTCCACGCCGAGCTGTCGCCGGCCAGCTTCAAGCAGGCGGGCGGATCGCTGGAGATCCTGCAGCTGTGGGTCAACCTGCCGGGCCGGCTGAAGATGACCGCGCCGAACTACCTGGGCCTGCAGGGCGACGCGATCCCCAAGGTCGAGGCCGGCGGCGCGAAGATCGAGGTGATCTCCGGCGCGGTCGACGGCGTGACCGGTCCGTTCCCGTCGCTGATCGGCGTCGAGATGAGCGTCGCGCGCCTGGCGCCGGGCGGAGCGGTGACCCTGCCGGTCGCCCCGGGGCGGGCGGTGTTCCTGTACGTGGTCTCCGGAGAGATCGCGGTCGGCGGCCGGGGCGCGCCCCAAATGGCTCCGAAGTGGAACCTGGTCGAGCTGAACGACGACGGCGACGCCGTGGCCTTCGACGCGCCCGCCGGCGCGGTGGTGTTGCTGGGCCACGCCGAGCCGATCGGCGAACCGGTCTTCGCCCACGGGCCGTTCGTGATGAACACCCGCGAGGAGATCATCCAGGCGATCGACGACTATAACGCCGGGAAGTTCGGGGCGGTGGCGGGCTGACGACCCTCGACAAAAGCCTGTCATCCCGGATCTGCGGGCTTCGCGCTTGTCCGGGATGACAACCTTACTGATCGTACTCCCTGAGCAACTTCTCCAGCCGCCGCTGCTCCGGCTTCAGCACCCGGAAGAACCGCAGCGTGTTCCAGCCGACGCTGGCGCCCAGGGCGAGGCCGAACACCAGCAGCATCTGCACCATGTCGCGGTCGGTGGTCTTGCCGACGTCGTTCAGCTGGACGACCGCGACCACCAAGGGGACCAGGAACACCGGCAGGCTGAACCAGAAGATCCGGTAGTTGGTCCGCGCCCGGCGGTTGGCGGCCAGCAGGGCCTCCAGAGTCTGGCGCACCGGCGATCCGTCGCGCGGGGGCCGCCTGGCCAGCAGGCCGGCGACCAGCACCGCCGCCAGCATCATCCAGCAGACGCCCAGCATGGCCAGGGCGCCCCACTCGCGGCCGATATGGGTCTGGCCGACCAGGATCGACCGTCCGGCGATGGCCGTGAAGATAGTCATGGCTGCGACGGGGATCGCCAGCAGCTGGATCTCGCCGCGGCGGCGGGCTTTCAGCGCGTGCATCAGTTGCTCCATCAGATAGGCCTGGGCCTGTTGATCGGGGGTGTTGGCCCGGGACCGCCAGACCTGTTCGAGACGCTCAAACTCCATCGGCGCGCTCCTCCACGAGGTCCGAGAGCCGTCGACGGACCCGGCTGAGGCGGGCGCCGACATTGGTTTCGCTGAGACCGTGCACGCGCGCGATCTCGGCATAGGGCTGGCCGTCCAGCGACAGCAGGATCAGCGAGCGGTCCAGCGGCGGCAGGGTGCGGATGGCGTCGTAGAGCCTGTCCAGCAGGCCGGCCTCCGGCGTGGCGCCGACCTCCAGGCGCAAGGCCGTCTCGGCCTCGATCGCCGCGCGCCGCCGCTGGCGGCGGGTCTCGCCGCGCTTCCAGGTCAGGGCGGTGTTGTGGGCGACGCGGTAGACGAAGGTCAGGTCGGCGCTCTCGCCGCGGAAGCGGGGGCGGGCCCGCCACACCGCCAGCATCAGTTCCTGCATCAGGTCGTGCTGGTCGGCCGGCTCGGCGAAGGCGCGGGCCGTCCGGCGCAAGGCGCCCAGGTGCGGCGCCAGCCACGCCGCGAAAGCCTCGTCCTCCTGCCGTCCAGCGCCCATGGCCGCCTTTTCTTAAGAATGCCCCGTTTTCGAAAGGTTAGACGCCGGCGGCCGCGCCGTCCTTACAAGGTCCCGTCGAAGTTTGCCCAAAGGCTTCCCCAGCGTCGCGCTTGCCACGCTTCAAACGCTCGTTAGACTTTGCCCATGTCCGACGATCTCACCGACGCCCAGGCCGCCGCCATCCCCGAGGGCTACAGCCAGCTGAACTGGTCGCGCGGCTTCGGCCGGCAGATCGGGCCGCTGTACGAACACCGCGCCGGCCCGGGCGAGGCGACCCTGGGTTTCCGGGTCGAGGAGCACCACACCAACGGCCTGGGCAATTGCCACGGCGGCATGCTGATGAGCTTCGCCGACATGGCCTGGGGCCGGCTCATCTCGCTGCGGAAGTCCTACAGCTGGGTCACCGTGCGGCTGAACTGCGATTTCCTGTCCGGGGCCCAGCTCGGCGACTTCGTCGAGGGGCGGGGCGAACTGATCGCCGAGCAGGACCTGGTGTTCACCGTGCGCGGCCGCATCTGGGCCGGCCAGCGGACGCTGATGACCGGAACCGGGGTCTTCAAGGCCCTGGCCCCGCGCACCCCGCGTCCCGGCGAGATCGCCTACATGGAAAAGGCCTGAGCATGGCCGACGATCCCGCGCCCCTGTCGCTGCTCGGCCCGTTCCACGGCGAGAAGCCGCCAGCCCCCGCCTGGTTCGAGGCGGCGCTCGCGCTCGCGCCCGAACGCTCGCGCATTCCTGTCCAGGGCGCGGAGATCGAGCTCCTGACCTGGGGCGAGGTCGGCAAGCCGGGCCTGCTGTTCCTGCATGGCAACGGCGCCCACGCCGACTGGTGGAGCTTCATCGCGCCGTTCTTCGCCCAGGACTGGCGGGTGGCGGCGATCTCATGGTCGGGCATGGGCGGCTCGGACTGGCGTCCGGCCTATTCCGCCGAACTGTTCGCGGCCGAGATCTTCGCGGCGGTGGAGGCGGCGCAGCTGGAGGCGGGCGGCGTGAAGCCGATCCTGGTCGGCCATTCGTTCGGCGGTTTTCCCACCCTTTATTGCGGCGCCGAGCACGCCGACCGCCTGCGCGGGATCGTCATGGTCGACAGCAGCATCCAGCCGCCGGAAAAGCGCTGGCGCGGCCCGCCGCCGCGCCCCGACGCCGCCAACCGGGTCTATCCGACGCTGGAGGCGGCCCTGGCCCGCTTCCGCCTGGCCCCGCCGCAGGGCTGCGAGAACCTCTACATCGCCGATTACATCGCGCGGGGGTCTCTCAAGCAAGTCGAGGGCGGCTGGACCTGGAAGTTCGATCCGGCGATCTGGCAGCGGTTCTCGATGCCGGACCTGGGCCTGCTGCTGCCGCGCATCGCCTGCCCGGCGGCCCTGATGTGGGGCGAGCGCTCGGCCCTGATGCACGCCGAGACCCTGGACTACATGATCGGCGAGATGCCCGACGCCGTCCTGCGCGCGCCGATCCCCGACGCCGACCACCACGTGATGGTCGACCAGCCGCTGGCCTTCGTGGCGGGGCTGCGGGGACTGCTGGCGGGGTGGGGTAGCGACTGGGCCTGAGCAATGGTCCTCATCCTGAGCTTGTCGAAGGACGAGGACCACGCGCCAGATTTGACGACAGGCGCCAGATTCAGAAGTTTAGAGCGCGTTTGGCGGGCGAAACCGCTCATACTTTCGCCCAACGCGCTCTAGGTCGGCTGAGGGCAGAGGAAACTGGCCGTCACGTCGCTGAGCGGTCCGGGCCAGTCGCCGAACATGATGGCGCCGCTGAAGAAATAGAGCGGCGAGGCCGGAAAGCTGAGGTTCATGTTGAACTTCAAGTCCTCCCCGGCGCTCTGCGCGATGATCGTGAGCGGAAAGCCGATAAGCGGGGCGTTGTCGTAGATGAACATCAGTCCGGTGTAGGGCGAGATGACGGGCAGGGCCGGGTTGGGAAACTCCAGCGTGCCGGTGACCGGCACGACGTCGCAACGGGCCGAAGACGCCTGCGAAGGATCGCCGCTCACCGCGGTCTTCAGATCCGGGACGACGATGGTCAGAATATAGTCGAAGCCGACCTGTTCTTCCGGGCCGGCCATGACGACGGGCTTGTAGACCGTGAGGTTCAGGGTGGTGGTTTCAGGCATCGACGCCTCCTGGGTTCATGTCTGGGTGGGATCGGCGACGCCGACGCATCGAATGGTAGAGTGATCACACAATGCTCTTTTTGGGTGAATGATATTTGTCACTCGCCTCCGATTGGCGGCGATTGCTGAAAGAGAGGGCGGTCCGAGGCGTTCATGGACGCGCTTTCCAGCACGGGCCGTGTCGGGAGGATGGGCCGCCGACGGGCCGAAAGGGCGTGCGGGATGACAACCGCCGGAGCGCCCGCTAAGCCCAGAGGCATGGATACCGCCTCCAAGCCCGCCGGCTCCGTCCTCGTCTACGCGCCCGACCGCGGCATCGGCGACCTGATGTGGCACCTGCCGACCGTCCGGGCCATCGCCGCTCGAACGCCCGAAGGCCAGGTGGTGCTGGCCGCGCGGCCGTCCAGTCGCGCCGCCGAGGTGCTGGCGGTCGAGCCGTCGGTCAGCCGGGTGGTCTATGCCCGCCACTTCTCCGGCGCGCTGAAGGGCGTGAAGGAGGTGCTCGACTTTTGGCGCATCTGCCGCGAGGTGAGGCCGCGCGCCGTGTGGATCCTGGAGAAGATCGGCCGCCCCGCCCAGGCCGCCTGGCTGGCCGGCGTGCCTGAGCGGCGCGGGTTCGGCCTGGGTCACGGAAGCCAGGAGCAGTGGCTGCAGGGGCCATTCCTGCCCAAGGCCATGCGGCCCGACCATCGGCTGGACAAGCTGGCGGCGTTCGAGGTCCTGCACGGCCTGAAGGTCGACAGCCGCGAGCCGGGCCTGTTGCTGGACCCCAAGGCCGTGGCGGCGGTCCAGGCGCGGTTCGGCCGCCTGCCCGGCCCGTGGCTGGTGCTGGGCGTCGGGGCCAGCGAACCGGCCCGCACTTGGCCGGCCGAGCGCTTCGCCGCCGTGTCGCAAGCCGTGGCCGACCTGTTCCCGACGGTCTTCTGGCTGGGCGGACCGAACGACGCCCCGCGCCTGGAGGCGAGCGTGGCCGCCCGGTTCGGGTCCGGTCGCGACATCCTGGCCTGCGACCTGCCGCTGGACCAGGCCGCCGCCCTGATCGCCCTGTCGGCCGGATTCCTGGGCAACGACTCCGGGCCGCTGAACGTCGCCGCCTCGGTGGGGCGGCCGGCCATCGGCCTGATGGGCACCAGCCCCGTGCCGGCCTATTCGCGCTGGCTCAGCCGCCTCGACGGCGGGGAGGGGCGGATCGCCGATATTTCGGTCGATCAGGCCGTCGCGGCTGTTCGAACGCGGTTCACCGACGAGGCCTGGGCCAATCGCGACATCCCGGCGGCTTGAGCCCGCGCCCCGCACGTTGTAAGCGGCGGGGCGTTTTTTAATTCCACCTGGGAAACTGACATGGCCGGCGACTACCAACGCGGTGAAATGGACATCCACGAACAGTCCGCGACCTTCGAAGCCTTTGGCAAGATGACCAAGTGGGGCTCGCTGGCCGTCGCCGTCCTGCTGCTGACCATCACCCTGTGGTTCTGCACCTCGGCCGGCTTCGTCGGCGGCGTGATCCCGGGAATCGTCCTGGCGGTCCTGGGCGTCGTGTTCCTGCGCGAAAAGCCCGCCTCCGCCCACTGACACCGGTAGACATCGGTATATTTTTGCCCATGCCGTAAGCGTAAGGCTCGACATCGGGCAAGAACATCCCCTAGAGAGACGCGCAAGCTCGTCGGAGCAAGCAGCGTCCTTGGGAGGGGTATGCCGATGGCCGTTATCGCCGTCACGAAAGAGACCCGCGGTGGCGAGACCCGGGTCGCGGCCACGCCCGAGACCGTCAAGAAGCTGGTCGCGGCCGGTTTCTCGGTCGTGGTCGAGGCCGGGGCGGGGACCGCGGCTTCGTATCCGGACGCCGACTACGAGGCGGCCGGGGCCAAGCTGGCCAAGACGGCGAAGGACGCCCTGAAGGACGCCGACGTCCTGTTCAAGGTCCGCGCCCCCGAAGCCGCCGAGATCGCCGCCCTGAAGAAGGGCGCGATCGTCGCCGCGGCGCTCAATCCGTACCAGGACAAGGACACGCTGAACGCCCTGGCCAAGGCCGGCGCCAGCGCCTTGGCCATGGAGTTCATCCCGCGCATCACCCGGGCTCAGGTGATGGACATGCTGTCCTCGCAGGCCAATCTCGCCGGCTACCGCGCCGTGATCGAGGCGGCCGAGGCCTATGGCAAGGCCCTGCCGATGATGATGACCGCCGCCGGCACGGTCGCCGCGGCCAAGGTCTTCGTGATGGGCGTGGGCGTGGCCGGCCTGCAGGCCATCGCCACCGCCCGCCGCCTGGGCGCGGTGGTCACCGCCACCGACGTCCGTCCGGCCACCAAGGAGCAGGTCGAAAGCCTGGGCGCCAAGTTCCTGGCCGTCGAGGACGAGGAGTTCAAGAACGCCCAGACCGCCGGCGGCTACGCCAAGGAGATGTCGAAGGAATACCAGGCCAAGCAGGCCGAGTTGGTTTCCTCGCACATCGCCAAGCAGGACATCGTCATCACCACGGCCCTGATCCCTGGCCGCCCGGCGCCCAAGCTGGTCAACGCCGCCCAGGTCGCCTCGATGAAGCCCGGCTCGGTGCTGGTCGACCTGGCCATCGAGGCCGGCGGCAACGTCGAGGGCGGCAAGCTGGGCGAGGTCGCGGTCACCGCCAACGGCGTCAAGATCCTGGGCATCCCCAACCTGCCCGGCCGCGTGGCCACCGACGCCTCGGCGCTCTACGCCCGCAACCTGTTCGCCCTGTCCAGCCTGTTCCTGAACAAGGAGGGCGCCTTCGCCCCCGACTTCGAGGATGAGATCCTCAAGGCGGCCCTGGTCACCCAGGGCGGGGCGGTGGTGCATCCGAGCTTGCTGGCCGGTTAGTTCACTGCGTGAAAACCTCGTGCTTCGACAGGCTCAGCATGAGGTTTTCAAGGAACGGGCGGTTCATTCCGCCCTCATCCTGAGCCTGTCGAAGGACGAGGGCGGTCGCACCGCCTCTCAAAAAGAGGGATTGAGATGGAAGCCGTCGACCCCACCGTGTTCCGCCTGGCGATCTTCGTGCTCGCCATCTTCGTGGGCTACTACGTCGTCTGGAGCGTCACGCCCGCCCTGCACACCCCGCTGATGGCCGTGACCAACGCCATCTCGTCGGTGATCATCGTCGGCGCCCTGCTGGCCGCCGCCGCCCACGGGGCCCACAGCGACCTGGACGGCGGCACGGTCGCCGCTTCGACCTGGATCTCCAAGGGGGCCGGCGCCATCGCCGCCGCCTTCGCCGCGGTCAATATCTTCGGCGGCTTCCTGGTCACCAACCGGATGCTGGCCATGTACAAGAAGAAAGAGAAGAAGTGAGCGCGGCGCGCCCCGATCCCACCATACTGCTGTTGAGCGTGGCTCTTCCGATCGTCGGCACGGCGTTCGTTATCCTGCTCCTGAAGGTCAAAGGATTCCTGTTCTTCGATTTTGGTCGGGAGGATCGCAAGCGCCCGCGGCTGCTGGCGGCTCCCCTCTTGGTCGTGCTGACCCTGGCGATGGGCGCTAACGCCTTTTTCCATAAGGAAGCCATCGCGGGTGGCGCATGGATCGTCCTGTGCGTGGCCGTCATCGCGCTGTCCCTGACGAAGTCCAGCCGGGAGGCCAAGGCCGAGTTCCTCAAGCGTATGCACGCGGAACTCGCCAAGCAGGAGGCTTCACGGTGAGCGTCCCTTCAGTCTTCGCGCCGGGAAGCTGACATGTTCGGCGGCAAGCGCATCGTCAAGCAGGCCCAGGTCGCCAACCGCATCGCGCTGGAGCGGTGGTGGGACGAGCTGCGCGCTTCGCCCCGGGCCCGCGAGCCCGGGCGGCTGATCGCCCATGGCCGCAAGACCTACAGCCAGAACGACGAGGACGGCATCGTCCTGGAGATCTTCAACCGCATCGGCGAGGGCGACCGGCGGTTCATCGAGTTCGGCGTCCAGGCCGGGGTGGAGTGCAACACCGCCCTGCTGCTGATGGCCGGCTGGAGCGGCCTGTGGCTGGACGGTTCGGACAAGTATGTCGAGGCCGCCAAGGGCCACCAGGCCGTGGCCGTGGGCCAGGGGCGGCTGACCGTGCAGAAGGCCTTCGTGACCGCCGAGAACATCGACGGCCTGTTGGGGCCCTGGGCCGGCGGAACCGCCGAAAAGCCCGCCAGCGTCGATCTGCTGTCGATCGACATCGACGGCAACGATTACTGGATCTGGCGGGCGATCAGCGCCGTCCGGCCGCGCGTGGTGATCATAGAATATAACGCCGCCTATCCGCCGCCTGTGGCCTTCGTCGCCGAGTACAAGGCCGACCGGGTCTGGGACGGCGGCAACTATCACAGCGCCAGCCTCAGCAGCCTGGAGGCCCTGGGCCGCGCCAAGGGCTACGCCCTGGTCGGCTGCAACCTGTCGGGCGCCAACGCTTTCTTCGTGCGCGAGGACGAACTGGCCGGGGCCGACGGCCAGGCCCGCTTCGCCGCGCCCTATACGGCGGCCAACCACTACGAGCCGCCGCGCTACGACCTCTCCGGCCTGCCTTCGGGCCATCCGCCACGGTTCGGGGTCAACGCCGCGCCGACTGTGATCGAGGGGGAGGTGTCGTGAGCGACAGCGCCTCGCCACTTCTGACCGCCGTCATCATGGGAAGCTTCTTCGCAGGCTGCCTCCTTCTGACGATGTTCTGCCTTTGGGCAAGTGGACGTAGTCCGCGCGTCAGGTTCGCGGGAGAGGCGGTCGGCGGATTGTTCTATGCGGCGTTGGCCTCGGCTCAGGCGTGGAATGAGCGCCCAGCGCACTACTCAATGTTTTGGATCGCCGTCGTTGTCGTGTCGTTGCTGAACGCCGCTTTCGCGATCTACCGGATTTTCAAAACCTTTGGTCGGGACGCTGATGGCGTTGATCCGCCGGAAGCGGCCAAACCATGACATGCAATTCTCGTCGCGGCGTCGCCGCTCTCTCCTCGCCGCTCTTGGGGGCCAAGACCTGACATGAACGCCAATCTCGCCGCCATCCTCTACATCGTGTCGGGGGTGCTGTTCATCCTGGCGCTGCGCGGGCTGTCCAGCCCGGTGACCAGCCAGACGGGCAACCGCAACGGCATGATCGGCATGGCCATCGCCGTGCTGACCACCCTGGCCACGCTGTGGAAGCAGGGGGCGCTGGATCCCGTGACCATCGGCCTGATCCTGGGCGGGATCGCGGTCGGCGGCACGGTGGGGGCGCTGATCGCCCGCCGGGTGGCCATGACCTCGATGCCGCAGCTGGTGGCGGCCTTCCACAGCCTGGTCGGCATGGCCGCCTGCTTGGTGGCGGTGGCGGCGATCTACACCCCGGCGGCCTACGGCATCCTGGGCGCTGACGGCCAGGTGCACCTCAACAGCCTGATCGAGCTGTCGCTGGGCCTGGCCATCGGCGCGATCACCTTCACCGGCTCGGTCATCGCCTTCGCCAAGCTGAACGGCAACATGGGCGGCGCGCCGATCCTGCTGCCGGCCCGCCACCTGATCAACATCGTCATCGCCCTGGCCATCGTCGCCCTGGTGGTGGTGCTGGTGATGAGCGGCGGCCACGCCATCTGGGCCTTCTGGGGGATCTTCGCCTTGGCCCTGCTGATCGGCGTCACCCTGATCATCCCGATCGGCGGCGCCGACATGCCGGTCGTGGTCTCGATGCTGAACAGCTATTCGGGCTGGGCCGCGGCGGCGCTCGGCTTCACGCTGGAAAACACCACCCTGATCATCACCGGGGCCCTGGTCGGTTCGTCGGGCGCGATCCTGTCCTACATCATGTGCAAGGGCATGAACCGCAGCTTCATCTCGGTGATCCTGGGCGGCTTCGGGGCCGCCGACGCGGCGGCCGGCGGCGGCGGCAAGGTCGAGACCCGACCGGTCAAGCAGGGCAGCGCCGACGACGCGGCTTTCATCATGAAGAACGCCAGCAAGGTGATCATCGTCCCCGGCTACGGCATGGCCGTCAGCCAGGCCCAGCACGCCCTGCGCGAAATGGCCGACAAGCTGAAGGAGGAGGGCGTGGAGGTGAAGTACGCCATCCACCCCGTGGCCGGCCGCATGCCGGGCCACATGAACGTGCTGCTGGCCGAGGCCAACGTGCCCTATGACGAGGTGTTCGAGCTGGAGGACATCAACAGCGAGTTCTCGACCGCCGACGTGGCCTTCGTGATCGGCGCCAACGACGTCACCAACCCGGCGGCCAAGACCGACCCGCAGAGCCCGATCTTCGGCATGCCGATCCTGGATGTCGAAAAGGCCCGCACCGTGCTGTTCATCAAGCGCGGCATGTCCAGCGGCTACGCGGGCGTCGAGAACGAGCTGTTCTTCCGCGACAACACCATGATGCTGTTCGGCGACGCCAAGAAGATGGTCGAGGGGATCGTGAAGGGGCTGTGAGGCGGCGAGGGGCGGGGTCGTCGCTGTCCCAAGGCGATCCAAACTAGCTCCGTCATTCCGGGCCTTGGGCCCGGAATCTCTCTATCCGTCGCAGGTGCGGAGGGGTGGCGCGCCGACGGGCCAAGGCAACTCAAATGCGCGGCGGCGTGTTTTCGAAAAGAAGAAGCTCCGGACGGAACCCCGTCCGGAGCTTTGCTTTTTGACGGGTCGCAGAGGTTGTGCGGGTCTCAGCGGCTGGCGAGCGCGACGGCGTTGGCGCGCGACGCGATCCGCAGGCTTCGGCGCTGATCCTTGGACAGTTGCGACATGGCTTGCTGGCGGACGGCGACCTTGCAGCCGGCCATGGTGAACGCGCCATGCGGATTGCCGCGCGCCATGTCGTGACAGACGTCTTCGGCGGTCGCGTTGATGCGGGCGGCGAACTTGGCGGCGTCGGCGGGGGTCGCCAGGTTCAGGCCGACGACCGAGATGCGGGCGGTCGATGCGGCGGGAGTCTGGGTCAGGCCCGGGGTCGGAACGGCGGTCAGGGCCAGGGCGGAGGCGGCGGTCAGGCTGATGATGAGCTTGCGCATTGGAGTTGTCCCTTGATTTGGCGCTTGTTTCTCCCGGCGCCAAAGGGTGATACTCTCGTATCATTGCAAATACTCATCACATTTCATTTGTGACAAGGAATTTAGAAAAAGACAATATTGAGTATTATGGATGATATGGAAGATTTTTAGTATCGATTGTCTACGGTTATGCTTCGTCAATAGCTAAGTTTTATCGTCTTTATGGTGGTGCTTGGCGCTGTAAAAGCCCCCGAACGTTCCCGTCCGGGGGGCTTTCCTTTTGGCGCGGCATGCGGTCGCTCAGCGGGCGGCGAAGGCGACCGGCGTGGCGCGGGCGGCCATCTGCAGGTTCTGGCGCTGGGTCGAGGACAACTGGGCGTCGGCCTGCTTGCGGGCCGCGACCTTGCAGCCGGCGATCGTGAAGTCGCCGCCGGGATTGGTGCTGGCGCGCGCGCGGCAGACACGGTCGGCGGCGTCGTCGATGCGGGCCTTGAATTCGGCGGCTTGGGCGGGGTTGGACAGGTCCAGGTCCGCCAGGGAGACGGTGGCGGTGGGCTCAGCGGCATGGGCGGCTTGCAGCAGGCCCAGGGCGGGCACGGCGGCCAGGGTGACGGTGGCCACGGCGGTCAGGCTGGTCATGAACTTGCGCATTTGAGTTATCCCTTTGTCCTGGCGCGTCCCTGCGCCCCATGTCCAAAGGTATATTCGCGATTTCTCAGGAATACTCGTTACGTCTCATTCATGACGTGTAATTAAAGAAGTGTACTGAAAGTAATATTCTGAATTTCTTGTAATGTGCGGCCAATCTTCCGGCGTCTGATTTATGGTCATGCTTGATCAATGGTTAAGGCGCGCCGCCTTTTCGCCGCATGGACGCTGCATAGAGCCTGCCTTCATCATCCCGAAAGGTCGCCTGTGGGATGGAAGCGCGCTTCGGCGCGGTCACTTCGGGTCGACCGACCGTCTGTGAGGATCGCTCTTGGCGTCACGAGTCCTGGCCGCAACGTCGTCTCCCTACTCGCTCGCCGCGTTCGCCGCCGTGGGCGGCGCCATCGTGGTCTGGGGCGCGATCAACGCCGTCACGACCATCGGCGCGATGAACGCCGACCTGGACAAGCCCGCGCCGGCCCCGGCGATCGCCTCCGTCACGGCGCCCGAACCGCCCCCGCCTCCGCCCCCAGCCTTCGTGTTCGACGCCCCGTTGCCGGGCCGGGTGATCAATTCGCCGTTCGGCCTGCGCCAGATGCCGTGGGAAGAGAACGGCCGCCTGCACGAGGGCGTTGACATCGCCGCCCCGGCCGGCGCGCCCGTACATGTGGCCACCGACGGCATCGTCATGAAGAGCGGCGTCAGCGGGACCTATGGCCGTTTCGTCGAGGTGGCCCACAAGGACGGCTTCCGCACCCTCTACGCCCACCTGGGCCGCGACGCGGGCCTCAAGCGCGGGACCTACGTCAAGCGCGGAACCACCGTGGCCTATGTGGGCAGCAGCGGCCGCTCGACCGGCTCGCACCTGCACTTCGAGCTGCGCAACAAGGCCGGCAAACCGCTGAACCCGGCGCTGTTCATGGGCAAGACCTTCGCCGAAAAGGACGACCTGCCGCTGAAAGCCGCCGCCAAGGTGGGCCGCACGGTGCGCCTGGCCCAAGTGTCGAAATGGCCCGAGGGCGTCAAGGCTCAGATGGCGAGCAAGACGGCGGCCGACGGCGAAGGCGTGGTCACCCGCGTCAAGGGCGGCCGCATCCGCACGCGGATCAACGTCGTCGACGGCTGAAACCTCGCCAGGCCAAGCCTTGCACCGAATTTGGAAGTCGCCGTCACTCGACGGACATGGTCGCTCGGCTAAAGTGGCCGCATGCTCAAGTTCGTCGGACGCGCCGTTGCCGGATTCGCTCTTCTCCTTGTTTCCTTCATCGCCGTGGGCGGCCTGATGTCGGCGGCCGGTCATCCCGTGCCGCGGGGTCGGATGGTGGACATCGGCGAGGGGCGTCAGCTGCGGCTGGTCTGCGAGGGGCCCTCTCGTAGCGAAGCCGGCGACCGCCCGTTGGTGTGGCTGGAGGCCGGCGCCTTCGGCTTCGCCGCCGACTGGGGCGCCACCCAGCAGGCCCTGAGCGCCGCCGGCTGGCGGTCCTGCGCCTACGACCGGGCCGGCATGGGCTTCTCGCCGCCGGGACCGGCGCCGCGCGACGGCCTGGCCATCGTCTCCGACTTCGAGAAGCTGGTCGCCGCCTCGGGCGAAGAGGGGCCGTTCATCCTGGTCGGCCACTCGATGGCCGGCCTGCGCCTGCGCGAGTACGCCGGGCGCAATCCCGATAAGGTGGCGGGGCTGGTGCTGGTCGACGCGGCCACAGCCGACGCGTCGGAGACCCAGGCGTTCAAGCCGTTCGTCAAGGCGTTCACCACCGCATCGCGCTGGGCCGCGCGCGGGGCGTCGATCGGGCTGTTCAAGCCGCTGGCCTACACCAACCTGGGCGACAAGATCGGCCTGCCGCCCGCCGCGGGGGCCGAGAAGCGCTGGGCCTTCGCCGACGGCCGCCACAACCGCACCGCCGCCGCCGAGGTGGCGCTGTGGCCCCAGTCGGCGGATCAGGCGATCGCCGTGCCGGCCTATGATCCCGACTGGCCGGTGGCGGTGGTCACGGCCGGACCGGTCAAGGGCCGCGAGCGGCGCAAGGCGATGCAGGCCTTGCCGGCCGAGCGGTCGAAGCACGGCTATGTCGATCACGTCGAGGCGGCCAGCCACACGCGGCTGCTGGGCGAGGCGTTCGCCGGGCATATCGTCAAGGCGGTGGACTTCGTGGCGGGGGCGGGGAAGGGCGGCTGAGACTTGCCCCCTACGGACCGCCTCGCGGTCGTCTTCCCCCCAGGAGGGAAGAGCCTAAAGCGCGAAGGCTCCGCCCCCTATGGGGGCGGACAGACGGCGAAGCCGTCAGGTGGCGGCAAGTGCGTAAGCCACCTACCTCTCAGGCAAAACAAAACCCGCCCGGATCGCTCCGGGCGGGTTTGTTGCATCCAGAAAGCTGGAAAGCGTCGCTTAACGCGCGCCGGCCGGCTTCTTCGGCATCGGCAGCAGGCCTTCGCGCTGGGCGCGCTTGCGGGCCAGCTTGCGGGCGCGGCGGACGGCTTCGGCCTTTTGACGGGCGCGCTTTTCCGACGGCTTTTCGTAGTGCACGTGCCGCTTCATTTCGCGGAACGAGCCTTCGCGTTGCATCTTCTTCTTCAGGGCCTTCAGGGCCTGATCGACGTTGTTGTCGCGGACGAAAATCTGGACCAGGGGTCTCTCTCCATTCGACGGCCCGACCATCTTCCCGAGTCCCTCTCAGGGGCCGGGCGGGCGAACAAAACCTGATAAGCCCGGAAAGGGATCTCCCGGGCGACGAGGGGCGGCTGATAGCAGAGGCAGGGGCCTCTGTCCATGGCGACGCGGCCTAAACTCCCGTGTAGACTCGGATTCATGAGCGACAAGACCGCCGAAGCTTCCCAAGACCCGGGCCAGGACCCGGGCGACTGGGCCGACGCCGCCGAGCAAAGGGTGCTGGACGAGGCCCTGCGCCTGGCGCCGCGCCTGGGGTGGAACCCCGGCCTGGCCCGGGCCGCCGCCGTCGCCGCCGGCCTCAACGCCGGCGAGGCGCAACTGCTGCTGCCGCAAGGCCCGCGCGACCTGGCCGCCCTGCTGTCGCGCCGCCACGACAGGGCCGCCCTGGCCGCGCTGGGGGCTCTGAGCCCGCCGCCGGCCAAGATCCGCGACAAGATCCGGGCGGGCGTGATCGCGCGCCTGGACGCCGCCCGGCAGGACGCCGAGGCCCTGCGCAAGCTGGCGGCCTTCTTGGCCTTCCCGACCCACATGCCGCTGGCCCTGACCCTGGTCTGGGAAAGCGCCGACGCCCTGTGGCGTTGGGCCGGCGACACGGCGACCGACGAGAATCACTATTCCAAGCGGGCGATCCTGTCGGGGATCCTGGTCTCGACCCTGGCGGTCGACATGGCCTCGGGCCGCGAGTCGGCGCTCAAGCACCTGGACGGCCGCATCGACAACGTCATGGCCTTCGAGAAGTGGAAGGCGGGGATCAAGCCGATGAACCTGGCGGCCGAGGTGGCCGCGGCCTTGGCGCGGATGCGATATGGGCGGGGTTAGCTTTCCTTCTCCCTTTGCGGGAAAAGGTGGCGCAGAATTTTCCGCCCTGCGCGGCTGAGGCTGTCTTCGACCCCTCACCCGACCCGCCACGCTTGAGCGACATGGTTGCTCTCCCGCAAGGGGAGAGGGATCAGGTCACCCCTAGCGCCCGCTCCACCGCCGCCGTCGCGTGCAGCGTCGTGGTGTCGAACACCGGCACGGGGCTGTCGGCCGCTTCGATCAGCAGCATGATCTCGGTGCAGCCCAGGATGATCCCCTGCGCCCCGCGCTCGACCAGCCTTTCGATCACCGCCTTGTAGACCTCGCGCGAGGCGTCCAGAATCTGGCCGGCCACCAGTTCGCGATAGATGATCCCGTGCACCGCCGCGCGGTCCTGGGCGTCGGGGACCAGCACCTCCAGGCCGAATTTCTCTTCCAGCCGGCCGCGATAGAAGTCCTGCTCCATGGTGAAGGCCGTGCCCAGCAGGCCGACCCTGGAGATCCCCGCCGCCTGGATCGCCGCCGCCGTCGGGTCGGCGATGTGCAGCAGGGGGATGTCCACCGCCGCGTCGATGGCCCAGGCGCAGCGGTGCATGGTGTTGGTGCACAGGACCAGGAAGTCGGCGCCGCCCCTTTGCAGGGCCTTGGCCGCGTCGACCATCTGGCCGGCCAGGGCGTCCCAGTCGCCATCGTGCTGCAGGGCCTCGATCCGGGCGAAGTCGAACGACCACATCAGGGTCCGCGCCGAGGCCACGCCGCCCAGGCGGTCGCGGACGCCCTCGTTGATCAGCCGGTAGTACTGGGCCGAGCTTTCCCAGCTCATGCCGCCGATCAGGCCTATCACTGCTTGTTCGGCCATGGGGCGCTCCGCCAAAGGCCGTCACACCGATCGCGCGCCCTTCCGCTAAGCTTGGACACCAAGCCGGAAGAAAACGAAAGCCCGGAGGCCTCGCCATGGACACCGTGATCCACAATCCCACCGACGGGATCTACGCCGCGACCGACGACTATGTGCACGCCATCGAGGTGCGGAACCCCGCCCGCATGCTGTTCGTGGCCGGGACCATGGGGCTGGACGCGAGGGGCGTGGCGGGGACCAGCCTGGAGCGCCAGCTGGAGCTGGTCTGGTCGAACCTGCGGACCATCCTGGCCAGCGCCGGCATGACGGTCGACAACATCGTGCGCCTGACCAGCTATCTGCGCGACGCCGCCTATGTCGAGGCCAACGGCGCGGCCCGGGTCAAGGCCCTGGGCGACCGGCGCATCCCGACCACGGCGATCATCGTCCAGACCCTGGCCGAGGACTGGCTGGTCGAGCTGGAAATCATCGCCATGGCGTGAGGGGTCAGTCCTGCGGCGCGCCCGGACGCCCGGGCACAAGCCCGGAATGACGATTGAAAGGGGGGAGGACCCTAGTCCTTCAGCCCCCGCAGCCGGTTCACGTGCCCCATCTTCCGTCCCGGCCGGGCCTCGCCCTTGCCGTAGAGGTGGATGCGGGTTTCGGGTTCGGCGGCCAGCTTGGTCCAGGCCTCGACCTCGGGACCCAGCAGGTTGGTCATCTCGACATGGGCGCGCGGGGCGGTGGGGCCCAGGGGCCAGCCGGCGACGGCGCGGATGTGCTGCTCGAACTGGTCGACCTCGCAGCCGTCCTGGGTCCAGTGGCCAGTGTTGTGCACCCGGGGGGCGAATTCGTTGACCAGCAGCTTGCCGCCGGCCAGCTCGAACAGCTCGACCCCGATCACCCCGACATATTCCAGGGCGGTCAGGATCTTGGCGACGATCGCCTCGGCCTGGTCGCGGGTGGCGCTCGAGACCTTGGCCGGGGCGCTGGTGCGGCGCAGGACGCCGCCCTCGTGGTGGTTGTCGGACAGGGGGTAGCAGGCGATCTCGCCGTCGCGGCCGCGGGCGGCGATCACCGACAGCTCGCGCACGAAGTCGGCCGGGGCCTCGAGTATGGCCGGTTGGCCGGCGATCCGGTCGAAGGCGGTGGCGGCCTCGGTCGGACGCTGGATCCAGGCCTGGCCCTTGCCGTCATAGCCCTCGCGGCGGGTCTTCAGCAGCGACGGGGCGCCGATCTTGGCCACGGCGGCGGCCAGGTCCTCGGCAGTCTCGACGGCGGCGAAGGCGACGGTCGGGACGCCGATCTCGGCCAAGAAGGTCTTTTCCACCACCCGGTCCTGGGCGGCGGCCAGGGCCTTGGCCCCGGGGGCGACCCGCGCGCCCTGGGCGGTCAGCTCGGCGACCGTATCAGCCGGCACGTTCTCGAACTCGTAGGTGACGACGTCGCAGACCTCGGCCAGGCGTTTCAGCGCCCAGCGGTCGTCATAGGGGGCGACGATCTGGCGGGCGGCCACGCGGCCGGCGGGGCTGTTCTCCTCGGGATCGAGGATCACCACGTCGAAGCCCAGGCGGGCGGCGGCCAGGGCCAGCATGCGGCCCAGCTGTCCCCCGCCGAGGACGCCGATCGTGGAGCCGGGGGGCAAGGGGGAGGCGGGAGGATGGGTCATCAGTCTTCAACGCTTTCGACGACGCTGTCGGTCTGTTCGGCCCGGAAGGCGGCCAGGCGCGCGGCCAGGGCCTGGTCCGAGATCGCCAGGATCTGAGCGGCCAGCAGGCCGGCGTTCTTGGCGCCCGCCTCGCCGATGGCCAGGGTGGCGACGGGGACGCCGCCGGGCATCTGGACGATGGACAACAGGGAATCCAGGCCGTTCAGCGCCTTGGACTGCACCGGCACGCCCAGCACCGGCAGGAGGGTCATCGAGGCGACCATGCCCGGCAGGTGGGCCGCGCCGCCAGCCCCGGCGATGATCACCTTGTAGCCGGCGGCCTGGGCGCCGGTGGAGAACTCGACCAGCCGCTGGGGGGTGCGGTGGGCCGAAACCACCTTGGCCTCGTAGGCCACGCCCAGGGCGTCGAGCGCGTCGGCCGCCTTCTTCATCGTCGGCCAGTCCGAGCGGCTGCCCATGATGATGGCGACGGGGGGCGTGGCGGTGGGCATCGGCGACGATTTCCCTAATGGCGGCGGAGGCGCGACGGAGGCGCTCCGTGACCTGACGGCCGTGAATCGCGGGCCTTATAGCCGTTGGCGTCCGGGCGCCAAAGCCCGTTCTCACCGGGAAAGCCCAGGCGGTCCGGGCAGATACTGCGGCGCCGCGACGCTGCGACACATGGGTGTCGCCATTGTCATGGTTAATGAAAGAACGCAGAAATGTCGGAGCTTCACCGCAAGTGATTCCCCAAGTGGTTCCCGACGTCCCATGAAGATCACCAGCGTCCGTACCGAATCCTTCTCGGCGATCCGTCGCCGCGCCCTGACCGAGGCCGCCGGGCCGGCGGTGGCGCGGGCCGTGGTGGCGGCCGACACGGCCGGGTTCTTGGGCCTGTCGGAGGCCGACCTGACCCCGCAGGTGCAGGCGGCGCTGAAGACCCTGATGGTCGAGATCGACGACCTGCGGGGCGAGGTCGCCCGGCTGAAGTTCAAACTGGGCGAGGCGCAGGGCCTGGCCGATCTGGACGTGCTGGCCCCGGTGCTGAACCGCCGGGCCTTCCTGCGCGAAATCAAGCGGGTGGCCGCCTTCGCCCAGCGCTACGGCTCGCCCGCCAGCCTGGTGTTCTTCGACCTGGACGGCTTCAAGGCCGTCAATGACCGCTTCGGCCACGCGGCCGGCGACGAGGCCCTGAAGGCCGTGGCCGGACGCCTGCAGGCCCACGTCCGCGAGAGCGACGTGGTGGGCCGGATCGGCGGCGACGAGTTCGCCGTGCTGCTGGTCCAGGCCGACCAGCAGACCGCCACCTCCAAGGCCGAGACGCTGGCGGCGGCCGTGCGCGGCATGCCGGTGCAGGTGGGCGAGTGGTCCGTGCCGCTGCGCATCTCGTGGGGCGTGCGCGAGATCGAGGCCGGCGCCGATCCCGAGGTCGCCCTGGCCGAGGCCGACGCCGCGATGTTCCTGAAGAAGCGGGCGCGCAAGGAAGCGTAGGGCAGCCATTCGAGAGCGAAAACCTCGTCCTTCGAGGGGCTCAGGATGAGGTTTTTCGAATGCGGCGTCCGAAATGGTCCTCATCCTGAGCTTGTCGAAGGACGAGGACCACGCACGGCGCTAGGTTGTTCCCTCAAAGGAGCCTGCCCATCCATGTCCAAGTCGCACCGCTACGCCACGACCCTGACTTGGACGGGCGACACCGGCGAGGGCACGGCCAGCTATCGGGCCTACGAACGAGCCTACGAGGTGGCCACCGAGGGCAAGCCGGTGCTGCTGGGCTCGTCCGATCCCAGCTTCCGGGGCGATCCGGGGCGGTGGAATCCCGAAGAGTTGCTGCTGGCTTCGATCAGTGCGTGCCACCAGCTGTGGTACCTGCACCTGTGCGCCGTGAACGGCGTGGTGGTGGTCGCCTATCGCGACGAGGCCCAGGCGGTGATGGTCGAGGACGAGACCGGCGGCGGCCGTTTCGAGCGCGCGACCCTGCGGCCTCACGTGACGATCGCCGCCGGCTCGGATCCGGCCAAGGCCCTGGCCCTGCACCACGAGGCCAACGCCAAGTGCTTCGTGGCCAACTCGCTGAACTTCCCGGTGGCGCACGAGGCGAGCGTCGAGGTGAAGCCGGGTTAGGCCGCTACCGCCTCGGGCCTCGCGGCCAGCAACGCCTCAACCAATTCGTCGACCCGCGCCTCCGCCGCGACGATCGAAGCGGCCAGGCGGGAGTCGGCGAATTCGTCGTACTCGATGGCGGCCTCGTGGACGTCGGTGACGCCCAGATAGCTCAACGGGGTGCGCAGGGCGGGCTCGAGGTGGTTGGCGTGCGCCAGGCGCCCGCCCGACCCGTAGCCGTGGTCGCCGCGGGAAGACAGGATCACCAACGTCTTGCCCATCGCGTCCAGCATCGGCCAGTACGGCTCGCCCGTCCGCGCGCGGTCGAAGCCGAAGGTGCGGCCGACCCGGACGACGTTGTCGATCCAGGCCTTCAACGGGGCGGGCGGGCCGAAGTTGTACATCGGGGCGCCCACCACGATCAGGTCGGCGGCCAGCAGTTCGTCGACCAGGCGATCGCTTTCGGCCAGGACCCGCGCCATCCGGCCGTCGCGGCGCTCGGGCGGGGTGAAGGCCGCATGGATCCAGTCGCCGGTGACCGGCGAGGGAGGAGCGGCGCCGACGTCGCGATAGGTCACGGAATCGGCGGGGCGCGCGGCGCGCCAGCGATCGACGAAACGCGCGGTCAGGCGGCGGCTATGCGAGCCGTGTGGCGATCGTCCGGACAGGCCGGCGCGGGCGCTGGAGTCGATATGCAGGATGGCGGTCATGGCGGCGCTCTCGGGTCTTTTGAATGAGCTGATCTCATCCGTTTTCGGTGCCACCCTGGATCGCGCGCCGAAACATCCGCTACAAACGCGAAATCTGCAGCTGATAGATGAGATGAAATCATCCATGCGTCGTCTCCCGCCGCTTTCCGCGCTGCGCGCCTTCGAGGCCGCCGCCCGCCGGCTCAGCTTTCGCCTAGCGGCCGAGGAGCTGGCCGTGACGCCCACCGCGGTCAGCCACCAGGTGCGCCAGCTGGAGGCGTACCTGGACCAGGCGCTGTTCGTGCGCGGCGTCCGTAGCGTCAGCCTGACGGCCGCCGGGGCGCGACTGTTCCCGGTCCTCATGGACGGCTTCGACGCCTTCGAGCAGGCGGTCGCCGGCTTGCGCGCCGGCTCCGGGCGCCGAGTCGTGACTCTGTCGACGACCATGGCCTTCGCCGCCCGGCGGTTGGCCGGCCGGGTCGAGGCGTTCCGCGCCGCCAATCCGGAGCTGGACCTGCGCGTGCTGGCCACAGACGATCCGGTCGACCTGCGGGCCGGCGACGCCGACGCGGCGGTGCGCTACGGCCTGGGGCCCTGGCCTGGGCTGGTCTCCGAACCCCTGGTCGACGACCGTTTCGCACCGGTGTGCAGTCCGAGCCTGGGCTTGACCGACGCGAGGGACCTGGTCGCGCACGCCTTGATCCACGCCGAATGGCGCCATCCCGGCGCCGACGCTCCGACTTGGAGACTTTGGGCCCGACAGGCGGGGATGGCGGGCCTGGACGTCGAGGCGGGGCCGCGTTTCACCGACGACAGTCACGCCATCCAGGCGGCGGTGGCCGGGCAAGGGGTGGTTCTGGCCAGCTTGACGCTGGTGGCCGACGAGCTGGCCGGCGGCCTGCTGGTCCAGCCGTTCGGGCCGGCGCTCGCAGGGCGACGGTTTCAGCTGGTCTATCCGCCCGCCGCCCGCGACGGCCAGGCCGTCGGCGCCTTGCGGGCGTGGCTGGCCGAGGTGATGGCTCCAGAGCGGAAGGTCGATCCGTCTAGGCGATGATGTCCGGCGTCAGTTGATCCTCGAGCCGCACGATCTCGTCCTTCAGGGCCAGCTTGCGGCGCTTGAGGCGAGCGATCTGCAGCATGTCGGGCTGGGGGCGTTCCTCGAGGGCCGAGACCGCGTCGCCGAGGTCCTGGTGCTCTTCGCGCAGGGTCGCCAGACGCCGCTCGATGGCGATGTCGGTTTCTTCGGAAGGATCGTCGTCGTTCATGGACGCTCCTCCATGCCGGCCAGTAGGGCGGTGATAGATAGCAAAGCCTGACAGCCGGTAAAGAGCCTCACGAAAGCGCGTCGGAAAGGGCGCGCAGGGCGGTCTCGCGCGGCGGGTCGCCGGACGCCCGGGCCGCTTCCAGCAGCGTGTCGAACACGTCCAGCGCCGGGCCCGGCTCGCCGCTGAGGGCCTCCAGGCTCTCCATCAGCACCTTTTCGCCGTGCAGCTCGACCTCCTTGACCGCGTTGCGGAAATCCTCGCGCGCGCCGTCGTCGATCCCGGGCCAGGCCGGCTTGATCGTGCGGCGGATGGCGCGCAGGGGCGAGCCGACCTCGGCGTCCCAGCGCTTGACCAACTGGGCGGCGGCCTTGGCGTCGGCGGCGCGGCCCTCGCTGGCCCGCCAGGCGGCCCACAGCAGATAGGGCACGTTCTGGCCGTGCCCGTCCTGCAGCGCCAGGCACGCCCCTGCGACAGACGGTCGCACATAGACCTCCAGGGCCCACTGCCAAAGCCGCATCTTCGTTAACCCCTCAAGCCTCTTTCAGGCGTCGCCGGTGATCGTCGCCAGGTCCTCGCCCCAGCGCTTGACCGGCCGCCAGGACAGGCCGAACAGGTCGAGCGCGCGGCCCACCGACTGGTCGACCATCTCGGCGATCGACTGCGGCCTGGCATAGAACGCGGGAAGCGGCGGGGCGATCACCGCGCCCATCTCGGCCAGCTTGGTCAGGGTGCGCAGGTGGCCCAGGTGTAGGGGCGTCTCGCGCACCATCAGCACCAGCGGCCGGCGCTCCTTCAGCGTCACATCGGCGGCGCGGGTCAGCAGCGAGGCCGTGACCCCCGTGGCGACCTCGCTCATCGTGCGCACCGAGCAGGGGGCGATGATCATGCCCAATGTGCGATATGAGCCCGACGCGATCGCCGCCCCAATGTCGCCCACGCGATGGACAACGTCCGCCTTCTCATTGACCTGGGCGACGGAAAATCCGGTTTCCTGCGACAGGGTCAGGGCGGCCGATTTCGACAGGACCAGGTGGCTTTCCACCCCCAGTTCGCGACAGGCGTCCAGCGCCCGCAGACCGTAGACAACCCCAGACGCGCCTGAGATTCCGACGACCAGACGAGGTTTTTCGGGCGGGGCCAGCAGGTCCGACATGGTGAATTTTCGTCCGTCTTGGGAGCAAGCTGCGCCAGGTCAAGCGCCGCCGATTGCAATCATATGTGATCTGACAGCTTCGAACAGCGGGTGTTGACTTGCCGCTCCACCAGCAAGGAGCCGACAGCCATGGCCATCGAATCCCGTATCCGCGAGCTTGGGTCCCGTCACGAGAGCCTCGACCGCACGATCCAGGAGGAGACCCGTCGTCCCGTCAGTGACACCACCCTGCTCAGGGAGTTGAAGCGGCAGAAGCTCAGGCTCAAGGAGGAGATCGAAGGCCTTAGGGCGCGACTTCACTAGCCCCCTCTGGCCATCGCCGCGTCGAACACGGCGGTGGCCGCCAGAGGAGGCCGAAAACAGAAAGGCCCGCGCCGTGCACACGGGGCGGGCCTTTTGCTTGGCTGCGAGGATATCAGTCCTCGTCGTCCTCTTCGTCGTCGGCCACGTAGGTCGACTTGCCGAACACGTCCTCGGCCTTGGGCTCGATGCGCGATGCGCGGATGGCGGCCTCTTCGTCCTCGTGGTCCTCCGGCAGGGCGCTGGTTTCCGAGGCCGGACGCAGGGTCGGGTCTTCCGGCAGGATGCCCTTCTTCAGGTCGTCCTTGGCCTTCTTCTCGGCGGCCTTCTTGACCAGGGCGTCCAGCTCCAGCTGGCCGACCAGGCCCAGGGTCACCGGATCGACCGGCTTGATGTTGGCCGCGTTCCAGTGCGTGCGGGCGCGAACCTGCTCGATGGTCGACTTTGTGGTGCCCAGCAGCTTGGAGATCTGCGCATCGGTCACCTCGGGGTGGTGGCGCAGGAACCAGGCGATGGCGTCCGGACGGTCCTGGCGACGCGACACCGGGGTGTAGCGCGGGGCTTTCTTCTGCGGCTTCAGCAGTTCGGCGTGGCGGCTGACCTGGGCCTTCATCCGGTAGTCCGGATTGGCCTGGGCGCGGTCCAACTCCTCGCGGGTCAGCTGGCCGTTGCCGATCGGGTCGGCGCCGCGGATGTCGCGCGCTACCTCGCCGTCGGCGATGCCGCGGACTTCCAGGGGGTGAAGGCCGCAGAAGTCGGCGATCTGTTCAAAGCTAAGCGACGTGTTGTCCACGAGCCAGACGGCCGTCGCCTTGGGCATCAGGATGTCGGACATGCGGTCCTCCAGAAATGACGGCGCCCGACCTTGCGGCCGGGCGGGATGTTCAGCCTGGAGCTATAATGCGGTTCTGCGGGAAAGGGAACGGGGATCAATCGCCGTGTCGCGCCGAGTCCAGATCACGTGACGCGCGCCGATAGGTTTCATCGTCTGCTCGCTCCGCGCTCCACGGAAATGAATGGTAGCGAAGTAGTCCCATGCCAGTGATGAAGAAGCCAAAGAACAAGCCGCCTCCAAGGGCCTGGAGGGGTTCGACTTCGATCCGATAAAGGCTGGCTCCCATCGCGGCGGATGTGAACACGCCCCATACCAACCACTCACGCAAGAAAGACGGCTGGGTCACGATGGACCGCATCCAGACGCCCATGGCGCACAATGCGAAAGTCAGAATGGCCAGGCCGTCGATCCAGGTCATGCTTCAGCTTAGGCCGGTGCGGCCCGCCTGTCGCGATCACTTTGAGAGCGCGATCAGCTTGTCGGCGTCCTGGGGCGCGGCGCTCTTCACGTCGTTGTCGAAGTAGCTGAAGGTCTCCAGGCCGTCGGCGCGCCAGGCCGCGAGCTGCTCGGCCCAGGCCTTCAGCTCGGCGTCGGAATAGCGTCCGTGATAGCGGCCGCCCGGTCCGTGACCGCGCACATAGGCGAAGTCGGCGGTGGCCAGCCAGGGCGAGGGGGCGTCGTGGTGGTCGGAGACGCAGAAGGCGACGCCATGGTCGCGCAGGATCGCGTAGACGGCTTCGTCGTACCAGCTGGCGTGGCGGAACTCGACGACGACATGCTGGCCGTTCGGCAACCAGCCCAGGAAGCGCTTCAGCCGTTCGTCGTCGCGGTGCAACATCGGCGGCAGTTGCACCAGGGCCGGGCCGCGCTTGTCGCCCAACGGCTTCATCCGGCCGAACACCAGGTCGACGCTGTCCTGGCAGTCCTTGAGCTTCTTGTTGTGGGTGATGTAGCGCGAAACCTTCCAGGCGAAACGGAAGCCGTCGGGGACCTGGTCGACCCAGGCGGAGACCGCCTTCTCGGTAGGCAGGCGGTAGAAGCTGCCGTTGATCTCGGTCGTGTCGAAGCGGCTGGCATAGTAGGCCAGCCGGTCCTTCAGCTTCACCGTTTCAGGATAGAACGGCCCTTTCCAGTCGTCATAGGTCCAGCCTGAGCAACCGATGCGTGGGCGATGGGGCATGGGGAAGGAACGCCGGCCGTCCTGGCCGGTTCACGCCGTCCGCCCTGCCACGTACGGCGCCAGCTCTTCCCCCAGTTCGGCGTTGCGGGCCTCGCGCTCGCGCGCCGCGACCTCGTCGTAGAGGAAGGGCAGGAAGGCGAAGCGGCGTCCGGCCAGGATGGGGTCGACCATGTGCAGCAGCGAGCAGGAGAACACCACCGCGCCGCCGGTCGGCGCGCGATAGCGACGCGGGCCGAACTCCGGGAAGGACAGGTCGCCGCCCTCGTAGTCCTCGGCGTTCAGGTTGATGGTCACGGCGAACCGCCGGTGCGCGGTGCCGGCGGTGGTGTTGTCGCGATGGGGCCGGAAGTGGCCGCCCTCGGCCGCGCCGTAGCAGCCGACCAGGTAGCGCTCCATGCGGGTGGCCTTGAACTGGAAAGCCTTGGCCACCTCGGGAATCAGCCGGTCGTGGATGCGGGCGGCCGCGGCGGCGCGCAGGCCCGGATCAACCAGATCGTGATCGCTGCGTCGCTTGTGCGTCGGATCGACGATCAGCCGCGTCTTGCCGTCTACGTCGCGCATGAAGCCAGACGCGTGGCCGCCGGCGGCCTCGTAGACCGCGATCAGCCGGCGGCAGAGCTCGGGCTCGAAGACCCGGGGCAGGATCAGCACGGGCGCGTGCAGAGGGGCGCCGGCGTGGTCAGCGGGGGCGGGCGCGGCGGCGACGAAGTCCAGCACCGCGCCGGTCTCGGCAAGCGGCGCGGTGAACACGCAACGCAGCTGAGGATCCAGGACCAGCCAGAACGGGCGATAGGCCACGCCCTCCGGAGCGACGGGTTCGGCCGCGGCGGCGCCGTAAAGTCGACTGACCGCCAGATCGCCGTCCCAGAACCAGCGCAAACCGGGCAGGCTTTCGGCGACCCGGCCTTGGGCTTCGTCGGCCGGGTCGATGCTGACGCCGAAGAACGAGGCCTTCACGTCGTCGAACAGCGCCCGGCGGGCGGCGACTTCGGCCAGGGCCGCGGCCGCCAGCGGATGCTGGGACGAGCCGACGAAGCCCAGCACGACGTAGCGTCCGGCGGCCGTGTGGAAGGTGAACCGGGGATTGGCGGTCGAGCGCGCCACGAACCATGGGGCGGGTTCGCCCACCCGGAGGCCAGGCGGGCGCGCGGCGATCTTGTCGGCGGCGGTGTCGCTCATGCCAGCAGCACCACCTTGCCCACATGCTCGCCGGCCTCGAGGTGGGCATGGGCGGCCGCGGCCTCTTCCAGGGGGAAGGTGGCGTCGATCACCGGCTTGAGCTTGCCGGCGGCGATCCACGGCCAGACGACGCGCTCGATCTCGGCGGCCAGGCGGGCCTTCTCGTCGGCCGAGCGCGGGCGCAGGGTCGAGCCGGTGATCACGGCGCGCTTCTGCATGATCTTCATCACCGGAACCTCCAGCACCGGCCCGGCCAGGGCGGCGATGTAGACGATGCGGCCGCCGGTGTTCAGGGCGTCGAGATTGCGGTCGAAATAGCTGGCCCCGACCATGTCCAGCACCACGTCGACCCCGCCGGCCGCCTTGGCGACCTCGGCGAAGTCCTCGGCCTTGGCGTCGACGGCGATGTCGGCGCCCAGGGCCAGGGCCTGGGCCTTCTTGTCCGCGCCGCGGCCCGTGGCGATCACCCGCGCGCCATGCGCCTTGGCCATGGCGATCGCCGTTGTCCCGATACCGGACGTGCCGCCATGAATCAGCAGCGTCTCGCCAACCTTGAGCGCGCCATGTTCGAACACGTTGGCGAACACGGTGAAGACCGTCTCGGGCAGGGCGGCGGCGTGGGCGAAGTCGAGTCCTTCGGGGATCGGCAGGGCGTGGCGGGCGTCGACCACGGCGTATTGCACGTAGCCGCCGCCGCCCAGCAGGGCGCAGACCTTGTCGCCGACTTGCCACCTTCCCGACTCGCTCACGACCTCGCCGGCGACCTCCAGGCCCAGGGTGGCCGGGGCGCCGGGCGGCGGCGGGTAGAAACCCAAGCGCTGCAACAGGTCCGGACGGTTCACCCCGGCCGCCCGCACGCGGATCAGGATCTGGCCCGGACCGGGTTGCGGACGCGCCACGGTCTCCGGACGGAGGGCGTCGGCCGCCCCCTTGCCGCCTTCGATGGCGATGGCGGTCATGGTCTCGGACATGGTGGAGCATCCCGTGAGGCTTGCGTCGCGCCCTTGGTAGGCGTCAGATGTCAGATCGAAAAGGGGTCGAGCAAAGGGAGACCGATCCGATGATCGAAGAACCGGTCGAGCCGCGCGCCTTCCGTGGCGATGCGCTCAACGCCACGACGCACGAGGACCTGGACACCTATGGCGTGGCGGAACTGGAAGAGCGGATCGAGGCGCTGGAAGCGGAAATCGCCCGCACCCGCGCGCAACTGAGCAAGAAGAAGGCGGGGCGCGACGCGGCCAATGCGCTGTTTGGTCGCCTGGACTAACGATCGGTTTACGCTACAGGCGGACTCTCGGACCCGCCTGACTCGGATATGAGCTTGAATCGGATCTTGGGGCGGGGCGGTCGCGAAACGGGACGATCCTGTCTGGCACGGGGGTTGCAGTCCTCCTGTCCGGCGGGACCATCCCGCGGCCTTTCGAAGGGGCATTGAGTAGCTATGACCGAGTTGAACGTGGCCGCGGCCCCCTGGCGTGCTGGCGTGATCCAGGACTTCGCTCGCTCCGAGCTCTTCGACCGGACGTTCGAGGAGGGCATGACGCTGGTCGAGGAGACCGCCGCCTATCTCGACGGGGCCGGGCGCCACGACAGCAAGATCCTCTCGCGCAACGCGGCCCTGGCCTACGCCAGCGAAAGCATGCGCTTGACCACGCGCCTGATGCAGGTGGCCTCGTGGCTGCTGGTCCAGCGGGCGGTCAAGGAAGGCGAGATGGCCGCGCAGGACGCCTGCGCCGAGAACTACCGCCTGGGCCTGGAGGCCGGCGAGTCCGCCCCGGTCGAGGACCTGCCCTTCGGCCTCGTCAACCTGCTGCAGCGCTCCGAGCGGCTCTATGACCGCGTCCGCCACCTGGACAAGCGCATGTACCTCGAAGCCGCCGCCGACGAAGAAGCCCCCCGTCCGGTGCAGGCCCAGTTCGACCGCCTGAGCGCGGCGTTCGGGGCGGCTTGATCGCTTTTTGAGACCCTCTCCCGTGGGAGAGGGAAGGACCTGTCCCGTAGCGATGGGAGGGAGAGGGCTTAAGGCGCCGACGGCGTCGCACCTGTCCCGCATCGGAATTCTTACAAGTCGGCGAGGGCGTAAACCCTCTCCCTCCCACGCCTTCGGCGCGGGCCCCGCCCACTCCCGGGGGAGAGGGTTCTGGCATGCGCTCGTGCCATGACCAGAAACGGAAAAGGCCGGCCCGCGACGCGGAACCGGCCTTTCGTCGCCCTTACGGCGAGAAGCGTGGAACGCTTACTTCTTGGCGGTGAAGCCCGCGAACTTGGCGTTGAAGCGCGAGACGCGGCCGCCGCGGTCCATCATCTGGGCGTTGCCGCCGGTCCAGGCCGGGTGCACGCGCGGATCGATGTCCAGCGCCAGGGTCGCGCCTTCTTTCCCGTAGGTCGAACGGGTCTGATAGGACGAACCGTCGGTCAGGGTGACGGTGATGAAGTGATAGTCGGGGTGAATGTCTTGTTTCATCGGGCGATCCAACCGACTTGAGGCGGCGTGTAATGTGGGCGGGCGCCAAACCTTGCGGGTGGCTCTCGGAGACGCGCGGCTATAAAGAAAGCGCGCGAATTTGGCAAGGGACAGTTGATGAGCGACGTGAACGCGGGCGAGATTTCGGCCGAAGGCAGGCCGAGCGCGGGCGCGGAGCTGGTGCAGAGCCTGGCCGAGGCGGCCAATCGCCGTCCCCGCCGCAAGGACGTCCGTCCGCTGGCCCACCTGCTGCCGTTCGTGGCGCGCCACAAGATCTACGCCCTGCTGGCCGGGTTCTTCCTGCTGTTCTCCACGGCCGCGACCCTGGGCCTGACCGCCACCTTCAAGGGCGTGGTCGACAAGGGCTTCGCCAAGGGCGCCGGGCACGTGGTCGACAGCGCCTTCCTGATGATGGGCGCCGTGGCCCTGGTGCTGGCCGCGGCCACGGCCCTGCGCTTCCTGTTCGTCACCCGCCTGGGCGAGCGCGTGGTCGCCGACCTGCGCCGGGCCATCTACGACCACGTCCTGACCCTGGATCCGGCCTTCTTCCTGAAGACCCGCACGGGCGAGGTGCTGTCGCGGATGACCACCGACATCACCATCGTCGAACAGCTGGTCGGGGCCAGCGTCTCGATCGCCCTGCGCAACAGCCTCAGCCTGATCGGCGGCCTCAGCTACATGGCGGTGGTCAGCCCCAAGCTGGCGGGCTTCATCGTCCTGATGGTGCCGGTGGTGCTGGCGCCGATGTTCCTGCTGGGCCGGCGCGTGCGCAAGCTGTCGGTTACCGCCCAGGACAGGTTCGCCGACGCGGTCGGCTATGCCGGCGAGAGCCTGGACGCGCTGGACACCGTCCAGGCCTTCGGGCGGGAGGCCACGGCCGGAACCCGGTTCGGCGGCGCCGTCGAGGCGGCCTACGGGGCCTCGGTCCGCCGGATCAACGCCCGGGCCGGCCTGACGGCGGTGATCATGAGCCTGGCGTTCGGCGGCATCATCCTGCTGTTGTGGGTCGGCGCGCACCTGGTGCTGAAGGGCGAGATGACCGGCGGCACCCTGGCCCAGTTCGCCATGCTGGCGGTGATGGCCGCCGGTTCGGTCGGTTCGCTGGGCGAGGTCTGGGGCGATGTCCAGAAGGCCGCGGGGGCCATGGAGCGGATCTCCGAACTGCTCAATTCCGACCCCAGCATCGCCGCGCCGGAGAAGCCCCGGACGCTGCCCGTCCCGGCTCGGGGCGCCATCGCCTTCGAGGGCGTGACCTTCGCCTATCCCGGCCGCCCGGACCTGCCGGCCCTGAAGGGCTTCGACCTCGTCGTGAAGCCGGGGGAGACCGTGGCCCTGGTGGGGCCGTCGGGGGCGGGCAAGAGCACGGTGTTGCGCCTGCTGCTGCGCTTCTACGACCCGCAGGCTGGCGTGGTGCGGCTGGACGGCGTCGACCTGCGCGAAGCCGACCCGGCCGAGGTGCGCGATCGCATGGCCCTGGTGGCCCAGGACAGCCCGCTGTTCTCGGGCTCGGCCCTGGACAACATCCGCTTCGGCCGCGAGGACGCCAGCGAGGCCCAGGCCCGCGCCGCCGCCGACGCCGCCCAGGCCACGACCTTCATCAACGCCCTGCCGCAGGGCTTCGACACCCCGGTCGGCGAGCGGGCCAAGACCCTGTCGGGCGGCCAGCGCCAACGCCTGGCCATCGCCCGCGCCCTGGTGCGCGAGGCGCCGATCCTGCTGCTGGACGAGGCCACCAGCGCCCTGGACGCCGAGAACGAACGCCTGGTCCAGAAGGCGCTGCACGACGCCATGAGCGACCGCACGACCCTGGTCATCGCCCACCGCCTGGCCACCGTGCTCAAGGCCGACCGCATCGTGGTCATGGAGGACGGCCGGGTCGTGGAGCAGGGCACCCACGCCGAACTGTCGGCCCAGGGCGGGCTCTACGCCAAGCTGGCGCGCCTGCAGTTCGGGGTGGAGGCGGCCTAGGGGCCCGTTGACCGGCCGGCCGCAACTGCCGATGGTGCGGTCAAGCTTGTAACCCTGGGGGCTTTCCAATGACCGACCTGTCGCGCTGGCTCAATCCGGCCGCCGCCATCTCCACCGAGGACGAGGCCCTGGCCTCGGGCCGCGCCGGCGCCGTGGGCGCGTTCGTCACCGCCGCGCACGGCCTGTTCGGCGCGTTGCTGATCGCAGTGAACATCGACGGTTACCTGGCTCAGCTGCGCTCGGTGACGGCGACCATGTACGGCGAGAACAGCCAGGCGGGGCAGGCGGCCATGGCGATGATGGGCCCGGCGATGGTCTACACCACGCTGGCCCTGAGCGTCGGGATCGCGGCGGTGTTCGTGGTGCTGGGCGCCGTACAGTGGCGCAAGCCCAACCCGGTCATCCCGCTGCTGCTGGGGCTGCTGGCGCTGTACAGCCTGCTGATGTTGATCCTGGGCATGGTCAACCCCGCGACCGCGCACGCCCACATGATCCCGGTCTGGCGCCAGGTCCTGGCGGTGGTGGTGGACCTGGTCTGCCTGCTGCTGTTCTACAACGGCCTGCGCGGCGCCAACCGCCTGCGCAAGCTGCGGGGCGCGGCCTAGTCTTTTGCGCCGCGAGGGGAGGAAGGGCGCTATTCGGCGGCGGTGGCTGTGGGCGTCGCCGCCTTCTCCTCCCGTCGGATCACGTCCACATGCTCCAGCTGGAGCTTGAGGTCGGTGATCGCCTTGTGCTCGGGCAGGCCCTGCGCCTCGGCCCAGTCGACGATCACCGACAGCGCCTCGCCGATCCGGCCCAGCTGGCGGCCGTAGCTGCCGACCTCGTCGAGGATCCGCGCCTCGACGTCGGGGGCGGCCGACTTGCCCAGGTTGATGCTGAACAGGCTGACATTGCCGAAGGTCCAGGACCACGGATTGATCGTCTGGGTCAGCTGGTTCGGGGCGAGGGCGAGCTTGAAGTCGGGCATGGCGGGGGCTCCGGAGCGGGGAGCGGCAGTATCAATCATGAGGCGTGTTTTGGCTTGGGACACTTTTGGGAAGATGGCGCCCCCCTCGCGATCCGCCCAACGATTGAGCGTTTCCCTCTCCCCCTGCGGGGGAGGGTGGCCTCCGAAGGAGGTCGGGTGAGGGGTTGAAGGGCCCGTCCGCCATGATCAGCGGAAAGGCCGGTCGCGGCGGTTTCCGTTTGCGCGACCCCTCATCCGTCGGCTCCGCCGACACCTTCTCCCGCAAGGGGAGACGGGAGGGGCAAGCCGCCTCGCGCCCCTCCAGACCGTCCAGCTCGACCCTCAGCCGCTTCCTCAGTTCCTCGCGCCCCGACGCGGTCAGCCGCGCCGCCCGGCTGCCGGCGACGGTCTGGATCCAGCCCAGGGCGACCATGCGGCTCAGGAGGGTCACGCCCAGCGGGCCGGCAAGATGGTGGCGACGTTCGGTCCAGTCCAGGCACTGGCGGGCGGCGCCGCGCTTGGAGCGCAGGGCGTCCAGGTCCAGGCCCAGGTCCTCGAACCAGACGCGGCCGGCGGGCGGGACCTCGTAAAGCTTGCCGTCGATCGGCCGGATCAGGTCATGGGCCACCAGGGCGTCGGTCACCGCTATGCCCAGCCGGCCGGCCAGGTGGCCGTAGCAGCAGCGGCCCTCGCGTAGGGCGCGGGCCAGGGGCGAGCGCGGCTGCTCCAGCGAGCGAACGGGCGCGGCCAGCACGGCCAGGGCCTCCAGCACGTGGGCGACCTCGGCGTTGGCCAGGCGGTAATAGCGGTGGCGGCCCTCGCGTTCGACGCTGACCAGCCCGCCGTCGACCAGCCTGGCCAAGTGGTTGCTGGCGGCCTGGGCGCTCAGGCCGGCCGCCCAGGCCAAGGCGCCGGCCGGATGGGCCCGTCCGTCCTGCAGGGCCTGCAGCATGGCCGCCCGGCCGGGATCGCCGATCAGGGCGGCGGGGGAGGCGATGTTGGCTTCCATGGCGATCCAAACTCCGCTTGTCCCGACTTGCGTCGGGATGAGCGGAATATAGGCGAAGGGCGGACGGGATGCTTCAGTCGTTGCTGTAACATCGCGGGTCAAACCCGGCGAAGATCGACCCATGACCAACGTCCGAGTCGCGTCCTCCGCCCGTCCCGCCGGCCTGCCGCCGATCCTGATCGCCGCCAGCTTCGGCTTCACGATCGTCCAGCTGGACGTGACCATCGTCAATGTGGCCCTGGACGCCATCGGACGCGAGTTCCAGGCGCCGACCGCCAGTCTGCAATGGGTGGTCGACGCCTACACCCTGCTGCTGGCGGCGCTGCTGCTGTCGGCCGGGGCGCTGGGCGACCGGTTCGGACCGCGACGGGCTTTCCTGGCGGGGCTGGTGCTGTTCGCGGCGTCGTCGGCGGCCTGCGGCCTGGCGCAGGACGCGCCGCAGCTGATCCTGGCCCGAGCGGTCCAGGGCGCGGCCGCCGCCCTGTTGGTGCCGCCGTCCCTGGCCCTGATCACCCACGCGGCGGCGGGCGACGACAGGGCGCGGGCCTGGGCCGTGGGCTGGTGGACGGCGGCGGGCGGGGTGTCGATCGCCGCCGGACCGGTGATCGGCGGCCTGCTGATCGGCGCCCTGGGCTGGCGCTGGGTGTTCCTGGTCAACCTGCCGCTCTGCCTGCTGGGCGCGGCCCTGACCCTGGCCGTCGCGCCCGAGGTCCCGCCGCGCGAGAAGCGGCCGCTGGACCTGCCCGGCCAGGCCCTGGCCTTCGTCGCCCTGGCCTGCCTGGTCGGGGCGGTGATCGAGGGCGGCCATCGCGGCTGGGGCGACCCGCTGGCGCCGGGCGCCCTGTTGTTGGGTCTTGTAGCGGCGGCGGCCTTCCTGGCGGTCGAGATGCGCAGCGCGCATCCAGTCGTACCTTTGGAAGCGTTCCAGAACCGCATGGTGTGGTCGGCGGTGGTGATCGGGGTCGGCGTCAACTTCACCTATTACGGTGTGATCTTCGTGCTGGGCCTCTTCCTGCAGCGGTCGGCGGGGTACGGCGTGGTGCAGGCGGGCCTGGCCTTCCTGCCGCTGACGGCGACCTTCATCGTCTCCAACCTGCTGAGCGGGCGGATCGCCCACCGGTTCGGCCCGGCGCGGACCATGGCCGGCGGGGTGCTGGTGGCGGCGATCGGCTACGCCCTGACCAGCCGGCTTTCGCCATCGACGCCATACTGGCTGATGATCCCGGGCTTCCTGCTGATCCCCGCCGGCATGGGCACGGCCGTGCCGGCCATGACCAGCGCCCTGCTGGCCAGCGTCGACCGCCATGTCTCGGGCACGGCCTCGGGCGTGCTGAACGCTTGCCGCCAGGCGGCGGGAGCTGCCGGGGTGGCGGTGATGGGCGCCCTGGCGGCCGGCGGACCCGATCGGATCGCCGCCGGCCTGCGGACCTCCGGCCTGATCGCGGCGGGCGTGTTGCTCGCCGCCGCCTGGGTGGCCTGGCGCAGCGAGGGCCGACCGCGCCCGTCGGTCTGCCAGTCGACCGCAACCGAATGAAATAACGGCCGTTTTTTCGCCATCTGAGGTGGAAGCGGGGGCTTTTTGTCGGCCGAAAGGCCCTGGTTCCCGCGCCGCGGCTTGAAACGTCGCCTGCCATGAGGTCTGCTGCACCTTGGCCGTGATCGCGGTCGGGAAGGAACACGGGCATGGTGAAAACCCGTGACCAGGGGCTCGCCGTCGAGACGTTCGCGCCGGGCGAAATGCGCGAGCGGATCGGCACGTTCAACTGGGCGGCGACGCCGCTCGGGCCGCGGGCGACCTGGTCGCCCTGCCTGAGGTTCGCTGTCGACACGATCGTCGCCAGCCGGTTTCCCAGCGCCCTGCGCTGGGGCCCCGAGCTGGTGCTGATCTACAACGACGCCTATGCGCCCATGCTGGGCGAGCGCCATCCACACGTCCTGGGCACGACCTTCGCCGAGGCGCCGCCGAGTTCGGCCGCCGAGTCCGAGGGGCCCGAGCGGGCGATCCTGGCCGGGGCCAGCGGCGGCACGATCATCGAGGAGCTGCCGCTTTCCACCACCCATCCGGACGGCTCGACCACCGACGGCTACTTCACCATCCGCCTCAGCCCCTTGCCCGACGCCGCAGCGCCGTCGGGCGTGGGCGGGGTGCTGATCGCCCTGACCGACGTTACGCGGAAGGTGCAGGCCGACCAGGCCCTGCGCACCAGCGAGGAGCGCTACCAGCTGGCCCTGCGGGCGGCCAGCGGCGTGGGGACCTGGGACTGGGACATCGTCACCGACAAGGTCTATGCCGACGCCCGCTACGCGATGTTCCACGGCGTTGATCCCGAACGGGCCGCCGCCGGGGCGCCGCTGGCGGAATTCAGCAGGGCCCTGCACCCTGACGACCATGCACGGCTGCTGAAGTCGGGCCGCACACACCTGAAGACCACGGGCGACTTCGACGAGGAGTATCGGCTGATCCAGGCCGACGGTTCGGTCCGGTGGGTGCAGACTCGCGGCCGGGTCGAGCGAGACGCCAACGGCTGGGCCGTCCGCCATCGCGGCGTGATGGTCGACATCACCGACCGCAAGCGCATCGAGCAGGCCCTGGAGGCGGCCGAGGCCGACCTGCGCATCGCCGTCGACGCCGCCGGCCTGGGCCGCTGGGACCACAATCCGCAGACCGGCGAGCGCTTCTGGGACAAGCGTTGCCGCGAGATCTACGGTTGGTCGGAGGGCGTGATCGAAGATCCGCCGGGCGCCTTCGAGCGACTGGTCCATCCCGACGACCTGCCGGGCCTGATGGACGCCGTGCGGAGCGCCATGGACCCGGCCGGCGACCACACGATCAACCGCGAATACCGGATCCGGCGCTGGGGCGACGGCGCGGTGCGCTGGATCGAGACCTTCGGCCGCGCCTTCCTGCACGACAGCCGGTGCGTGCGCTTCGTCGGCGTGGTCTCCGACGTCACCGAGCGCAAGGAGGCCGAGGCCGACCTGATGCTGCGGGAGGCGACCATGGCCCTGGCCCTGGACGCGGGCAATGTCGGCACCTGGGATTTCGACGTCGCCAAGCGCCAGCTGCGGTGGTCCGAGCGCGGCTACGACATGTTCGGCATCACGCCGGGCGCGGATGTCGGCGTGGACGACTTCTACGCCGCCATGCATCCCGAGGACCGCGAGGCCACGCGCCAGGCGTTGCGGGCCGCGATGAATCCGGCGCTGCGCCGCGACATCGACGTCGAGTACCGCACGATCGGCCGCGACGACGGCCGGGAGCGCTGGATCTCGGCCAAGGGGCGCGGCTTCTTCGACGAGGCCGGCAGGCCGACGCGGGTGGTCGGCGCCACCGTCGACATCACCGACCGCAAGCGGGCCGAGCTGCATCTGCGGCTGCTGGTCAACGAGCTGAACCATCGGGTCAAGAACTCGCTGGCTACGATCCAGGCCATCGCCGCCCAGACCTTCCACGCCGCCCGCTCGCTGCCCCAGGCTCAGGAGGCGTTCTCGGCCCGCGTCGTCGCCCTGGCCGAGGCCCACGACCTGCTGACCCGCGAGAACTGGGAGGGGGCCGACCTCCTGGACCTGCTGGTCCGGCTGGAGACCGTGCACGGCGGCCCCGAGCGCTTCGCGCTCATCGGCCGGCCGGTGCGGCTGTCGCCGCGCATGGCCCTGTCGCTGTCGATGGCGCTGCACGAGCTGGCGACCAACGCGGTCAAGTACGGGGCGCTGTCGACGCCGCCGGGCCAGGTGCGGATCGCCTGGAGCGTGGTCCCGGGGTCCGTCCAGTCCCGCCTGGTGCTGACCTGGACCGAGACCGGCGGCCCGCCGGTGGCGCCGCCGACCCGGCGCGGCTTCGGCTCGCGCCTGATCGAACGTGGCCTGGCGGCCGAGCTGTCGGGCGAGGCGCATATCGACTTCAGGCCGGACGGGGTGGTGTGCCGGATCGAGGCGGCGCTGGACGGGTAGGGGCCTTCGGTTCCTCAGGAATCGACGGGCGTCGGCGCCTTGGCGGCCGCGGGTTTCAGGGCGGCGACCACCGTCGCGATCAGGGCCATCAGGGCCACCGGAACCAGGGCCAGCAGCCAGACCAGCACGACCAGGGCCAGTTGCAGCACGCTGGTGGCCACGACCAGGGCCTTGGATTCCTTGCGGTGTCCCCGAGGGGAGCGGAACGTGGCGTGCACGGCGGGCATGGGCGCTCTCAAACTTTTTCCCCACCCGACCCGACATCGACCCTAGCGGCGTCGTCCGGCCGCGAAAATCGGGTAAAACCCTAATCTCGGCTTTACCGTGTTCGCAGGTTGCGGGCGATCTGGGCGTCGCTGCGCCGCAGGCTCAGCAGGGCCGCGCCGGCCAGGCCCAGCGGGATCAGGGCCCAGGGCCAGAAGCCGGCCACGGCGACGCCCGTCGCCCCGGCCAACAGGGCGGAGACCAGCATTTCGGCGATCGTGGCCATCCACGAGGCGCCGCCGCGCCGCTTGAATTCCGACCGCTTGCCCGGCCGTTGGTGCCAGATGTTGATCAGGCCGCTGCTCCAGGCGGCCAGGGCCGCGCCCAGGGCCGTCCAGACGCCGGCGGCCGGGGCGAACCAGGCCAGGGCGGCGATCGGCAGGACCAGGAACAGCGCCACCGGGATCAGGGCGGCGGTGATCTTGGCGCGGCGCAGGGTGCGGATTCGGGCTGGGGACACCGCCAGCAGGTCGGGCGCCTCCTCGGCCGACAGGGTGATCCAGGCCAGGCTCCCGGCCACCTGCCCGGCCAGGAACGCCACCACCCCGGCCCCGCCCGCCAGGGCCGCGGCGGTTCCGTGAGCGGCGTTGCGGCTGAGCACCAGGGCGGTGGGGATCAGGTACAGCACCCGCAGCAGCACCTGCGACAGCAGCGCCGCGTCGCGGCCGATCAGCAGCAGCTCCTTGCGCAAGGTGGCCAGGAACGGCCCGGCGGCGAAGGCGCGGCGGGCCTCGCCCCGGGTCGCCCTGGCGGGGCGGGCCGCGGTCTTGCCCTGGGTGGCGGCGGCGGCGTCCGAGAACCGCCGGCCCAGGGCCAGGGCGGCCAGGGCGAACAGCGCCGCCGAACCGGCCAGCAGGGCCAGCAGCGGCGCGGGCTGGCCCAGCATGGCCCGCAGCGGCAGGCTCAGGATCGGGGCCGGATGCAGCCGGCCTTCCTGGGCCTGGCGGGCGATCTCGGCGAACAGGCTGTTGCTTTTCTGGGCGCCCAGGATGGTGCGGGCCTGGCTGACCAGGAAGAAGGCCGCCCCGACCAGGGCCGCCATGACCTGGGCCACGGTGCGGGTGCGGCGCGGGCCGATCAGGGCGAACAGGGCCATGGCCAGCAGGAGGCCGACGGCGGTGGAAGCCAGAGCCAGGGCGCCCAGCACGCCGAACACCCCGATCCAGCCGGGATGGCCCCAGATCACCGACGGCAACAGCAGCGGCGTGACGGCAAGCAGGAAGATGGTGATCACCCCGCCGGCCACGCCCAGCGAGCGCACGAACAGAACCTTGGCCGGCCCGATCGGCGAGGAGAACAGCAGGTCCAGGTCGCCCCGCTCGTACAGCGCCTCGCTCGAGGCGCTCAGGGTCTGGGACAGCATCAGGGTGAAGATCACCGCGCTGGCCAGGGCCGCGAGGCTGATCGAGATCGGATTGATCGGGACCTCGACCTCGTGCAGACCCAGCGCCGTCGCCACGCCGCCAGCCAGCAACATCGTCGCCACCACGACCAGGCTGACGAGGCCCCGGGCGCCCTTGCCCGCCCGGCCGGCGCGGAAGTTGCGCCAGTACAGCCGCATCTCATGGGCCAGCAGCCAGGGGATCGAGCCGGGCGCGGCCAGGGTCACGCGGCTTTCCCGTTGGCGTCGCCGGCGGTCAGTTGCAGGAAGACGTCCTCCAGGCTGGAGCCGCCTTGGCCTTCGCCCGCCTGGCTGCGCAGGGCGTCCAGCGTGCCCTCCGCCAGCAGGCGGCCGCCGGCGATGATGCCGATGCGGTCGGCCATCCGCTCGGCCACCTCCAGGATGTGGGTGGTCAGGATCACCGTACCGCCGGCGTCGACGCGCTCCTGCAGCATGTCCTTGACCAGCCGGGCGGCGCCGGCGTCCAGGCCGGTCAGCGGCTCGTCCAGGATCAGCAGGCGCGGGTCATGGATCAGGGCCCCGGCCAGGGCCACCTTCTGCTTCATGCCGCGCGAGAAGCCCTCGCAGCGAGTCCGCGCCTCGGCCGCCAGGCCCAGCTTGGAGAGCAGCTCTTCAGCCCGCGTCTTGGCGGCCTTGGGCTCGATGTTCCAGAGGCCGGCGACGAACTCCAGATATTCCAGCGGGGTCAGCCGGTCATAGACCATGGCCTCGTCGGGGGCCCAGGCGGTGATCGCCTTGGCGGCGGCCGGATCGGCCAGGGCGTCGATCCCGAAGATGCTGATCGCGCCCTTGTCGGGCTTGGTCAGGCCCGCGACCATCCGCAGGGTGGTGGTCTTGCCCGCCCCGTTCGGTCCCAGCAGGGCGTAGAGCTCGCCGGCGTGGACCGTAAGATCCAGGTCCATGACCGCCGGCTTGGTGAAGGTCTTGTCGAGGCCGCGGACGATCAAGGCTTCGGTCAACGGCGGGATCCCCGAGGTTTGGCGTCAGGTCATGTGAACGCGATTGGGGCGAGGGTTCAAGCTCCTCACCCCGCGGCTCTTCAGAGATGCAGCCACGCCGCCTGCGCCGCCAGCCGGTAGTCCTCGTTCCACGGCGGGCCTAGCGCCGCGCCCAGGGCGTGCAGGCGGGCCTCCAGGCCGGCGGCGTCGACGCCCAGGGCTTCGGCCAGGGCGGGCGGCAGGTCGCGTTCGGCGATCCGGTGAACCCGCAGCCCCAGGGCCGCGCAGGCCTGGGCGACCGCGTCGCGATAGAAGTCGCCCTCCGCGGCGTGCATGCGGGCATGGACCCGCAGGATGTCCTCCAGCGCCTCCGGAAGCCTCGCGGCGGCGGCCGGGGCGACGGCGACGCGGACGGCGGCGCCGTCGCCCCGCAGGTCGGCGACCAGCCGGCCAATCTCCCGGGCGGCGTTGGCCTCGACGGCCGCGCGCACGCGGCCGATCAGGGCCTGGCCCTCGATCGGGCCCAGGGCCCGCGCCTGATGATAGACGAACCGCTCCCGTCCGGCGGCGAAGTCGATCCGTCGTCGCGCGACGACCCGCAGCGCATCGGGGCGGCCCGTCAGCGCGACGACGGCGGTCCAGTAGGTGTGGGGCCGAAACCCCAGGACGGCGAGGGAGCTTCCGTCGCCCATCACGTCCTCCGCGCGTTCGACCGCGCCAGGCTACGCCCGCCCGGGCCGCGAGGCCACCGAAGGCTGGAGTGGCGCTAGTCCAGCATCACCAGGTCCATCCGGGCGATCCGGGCCTTGTCGGCCACCGCCTCGATGGCCGCCACGCGGTCGCCGGCGACGGAGACCAGCAGGACCAGCAGCAGCTTGCCGTCGACCATGACCGCCGCGCCCAGGCCGCCGTCGACCAGGACCGGCCGAGCCGAGCGGGCGCGGCCCACGAAGGCGGGCGCCACGGCGTCGACGCCGCGCAGTTCCGCGGCCCCGCCCAGCTGCACCGCCGCCGGGTCGGCGCGGCACACCACGTCGGGCGCGAGGACGTCCAGCAGGGCGCCCAGGTCGCCACCGCGCGAGGCGGCCAGGAAGGCCTCGACCACCTTGCGCTGGCGCTCCAAGTCGGTCCTGGCCGGCGTCGTGGCGCCGCGCACCCGCCGCCGCGCCCGGCTGGCCAGCTGGCGCGTGGCGTCGGAGGTGCGGCCGACGATCGGCGCGATCTCGTCGAACGGCAGGTCGAACAGGTCATGCAACACGAAGGCCGCCCGCTCGGCCGGGGGCAGGGCTTCCAGCACCACCAGCAGGGCCAGGCCGACCGAGTCGGCCAGCAGCATCTCGCGGCCGGGAAACAGGCTGTCGTCCTCGTCCATCGCCAGGTCGGGAGCCTCGGGCCCCAGCAGATCCTCGCGCCGCGACCGGCGGGCGCGCAGCAGGTCCAGGCAGACCCGCGAGACCACCGTCGTCAGCCAGCCGCCGAGGTTGGACACCTGGGCGACGTCGGATCGGCTGAGCCGGATCCAGGCCTCCTGCACGGCGTCCTCGGCCTCCACGTACGAGCCCAGCATGCGATAGGCCACCCGACCCAGATGGGCGCGATGGGCTTCGAACTGGTCGCTGAGAAAATTCTGCTGGCTCACGGTCACATTCCTTCGAGATCGTCCGTCAAGGAGGTGACGGTCGAAGAGCGGCCGATGTGACCAGCCCAGGAGAGAAAAGCCATGTCCGCGACCCAAACCCTGCAAGCCCGCCAAACTCCGCAAGCTCGCATGACCCATCCTGTCTTCGTCCTGCCCGACGCCAGGAAGGCCCTGATGGCCCTCGACGCCGCGATCAAGGCTACCGGCGTGTCGGAGCGCACCCTGGAACTGATGCATCTGCGGGCCAGCCAGATCAACGGCTGCGGCGTCTGCGCCGACATGCACCCCAAGATCGCCCGCAAGCTGGGCGAGACCGACGAGCGGTTGTTCGCGGTCGCCGCCTGGCGCGACACGCCTTACTTCACCGAGGCCGAGCGGGCCGCCCTGGCCCTGGCCGAGGCCGTCACCCGCCTGGCCGACCGCGCCGACCCGGTGCCCGACGACGTCTGGAACGCCGCCGTCCAGCACTATGACGAGGCCCAGCTGGCCTCGCTGGTGCTGTCGATCGCCAAGATCAACGTCTGGAACCGCCTGAACGTGGCGATCCGCCAGATGGCGGGGGGGAGCTGGGGCTAATTCGGCCGCCCGTCGGGCTCCAGCTCGAACGCCGCGTCGAGGGTGATCTCGTCCACGACGGTTCCCTTCAGCGCGGCGTCCAGCACCTCGCCCAGCGAACCCCAGACGAAGGCCAGCTGTTCCAGCACGGCGGGCAGGCGCTCGGGCTCGAAGCCGGGATAGAGGTCGGCGACCAGCCACAGGCCGGTCAGCTCGTCGAAACCGAACCGGCAGCCGATCATGCGGAACTGGGCGCGGGCGACGGTCTCGAACAGGGCGGTCAGGTCGCGGGCCCGCTCCAGGTCGGCCTCGTCGAACACTTGGCAGCGCGCCTGCAGCCACTCGCCCTCGCGGAACAGGTAGAAGGCCCCGCCGTCGTCGGATCCCGAGACTTCCAGGCCGCGATCGATCTCGGCGACGACATAGCCGGCCTCGCGGCAGACGTCGGCGATTTCATTCAAATCGGGAGGAAGGGTTTCGTCCGCCATGGTCGGATCCAATCGCGCTATGAAGACGCCAAATAGCGCGCGAGACGCTTCTTCGCCATCGGCGCCGTTCAGGGGACGTACACCAGCAGGATTTCGAAGGCGTAGCGCGCTCCGTTTTCCTGGACGCGCGCGGACAGCACGAGATCGGCCGCACCTTCTTCTTCGGTGAAGAGATCGACCAGCACCTCCCAGTAGCCGATCTGCCACTGGCAGACCGACGTGGCCCAGGTTTCCTCCGGCAGCCTGGCCAGTCTGCCGCCATAGGCCTTGAGATTTTCCGCAATATGGTCGGCGAGGCCGGCGTTGATCGGAGCCACCTGCTCGATTCCGGCGCTCAGTCTCAGGTCGCCGAAACGGAACGCCTCTACGACGGACCGGAACGTCTCGCGCCATTCGGAGGGAATAGGCCGCTGACGATGCTCGTCCTTGACGACAGGAACCGTCGCCACGGCCTAGCTCCGGTAATCCCCGTTGATCGCCACGTACTGCTTGGTCAGATCGCAGGTCCAGACCGTGGCCGAGCCCTTGCCGACGCCGACGTCGACGCTGACCTCGAACTCCGCGCGCTTGACGTACCGGCTCATCGCCGCCTCGTCGTATTCGGCCGAGACCAGGCCGTCGCGGGCGGCGTAGAGGTCGCCGAACCGGACGCTGATCTTCTCGCGGTTGACCGGCTCGTCGGCGCGGCCCACGGCCATGACGATGCGGCCCCAGTTGGCGTCCTCGCCGGCGAAGGCGGTCTTGACCAGCGGGCTCTCGGCGATGGTGCGGGCGATCTTGCGGGCCGACAGCGGGCTCTCGGCGCCGTTGACGGTGATCTTGACGAACTTGGTCGCGCCCTCGCCGTCGCGGACCAGCTGCAGGGCCAGGTCCAGCAGCACGGCCTCCAGCTTCTCGCGGAAGTCGGCCAGGCGGCGGTCGCCGGCCCGGTGGATCTTCGGCGCGCCCGACTGGCCGGTGGCGAACAGCAACAGGGTGTCGTTGGTCGAGCGGTCGCCGTCCACCGTCACGCAGTTGAAGGTGGTGCGGGTGTAGAGGCTGACCAGGGTCTGCAGGGCGGCCGGGGCGATGGCCGCGTCGGTGGCCACGAAGGCCAGCATGGTGGCCATGTCGGGAGCGATCATGCCCGAGCCCTTGGCGATGCCGGCGATCCGCACCTCGTGGCCGTCGATCAGGGCGGTGGCGTAGGCCCCCTTGGGGAAGGTGTCGGTGGTCATGATCGCCGAGGCCGCGCCGGCCCAGGCGTCCTCGGTGAAGCGGGTCTCCACCTCGCGCAGGTTCGAGATGATCTTGCTGTCGTCCAGGATCACCCCGATCACCCCGGTCGAGGCCATCATCACGTCGCGCTGGCGGCAGTCGAAGCGCTTGCCCACGGCCGTGGCCACCCGGCGCACCGCGTCGGCGCCCGGCTTGCCGGTGAAGCTGTTGGCGCAGCCGGCGTTGACCACCAGGGCCCGGACGTCCTGGCCGCCGGACGCGGCCAGCTGCCGCTTGCACCAGTCGACCGGAGCCGAGCCGACGCCGTGGCGGGTGAAGACCCCGGCCGCCGAAGTCCCTTCGGCGAAGCGCATCAGCAGCATGTCCTCGCGCTGGTGCTTGTAGAAGCCGGCGCGGCCGGTGGCGATCTCGACCCCGGCGATCGGCGGGATGGTCGGGAACGGCACGGCCAGGGGCGAGACGGCCAGGCCCGGCTTGCCCGGCGCCCCGGCGGCGGGCGCGGCGGCCGGCTTGGCGGCCTGCACCGCCTCCGGCGAGCCCTGGTTGGCGTCCTTCTGGGCGCGGCGCAGGCCCGCGCGCTTGAGGGCGGCGGTCAGCGGGTCGACCAGCGCCCGTTCCAGGGTCTGGCCGACGCTGGCGCCGACCTGGCCGACGATCTCGGCCGGGGTGGGCGGGGGCGCGGCGGCGGGGGTCTTGGGAGCGGCCTTGGCCTTTTTCGGGGCGGCGGGCTTTGCGGGCTTGCGGGTCATTTCTTGGCCGGAGCTTGAGCGGGGGCGGACGCCGGCGGGGCGTCGTCGAGGTCGGAGGAGGGGGCCTGGTCGGCCGCGGCGCCGGGCGGGGCCGAGGCCGGCTCCTGGGGCGCGCCGGGCACGTCCTGGGGCTTGCCGGTCAGCATCTCGACCTTGGCGCCGCCGCGCAGCTTCTCCAGCAGGTCGCGGACCTGGTCATAGGTCAGGAAGCGCACGATCTGCGGCCGGGCGGCCTCCAGGGTGATCGGCTCCTCCAGGCGCTTGTCCTCGACGCGCAGCACGGCCCAGCCGCCCTCGGTCTGGAACGGGCCGACCAGGGCGCCTTTCTGGGCGTCCTTCAGCGCCACCGCGTAGGCCGGCGGCATGACGTCGACGGTGAAATAGCCCAGGTCGCCGCCGTTGAAGCGGGTGGCAGGATCGGTCGAGCGCTCCATGGCCAGGGCGTCGAACGAGGCGCCGGCGGTCAGCAGCTTCTTGACCGCCTCGGCGTCGGCCTGGCTGCCGACCAGGATCTGGCGGGCGCGGATCTCTTCCGAGCGCTTGGACAGCTTCTGCTGCTCGGCGTAGAGGCCGCGGATGGCGTTCTCGTTGACCGCCTTCTCGACGACGCTCTCCACCAGCATGTCGCCCAGGATGCGTTCGCGCGCGGCGGCCAGGCGGCGCTGGGCCACCGGATCCTTGTCCAGCTTCTGCTTCAGGGCCTCGGCGGCCAGCAGCTTCTGGTCGACCACCTCGTCCAGGCGCTGGCGGAACAGGTCCGAGCCGATGTCCAACGGCTCGCCCTCGCTGATCAGCCCCTGGGCCACGGCCTCGCGCTTGACGTCCGAAGCCCAGACCGTGTGGCCGTCGACCCGGGCGACGGCGGTGTCGCCGGGCTCGGGCGGGCGCTCGTCGGCCTTGTTGCGGCCGCAGGCGGCGACCAGCAGGGTCAGGACCAGGACGACCGCGAGGCCGTATGCGCGGGGCTTGCCAATATTCATCTGTGGCCGATCTCCGGCTGAATCTCACTGAGCGCTCTAGCGCGGTTTAACGCCAAGAGGAAACAGCTTCGCGATGTGGATCGGAAAACGCGCCAAGCGGTTAAACCCGGCGCAAACCGTCACTACGGCCCCCCGCCTCGCGTTGACACCCGCTGGGCCGGTGCTTAAGTCTCCGCGCGCGTACAGGACGTGGAATTTCCGCGCGCTTCGACGCCTCGAATTTACCGTAGTGAAGGCCTTCAAGCCCTAGCGCCGGCCTCACAGACACCCGCTCCGGAACCCTCACTTCATGCTCGGCTTCGCCAAAAAGTTCTTCGGCTCTTCCAACGAACGCAAGGTCAAGGCGATGTCCGCCCAGGTGGCGAAGATCAACGCCCTGGAGCCGGAATACGCCGCGCTGTCCGACGAGGCCCTGCGGGCCAAGACCGACGAGTTCAAGGCCCGCCTGGCCAAGGGCGAGACGCTCGACAGCCTGCTGGTCGAGGCCTTCGCCACGGTCCGCGAGGCCAGCAAGCGCGTGCTGGGCATGCGCCACTTCGACGTCCAGATGGTCGGCGGCATGGTCCTGCACGGCGGCGGCATCTCGGAAATGCGCACCGGCGAGGGCAAGACCCTGGTCGCCACGCTGCCCACCTACCTCAACGCGCTGGAAGGCAAGGGCGTCCACGTCATCACCGTGAACGACTACCTGGCCAAGCGCGACGCCGAGTGGATGGGCCAGATCCACAACTTCCTGGGCCTGTCGTACGGCGTGATCGTCAACGGCCTGTCGCAGGGCGAGCGCCAGCGCGCCTATCGCAGCGACATCACCTACGGCACCAACAACGAGTTCGGCTTCGACTACCTGCGCGACAACCTCGTCTACAGCGTCGAGGAAATGGTCCAGCGCGGCCACCACTACGTGATCGTCGACGAGGTGGACTCGATCCTGATCGACGAGGCCCGCACGCCGCTGATCATCTCGGGCCCGACCGAGGACCGCAGCGAGTTCTACAAGACCATCGACGTCCTGGTGAAGGAGCTCATCAAGGACAAGACCAACTACGATCACGACGAGAAGCAGAAGCAGGTCATCCTCACCGAGGACGGCCAGGAGCGCATCGAAGAGATCCTGATGGCGGGCGGTCACCTGGCCGAGGACACCGCCGGCCTCTACGACGCCGCCAACATCTCGGTCGTGCACCACGTCAACCAAGCCCTGCGCGCCAACGTGCTGTACACGCTCGACAAGGACTACATCGTCAAGGACGGCGAGGTGATCCTGATCGACGAGTTCACCGGCCGCATGATGACCGGTCGCCGCCTGTCGGAAGGCCTGCACCAGGCCATCGAGGCCAAGGAAGGCGCCTCGATCCAGCCCGAGAACCAGACCCTGGCCTCGGTGACCATCCAGAACTACTTCCGCCTCTACAAGAAGCTGTCGGGCATGACCGGCACGGCCGCGACCGAGGCCCAGGAGTTCGACGACATCTACAAGATGGGCGTCAGCGAGATCCCGACCAACCGCCCGGTCCAGCGCATCGACGACGATGACGAGGTCTATCGCACCGAGCGCGAGAAGAACGAGTCGATCCTCAAGCAGATCGCCGACTGCCACGCGCGCGGCCAGCCGATCCTGGTCGGCACCGTGTCGATCGAGAAGTCGGAAGAGCTGTCCAAGCTGCTGTCGACCTACGCCTGGGAACATGACGGCAAGAAGCACAAGGGCATCCCGCACCAGGTGCTGAACGCCCGCTTCCACGAGCAGGAAGCCGGCATCGTCGCCGACGCGGGCGTGCCCGGCGCGGTGACCATCGCCACCAACATGGCCGGCCGCGGCACCGACATCCAGCTGGGCGGCAACCTCGACATGCGCCTGGCCAACTGGCGCCAGCAGCAGAAGGGCCTGGGGATCACCCCGACCCACGAGGACGAACTGGCCCAGAAGGCCGAACTGGAGGTCGAGATCGGCGAAGCCAAGGCCAAGGCCCTGGCCGCCGGCGGTCTGTTCGTGCTGGGCACCGAGCGCCACGAGAGCCGCCGCATCGACAACCAGCTGCGCGGCCGGACGGGCCGTCAGGGCGACCCGGGCCGTTCGAAGTTTTTCCTGTCGTGCGAGGACGACCTGCTGCGCATCTTCGCCGGCGAGCGCCTGGATGCGATCATGCGCACCTTCGGCGTCCAGGAAGGCGAGGCGATCACCCACAAGTGGCTGAACAACGCCATCGCGACGGCCCAAAAGCGCGTCGAGCAGCGCAACTACGAGATCCGCAAGAACCTCCTGAAGTACGACGACGTCGTCAACGACCAGCGCAAGGCCGTGTTCGAGCAGCGCCAGGAGTTCATGGAGGCGACCGACCTCTCGGAAATCATCACCGAGATGCGCCAGGACGTGGTGGACGACCTGGTCGCCCGCTACATGCCGCCCAAGGCCTATGCCGAGCAATGGGACATCGAGGGTCTGGACGAACGCGTCCAGGCGGTGCTGGGCCTGACCCTGCCGCTGAAGGAATGGGCCGCCGAGGAAGGCTTCGGCGACGAGGAGATGCGCGAGCGCCTGACCAAGGCCGCCGACGCCTACGCCGCCGAGCGCGAGGTGATCATCACCCCCGAGCAGATGCGCTCGGTGGAGAAGAACTTCCTGCTGCAGATGATCGATCTGCAGTGGCGCGAGCACCTAATGCACCTGGACCATCTGCGCAACGTTATCGGCCTGCGCGGCTACGGCCAGCGCGACCCGCTGAACGAGTACAAGACCGAGGCCTTCTCGCTGTTCGAGAAGCTGCTGGGCGATCTGCGCACCAACACCACCCGCTGGCTGATGACGGTCGAGATCGCCTATGCCGAGCCCGAGCCGCTGCACGCGCCCGAGGGGCTGACCCAGGTCCACCTGGATCCGCTGACCGGCGAGAACGCCGCCACGGCCGGCGCCCTGCCCGAGGGCCTGTCGCCGCAGCAGCGCGAGGCCCTGCCGGTCTCGGTCCTGCCGGAGGGCTGGGAATACACCGCCCGCAACGGCGCCTGCCCCTGCGGCTCGGGCAAGAAGTTCAAGCACTGCCACGGGGCGCTGGTTTAGGCGCTCTTTCCCTCTCCCCCTGGGGGAGAGGGGGGCCTCCGAAGGAGGTCGGGTGAGGGGTTGAAGAACGAAAAAGCCGCGTCCAGTCGAAAGACCGGACGCGGCTTTTGCTTTTGGGAGACCCCTCATCCGTCAGCCTTCGGCTGACACCTTCTCCCGCAAGGGGAGAAGGAAGAGGTCAGGCGGGGCTCTTTAGTCGATCGGGTTCCAGCGTTCCGACGGGGCCGCTGCGCGCTTGGGGCCGCGGAAGTCGCCGCCGCCCGAGCGGGCCTGGCCTTGCGCCTGGGCCTGGCCGTTACCCTGACCGCCGCCGCCGTTGCGGCCGCGGTTCTGCTGGCCGCCGGGCTTGCCGTGGCCTTGGCCCTGGCCGCCGCCCTTGTTCGGACGGTTGCGCTGGCGGCGCAGTTCCGACGGCACGTTGTTGCGCGGGTCGGCGCGGCGCGGATCGACGTATTTCTCCGGCGGGGCCAGCTTGTCGGCCACGGCCGCGGCGGCCGCCAGGCCCTTGTCGTTGCGCCGGTCGAAGGTCGGGATGGTCTGGCGGGTGGCCTTCTGGATGTCCTTCAGCAGCGGACGCTCGTCATCGGCGCAGAAGCTGATGGCGATGCCGTCCTTGCCCTTGCGGGCGGTGCGGCCGATCCGGTGGACATAGGCCTCCGGCACGTTGGGCAGCTCGTAGTTGAACACGTGGCTGATGTCGTTGACGTCGATGCCGCGCGCGGCGATGTCGGTGGCGATCAGCGCCTTGACCTGGCCGGCTTTGAACGCCGCCAGGGCGCGCTCTCGCTGGCCCTGGGTCTTGTCGCCGTGAATCGAGGCGCTCTCGATGCCGCTGGCGACCAGGTACTTGGCCACGCGGTCGGCGCCGCGCTTGGTGCGGGTGAAGACGATGGCGCGCTCGACGGCGCGGTCTGCCAGCAGCTCGGCAAGCAGCGGACGCTTGCGCTGGGCCTCGATGAAGATCAGCGACTGGTCGATGCGCTCGACCGTGGTGGCCTGCGGGGTGATCGACACCTGGGCCGGGTTCTTCAGCAGCTCACCGGCCAGCTTGCCGATTTCCGACGGCATGGTGGCCGAGAAGAACAGGTTCTGGCGCTCTTTGGGCAGCTGGCTGGCGATCTTGCGGATCGGCACCACGAAGCCCAGGTCCAGCATCTGGTCGGCCTCGTCCAGCACGAAGATCTCGACGCCGTTCAGGTGGGCGGACTTTTCGCCCAGGTGGTCCATCAGGCGGCCCGGGGTGGCCACGACCACGTCGACGCCGGCCGCCAGGGCCTTCATCTGCGGACCGTACTTCACGCCGCCGAAGATGGTGGCGACGGTCAAACCCAGGTGCGCGCCATAGGCCTTGAAGTTGTCGGCGATCTGGGTGGCCAGCTCGCGGGTCGGCGACAGCACCAGGCAGCGGAAGCCGCGGCGCGGGGCCGGCCGGCGGTCTTCGGCCAGGCGATGCAGGATCGGCAGGGCGAAGGCGGCGGTCTTGCCGGTGCCGGTCTGGGCGATGCCCAGCAGGTCGCGACCCGACAGCACGGTCGGGATGGCTTGCGCCTGGATCGGGGTGGGCTGGGTGTAGCCCTTGTCGGCCAGAGCCTTCAGCAGGGGCTTGGCGAGGCCGAGATCGGAGAATTGAGTCACTCAGTGTCTTTCGTGCAGCCGCACGAGACGGCGCATGCGGTCCTCGCACGGCTCGCCTGGCGGCGGGTCGGTGGGGAGCGCCCCGCGTGACACGGGCGGTCTGATGAGAAGCTTTCAGGGCGCTCGACAGGCTGGACCGGAAAGGTCCCTCACGCGGCTGGAGCGCCAATAACGCCAGATGGCGTGAGGCCTATGTCGTTTATTGCAGGTGCGAAGTCAAGGGCGGAGCTGGCGCGCCGGTGACCTGCAGGGTCTCGAACTGCTGAAGCTGGTCGCCGCGCAGCGACAGGTCGGCGATCAGGTCGATGTCGACCCTGTCGCTGCCCGTCCCGCTCAGGACCGTGCCGAGCAATTGGCCGCCGGCCGCCAGCTGGAACACGTCGTCGCCGGCCCCCAGGTCGGCCGTGCCCGCCAGCGCGCCGCCCGGCAGGATCGACAGCGTCTGGCCGGCCTGGCCTTCGAACGTCGTGGTCTCGCCGGCCGCGCCGAGCACGCCGGACACGGCCATCTGGCCGCCGTTCAGGGCGATGGTCTCGAAGCCGCTCAGCGAACCGCGAGGGTCACGGGCGTGGTCGCCGTGATGCGGACGGCTTCGTCCTGGTCGCCGCCCGAGAGGCGGCCCACGGTTTAGGATCCGGCGGTTAGGCAGGCGTTCGCGCCGGCCAGGCTGATGGAGTTCCAGCTCTGGTCGAGCGCCAGGGTCAGGTTCCCCGCCCCCGGTCACCCGCGCCGCCGGCGAAGGCGACGGCGCCGGTGGTGACCACGCCGTCGCCGGCCAGGACGACCGCCGAGCTGTCTTTCAGGACGATCGGACCAGCCCCGAAGACGCCGACATAGTTGAGGCTGCCGCCGCCGATCTGTTCGAAGCTCTCGAAGTTCACGAGGCGATCAGCGTGTCGTCCATGGAGCCGAGCAGCGCGTCGCCGACGATGGTCCCGCGGTTCCAGATCGTTTGCGAGTTCGCCATCTGGATGGCGATCGGGCCTCCGGACGAGATCACGCCTCCCACGTCATTGCCGAGCGAGAGATTGAAAGTCGCGTCGATGGCCGGTCCGACCCGAGGTTGGTGATGAGACCGGTGTTCGTTTCGCGCGGAAGTTGCAAACGTTCAAGGCGCCTCGAAAAAGCGCTCCACCTGCGCGCCCCAGCCATAGGTGGCGCTATTGAGCTGGTCGCGGTCGTAGGCCGGGACCTCCTTGAAGCGGTCCTTGGTCAGGTCGGCGACATAGGCCTCGTCCTTGTCGTCCCAGGTCAACAGGCGCCAGGGCAGGGGGCGGAACTTGCCGCCGGCCGCGAACAGGCCCGCGGGCTCGACGGCGACGTAGCGGACGATGCCGGCGTCGCGATCGATGAACAGTTCGCGGATCACGCCCAGCCTGTGGCCGCCGGCGTCCTTGACCTTCACCCCGATCAGGGCGGCGCTCTTCACCAGGCGATCGTCGAGGCTCATCGGGGGCTCCCTTGGGTTGTCCGCAAACAAACGCGGCCGCGGCGCGGATCGATCCACGACGGACTACGACCTCTGGCGGGGTTTGCGGCCGCCCCGGAGCGGGCTATGCATGTTAGCGTTACCGTCATCGGCGCGACCGGGACACAGGGCGGGACCGGGAGAGACGTATGATCGGCAAAATCCGGGCGCTGCGCTGGTGGATGATCGGCCTGGTGATGTTGGGCGCGGTGCTCAACTACCTGACCCGCAGCACTCTGGGCGTCGCCGCTCCAACCGTGCTGGCCGACCTGCATATCGGCCCCAAGGAATATTCCTGGATCACCGGCGCCTTTCAGCTGGGGGTCATGCTGCAGCCGTTGTGCGGCTACGTGCTGGACTCCATCGGACTGAAGCTGGGCTTCGCCCTGTTCGCCACCGCCTGGTCGCTGATCACCATGGCCCACGGCCTGGCGGGAAACTGGCAAGCGCTGCTCGGCCTGCGCGGGGCGCTGGGCGTGGCCGAGGGCTGCGCCCATCCGGCCGGGATGAAGGCGGTGTCGACCTGGTTTCCGGCCCGCGAGCGCGGCCTGGCCGGCGGGGTCTACAATATCGGCGCCTCGATGGGTTCGGTGCTGGCGCCGCCGCTAGTGGCCTGGTCGATCCTGGTCTGGAACTGGCGGGCCGCCTTCGTGGTGGCTGGGGTCCTGGGCCTGGCCTGGGTGGCGCTGTGGCTCTTCGCCTACCAGTCGCCCGACAAGCACAAGGCCCTGTCCGACGCCGAGCGCGAGCTGATCGCCGCCGGCCAGGAGGCCCATCTGGAGGCCGCCGGGGCGCGGCCCTCGATGCTGAGCCTGCTGGCCCGTCGCAACTTCTGGGGCATCGCCCTGCCCAGGTTCCTGGCCGACCCGACCTGGGGCACGCTGTCGTTCTGGATCCCGCTGTACCTGACCACGGTCCGGCATTTCGAGCTGAAGCAGATCGCGCTGTTCGCCTGGCTGCCGTTCGTGGCGGCCGACCTCGGCTGCCTGTTCGGGCCGGCGGTGGTGATGTTCCTGCAGAGGCGCGGAGTCGGCCTGATCAACGCCCGGCGCGGGGCCTTCACCCTGGGGGCGGTGCTGATGACCGGCATGATGTTCGTCGGCCGGGTCGAGAGCCCCTATGTCGCCATCGCCCTGCTGTGCCTGGGCGGCTTCGCCCACCAGACCCTGTCGGTGACGGTGATCACCATGTCGTCGGACCTGTTCCGTCGCAACGAGGTGGCGACGGTGGCCGGCATGGCCGGGTTCTTCGCCAATCTGGGCGTGCTGGTCTTCTCGTTGCTGATCGGAGGCCTCGTGGCCACGGTCGGCTACGATCCGTTCTTCGTCGCCCTGGGCGTGCTGGACCTTGCCGGCGCCGCCTTGCTGTGGACCCTGGTCCGCGATCCGGCCAACACCCCGACCGCCAAGCCCGTCACCGTTCCCGCCCTGTAGAGTCATGCCGCAAGACACGATCCACAATCCCATCCTTAGGGGCTTCAACCCCGACCCGTCGATCGTCCGCGTCGGCGACGACTATTACATCGCCACCTCGACCTTCGAGTGGTTTCCTGGCGTTCAGATCCATCACTCGCGGGATCTGGTGAACTGGCGGCTGCTGACCCGGCCCCTGACCCGACCCAGCCAGCTGAACATGCTGGGTGCGCCCGACGGCTGCGGGCTCTGGGCCCCCTGCCTGACCCACGCCGACGGCCGGTTCTGGCTGATCTACACCGACGTCAAGCGCTATGGCCGCACCACCGTGGGTGGAGCCTCAGGCGCCTCCCTGCGCGACTTCCACAACTACCTGGTCACCGCCGACGACATCGAGGGGCCGTGGTCGGACCCGGTGTTCCTCAACAGCAGCGGCTTCGACCCGTCGTTGTTCCACGATGACGACGGCCGCAAGTGGCTGCTGAACCAGCTGTGGGACCACCGGCCGGGCCGCAATCGCTTCGCCGGCGTCGTGGCTCAGGAATACGACGCCTTCGCCGCCCGGCTGGTCGGCGAGCGCAAGCTGATCTTCCCCGGCACCGCCCTGGGCCTGACCGAGGCGCCGCATCTCTACAAGCGGGGCGGCTGGTATCACCTGATCACCGCCGAGGGCGGCACTGGTTTCGGTCACGCGGTGACCATGGCCCGCTCGCGGACGCTGGAGGGGCCCTACGAACTGCATCCCGACGGCCCGGCGCTGACCGCCCGCGACCGGCCGCACGTGGCGCTGCAGCGGGCCGGCCATGCCGATCTGGTCGAGACCCCCGACGGCACGACCTGGATGGCCTATCTGTGTGGCCGGCCCCTGCCCAATCGCGGCCGCTGCGTGCTGGGCCGCGAGACGGCGATCCAGCCGATGGCCTGGGGCGACGACGGCTGGCTGCGCACCCGCGACGGCTCGGGCGACCCGGAGCTGGCCCCGCCGTCGCCCGGCCTGCCGCCCGCGCCCTGGCCCGCCCCGCCGGCCTGGGAGGACTTCGACGGCCCCGGCCTGCCCCTCGACTTCCAGTGGCTGCGTTCGCCGTTCCCGGACGAGCTGTTCAGCCTGACGGCCCGTCCCGGCTGGTTGCGCCTGCATGGGCGCGAGACGATCGGCAGCCAGCATCGCCAGGCCCTGGTCGCCCGCCGCCAGCAGGCGATTTGCTACGGCGCCCGCACGGTGCTGGACTTCGCGCCGCAGCACTTCCAGCAGGCGGCCGGGCTCGTCTGCTACTACGGGGCCAGCAAGTTCCACTATCTGTTCGTGTCGCGCGACGAGGAACACGGCCGCTGCCTGCAGGTGATGTCGGCCCTGCCCGACAGCCCCCAGGCCGACGCCTTCACCGCGCCGATCCCGCTGCCGGACCAGGGCCTGATCCACCTGCGGGTCGAGGTCGATTTCGAGCGCCTGCGCTTCGCCTTCAGCCTGGACGGCCAGGCCTGGACCTGGCTGCCGCAGGTGTTCGACGCCTCGATCCTGTCGGACGAGGCCACCGCCCCCGGCGCCCCCAACTTCACCGGCGCCTTCGTCGGCATGGCCTGCCAGGACCTGTCGGGCGCGGCCTGTCCGGCCGACTTCGATGGGTTCGGCTATGTGGAGCGGGAGTATCAGGCGGAGGTGGGGTGAGGCGGCGCTATCACCGAGGGGGCGCGGCGCAGACAGGTGTTGCCAAGCCGCGCGACGCGTTGGACTAACGCCCCATGACCAAGCCCACCGTCCTCGTCGCCGCCGCCGCCCTGATCGATGTCGACGGCCGCGTGCTGATCTGCCAGCGCCCGAAAGGCAAGCAACTGGCCGGCTTGTGGGAGTTTCCCGGCGGCAAGGTCGAGCCCGGCGAGACCCCGGAGCAGTGCCTGATCCGCGAACTCCACGAGGAGCTGGACATCAAGGTCGCCCAGGCGTGCCTCGCTCCGTTCGTTTTTGCATCCCACGGTTACGAGTCCTTTCACCTCCTCATGCCACTCTACCTGCTGCGGCGCTGGGAAGGACTGGTGACCGCCAAGGAGCACGAGGCGCTGAAATGGGTGAAGCCGGACCAGTTGGCGGACTATCCGATGCCGCCGGCCGACCTGCCGCTGATCGCCTGGCTGCGCGATCTGCTCTGAGGCGTTTCTGGCGCGACGAACGCGGCGCCACGGCCATCGAGGTCGGCGTCCTGGTCGCCTTGATCAGCGTGGCTCTGATCGGAATCCTCACGGCGCTGCAGGGCAACCTGAAGATCTCGTTCGGCAAGGTCGAAACCACGCTGGACACGGCCAACGCCGCGAACTGAGGGTAGGGCGGGTTCGGAACCTCACTCGGCTGTCATCCCGGAAAGCGCGCAGCGCTTGTTTGGGACCTCGGTGAACCGCGCCGCGTTGGCGCAGTCTCCTGGATCCCGGCTCTCCGCTTCGCTGCGGCCGGGATGACAACGGTGATTTGGCCAGAACCCTACCCCCCCGCCTTGTCCCCCGCCGGCTGCTCCACCGTCCCCAACGCGTCCGCCAGCCGCATCTTGGCCGAGCCCGGGCGCAGGGGTTTCTGCTGGCGTTCGTGCGGGGCCCAGCCGGTGACGGTGATGATCTCGAACGTGGCCGGCACGCGGCCGTCGGGCTCGGCGAAGCGGTCCTGGTAGATCTCCATCGCCCGCAGCAGCACTTTGCGGCCCAGCGGCTTGCGCGAACGGTCGATCAGCACGCTGGTCTCGCCCATGGCCCGCAGGTCCTTGAGCAGGGCGATCGGGTGGGCGTAGCGCACCTTGACCCGGTCCTTATCGGCGACCGGCAGGGCGAAGCCGGCGCGTTGCAGCAGGCCGGCGGCGTCGACCGTGTCGGCGAACGGCGAGACGCGCGGGAAGGCCCCGCCGGTGATCTCGTCCTCGGCGGCCAGCAGGGCCTGGCGCAGCTCGGTCAGGGTGGCTCCGCCGAACAGGGCGCCGACGAACAGGCCGTCGGGCTTGAGGGCGCGGCGGACTTGGATCAGGGCCCCGACCAGGTCGTTGGTCCAGTGCAGGGCCAGGGTCGAGACCAGGAGGTCGATCGTCGCATCGCCGAACGGCAGGCGCTCCTCGTCGGCCACGATCCGTGCGCCGCGGCGCCCTTCCGAAGAGTCTTGGGCCAGCATCCGCGCCGACAGGTCGGTCTCGATCAGCAGCCCGACCTTGGCGCGGGCGTCGCTGCCCTCCAGCGCTCGCGAGAAAGCGCCGTTTCGGCTTCCCAGGTCGACGGCCACCGGAAACTCCCGCAGGATCGCCTCCAGGCGCAGCACGGCGTCCTCGGCGGCGCGGGCCTTTAGGAAGCCGGCGGCGTCGAAGCCCGGGGCGGCGCGGTCGAGACGGGCGCGCAGCAGGGCGCGGTCGAAGAGCTGGGGAGCGGCGGTCATGTCCGTGCAAGATGGGCCTTCCCGCGCGCCATGGAAACCTTTTGCGAAGCCGCCGGCTCGCGTCACGGCGTTCGCCCAGGGGATGCTGGACCTGATCCTGCCGCCGCGCGCCTTCGACGGCGGGGCGGCCTTGACCTCGGGCCTGTCGGCGGCGGCCTGGAGCCGCATCACCTTCCTGGACGGTCCGGTCTGCGACGGCTGCGGCGCGCCGTTCGCCTACGACGCCGGCGAGCTCCGCTGCGCCCTGTGCCAGGCCCGGCCCCGCGCCTTCGCGCGGGCGCGGGCCGCCTGCCTCTATGACGAGCACTCGCGCGACCTGATCCTCAAGCTCAAGCACGCCGACCGCACAGACCTGTCGGGCCTGTTCGCCCGCTGGCTGTCGCGCTGCGCCGCCGACCTGCTGGACGAGGCGCAGGCGGTGGTCCCCGTGCCGATGCACCGCTCGCGCCTGCTGAAGCGCCGCTACAACCAGGCCGCCGAGATCGCCCGGCCGCTGTGCGCCATGGCGGGGCGGACCTATCTGGCCGACGCCCTGGTGCGGAAGCGCGACACCGACAGCCAGGGCGGCAAGTCGGCCACGGGCCGCCGCCGCAACGTCGCCGCCGCCTTCGCCGTGCCCGAGGCGCGTCGCCATCGGGTGATCGGCCGCAAGCTGCTGCTGGTCGATGACGTCCTGACCACGGGGGCGACGGCCGAGGGCTGCGCCCGGGCGCTCCTGGCGGCCGGCGCCACGCAAGTGTCGCTCGCCGTTGTCGCGCGCGTTACAGAAATGCAGGCGCGTCCTATATGAGGACGGAAACGACTTCTGTTACGGATTCCCCATGGCCAAGGTCACCATTTACACCCGCCCGTTCTGCGGCTACTGCGCCCGCGCCCTGAAGCTGCTCAACGACAAGGGCGCCGACTTCACGGAAATCGAGGCGGGCATGGACCCGGCGCTGCGCAAGGAGATGATGGACCGTTCGGGCCGCGCCACCTTCCCGCAGATCTTCGTCGGCGACCAGCACATCGGCGGCTGCGACGACATGATGGCCCTGGAGCGCGAGGGCAAGCTGGACCCGCTGCTGGCCGCATGACGACGCCCCAAGCGCCCCTGCGCGTCGGCCTGGTCCAGACCCGCACGCCCGCCACCCACGCCGCGGCGCTGGAGCACGTCGCCCCCCTGGTCCGCGAGGCGGCGGCGCAGGGCGCCCGGTTCATCCTGACGCCCGAGGGCGTCAACGTGCTGCAGAAGGACCGCGAGCGGCTGCTGCCGACCCTGGTCTCGCTGGAGGACGACCTGGTGGTGCGCGGCCTGCGCGACCTGGCCCGCGAGCTTTCCGTCTGGATCGACGTCGGCTCGGCCCTGGTGAAGCGGGAAGACGGCAAGGCCGCCAATCGCCAGGCGGTGATCGACCCGACCGGGGCGATCGTGGCGACCTACGACAAGCTGCACATGTTCGACGTCGACCTTCCCCCAAGAGACGGCAAGAAGGGTGAGACCGCGCGGGAATCGGCGACCTATGAGCCGGGCGACCGGGCGACCGTGGTCGAGACTCCGCTGGGGACCTTCGGCCTGACCATCTGCTACGACATGCGCTTTCCGGCCCTGCACCGGGCCCTGGCGCTGGGCGGGGCCCAGATCCTGACCGTGCCGGCCGCCTTCACCCGGCCGACGGGCGAGGCCCACTGGGACATCCTGCTGCGGGCCCGCGCCATCGAGACCGGCTCGTTCGTGATCGCCGCGGCCCAGGGCGGCTTCCACGAGGACGGCCGCGGCACGTGGGGGCGTTCGATCGCCATCGGCCCGTGGGGCGAGGTGCTCGGAAAGCTTGACCACGACGAGCCGGGCGTGTTGATCGCCGACCTCGACCTCGCGGCCGTCGACAAGGCTCGAGCGGCGATCCCGGCCCTCAAGAACGCCCGTGAATTCACGGGTCCCTGACCCCATATAAGCTTCATGATCAAGTACGCGCTCAGCTGCGATCACGACCACGCCTTCGAAGGCTGGTTCGGCTCGTCGTCCGACTATGACGACCAGGCCGCGCGCGGGCTGCTGGAATGCCCGCTGTGCGCCTCCAAGGCGGTGCGCAAGCAGATCATGGCCCCGGCCGTGGCCGGGACCAAGGCCCAGAAGGCCGCGCCCGAGCCCAGCGCCGCCATGCGCGAGATGATGATGAACGCCATGGGCGAGGTCCGCCGCCAGGTCGAGGAGAACTTCGACTATGTCGGCGACCGCTTCGCCAAGGAGGCGCGTGACATCCACGACGGCAAGTCCGAGGAGCGCGGCATCTACGGCGAGGCCTCGCCGAAAGAGGTCAAGGCCCTGGTCGAGGACGGCATCAAGATCGCGCCCCTGCCGCCGGCGCCGCCGAAGAAGACCGAGGTGAACTGAGAGGATCGTCTCACAACGATAAAAGCTTCGGGAACGGAGCGTTCCCCTAAGCCGCCGCCATCTCCTTCGGCGCCGTTTCCAAGACGGCGGACCGGCGCGATCAGGCAAAAAAGAAGGCGCCGACCGCTGTCGACGCCCCCTTCGCTTCCCGTGACGTGGAGACCGGAGCCCCGTCTAGTAGCGACGGTACTCGTAGTGGCAGTTCTTCTTCTTGGAGTTCTTCTTGGCGATCTGGTTGCCGGCGACCGCGCCCAGCGCGCCGCCGAGCAGGGCGCCTTCGGTCTTGTTGCCGTGACCCGCGACGACGGCGCCCAGCGTGCCGCCGCCGACGGCGCCGATCACCGTGCCCTTGTTGCGGGCGCTCTTGGTGCTCTTGCACACCCAGACCTTGTGGGTGCGCGTCTGCGCTTCGGCGGCGGTGACGGCCACCGTGGACGCCGTGAAGCCGAGGGCGACGACGACGGCGAGAGTTTTCAGATGGGCGCGCATGGCGACCTCCCTGGTTTGTTGGCGATCCTTGAACGCTAGATAACGCTCAAGCTTCAAATGAGTTCGATGATTGTCGGGATTGCGACCTGAACGGGGGATGAAGCGGCGCCGACCACGCCGTTCATCCCCGTTCAGCCGCTAGCCCTGGACGCGATAGCGGCCCTGGCTGTCGGGGCAGACGCGGACATAGCGGGTCTCGACGCGGCCGTTGTAGTCGGTGTCGGCCGGGGCCAGGCGGCAGCGTCTGGAATAGTTGCTGTAGTCCGCGTTGGAGCTGGCGCGATAGCGGCGGCTTTCGCGATAGGCGACGGTCTCGTCGTAGGTCCAGTATTGGCCGTTGGCGTCGCAGCGGCTCTTGGCCGAGGCGTTGCCGATGCTGGCGCCGATCCCCGCCCCGACCAGGGCGCCCAGCACCGTGCCTTCCGGCTTGGCGTTGCGGGCGGCCAGGTTCGAGCCGGCCACGGCGCCGACCAGGGCCCCGATCACGCCGCCGGCCGTGGCGTTCTTGCGGGCGTCGATCCGGCATGGCGCGTTGTACGAGACGTCGTCGCCGTAGCGGCCGGCGTAGGGCGCGCCGTAGCGCGTGGCGTAGTCCGGATAGCGACGGTCATAGGCGCCGGAGCCGTAGCGCCGGTCGTAGTCGTCCCGCGCGCGTTCGTACTCGGCCCGGTCGCGGTCGTACTGGGCCCGCTGGCTCAGATAGTCGCTGCTGTCGGAGCTGTAGACCCGGCCGCTGGCGCTGAAGCGCCGCGCCTGGTCGGGATAGCGGCGGTCATAGGCGCCATAGCCGTTGCGACGATCGTAGTCGCGGCGGGCGTCCTCGTAGATCTGGCGGTCGTGGTCGAACGCGGCCTGCTCGCGATAATAGTCCGAGCTGTCGGAATAACGCGAGCGATCGAAGCGCGTGGCGTATTCCGGATAGCGACGATCATAGGCGCCGGCCCCGTAGCGGCGGTCGTAGTCGGCCTTGTCGCTCAGGTATCGGGCGCGGTCGCGGTCGTAGTCGCGCTGCTGCTGCTGATAATCGGCGCTCTGGGCGTCATAGACCGCGCGCTGGTCGCCATAGGCATCCAGGCGCTGCTGGTAGGCCGCGTCGGGCGACTGGGCGAAGACAGGCGCGGCCGTGCTCAGGGCGACGGCCGAAGCCATCAGCCACATGGGGGGTCTCAAAATCATGATGTTCTCTCCGTTCCAACGAACGGATCGACGTTCGGCCCCCGAAGCGAGCCGCCAATCCTGGCAGGATGTCCCTTGCCAATAGAAAGCGCGGCGGCGGTACAGGTTCCGTCAGGCGGCGGGCAGGCGGGCAGGAGCGCCGTCACCCTGGGCGCGTCAGGCCTTGGTCACCGTCATCATGTAGTTGATGTCGACATCGGCCGAACGGCCCCAGCGGCCGGTCAGGGGATTGTAGGCCACGCCGAACGGGCCGTGCATCGTCACCGGCTCGCCGGCCAGGAAGGCGCGCAGTTCGTCGGGCTTGAGGAACTGCTTCCAATCGTGGGTGCCGGGCGGCACCCAGCGCAGCACGTATTCGGCGCCGATCTTGGCCAGGGCCAGGGCCTTCAGCGTGCGGTTCAGGGTGGCGACGATCATCAGGCCGCCGGGCGCCAGCAGCCGCGAGCAGGTGCGCAGGAACTCGCCGGGATCGGCGACGTGCTCGATGACCTCCATGGTCAGCACCACGTCGAACGGCCCCGCGCCCTCGGCCAGCAGCTGTTCGGCGGTGGCCGGGCGGTAGCCGATCTCCAGCCCCTGCCCAGCGGCGTGGGCGGCGGCGGTCTTGATGTTGTTCTCCGAAGCGTCGATCGCGGTGACGGTGAAGCCCAGCCGCGCCATCGGCTCGCTCAGCAGGCCGCCGCCGCAGCCGACATCCAGTAGGCTGAGGCCCTCGAACGGCGCGCGCGCATTACCGTCGCGTTCGAACCGCGCCAGGGCCTGCTCGCGAATGAAGCCCAGCCGGCAGGGGTTGAACACGTGCAGCGGCGCGAACTTGCCGCGCGGGTCCCACCACTCCGCCGCGATGGCCGAGAACCGCGCCACGTCGGCGGGGTCGATGCTCCAGGACGGGGCGTTTCCAGCGGAGGGAGGCGGATCGGCGGGCGGACTCATGACCTTGATGTAGCAACGACATCGCCAGCGGCACAGGGCGCGGCGCCACACTCGACGAAAAAGACACCTCCGCGACATTGCCGTTGCGCCGTCGCGCCGCTAGAAGACCGCGGCTTGCGCGACGGCGACGGTTCGTCCGTCCTCGGCGCAAGAATTGACCTTAGGTTTTTCAGGGGTAGGGCGTGTCACGTCTGGTGATGAAGTTCGGCGGCACCTCGGTGGCCGACCTGGAGCGCATCCGCCGGGTGGCGCGCCTGGTCGCGGCCGAAGTGGCCACGGGCAAGCAGGTGGCGGTGGTGGTCTCGGCCATGTCGGGCAAGACCAACGAGCTGGTGGCCTGGACCGACGGCTCGGGCCGCGCCGCTCAGGGCCTGCCGGAGTCGGACGATGAGTACGACGCCGTCGTCGCGTCCGGCGAGCAGGTCACCGCCGGCCTGCTGGCCATGACCCTGCGCAACATGGGCCTGAACGCCCGCTCGTTCCTGGGCTGGCAGGTGCCGATCCTGACCGACGACGCCCACGGCCGGGCCCGCATCGAGGACATCCCGCCAGCTAATCTGGAGGCCTGTTTCGCGGCCGGCCAGATCGCCGTGATCGCCGGCTTCCAGGGCGTGACGACCGACCAGCGCATCACCACCCTGGGCCGGGGCGGCTCGGACACCAGCGCCGTGGCCATCGCCGCGGCCCTGAAGGGCGACTGCGACATCTATACCGACGTCGACGGCGTCTATACGACCGACCCTCGGATCGAGAGCAAGGCCAAGCGCCTGGCCAAGATCTCCTACGAGGAAATGCTGGAAATGGCCTCGCTGGGGGCCAAGGTGCTGCAGACCCGCTCGGTCGAGATGGCCATGGCCCATCGCGTCCCGGTGCGGGTGCTGTCGAGTTTCGTCGAACCCGGGGAAGCTCCCGGCCAAGGTACGATCGTCTGCGACGAGGAAGAAATCATGGAAAAGCGCATCGTCTCGGGCGTCGCCTATAGCCGCGACGAGGCCAAGATCACCCTGCTGGGCCTGCCCGACCATCCGGGCGTGTCGTCGCAGATCTTCGGCCGGCTGGCCGACGCCAACGTCAATGTCGACATGATCGTGCAGTCGCGCGCCCGCAGCGCCGACACCGCCAACATGGAGTTCACGGTCGGCAAGCGCGACGCCGCCCGCGCCGTCGAGATCGTCCGCAAGGCCCAGAAGGAGATCGGCTTCGAGGACGTGGCCGTCAACGAGGACGTGGCCAAGGTCTCGGTGATCGGGGTGGGCATGCGCAGCCACGCCGGCGTCGCCCAGTCGATGTTCCAGGCCCTGGCCGAGAAGAACATCAACATCCAGGTCATCTCGACCTCGGAGATCAAGATCTCGGTCCTGATCGACGCGGCCTACACCGAACTGGCCGTGCGGGCCCTGCACGCGGCGTACGGGCTGGATCAGCTGTAGGATCGAGCGCCGGAGGGACGCCCCCTCCGTCGGGCTTCGCCCGCCACCTCCCCCGTTTCACGGGTGAGGAGAAGTCTGGGCGCGAATCCTCCTCACCCGCGCAGCGGGGGAGGCGGCGCGATGCGGATACGCATCGTGACGGAGGGGGGCGTCCCGCCGTTAGCAAAACGTCGCCTTCTGACGTTATGACGTCGAAACGTCAGCCTCCAGGAGCCTCCATGTCGGTCTTCCATTTCGATCCCGAGAAGAAGTCCGTCACCTTCGAGGGCGAGGCCGGGCTGGAGTTGCTGTACGACCTGCTTCTGCGCGCCAAGTTCGGCGACGGTTATGAAAAGCCCCTGCTGGTCAGCCCCTGGCTGGCCTCGCTGCTGCGCAAGCTGGACAAGGCCCTGCCCGACGACGGCCAGTGGTTCCCCGAGCAACCCGGCCGGCCGATCTTCGACGAGGACGATCTCCTGGCCATGGGCGACGCGGTGATCGAGGAAGGCCACACCGTCGGCTGGTGGACCATGACCGAACCCGAGAAGCGCGCCTATCTGCGCGAGGTCATCGCCGCCCCCCACCCCCTGACGGACGCCGAGGTCGCGTTCATCGAGCGCGACATCGAGGGCGCCGTCGAACAGGCCAAGCAATTGGTGGAAGCGATCAGCGAACCGTTGGCCCGGCCGGGACACGGTTAGGGTTTTCGATCGGAGCGCCCCGACGGGGTCCGCGGCCCGGTCGGACGCCCTGCGCTGTCCGAAGCAGCTCGAATTCATATTTGAAATACTATTCGCCATTGAAAATTCCCCCGCATCGCCTAGCGTGCCCGAAAAATCGGAGGGAACTTCATGCTGGGTCGTCGTCATCTCTTGCTCGGGGCCGTCGCGGCCGCCGCCTTCGCGCCGTCCGCGCTGAACGCCCAGGTCCTGACCGATGAGCAGCGGTCAGCGCTGAAGACCTCGCGTTCCGATCCGACCCTGGCGCCGGACCTGCTGCTGCCCGAAAAAGACATGGTCTGGTGGCGCGACGCCAAGTTCGGCGTCTTCGTCCACTGGGGCCTCTACGCCATTCCGGCCCGGGGCGAGTGGTACATGAACAACGAGAAGGTCTCGCCGGAGGCCTACGCCAAGCTCGCCGCGGAATTCAATCCCCGTCACTATGATCCGGTCAGCTGGGCCAAGTTGGCCAAGACCGCCGGCGCCCGCTACATGGTGATGACGGCGCGTCACCACGACGGCTTCGCCTTATGGGACAGCCCGGCCAGCCATGGCCATTTCGACGCGATGCATTCGGCGGCGCATCGCGACCTGCTCGCCCCTTTCGTGACCGCCGTCCGCGGCCAGGGGCTTCGCGTCGGGCTCTACTATTCGCCGCTGGACTGGCGCTTCCCGGGCTATTTCCACCCCAAGGAGCTGCCCGAGAACGCCGCCCTGCTGAAGCGTCAGACCTATGGCCAGGTCGAGGAGCTGATGCGCCGCTACGGCCACATCGACATCCTGTGGTGGGACGGCGGCTGGCTGGCGCACAAGGGCACGGACGCCGACGCCGCCTGGTTCTGGGAGCCGGACAAGCTGAACCGCATGGTTCGCAGGTATCAGCCGAAGATCCTCATCAACCCGCGCTCGGGATGGCAGGGCGACTACGAGGAGGAGGAAGGCGGCGCGCCGATCAAGGGTCCGATCCGCGCCCGCCCCTGGGAAAAGACGTTCAGCCTCAACGGCGCCTGGGGCTACACGCCTGAAGACCAGGTCATGAGCACCGACCAGGTCGTGCGCCACCTGGCCGACGCCATCGTGCGCAACGGCAACGTCCTCGCCAATGTCGGTCCCGACCGGGACGGGATCATTCCGCCGAAGCAGACCGAAACGCTGAAAGGCGTCGGGCTCTGGCTGAAACGCCACGGCCGGGCCGTCTACGGCACGCGCTCGGGGCCGCTCCAGCCGGTCGACGGCGTCTATGGCGCGACGACCGCCGGCGACAGCGTTTTCATCCACATCGTCGGCTGGCCCGCGGACGAGCTGTCGCTGCCGCCCCTGCCCAGGAAGGTCGTGAGCGCCAGGAACCTCTCGGGCGACGTCGTCAAATGGACCGCCGACGCCAAGGGTCACACCCTATCCGTGCCCCCGTCGTCGCGCGGATCCGCCGTCACCGTCATCGAACTGCGGCTGGCGCCGAAAGCGGCCTAGACAAGCGCCAACTGGCCGACCCCCGCTCATCCCGGCGAACACGGGGACGGGCGGGCGTCGGAGATAATTTCACATCCGATGTCGATATCGCGCCCCCTGGCGCGACTTCTCCTCGACGGCCCCGTGCGGGGCCCGCAACGAGGAGCTGGATGATGATCACGATCAGTGCTTTCCGCTGGGTGCCCCCCTTCGCCCAAGGCATCGTGCGCGACCTGCGGGTGCGCTGGGCCCTGGAGGAGGCCGGCATTCCGTACCGGACTCACCTGCTGGAACAGGGCGAGCAGGGCAGCGCCGGCTATCGCGCGATGCAGCCGTTCGGCCAGGTGCCCTACCTCCAGGACGGTGATTTCGTGATGTTCGAGACCGGGGCGATCGTGCTGCACATCGCCGACCGTTCGCCCGCCCTGTCGCCGTCCGACCCGCAGGCGCGGCTGCGGATGCACACCTGGCTGATCGCGGCGCTCAACTCGGTCGAGCCGGCCATCCAGAACCTGACCACCATCGACCTGTTCCATGCCGACGAGGCCTGGGCCAAGGCCCGCCGACCCGCCGCAGAGGCCTTGACGATCGCCAGGCTGGACAGCCTGGCCGCCTGGTTGAAAGGCCGCGAGTACCTGTCGGACGAGCGGTTCACCGCCGCCGACCTGATGATGACCACCGTGCTGCGCTTCCCGCGCCAGACCGATCTGGTGACCTCAAACCCGGTGCTGGACGCCTATGTCCGCCGCTGCGAGGCGCGGCCGGCGTTCCAGCGGGCGCTGGAGGCGCAGATGGCGTCCTACCAGGAAGCGCAGGCAGTGGCCTGAGTTTCGGTTAGCCCTTGAAGGTGTCATCCCGGACGTAGCGAAGCGAAGATCCGGGATCGCCGGAAGCGCGACGCCCAGGCGTTGGTCCCGGATCGGCGCGCTTCGCGCTTGTCCGGGATGACACTGTTTTTGTCGAGTCGACGACTGGGGTGTTCCCCTCGGCGTCGTCCGAGATCTTCCACCAGGTCCACCGACGCTTTCGCCGAGCATCTCGCGCAGGGCTCTGCTAATGCCCCGGCATGGACCAACGTCAGCGACTCCTGATCGGACTTCTCTGCGGCCTCGTGGCGGGGGCGTTCTGGGGCGGGGTGTTCCTGGCGCCCAAGCTGCTCCACGCCTTCACGCCGCTGCAGATGACCGCCGGGCGCTATCTCTGCTACGGCCTGGCTTCGGCGGTCCTGCTGGCGCCCAGCCTCCGCGGGGTGGCGGCGCGCCTGACCCTGGCGGACTGGCGCGACCTGGCCGGCCTGAGCCTGCTGGGCAATATCGTCTATTACGTGTGCCTGGCGGTGTCGGTGCAGATCGCCGGCGTCGCCCCGGCCTCGCTGATCATCGGCCTCCTGCCCGTGACCATCACCCTGGTGGGCGCGAAACCGGGGGAGGGCGTGGCCCTGCGCCGGCTGGCCGCGCCGCTGCTGCTGGTCGCCGCCGGCGTCGCCTGCATCAATGTCGCCGCCTTCCAGACCGCCCGCGACGTCGGCGTCGGGCGGCTGGTCCTGGGCCTGCTGGCGGCGGTCGGGGCGCTGGTGGTCTGGACCGTCTACGCCGTCTGGAACGCCCGCCGCCTGGCCGCCACCCCGCGCTTCAACAGCCACGAATGGTCGCTGCTGACCGGCCTGGTCACCGGCCTGCTGTCGCTGCTGCTAGTGATCCCGGCCTTCGGGGGCGGCGCGCCGCATCTGCCAAGCGGCTGGATGCTGTTCTGGGGCGTCAGCCTGGCCGTGGCGCTGGGCGCCTCGGTGATCGGCAACGGCCTGTGGAACGCCGCCAGCCGTCTGCTGCCGCTCAGCCTGTCGGGCCAGCTGATCGTCTTCGAGACCCTGTTCGCCCTGCTGTACGGCTTCCTGCACGACGCCCGCTGGCCGCTGCCGCTGGAGGCGGCCGCCATCGTCCTGATGCTGGCCGGCGTGCTGTGGTCGGTGCACCTACATCGGCCGGAGGCGGAAGGGCATCCGGCGGAGTAGGGCTGGCAGGCCGCTCCCAAACATGACTGTCAGCTGAACATCGCCGTTCAGATCGGGTTCAAGGCGAGAATGCGACACAGGCTCCAACAGCGCCGCACCGGACTTCTTCCGGCCTGACGCTCTCAAGGAGCAACGCCATGAAGACCTTTGGTCAGTTCACCCGGATCGCCGTCGCCGCGGCCGTGACCGGCGCCCTCGTCCTGCCCGCCTCGGCCGCCTTCGCCGGCGACCGCAGCAACAAGACCGAGCGCGCCATCCTCGGCGCCGTGATCGGCGGCATCGCCGGCGCGGCGCTGTCGGACGGCGACAGGGGCGGCATCGCCATCGGCGCCGTCGCCGGCGCCGCCCTGGGCGCCTCGACGGGCCATAGCGACCGCTACGACCGCGACCACCGCTATTCCAGCGGCTATCGTGATAGCCGCTACCGGTCCGGCTACAGCTCGAGCTACGGCAGCGGCTACGGCCGGTCGGGCTATGACAATGGCTACGGCCGTTCCGGCTACGAAAGTCGCGACTATCGCGGCGACCGCTACAACCGTTACGATACTGGCTACCGCTATGACGGTCGAGACGGCGGCGGGCGCTACGACGGCTACTACGGCCAGCGCCGCTAACGGCTTTCCCGGTCGAACGATGTGGCGCCGTCCCTTCGGGGCGGCGCCTTTTTCGTGCGCGAACCACGATTTGACCGCGAGCGAACGCTGTGCGGCGCGCGAAATCTGCTATAGCCCGGCTGAGGGCGATGCGGCTTCTTAACCTTCGACGCGTTCTGTCGGGACCAGCCGCATCGAGCCAGGGGAGTGCGCGCGCAGACATGGCGGCGTCCGGGATCGCTGTTCGGGGACCACGCAGCCTGCTTCGGCAGATTCGCGAGGCCATGGCCGGAGGAGGGCCCGCCCAGGCCAAGCTCGACATGGTGGTGCGCACCATCGCCATCTCGATGGTCGCCGAGGTTTGCTCGATCTATCTGCGCCGCGCCTCGGGCGACCTGGAGCTGTTCGCCACCGAGGGTCTGTCGCGCGACGCCGTCCACGTCACCCGCATGAAGCCGGGCGAAGGTCTGGTCGGCGAGACCATGCGCCTGGGGCGGCCCCTGAACCTGTCGGACGCCGCCAGTCACCCGGCCTTCTCGTACCGTCCGGAAACCGGCGAAGACCCGTATCACGCCTTCCTGGCGGTGCCGCTGCTGCGCGGCGGCCGCACGATCGGCGTGCTGGTCGTGCAGAACCGCACCGAGCGGGTCTATGACGAGGAAGAGGTCGAGGACCTGCAGATCATCGCCATGGTGCTGGCCGAGATGGTCAGCTCCAGCGAGCTGCTGGGCCAGGGCGAGCTCAAGGACGTCGAGATCGCGCCGCACAAGCCCGAGCGGCTGAAGGGCGCGCGCTTCGCCGAGGGCCTGGCCTACGGCGTGGCCGTGCTGCACGAGCAGCCGGTGGCTCCCGAGCAACTGCTGTCCGACGACGCCCTGGCCGAGGAGGCCCGGCTGAAATGGGCCGTTGAGGCGCTGCAGACCCAGATCGACGAGATGCTGGAAGGCCAGCACGGCCTGGTCGGCGCCTCCTACGAGGTGCTCGAGACCTACCGGATGTTCGCCCACGACCGGGGCTGGAACCGGTCGCTGCAGGAGGCCGTGCGCTCGGGCCTGACCGCTGAGGCCGCGGTCGAGCGCGTGCGCTCCGAGCATCGCGCCCGCCTGGGCCAGGCCCGCGACCCCTATCTGCGCGAGCGGCTGCACGACCTGGAGGACCTGAACGACCGGCTGCTGCGCCACCTGTCGGGCGACGTCCACGCCGTGCGGGTGCTGCCCGAGGACGCGATCCTGATCGCCCGGAACCTGGGGCCGGCCGACCTGCTGGAATACGACCGCACCAAGCTCAAGGGCATCCTGCTGGAGGAAGGCTCGGCCGCCAGCCACGCCGGCATCGTCGCCCGGGCGCTGGACATCCCGTGCGTCGGCCGCCTGGCCGGCCTGCGCGACCGGGTGAGCGAGGGCGATCCCGTCGTGGTCGACGCCGAGACCGCCGAGGCCTGGCTGCGGCCGCGCGCCGACGTGGTCAAGTCGCTGCAGGCCCGGATGGAGGTCCGCGCCCAGCGCAAGGCCGAGTTCGCCCGCATCCGCGACACGCCGGCCGTCACCAAGGACGGCGACAAGGTCACCCTGCTGATGAACGCCGGCCTGGCCGTCGACCTGGACATCCTGGGCGAGACCGGGGCCGAGGGCATCGGCCTGTTCCGCACCGAGTTCCAGTTCATGGTCGCCGAGGAGATGCCGCGCCTCGAGGCTCAGACCAGCCTCTACGAGAAGGTGCTGGAGGCCGCCGCCGGCATGCCTGTGACCTTCCGCACCCTGGACCTCGGCGGCGACAAGCTGCTGCCGTACATGGAGCTGGAGCGCGAGGACAATCCGGCCCTGGGCTGGCGCGCCGTGCGCATGGGCCTGGACCGTCCGGCCCTGCTGCGCATGCAGATTCGCGCTCTGATCAAGGCCGCGCGGGGCCGCGAGCTGCGGATCATGTTCCCGCTGGTGGCCAATGTGGACGAGTTCCGCGCCGCCCGCGCCTTCGTCGACCAGGAGGTCGCCTGGGCCCTGAAGCGCGGCCGGCCCGAGCCGGCCCGACTGGACGTTGGGGCCATGATCGAGGCGCCGTCGTTGCTGTGGCATCTCGACGCGCTGTTGCCGATGACCGACTTCGTTTCGGTCGGCACCAACGACCTGATGCAGTATTTGTTCGCGGCCGATCGCGGCAATCCAAGGGTTTCGGACCGCTACGATCCTCTGTCTCCGGCGGCGCTGCGCGCCCTGAAGACCATCCAGCAGGCGTGCTTCGACACCGGCACGCCGGTCTCGGTCTGTGGCGAGATGGCCGGGCGTCCCCTGGAGGCTTTCGCCTTGCTGGCCTTGGGTTTCGACCGCCTGTCCATGCCGCCGGCCGGCATCGGGCCGGTCAAGCAGATGGTGCTGTCGTGCGATCGCGAGGCCGCTCGGCGCAATGTCGAGGCCCTGCTGAAGACCTCGGCCGGATCGCTCCGTGGCGAGATCGAAACCCTGGCGCGCAAGCTTTACGTGGCCATCTAGACACGGCTCCGGTTAACCAAGCGCCGCCTTATAGTTTATTGAATCCCGCGACTTACTTTGATATCGACCATAAAGTATTAACAAATCCCGGCTAGGACGGGTGGGGCTAGTCGTCGGGTGCTTCTCTTCGGTAGGGAAGGATTCTCCAGCGACGCGAATTTGAGGTATCATGGCAGCCATGCCACTGGATACGGGCAGGGTTTCGCACTTGCATCTGGTCGCCGACGGCGAGCCTGAGGACGCGCCGATGGCCGCGCACCAGCCTTCGGTCGATTATGGCGCCGACATCGGTTCGGCCCTCCGCGCCGCGCGCGAGTTCCGCGGCCTGACCCTGCGGGACGTCGCCGACGCCACCCGCATCCGCCAGGGCTATATCGAGGCGCTGGAGGATCTGCGGCTGGACGAGCTGCCCTCGCGCCCGTTCACCATCGGCTATGTGAAATCCTACGCCAAGGTGCTGGGCCTGGATGGCGACGCCGCCGTGGCCCGCTTCAAGCTGGACGCGCCCGACGACAGCGAGCCGCTGCGCGCCCCGGTCGGCGTGCGTCACGAGCGCGACCCGCGCCTGGGCCTGATCCTGGCGCTGGGCGTGCTGGTGGTGGCCGCCATCGTGCTGTGGAACGTCGCCCAGCGCGCCATCTCAAAGGGCGCCCCGCCGGCCCAGGTGGCCCAGGCCCAGGCGACCGCCGCCGTCAGCGCCCCGGCCGCGGTTCCGGTCGATCCCAACGCCGCGCCCGGCTCGGTGTCGCTGGGCGCGCCCCTGCCGGCTCCGGTCGAGTCGACCACGCCCGAGCCCTACAAGACTCCCGGCCTCGACGACGCCGCCGCCAACGGCGGTTCGGCCGACGCGGTCAGCGCCGCCTCCAAGGCCCGCGCGGCCGAGGCGGCCAAGAGCGGCGTCGATCCCAACCAGGTGCTCAATGTCGGCGCGCCGTTCCGGGCCAAGGGCGCGGTCTACGGCGCGGCCCCGGCCGAGGCCTCGGGCCTGATTCTGCAGGCCCGCAAGCCCGGCGCCCTGACCGTGCACGACGCGTCCGGCGCGATCTACTTCACCCGCTGGATGGCGGCCGGCGAGGCGTTCCGGGCCCCGCGCAACGGCGGCCTGGTCGCCGAGGTCTCCGATCCGGCCGCCTTCGAGGTCTACAACGCCGGCGCCCTGACCAGCCGCATGCCCGGCCCGACGGCGGCGCTGGGCAAGCTGACGACGGCCCCGGCCGCGCCGGTCGCGGCGACCGCGCAGCCCAAGCCGGCCGCGCCGCAAGCGGTCCCCGCGCCCAAACCACAGGGTTAAACACAGGCAACTGTTGGGGCGTGTGGAGAGATCGAATCCGGGGGCAAGATCGCCTTACCCCCGCCGCCCGCCCGACTTCGCGAACAGCAGGTCCGACCAGTTCCACCGGCTGGACCCCAGGGCCAGGCGCGGCGCGCCCGGGCCGTCGCTGAGCGAGATCAGGACCAGGCCTCGCATCGGGTCGTCGCGGCAGGCCTTGGGGGCGAAGGCCACCTCCAGCATGATCAGCTCGCGCACGCCGGCCAGGCCCTTGCCCTCCTGGCCGGGGCTCTGCACCCAGTCGCCGTTCCAGACCAGCACCGCCTTGCCCCGGGCCGCGGCCTCGGGATGGACCTGGGCCAGGGCGGCGCGCACCCGCGGGTTCCGGCGCAGGGCGTCCTGCAGCAGCCGGACCATGTCGCAGCCGCCGCCGCCCGCGCCGTTCCCGATCCCCCCGGTGCCTGATCCGCTGCCGGCCGTGGCCGCGCCGATCAGGTCGGCCTCGCCCAGCTCGGCCGTCACCTGGGGCGCCGGGGCGGGCTTGGCGGGCAGGGGCTCGACCCGGGGCGGCGGGACCAGGCGCGGCGGGCGGACGGGCAGCTTGGGCGGTGAGACCTTGACCGGGGCCGGATCGCCGGCCGGCTCGGGCGCCAGTTTCGGCGGTTCGGGCGGGGGAGGGGGCGGTTCATAAAGCGCCACGGCGATCGGATCGGGCTCGGCCATCATCGGCGGCTGGATCCGCACGGCCATGATCGCCAGCAGCAGGGCGCCGTGGGCCGCGAGGCTGAACAGGCCGGCGACCAGGCCGTCCGCCCTCGCCCGCCGGCGATGGACCGGCGTCGGAACCAAGGGGTCGTACGGCTGCGGTCGCCCGCTCATCGAAACTCCAGGGCCGCCTGTGGGAACGACCTAGAGACCATCCGCCCGCGTCAGGATCGTGGCGCCCGCGACATTTACGTGACGGACTTGGGTTCCGCCGCCAAACCCCTTAGATTGACGGCATGGCCGCAGACCACACCCACATCCGTCCCTGGCGCCAGATCGCGCGCCGCCCGTCGCGCAAGATCCGCGTCGGCAATGTCGAGGTGGGCGGCGACGCGCCGATCTCGGTCCAGTCGATGACCAACACCCTGACCAGCGACGCGGCGGCGACGCTGGAGCAGATCCGTCAACTGGAGGAGGCCGGCGCCGACATCGTCCGTGTCTCGTGCCCCGACACCGACTCCACGGCGGCCTTCAAGACCATCGCCCGCGAGGCCAAGGTGCCGCTCGTGGCCGACATCCATTTCCACTACAAGCGCGGCATCGAGGCGGCCCAAGCCGGGGCGGCCTGCCTGCGGATCAATCCGGGCAATATCGGTTCGCCCGACCGGGTGCGCGACGTGATCCAGGCGGCCCGAGACCACGGCTGCTCGATGCGGATCGGCGTCAACGCCGGCTCGCTGGAGCGCGAACTGCTGGAGAAGTACGGCGAGCCGTGCCCCGACGCCATGGTCGAGAGCGCGCTGAACCACGCCCGCATCCTGCAGGACCACGACTTCCACGAGTTCAAGATCAGCGTGAAGGCGTCGGACCCGTTCATGACGGTGGCGGCCTATTACCAGCTGGCCGAGCGCATCGACTGCCCGCTGCACCTGGGCGTCACCGAGGCCGGGGCCCTGCGCACCGGCACGGTCAAGTCGTCGATCGGCATCGGCTCGATGCTGTGGGCCGGCATCGGCGACACCATCCGGGTCAGCCTGGCCGCCGACCCGGTCGAGGAGATCAAGGTCGGCTTCGACATCTTGAAGTCGCTGGGCCTGCGCCACCGCGGCGTCAACATTATCGCCTGCCCGTCCTGCGCCCGCCAGGGCTTCAACGTCATCAAGACGGTGGAGACGCTGGAGCAGCGGCTGGCCCACATCAGCCAGCCGATGTCGCTGTCGATCATCGGCTGCGTGGTCAACGGGCCCGGCGAGGCGCTGATGACCGACCTGGGCTTCACCGGCGGCGGGGCGGGGTCGGGCATGATCTACATGGCCGGCAAGCCCGACCACAAGCAGTCGAACGACGGCATGATCGACCACATCGTCGAGCTGGTCGAACAACGCGCGGCCCAGCTGAAGGCCGACGCCGAAGCCAAGGCGATCGCGGCGGAATAGATCCTCCCCCTCAGGGGGAGGTGGCCCGAAGGGCCGGAGGGGGCCGCGAAGGCCCCCTCAGTCGCTTCGCGACAGCTCCCCCGGAGGGGGAGCATCTCCCAGCGACGTCTGGATCGGCACGCCGCCCTTGATCGCCAGGGTCACCGGCGTCCGCTCGGCGACGTCGGCCAGGCGGGCTCGTTGCGCCTCGTCCAGCGGCCCCGTGGGAACCAGCACGCGCTCGATGCGGGGCGGGGTCTCGCCGCCGTGGTAGTGCAGGCGCACCTCCAGCGACTCCAGCGGCCAGGCCTTGCGCTCGGCGTACATCTTCAGGGTCATGGCGGTGCAGGCGCCCAGGGACGCCAGCAGCAGGTCGAACGGCGCGGGGCCGACGTCGGCCCCGCCGTTGCGCTCGGGCTCGTCGGCCGTCAGGGCGTGGCGGCCGGTGGTGATGGCGGTGGCGTAGCGGGCGTCGCTGATGCGGGCGGTGGCGGTCGCCATGGCGGCTCCTCGTGATGTCCTGGACCGGATGATGTCGGGCGCCTTGGCGGCGAGGGCTAGAACAAATCGGCGGCGACCTCAGATCATCGCCCGCGAGCGCTCGTCCACGCCCGCCAGCGCGGCGGCGACAATCCCCAGGCCCCGCTCCAGCTCGTCGCGATCGCGGGCCGCGCCCAGGCACAGGCGTACGCCGGCGGTCGCGCCGGGCGCGACGATCGGGGCCGAGGGCGGGGTCAGCTCGACGCCGCCGCGCAGGGCCCGGCCGGCCAGGCGCTCGGCCTCCAGTTCCGACATCGGCAGCCAGACGTGCGGGGCGCTGGCCGACATCGGCCTCTCGACGGCCTCACCCAGGATCCGGCGGGCCAGTGCCAGGCGGATGGTCATCTCGTCACGGATCTCGCCGGCGATGGCCTCGGCCGAGCCGTCCTCGATCCACTGGGTGGCGATCAGGGCGCCGAAGTTGGGCGGGGCGTAGAACTGGGCGCGCACGGCGTGGACGACCCGCTCGAACAGGTCGCCGGGCGGGGCCAGCAGGAAACCGACCCGCAGGCCGGGCGACAGGGCCTTGGAGACGCCCGAGACGTGGATCGTCCGCTCGGGGGCCAGGTCGACCAGCGGCGGCGGGGCGTCGCCGCCGAAGATCGCATAGATGCCGTCCTCGATGATCCACAGGTCGCGCCGGCGCGCCACGGCCACGATGTCGGCGCGGCGGGCGGCGCCCATGATCCGGCCGGTGGGGTTCTGCAGGGTGGGCAGGACGAACACCGCCTTGGCCCCGTTCGCCGCCGCCTGGTCCAGGGCGTCGGGCAGCAGGCCTTCGCCGTCCATGGCCACGCCGGTCAGCCGATAGCCGGCGTGGGCGGCCAGGACCCGGGCGCCGGGAAAGGTGGCGGCCTCGCACAGCACTTCGTCGCCCGGCCGGCACAGGGCGGCCAGGGCTAGGCTCAGGGCGTGCTGGGCCCCGGCGCAGCAGATCAGCTGGCGCCAGTCGGCGCGCTCGACGCCGGCGGTGCGCGACAACCAGGTCGCGAAGGCCCGGCGATGGGCTTCCAGGCCCGCCGAGGGCGCGTAGGCGAGGTTGTCGAGCAGGTCGGGGCGGCGCTGCAGCCGCGCCAGGGTCTGGGCGATCCGCTCGCCGCCCGGGCCGACGGGGGCGATGTTCTGGCTCAGATTGATCGGCCCCGGATCCTCGGCCGCCGGCCGCGACGCGACCCCGACCCCGCGCACGAAACTGCCGCGCCCGACATGGGCCTGCACCAGCCCGGCCTTCTCGGCCTCGACATAGGCCCGCGTCACCGTGCCCAGCCCCAGGCCCAGGCGGTGGGCCAGGTCGCGCTGCGGCGGCAGACGGTCGCCGTCGCCCAGCGCCCCTGAGGCGATGTCCTCCCGCAGGGCGTCCAGCAGGCGCTCGTACAGGGGCCTCTCGCCAGGGGGGAGGGTCGGGGTCCAGCCGGCCATCAGGGATCTCCAAAATTGTCACTGGAACAATATAGCTTTTGACACATGATGCAATTGGCAAGATGACCGTGACATTCCATGTCTGGAGTGTCCGCCATGACCGCTCAACTGCTGCTCGCCTTCGTGCTGTTCGCCTTCGCCACCGCCGGCACGCCCGGTCCCAACAACATGATGCTGCTGGCCTCGGGCGCGAATTTCGGCTTCCGCCGCACTGTGCTGCACATCCTGGGGATCAGCGCGGGCCTGGGCGTGATGGTGGCCGCCATGGGGCTGGGCCTGGGCGGGGTGTTCAAGGCCTTCCCCGTGCTGCACGAGGTGCTGAAGTGGGCGGGCGGGGCCTACATGCTGTGGCTGGCCTGGAAGATCGCCACGGCCAAGGGCGTGACGGACAAGCAGGCCAGCTCCAAGCCGATGACCTTCCTGCAGGCCGCCGCCTTCCAGTGGGTCAATCCCAAGGCCTGGGCCATGGCCCTGACCGCGGCCACCACCTACATGCCCGACGGCTCGACGGCCGGGGTGTTCCTGGTGGCCGGGACCTTCATGCTGGTCGGCGCGCCGTGCAGCGCCGCCTGGGCGGGCTTCGGCCAGGGGATGCGGCGGTTCCTGGACCGGCCGCCGGTGCTGCGGGCCTTCAACCTGACCATGGCCGCCCTGCTGGTCGTGTCGCTCTACCCGCTGGTGGTCGAGGCCCGTCCCGCCAGGGCCCCGAAGGAAGCACCGCGCTTGCTGGCCGACCTGCCCGCGACGCCGCGCTGGTCGTCGCGGGGATAGGGGCCGCATTACCGAACCGTAAGTGGTCCGGCGCGGACGGTTGGGGTCTGGTGCGGCGACGAAAATCCGGAGCCGTCCATGTCGCTTGCCGTCCGTTCCGCCCTCTGCGCCGCCCTGCTGCTCGCCGCCGGCTCGGCCCAGGCCGCCGTCACCCCCGTGCCGGTCGGCCAGCCGCTGGCCCGTTTCGCCAACCTCAAGCCGGGCGTGCACCGCTATCTGCGCTTCAAGCAGGCCGGCGACACGGTCCGCGTCGCCGACGTCTGGACCCGCGAGGTCCGCTTCGAGGACCAGGACGGCCAGCGCCGCCTGCACATCGTCCAGCACTGGGACGGGGTCGGCGCCGCGCCGTCCGACCGCCAGCTGGACAGCTGGTTCGAGCTCGGCACCTTCCGGCCCCTGACTCACGTCCGCCGCACCCAGAAGGACGGCGCGGCCAAGGTCGAGGGCTACGCCTTCCAGCCCGACAAGATCGTCGGCCTGAAGGATCTGGCCGACAACGCCGCCAAGGATTTCGAGGTCGCCTCGCCGCAACCCAGCTTCAACTTCGAGACCGACATGGAGTTCCTCCAGGCCCTGCCCCTGGCGGCGGGCTACGAGGCCAGCATCGTCTTCACCCATCCGGGCGGCGGCCCGCCGGCGGCCTATCTGTTCAAGGTGGCGGGGTCGGAGGTGCTGAACCTGCCGGGCGGCGGCAAGGTCGACTGCTGGGTGGTGACCGCCGACTACAACCACCCGGAAATGCCGATCACCCGCTTCTGGTTCGCCAAGGGCAGCCAGGTGATGATCAAGCAGCTTTCGCCCCTGCCGGACGGGTCGGGGGTGATCGGGAAGACGCTGCTGTACTGAGCTTTTCCCTGAAATCCGCTCATCCCGGCGAATGCCGGGGTGAGCGGAAGGGGCTTGCTCGGCGGCGCGCATCGGCCCCAGATCGAACCTCCACAGAAGGTCCCCGCCATGCGCCCGACGTTTCTCCTCGCCGCCATCGTCGCCCCTTTGGCCGCCCTGGCCGCCACGCCGGTCCTGGCCCAGGACCTGAAGGTCACCGTCCAGGGTCGCGACACCGTGGTGCTGACCCCGGCCGACCTGAAGGCCCTGCCACGCGCCAAGGCGACCTTCACCGCCCACGGCAAGCAGATCACCTACGAGGGCGCGCTGCTGAACGCGGCCCTGCGCCGGGCGGGGGTGGTGTCGGGCGACCGGCTGATGGGTCGCTACCTGAACCAGGTGGTGATCGCCAAGGGTTCGGACGGCTTCACCAGCACCTATTCCCTGGGCGAGACCGACCCGATCTACCGCGCCAATCCGGTGATTATCGCCGACAGCAAGGACGGCCAGCCGCTGGACGCCAAGGAAGGACCCTACCGCCTGGTCGTCGACGGCGACCTGCGCCCAGGGCGGTCGCCGCGGATGCTGGCGTCGGTGGAGGTGAAGGCGGTTCAGTGAACCCAAAATCGTTGTCATCCCGGAAGCCCCGTAGGGGCTGTCCGGGACCCAGGGGACTGGGCGAAGGCCTTGCGGTTCACCTGGGTCCCGGACAAGCGCTGCGCGCTTTCCGGGATGACAACGGTGTGTGGGCTTCCGCCGCGATCTAGCCCTGCGCCGGCCCCAGATAGTCCAGCTTGCCGATCTGCACGCCGTTGTGGCGCAGGATGTCGTAGGCGGTGACCACGTGGAAGAAGAAGTTCGGCAGGGCGAAGTCGAACAGGTAGTCCTCGCCGGTGAAGGTCAGGGTCCCGCCGGGGAACTTCAGTTCGACGGTGCGGTCCTCGCCGCCCTCGAAGGCCTTGGGGTCGACGCTCTGGACGTAGGCCAGGGTGTCGGCCACGCGCTTCTGGAGCTGGGCGAAGGTCGACTCCTCGTCGGGCATGGCGGGGGCCTCGACCCCGGTCAGGCGCGACACCGCGCCCTTGGCGGCGTCCGAGGCGCGCTGGACCTGGCCCGACAGCGGCAGCATGTCGTCGGCCAGGCGGGCGGCGACCAGGGCGTCGGGATCCAGGCCCTGGGCCTTGGCGTGGGCCTCGCCCTTTTCGAGCAGGGTGGCCAGCACCTTGAGGGCGCGGACGAAGACGGGAACCGAGGCGCGATGCATCGACAGGGGCATGGAGAGCTCCGAGGAGAGGCGCGGCCTGGGGGATGAGACGGCCGCGTGCGGGAGATAGGGGCGCATGGCCGCGCTTTACAGGTGCTCCCGCCAAGGGGTGACGCGGCGCGTCCGGAGCGGTAGAGAGACCGCCCGTTCCTCCACTGCGTGACGTTTCCCCTTGCGACTGCCCCAGGCCCGCCTCGACCAAGTTCTCGACCGCTTCCGCGAAGTCGAAGCCCGCATGGGCGCGGCCACGGACGGGGCCGAGATCGTCAAGCTCTCCAAGGAGCACGCCGAGCTACGCCCGGTGGCCGAGGCCGTCGAGGCCCTGGCCAAGCTCAGCGCCGAGCGCGCCGAGCTGGAGGAAATGGCCGGCGACCCGGAAATGGCGGCGATGGTCGCCGACGAGAAGGCGGCGCTGGACGAGAAGCTGCCGGTCATGGAGCGCGAGCTGGCTCTGATGCTGGCCCCGCGCGACAAGGACGAGAACGCTTCGGCCATCCTGGAAGTGCGGGCCGGCACGGGCGGCGACGAGGCGGCCCTGTTCGCCGGCGACCTGTTCCGCATGTACCAGCGCTACGCCCAGCTGCAGGGCTGGCGGGTCGAGATCGACAGCGTCTCGGAAGGCGAGATGGGCGGCTACAAGGAAATCATCGCCTCGGTCACCGGCGACGGCGTGTTCGGCCGCTGGAAGTTCGAGAGCGGCGTGCACCGCGTCCAGCGCGTGCCGGCCACCGAGGCGCAAGGCCGCATCCACACCTCGGCCGCCACCGTCGCGGTGCTGCCCGAGGCCGAGGACGTCGAGATCGAGATCAACGAAAGCGACCTGCGGATCGACACCTACCGCTCGTCCGGGGCCGGCGGCCAGCACGTCAACAAGACCGACTCGGCCGTGCGCATCACCCACTTGCCGACCGGCGTGGTGGTGACGTCGTCGGAGAAGAGCCAGCACCAGAACCGCGCCCGGGCGATGAAGAACCTGAAGGCGCGCCTCTACGACATGCAGCGCGAGGCGCTGGACACCGCCCGCTCGGACGCCCGCAAGAGCCAGGTCGGCAGCGGCGACCGCTCCGAGCGCATCCGCACCTACAACTTCCCGCAGGGCCGGGTCACCGACCACCGGATCAACCTGACGCTCTACAACCTGGCCAAGGTGATGGAGGGCGACGCCCTGGACGACATCATCAAGCCGCTGATCGCCGAGGACCAGGCGGCCAGGCTGGCGAGCCTGGAAGAGGGTTTCTAGACCTCCGACCCTCCTACAGCCCCTTCTCCAGCACCACGAACTCCAGCGCGCGCTGCGGCCGTCCGAACCGCTCGGCCACCGGGAAGGGCTTGGTCTCGCCGGTCAGGGCGTAGCCCCGGCGCTGGTACCAGGCGATCAGGGTGTCGCGCAGATGGACGACGGTCAGGCGCACGCGCCGGGCGCCCCGGTCCCGGGCGTAGGCCTCGCCGTGGGCCAGCAGGGCCCGGCCCAGCTGGCGGTCCTGCTGGTCGGGGCGGATGGTCAGCATGCCCAGGTACCAGGCGTCGCCCTCCGGAACCTCGGCGTCGGGTACGACCCAGACGCAGCCCAGCAGCGGGCCGCCTTCCGCGTCGCGCAGGGTCAGCAGGACGGCGTTCGGCGCCTCGGCCAGGTCCTGCTTGAGGCTCTCCAGGTCGATGCGCTGGCCGTCGATATAGCCGGCCTCGGTGGTCCACCCGGCCTGGGCGCCCTGGCCGCGATAGGCGGAATTGACCAGGTCGACGATGGCGGGGAATTCGGAAGGCAGGGCGGGGGCGAAGATCATGGGGTGGTCCTGGAAGGCGTGGGTCAGCGGGCGGAGGGGCAGTCGACGACCTGGGCGCGGCGCCAACCCAGCCAGCCGGGGTGGATGGCCACGCAGGCGCGGTCGCCGACCCTGACGGCGCGGTAGCGGGCCTGCGAGACGCCGAGTTCTTTCAGGACGGGCAAGGACGGCGCGGCGTCGGCTACGCGCAGGGTGAGGCCCGGATCCTTGTCGGCCGAGCCGGTTCGTTCGACGACGGTCGCCGGATGTACGACGGCCGGGGCCCGGTCGAACAGGGCGTTGGCCAGGCTGATCGTGCCCCAACCCCAGGCCAGGGCCACGAACGCCGAGGTGATCGCGCGCCATGGATGGCCGGCCGCTTTCTCGACGCGCCAGGCCAGGGCGAAAGGCGCGGCGGCCAGGGCGGCGCCCGCGCCGATCGGCGGCAGCCAGTCCACGGTGTGGATGTCGAACAGGGCGCGAAGCGCCAGGGCGGCGCTGGGCGCGAGCCAGAACATAGTCAAATTGACGTGCGGGTCGTTGTCGTCCCCTCCGATCAACACCACCAGGCCGGGCCATAGGTTGGCGGCGGCCAGGGCGATCAGCGGTGTCAGGACGCCGGCCAGGATCGCCAGCTCATAGGGGCGGGGATAGACGAAGATCCAGGCCGCGAGGGCCAGGCCGCCCCAGGTCAGGTAGGCGGCCAGGCGGTGCAGGGACCCCAGGGCCTGGAGCCGCTGCTCGGGATTGCGACCCAGCCGCGTATCGGCCGCCATCACGTCGATGACGGCGTTATGGTCCTCGATGTCGAGGTCCTTCAAGGTCTCCAGCCAGGCGGCCCAGACCGGGTTCTCGACGACATTGAGGGGGACGACCAGATCCTTGGCCTCGCCGGGGACGGCGACCAGGCGGATCTGCTTGGTCGCCAGCTGCGGGCGATAGCCGGCGACCTGGGCGCGGCGTAGGACGCGTTCGCGGAACAGTTCGCGATGCTCGACGCGGTCGGACAGCAGGCGAGTGTAGCCGACCTGGACGGCGGCGACGGTGTAGGCCGCCGCCAGGACAAAGCCCGCCGCGATCAGATCGGTCAGGCCATCGGCGTAAACATCGGGCGTCAGGCGGTTCCAGACCGCCGCGCCGATCGCGCAGGCGGCGAGCACGGCCGCGCTGATCGACGAGGTCCAGGCCGTCTTGACCGGCGTCCTGACTTCGCCCCCCGCGGCCGTCGGCCGCGCCGTTCTCGTTCCCGCCAAGGCCATGCTCCCCGAACGCCACCGCCTGGACATAGGCGAGCGTGGGCCAGGGCGATAGTCCCGCCTCAGGGCTTGGGCGGTTCCGGCGGCGGCTTTGTCCGCCCCAGCCCGCGGGCGTGGCCCCAGTAGCGGCCGGACACCCGCTTCACCGCGCCCGCCTCGCGCTGGATGATCTCCCAGGGGTGGAAGGCCAGGCCCACCGTGTCGGCCATGGCCGCGCCGCGCTGGCCCATCGGCTTCTCGGGGCCGGTGGTGGAGTCGATGGCGGTCTGGTGCTCGATCTCGGCGTTCAGCTCGGCCCCGACCAGGACGGTCATGATCGAGAACCACATCCAGACCATGAAGGCGATCACCGTTCCCAGCGGGCCGTAGGTGGCGTCGTAATGGGCCACGCGGTTGACATAGACCGAGAACACCAGCGAGCCGCCCAGCCAGGCCGCCGCCCCGAACACCGCGCCCCAGATCACCCAGCGCCAGCGGGGGCGGGCCCGGCAAGGGGCGAAGCGGTACAGCATGGCGAAGGCGACCGCCGTCACCGCCAGCACGATCAGCCAGCGCAGCGGGATCCAGATCGCCGCCGCCGAGCTCAGCCCGATCCGCTCGAACAGCACCGGCGCGGCGATCAGCACGCCGGCCAGCACCACGGCGTAGAGCAGGGCGCAGAAGGTGAAGGCGTAGGTCCAGGCCGTCTTGGCCAGGAAATGGCGCTTCTCGTCCTCGTCATAGGCGATGTTCAGCCCGTCGAAGAGCGCCTTCATGCTGGCGTTGGCCGACCAGATCGACAGCAGCAGGCTGAGCACGAAGGCCACGCCCAGCTTGGTCTGCTCTTGGCTGGCCAGGCGCAGCATCTGCTCGCCGATGATGTTGACGACGCTGGCGGGGAAGACGTTGGACATCTCCTGCAGCTGCTTCTCGACCGCCCCGACGTCGGCGAACAGGCCGTACAGCGAGACGAAGGCGCCGATGGCCGGGAAGATGGCCAGCAGGGTGTAGAAGGTCACGCCGCCGGCCACGGCGGGCAGGCGGTCGACGCTGATCTCGCGGAAGGTGCGCCAGAGGATGTCGCGCCAGCCCAGGACGGGAATGCGGTGCGGGTGCCGGGCCGCCCGGCCGCGCATCGGCTCGGCCCTGTCGAAGTCGTGCGGCGGCATGGCCCGGTCCTCGGACAGGCCCGGCGGATGGTCCAGCGGCGTCTCGTGCGGCCCGTGCGGACGTCCGGGCTTGGGCAGCACGAAGGGGACCAGGGCCAGCAGCGCGATCCAGGGGGCCAGATGATAGGGCCGAGAGGCGATCCACGACCGGATCGGGCGCCGCGGCACGGGGTCGGTCATGGTCTGGGCCCTCCGCTGGGGGAACACGTCGGCCGCGCCTCCGTTCCGCCGGCCCAAGCCATACCTTGCCAAGCGCCGAGTCGTCGCCGACCTTGCGCGCCATGCAAGCCCGGATCGCCAGCCTCTATCGCCACCCCGTCAAGGGATTCACGCCCGAACGCCTGGGCCGGGCCGAGCTGGCCGCGGGCCGGTGCTTCCCCTGCGACCGCCTCTACGCGGTCGAGGAGGGGCCCAGCGGCTTCGACCCCGAAGCGCCCGACCACATCTCGAAGATGAAGTTCACGGTCCTGGCCAAGATCCCGGCCGTGGCCAAGGCGCGGACGGCCTATGACGAGGCGACCGGGATGTTCAGCGCCAGGGCCGAGGGCCTGGCCGACTTCGCCGGCGACCTGCGCGGCGACGAGGGGCGGCGCGGGTTCGAGGCCTGGCTGGCGAAGTTGCTGGAGGGCGAGATCAAGGGCCCCTTGCGCGTGATCGAGGGGCCGGGCGACCACCGGTTCATGGACAGCCGCAGCGGCTATGTCTCGATCGTCAACCTGGCCAGCGTCCGCGACCTGGAGGGCAGGCTGGGCCGGCCGGTGGATCCCCTGCGCTTTCGCGCCAACCTCTATGTCGAGGGCTGGCCGGCCTGGGTCGAGAACGACTGGACGGGCCGGGCGATGCGGGTGGGCGGGGCGAGGGCCGAAGTGCTCAAGCCGATCGTCCGCTGCGCCGCCACCCACGTCGACCCGGTCACGGCCGAGCGCGACATCGAACTGGTGAAGGCCCTGTTCGACCACTACGGCCACATGTTCTGCGGCGTCTACCTGAAGGTGGAGGCGGGCGGAGCGGTGGCCGAGGGGGATGAGGTGGCGGTGGTCTAGCCTTGAGACCTAGGTGGGCCGCTGAGCCGCATGGCGGATACGCACGACTTCAACCACGTTCGCGCGGATACGGTAGCGGATCAGGTAGGGTTGCACGATCAAGAGCTCATGCACGCCGTGTGCGACCCGCCTTCCCCTCTCCGGGTGGCGTTCCAGCGTTTCGATGGCGGCGTCAAATCGGGCCGCCATCCGTTGGGCCGCGAGTGGTGCGCCTTGCGCATGGATATAGGCGCAAGCCTCTTTCAGTTGGTGGAGCGCGAGCGCGGAGACCGTGACTGTGTAGGTTTGAGGCTTCGTGGTCATGCGCCGATTGTGGCGTCACGACGCCCTGTCTTGGGGGCTGTTTCAATCGCCTATGCGTGGGGTCGGCAACACATCGGCCGTTCCCCACGAACGAAGCCAGCGCTTCACCGCCTCGCCCGAAACGACGCGGCCAGCGTCGAGATCGGCCAGGCCTTCAGCGTCGGCCGCCGCTTCGGCGTCTTCGTCCAAGTCATGCAAATTGGTCGGTTCGGGCTTCATGGGGACAAGCCTAGCACGATCTACCTGTGTGGAGGAGGGCGGGGCTCGATGGCTTCCACACCTTCGCCTTGCAGCTTTTCTTCGATGAAGGCGTCGAAGTCGAAGTTCTCGATGAAGCCGCTCCGTTCGCCTTTGCCTAGCGCGGTTCTGAGCGCCTCCAGCTTGGTCTGATGCTCGAGCAACGCCCGCCCCGCGTGGACGACTTGGTCGGCTGACCGGTATCGTCCTTCGCGCAGCAATGTCGCGATGAAGGTTTGAAAATGTTCGTCGAGCCTGACAGAGGTGGGTCTGCTCATCGGGGACTCCGACCTCGAGGGTAGCAAACCTCGCCACCACGACAATGTCGCGCCCGCCGAAAAGGCGAAGTAAGAACCCGCCCATGACCCTGACCCTCGTCAAAGCCTGGAACGCCGCCAAGGACCGTCTGAAGAACGTTCAGATCGACCAGCCGGCCATCGACGCCCGTCTGCTGCTGGAGGTGGCCGCCGACGTCACCCGCACCGACATCATCACCGATCCCTATCGGGTGCTGACCGAGGCCCAGATGGCGACGCTGGACGATTTCCTGAACCGCCGCGCCCGCCGCGAGCCGGTCAGCCACATCATCGGCCGCAAGGGTTTCTGGAAGATCCTGCTGCAGGTCAACAAGCACGTCCTGACCCCGCGTCCCGAGACCGAGGTCATCGTCGACGAGGTGCTGAAGGCCTTCCCCGAGCAGATACCGTTCAACATGCTGGACCTGGGCGTCGGCTCGGGCACGATCCTGCTGGCGGTGCTGGCCGAGCGCCCCGCCGCCAAGGGGCTGGGGATCGACGTGTCGGAAGAGGCCCTGGCCGTGGCCCGCGAGAACGCCGCCAACCTCGACCTCAGCGGCCGGGTGGCCCTGCTGCGCGGCGACTGGACCAACGGCCTGGGCGACGACAGCTTCGACCTGGTGGTCTCCAACCCGCCCTACATCGCCACCCATGTGATCGAGACCCTGGAGCCGGAGGTCCGCGACCATGAGCCGCGCCTGGCCCTGGACGGCGGTCCCGATGGCCTGGACGCCTATCGTTTCCTGGCCGGCGAGATCCTGCGGGTGCTCAAGCCCGGCGCGATGTTCGCCGTCGAGATCGGCTACGACCAGTCCGAGGCGGTCGAGACTCTGTTCAGGGAGGCCGGCGCCCAGAACGTGCGGACCATCAAGGATCTGTCGGTCAACGACCGCGTTGTCACCGGTACCAAATAGTGAGCTGAAAAATCCCTTGGAAACCCTGGCGTGAGGCGGTAGACGGATAAGGTCTCCTTCCAAAACGCCGGGTGACGGGAAAAGCGGTTGTCTCGATGACCGTAAGACTCCCCCGGCAGGCGCGAACGGCCGACCTGGCTGATCGCCGCGCCCGAACCGGGCGGAGGCTCTACGGAAACCAGCGTCTCTAGAACATCGAAGGCAGGACCTACCAGGGTTCACCCCGCTCCAGAGGCCAAACACCGGACGCGCAGATCGCCGCCGGACAGGTTCAGAAGAGAAGATGAGAGATTTCAAGGGCATGAAGCGCCAGCGCGGCCGCAACAATCGCGGTGGAGCGGGTAGCGGCGGCAAGCCTCAGCAGCACAACGCCAACCGGGCTTTCGATTCGAACGGCCCCGAGGGCGTGAAGGTGCGCGGCGCGGCCCAGAGCGTCTACGAGAAGTACCAGCAGCTGGCTCGCGACGCGACGTCGTCCGGCGACCGGGTCCTGGCCGAGAACTACCTGCAGCATGCGGAGCACTATTTCCGCGTCCTGCGCGCCATCCAGCCGAATCGCCCCGTCAGCGACATCATCGGCAAGGACGCCTATTCGGCCTACGAGATCGACTTCGAGGCCGAGCCCGAGGAGCAGCCCGAGGCTCCGGAGGCGGCCCAGGCCGAGGCTTCGGCCGACGGCGAGGGCGGCGAGGGCCAGGGCGGCGAGCCGCGCCGCGACCGGTTCGAGAACCGCTCCCGGGACGACCGTCCCAGAGACGGGCAGCGCGACGACCGTCCCCGCGACAACCAGAACCGCGACGGCCAGGGCCAGAGCCGCCGCGACCGTTGGCGCGACCGCGACGATCGCCAGCGCGACGACCGTCCCCGGGATGATCGTCCGCGTGAGGATCGCCCCCGCGACGACCGTCCGCGTGACGATCGGCCCCGCGATGACCGTCCGCGCGATGACCGTCCCCGCGACGATCGCCCGCGGGAAGACCGCTTCCGCGACGAGCGTCCGCGCGAGGACCGCGTGCGCGAGGATCGCCCGGCCGCCGCCGAGGGCGCCGAGCAGCCCCAGGCCGAAGGCCGCCGCGAGCGTCCGCGCCGTGAGCGGGCGCCGCGCGACCGCGATCCGATGGCCGTGATCGAGCCCCAGGCCACGCCGCTGACCAGCGAGGCTCCGGCCTCGCCGCTGCTGCGCGGCCAGGACGGCGACGTCAGCCACGCCCCGGCCTTCCTGGGCCGCAAGTCGACCCGCGCCGAGGCTCCGGCCGAAGCCGCGCCGGCCGCTCCGTCCGTCGCTTCGGACGAAGGCGAGGCCCCGGCCAAGCCCAAGCGCCGCCGCGCCCCGCGCAGCTTCGAAGGCAGCGCCGCGCCGGAGTCGGAAGAGGTCTAGGCTTCTTCCGATCACCTCTCCTGCTGTCATCCCGGCCCTAAGCTGCGCTTCGGCCGGGATGACAAGTCTTTTGCGGCGCGTCGTGGCGCGCCCCCATTGCGTTGACCGCCAAACCCCGCCTAGCCTCGCCCCGACACATTAGGGGGCGAGCATGCGCGGCAAGACCAAGACCTTTCTCCTGACGGCCGCGGCGCTGTCGGCCCTGGCCGCGACCTCCGCCGTGGCCGCCCCCGCGGACTCCGGCGAAGCCGCCTTCCGCGGGCTCTACAAGGAGCTGGTCGAGATCAACACCACGGCGTCGGAAGGCAGCTGCACGGCGGCGGCCCAGGCCATGGGCGCGCGGCTGAAGGCGGCGGGCTTTCCCGACAGCGACGTGCGGGTGGTCTTCCCCGACGAGCACCCCAAGGCCGGCGCCCTGCTGGCCACCCTGCACGGCAAGGACCCCAAGGCCGGCGCCATCCTGCTGCTGGCCCACATCGACGTGGTCGAAGCCAAGCGCGCGGACTGGGAGCGCGATCCGTTCAAGCTGGTCGAGGAGAACGGCTATTTCTACGCTCGCGGGGCCAGCGACGACAAAGCCATGGCCGCGATCTTCACCGACAGCCTGGTGCGCTACAAGCAGGAGGGCTTCAAGCCCAGGCGCGACCTCAAGCTGGCCCTGACCTGCGGCGAGGAGGGCGGCCAGTTCAACAGCGTGCCCTGGCTGCTGGAGAAGCATCCCGAGGCCATGAAGGCCGACTTCGCGCTGAACGAGGGCGACGACAGCCAGCTGGACGACAAGGGCCAGCCCCGGCTGCTGGGCATCCAGGTCGGCGAGAAGGTCTACATGGACTACACTCTCGAAGTGACCAACGCCGGCGGCCACTCCTCGCGCCCGGTCAAGGACAACGCGATCTACCATCTGGCCAACGGCCTGGCGCGGCTGGGCGCCTACGACTTCCCGATCGCCCTGAACGACGCCACCAAGGGCTATTACGAGCAGACCGCCCGGATCGAGCCGGACCCCGAGGTGGCCGGCGCCATGCGGGCCATGGTCAAGGACCCGACCGACGCGGCGGCCGCCGCCATCCTGGCCCGCGATCCGGGCCGCAACAGCATGATGCGCACCACCTGCGTGGCCACCATGGTCGAGGCCGGCCACGCGCCCAACGCCCTGCCGCAGCGCGCCAAGGCCAACGTCAACTGCCGCATCCTGCCGGGCAACGACCCCAAGGCGATCCGCGACCAGTTGGAAACGATCGTCGCCGACCCGGCCATCAAGATCACCCTGGCCGCCGACCCCGACCCGGTCAGCCCGCCGCCGCCGCTGACGCCCCGGATCATGGCCCCGGCCGGCAAGGTCGCGGCCAGGATCTGGCCGGGGGTTCCGTTCATCCCGGCCATGCTGACCGGCGCCACCGACGGCCGCTTCACCAACGCCGCCGGCGTGCCGACCTACGGCCTGTCGGGCCTGATGGCCGGCGTCGACGGCGACCACATCCACGGTCTGAACGAACGCATCCAGGTCCGGGCGCTGATGAACGGCCGCCAGTTCCTCTACGAAGTGGTCAAGCTGTACGCAGACGGGCGGTAGGGCGGTAGAATGGGAGCTGTCGCGGAAGATAAGTCTCTGGATGTGTCGCAACTAGGAAGGTAGTGTTCCAGGCATCGCAGGGGGCGAGACCGCCATGGTCGACACCAGGGAAGACGATCTCAAGGCAGAGAAGCATCGGCCCAGGAGGGCCCGGGTCGCGGGCGGCGTCGAGGCGCGGTATCGCGCCATCGTCGACACGGCGGTCGACGCGATCGTGGTGATCGACGAGGTCGGGCGCGTCGAGGCCTTCAATCCCGCCGCCGAGCGCCTGTTCGGCTATTCGGCCAAGGCGATCATCGGCCACAATATCCGCATGCTGATGCCCGAGCCCTATCACGGCGAGCATGACGGCTACCTGGCGCGCTACCGTGAAACCGGCGAGCGGCGGATCATCGGCATCGGCCGCGAGGTCTCGGGCCGGAGACAGGACGGCTCGACCTTCCCCCTGGAGCTGTCGATCGCCGAATGGCGCGAGGGCGGCGAGCGCTTCTTCACCGGCGTGATGCGCGACATCACCGAGCGCAAGCGCGCCGAGGAGCTTCAGCGCCTGCTGGTCAACGAGCTCAATCACCGCGTCAAGAACACCCTGGCCACGGTGCAGTCCGTGGCGGGCCAGACCCTGCGCAACGCCGCCGACCTGGAGGGCGCGCGCGACTCGCTGACCATCCGGCTGCTGGCCCTGGCGCGCGCCCACGACCTGCTGACCCGCGAGAGCTGGGACGGCGCCGAGATGCGCGACCTAGTCGACTCGCTGATCGCCTCCCACGGGGACGCGGCGCGGTTCGCGGTGCAGGGGCCCGCGTTCCGCCTGGCCCCCAAGGTGGCCCTGTCGCTGTCGATGGCCTTGCACGAGCTGATGACCAACGCCACCAAGTACGGCGCCCTGTCCAACGAGGCGGGGCGCGTGGCCCTCACCTGGGGGCGAATGAAGGACGCAGAAACCGAGCGGCTGGATCTGCGATGGGAGGAAATCGATGGCCCTTCGGTCACAACGCCAAGCCGCCAGGGCTTTGGCAGTCGTCTCATCACCGGGGGGCTGGCGCGGGAACTGGGCGGCGACGTCCGGCTCGAATATCCGCCAACCGGCGTCGTCTGCACGATCAGCGCCGCGCTCGCAAAACCTGGCCAGCCCAGCCGCTTCATCCAGGGCGCGGCTTGAGCCGCTGCGAGTCCTGATCGTCGAGGACGAACTGTTCGTCGCCATGCTGGTCGAGGACATGCTCGGCGACCTGGGTTGCACGATCGTCGGGTCCGCCGCGTCGGCGACCGAGGCCGAGAGGGTCGCGCGGACGGCGCAGATCGATTTCGCGCTGCTGGACGTCAATCTCGACGGCGAGACCTCGTTCGCCGCCGCCGACGTGCTGCGCGGTCGCCAGATCCCCTTCGCCTTCGTCACCGGCTATGGCGAGCAGGGCGTGCGCGCCGACCTGCGCGACGCGCCCGTCCTGTCCAAGCCCATCGATCCGCGGCAACTGGCCCGGGTGATCGAGGCCGTCGATTAGGTTTCAGGTGTCCGGCTGGCCCCGTTGGGCGATAGACAATGGGGTTCCTCCTCTTTCATGTTGGGGACCTGCCGCCTGTCCGCCGGAGTTTCCCCTTGCGTCGCGCCTTTCCCGTCCTCGCCGCCTTGGCCCTTTGCGCCTGCGCCTACAATCCCGAACTGGGCCGCCAGCAGATGACCATCGTCGATGACGCCAGCCTGGCTCAGGCCGGCGAGCAGGCGTGGAGCCAGGCCCTGGCCAAGAGCACCGTCAGCCGCGACCGGGCGGCCAACGCCCGCGTGCGGTCCGTCGGCCAGCGGGTCGTCAACGCCGCCGGCCTGGGCCAGCGGCCCTGGGACTATGCGGTGTTCGAGGACGCCGCGCCCAACGCCTTCGTCCTGCCCGGCGGCCACGTGGGGGTCACCACGGGCCTGCTGACCATCGTCGACAACGACGACCAACTGGCCGCCGTGATCGGCCACGAAGCTGGCCACGTCGTCGCCCGCCACGCCGCCGAGCGTCAGTCGCAGACTCTGACCTCCAGCCTGGTGCTGGGCGTGCTGGGCGCCGCCGCCGGCTCGTCCGACGCGGCCCGGGCGATCTCCAGCTACGGCGGCGGCGCGGCCAAGTACGGCTTCCTGCTGCCGTTCTCGCGCAAGCAGGAGCTGGAGGCCGACCGCCTGGGCGTCGACTTCATGCAGCGGGCCGGCTACCGCCCGCGCGAGGCGGTGATCCTGTGGCTGCACATGCAGGCCAACGGCGGCTCCAACACCCCGCAGTTCGCCTCGACTCACCCGTCGGACGCCACGCGGATCGCGGCGTTGGAAGCCTATATTGCTCAGCGGGGGTGGTAGGGTCTCACCTCCTCCGCGAGCGGGGGAGGTGAGGAACGCAGGTTCCTGCGGCGCGGCCCTTGTGTGGCTGAACGGCCACACCTAAATCCCGTCCTGGGTCGCCCGTGCTCAAAGGAGGCGGACGGCCCAGATCCGCCCATGGAGGGGATACCGCATGAAGATCGATCTCTATTCCGACCGCGCCAAGTCCGCGGTCCAGTCGGCCCAGAGCCTGGCCCTGGCCAAGGGGCACCAGCAGCTGGGGCCCGAACACCTGCTGAAGGTCCTGCTCGAGGAAAAGGACGGGCTTTCCCGCGCCCTGATCCAGAGCGCCGGCGGCCGGCCCGACGCGGCCGACGCGGCGACCGACGCCCTGCTGGCCAAGACGCCCCGCGTCGACGGGGCCGGCGGCCAGCTCTACATGAAGCCCGACACCGCCCGGGTGTTCAGCGCGGCCGAGGAGGGCGCCAAGAAGGCCGGCGACGCCTTCGTCACCACCGAGCGCCTGCTGATCGCCATCGCCAAGGAAGGCGGCGACGCGGCCAAGATCCTGAAGGACGCCGGGGCCTCGGCCCAGGGGCTGGAGACCGCCGCCGCCGCCGTGCGCAAGGGCCGCACGGCCGACAGCGCCAGCGCCGAGGAAGGCTATGACGCGCTCAAGCGTTACGCCCGCGACCTGACGGCCGCCGCCCGCGACGGCAAGATCGACCCGGTGATCGGCCGTGACGAGGAGATCCGCCGCACGATCCAGGTCCTGTCGCGCCGCACCAAGAACAACCCTGTCCTGATCGGCGAGCCCGGGGTCGGCAAGACCGCCATCGTCGAGGGCTTGGCCCAGCGCATCGTCAACGGCGACGTGCCCGAGAGCCTGAAGGACAAGAAGCTCCTGTCGCTGGACATGGGCAGCCTGATCGCCGGCGCGAAGTATCGCGGCGAGTTCGAGGAGCGGCTGAAGGCCGTGCTCGGCGAGGTCACCGCCGCCGAGGGCTCGATCATCCTGTTCATCGACGAGATGCACACCCTGGTCGGGGCCGGGAAGGGCGACGGGGCGATGGACGCCTCCAACCTGCTCAAGCCCGCCCTGGCGCGCGGCGAGCTGCACTGCGTGGGCGCCACCACGCTGGACGAGTACCGCAAGCACGTCGAGAAGGACGCGGCCCTGGCCCGTCGCTTCCAGCCCGTGTTCGTCAGCGAGCCGACGGTGGAGGACACCGTCTCGATCCTGCGCGGCCTGAAGGAGAAGTACGAGGTGCACCACGGGGTGCGGATCAGCGACAGCGCCATCGTCGCCGCCGCCACGCTCAGCAACCGCTACATCGCCGACCGCTTCCTGCCCGACAAGGCCATCGACCTGGTCGACGAGGCCGCCAGCCGGGTGCGGATGCAGATCGACAGCAAGCCCGAGGAGCTGGACGAGATCGACCGCCGCCTGGTGCAGTTGAAGATCGAGCGCGAGGCCCTGAGCAAGGAGACCGACGCGGCCTCCAGGCAGCGCCTCGAAAACCTCGAGACCGAGATCGACGACCTGCAGTTCCGCAGCGACGAGATGACCGCCCGCTGGAAGGCCGAGAAGGACAAGGTCGGCGGCGCCGCCCAGGCTCGCGAAGCCCTGGACCGCCTGCGCGCCGACCTGGCGACGGCCCAGCGGGCCGGCGACTTCGCCCGCGCCGGCCAGATCCAGTATGGCGAGATCCCGGCCCTGGAGCGTCGCCTGGCCGAGGCCGAGGCCGGCGAGAGCGGCGGCGGGTCCGAAAAGGCCCTGACGCCGGAAGTGGTCGACGCCGAGCAGATCGCCGCCGTGGTCAGCCGCTGGACCGGCGTGCCGGTCGAGAAGATGCTGGAAGGCGAGCGCGAGAAGCTGCTGAAGATGGAGGACGCCCTGCGCGGCCGCGTCGTCGGCCAGGACGAGGCGCTGGAAGCCGTCTCCGACGCGGTGCGCCGCGCCCGGGCCGGCCTGCACGACCCGTCCAAGCCGATCGGCTCGTTCCTCTTCCTGGGCCCGACGGGCGTGGGCAAGACCGAGCTGACCAAGGCCCTGGCCGAGTTCATGTTCGCCGACGAGCATGCGATCACCCGTATGGACATGTCGGAATACATGGAGAAGCACTCGGTCAGCCGGCTGATCGGCGCACCTCCCGGCTATGTCGGCTATGACGAGGGCGGGGCGCTGACCGAAGCGGTGCGCCGGCGTCCCTACCAGGTGGTGCTGTTCGACGAGATCGAGAAGGCCCACCCGGACGTCTTCAACGTGCTGCTGCAGGTGCTGGACGACGGCCGCCTGACCGACGGCCAGGGGCGGACGGTCGATTTCCGCAACACCCTGATCATCATGACTTCCAACCTCGGGGCCGAGTTCCTGGCCAGTCAGGAAGATGGCTCCGATGTGGAGGAAGTTCGTCCGCTGGTGATGAACACGGTGCGCGGCCACTTCCGCCCCGAGTTCCTCAACCGGATCGACGAGATCATCCTGTTCAAGCGCCTGTCGCGCGCGAACATGGGCGACATCGTCCGCATCCAGCTGCAGCGGGTCGATAGAATGCTGGCCGAGCGCCGCATGACCCTGGCCCTGGAGGCCGAGGCGCTGCAGTGGCTGGCCGACAAGGGTTACGACCCGGTTTATGGCGCGCGGCCGCTCAAGCGCGTGATTCAGAAGGACCTGATCGACCCGATCGCCAGGAAGTTGCTGGCCGGCGAGCTGGAGGACGGCGGGGTGATCGCCGTCGGCGCCGGTCCGGACGGCCTGGAGATCGGCAAGGCGACGCTGCAGTAAGGCCGGCCGCGGCGAATCCCAGACGGGCGCGTCCAAGAGGCGCGCCCGTTTTTTCTGTCTGGCCTAGACGGAAAAACAGGTCCAGGATGGCCACTCAACCTCCGTACATTGCAAATATTTATTGGGAACCTTTGCCCTAGCTCCGCGTTCGCGCGCGCTATTTAAAAGTGTCGCTTAGACTTTCGCGACCATGGCCAAGTCTGTCTAGAACAGGCCCAGAATTCGCCTCTTTCGAATGTCGATTTTTAACCAACGAAGCGCCGCTGCTGGGCTGTCGAACAGTTCAGCTTGGCGATCGGTGTTGAAACAAAAAAGACGGAAGGGTGTGCCATGATTAGCATGAATTATAAAATGATGATGGTGAGCGCTCTGGTGGCTGGCGGGCTGTCGGTCAGCGGCTGCGCGACCAAGGGCTATGTCAACGACCAGGTCGGCGTGGTGAACACGCGGGTCGACGGGACGGAGACCAAGCTGGCCGAGGTCGACCGGACCAGCCAGGAAGCGCTGAAACGCGCGACCGACGCCGGCAAGCTGGCCGAGGGCAAGTTCCTGTACTCGGTGGTGCTGAGCGACGACTCGGTGAAGTTCCCGCTGAACCGGCATGAACTGTCGCCGGAAGCCGAGCAGCGCCTCGCCGACTTCGCCTCGAAGCTGAAGGGCGACAACAAGAACGTCTATCTCGAGATCCAGGGCTTCACCGACGCCACCGGCGATCCGCAGTACAACGAGACCCTGGGCAATGAGCGGGCCGAGACCGTGCGCAAGTTCCTCAGCAAGCAGGGCGTGCCGCTGAACCGCATGGCGACGATCTCGTACGGCGAGGAAGATCCCGTGGCGCCGAACGACAACCCCGACGGCCGGGCCCAGAACCGCCGCGTGGTGATCCAGGTCCTGTCCTAGGCCTGAGCCCCCGTCATCCGGGTGTCCCGGACTGACGGGGGCGGTTTGCAGCCGTCGATGCTCCCGTCGGGCTTCGCCGGCCACCTCCTCCGTTTCACGGGGGAGGCGCCGCGATGCGGATACGCATCGTGGCGGAGGGGGCGTCAGGCGTCCGCGGCTTCCTTCGCCTTGGCGACCAGCGCGTCGTCGATCTCGGCCGCCCGCTTGGCGGCCGGGCGCTGGCTGATCCCGGCCCAATAGGCCTCGAAGGCCGGGCGCTTCTCGATCGAGCCGAACATCATGCCCCAGCCGATCTGCGAGCCGACATAGACGTCGGCGGCCGAGAACCGGTCGCCGGCTATGTAGGCCTTGCCGGCCACCGCCCGTTCCAGGGCGTTCAGGGTGTCCTCAAGGCAGCCGTAGCCGGCCATGACCCTGCGGTCGTCCGGCACCACGAAGCCCAACGACTTGTTGGTCACCGCCGCCTCGACCGGCCCGCAGGCGAACATCAGCCAGCGATAATAGGTCCCGCGCTCGGGCGAGGTGGTCGGCGGGGCCAGGCCCGCCTCGGGGAAGGCGTCGGCCAGGTAGGCGCAGATCGCCGCGCCCTCGGTGACGGTCACCCCGCGGTGAGTGATCGCCGGCACCTTGCCCATCGGATTGACCGCCAGGTACTCGGGCGCCTTCATCGACGTGGCGTAGTCGAGCACGACGGTGCGGTAGGGCGCGCCGACCTCCTCGAGCATCCAGCGGACGATGCGGCCGCGCGACATGGGGTTGGTGTAGAAGACGAGTTCGTCGCTCATGGCTGGCCCTCCGAGAGCCCGTCCGAAGGACAGGCTCGTTCAAGCAGGGAGAGCGTGACAGGCGCCGAAACCGGCATCCACTTTCGGCTGTCACGCTCTCGGGTGGCGCGATCCTAGCGCGCGCGGCCCGCCGTGCAATCTCGACGATCGATGTTCTTCGAAAAACCGCTCAGGCCGTGGTCCGCAGCCTCTCGGCCGGCGCGGCGGCCATGGCGCGGTTGAGCGCGTCGACCAGGCCGGCGGCGGTCATCGGCTTGGACACCGACCCGTCGAAGACCCCGCCCAGGCCCTCGGGACGGGCGTCGGCCGAGAAGGCGATGATCGGCGTGGCGGCGTTGGGGCCGCCCCCGCCGCGGATGCGCAGGGCGGCCTGGGCGCCGTCCAGGCGCGGCATGCGCAGGTCCATCAGGATGGCGTCGAACGGGCGGACAGCGGCGGCGGCTACGCCTTCCTCGCCGTCCACGGCCTCGGCCACCTCGGCCCCCAGGGCGGTCAGGATGGCGGTGACCAGTTCCCGGTTGGCGGGGTTGTCGTCGACGATCAGCACCCGGCAGGCGGGTGGCAGCGGCGAAACGACGGTCTCCCCGGGGGCGTGGGCCTCGGCCCGGGCCGTCGAGGGGGCGACGATGTCGAAGCTGAAGCAGGCGCCCGCGCCCGGAGCGCTGACGACGCCGATCCGGCCGCCCATCGCCTCGACCAGGCCCTTGCAGATCGCCAGGCCCAGGCCGGTGCCGCCGTGCTTGCGGGTCAGGCCGGCGTCGACCTGGGAGAAGCGGCGGAACAGCAGGTCGATGTCCTCGGGGGCGATGCCGGGGCCGGTGTCGCGCACCGAGACGCTCAGTCGTTCGGCGGCGTCGTCATAGGCGGCGGTGACGGTGATCGATCCGACCTCGGTGAACTTCACCGCGTTGCCGATCAGGTTCAGCAGCACCTGGCGCAGGCGGCCGCCGTCGATCAGCAGGTCGGCGGGCAGGCCGGCCAGGCCCTCGGCGCGCAGGGCCACGCCCCAGGCGTCGGTCTCCAGCGAGAACAGGTCCAGCGCCTCCTCGATCAGCGGGGCGGGGGCGACAGGCTCCAGCTTCAGCTCCAGCTGGCGGGCCTCCAGCTTCGAGAAGTCCAGGATGTCGTTGATGGTGGTCAGCAGCGCCTTGCCGCCGCTCAGCACCCGGCCGATGAAGCGGCGCGCGTCGGGCGACAGGTCCGGCTCGTCGTCGACCAGGCGGGCGAAACCCAGCACCGAGGTCAGGGGCGTGCGCAGCTCGTGGCTCATATTGGCCAGGAACTCGCCCTTCGCCTCGGCGGCGGTCTCGGCCGCGTTGCGGGCCTCGCGCAGCTGGCGCTCCATGGCCTTCTGCTCGGTGACGTCACGGACGATGTCGGTGATGCCGGTGACGATCCCGGTCAGGGGATCGCGCTGCAGGCCGGGGCGGGATTCCAGCCAGATCACCTGGCCGTCCTTGCGGATCGCGCGGTACTCGACGCGGGCCGGGCCGTTGTCGTGGTGGGCGGCCATGTGGGCGATCTGTTCGATGACGATGGCCCGGACGGCCTCGCGGTCATCCTCGTGCACGGCGGTCATGCCCTCGCGGCCGACCAGTTCGTCCGGCGCGTAGCCCAGCATGGCCACACAGGCCGGCGAGACGTACTGGATGACGCCGCGCAGGTTGCTGTGGACGATCATGTCCTGGGCTTCTTCAGCCAGCTGGCGGAAGCGCGCCTCGCTGCGGATCGCCGCGGCGTTGGCCTCGGTCATGTCCTGCAGCATCTGGCGCCGGCGCCGCTGGATCGAGGCCACGGGCAGGCTGATGAAGATCGCCGTGGCCAGGAACAGCTGCAGCACGATCGCCTGGTCGGGCGAACTCGCCTGCAGAAGCGTGATCGGGCCACGGCCGGCCATGGTGAAGATCACCGCCACCACCGCCACCAGGGTCGCGCTCAGCGCCGCGCCCAGCACCTCCAGCTGCCAGGCGACCAGCAGCATCACCGGCGGGATCACGAACAGCAGCGGCCGGTGCTGGAGGAAGACGCCGACGGTCACCGCCAGCAGCAGCAGCAGGCAGGCGACGCCGCTGGCCGACAACGGGCGCTCGCGCAGATAGTGGCGCACGCGCACCAGGGCCAGCAGGCAGGGGGTGATGGTCATCAGGCCCAGGATGTCGCCCAGCGACCAGACGCCGATATTGGCCAGCAGCGCGCCGCCGCGCATGGCGGTGTGGATCGAAGCGGCCACGGCGCCGGTGGCGACCGGGACGGCCAGGCCGCAGATCAGGGCGAAGGCGATCATGTCGCGGGCCCGGCCCAGGTCGATCTCCTGGCCGCAGGCGCGGCGCATGCCCCAGGCGCAGACGAAGATCTGGACCATGTTGCAGCTGACCAGCGCGATATTGACCGCCGCGAGGTCGCCGGCATGGGCCCCCGCCGCCAGGCCGCCGGCCAGGCATCCCAGCAGCACCGCCGGCCAGTGGCGGTTGCGGCACGACAGCAGGCAGGCCACGCCGAAGCCGTTGGACAGCCAGATCGGCGCCACCTGGCCGATGTTCTGGGGGAATTCGACGCAGAGATAGGCCAGCAGGGCGTAGCCGATCGCCGCGCCCACGGCCAAGGCTGTGGTCTTCAGGATGTCGCCGCCCGTCCATTTGGAGATCGGCCGCGTCGGGGCGGAGGATGTGGTCTCTGTCATGCTGCTTTCGCGGGGCGCCCGACCGCCCAGGTCGGGGACGCCGTAAAGCAGGGATAGGTCGAAGGCCTTAAGGAACAGTGGCTTGCGGCGCGGGCCGTCGCCGCGTGCTCGAGGTCGCGCCCGGCCTCTACGAGCCGAAACCCGCCGCCACGGCCAGCCGCGCGACCTCGGCGATCACGGCGTTGCGGCCGTTGTCGTCCAGCGTCGAGCGGCTCAGATAGGCGGTGATCAGCAGCGGCGGCCGCCCCGGCGGCCAGATCATGGCGATGTCGTTGGTGGTTCCGACCCTGCCGTCGCCCCAGCTGCCGGTCTTGTCGCCGACCTTCCAACCCCTCTTCTTCCAATCAGGGGGCAGGCCGGCCCTCAGGCGCTTGTCGCCGGTCTGGTTGCCGACCAGCCAGGCGGCCAGTTGCTGGCGCGAGGCCGGCGACAGGACCGGACCCAGGGTTAGGGCGCGCAGGCTGGCCAGCATGGCGCTGGGCGAGGTGGTGTCGTGGATCTCGCCGGGCCGCACCACGTTCAGGGCGGGCTCGTAGCCGTCCAGGCGGGTCACCGTGTCGCCCAGGCCGCGCAGGAAGGCGGTCAGGGCCGGCGGGCCACCGAAGGTGTGGAGCAGGAGGTTGGCCGCGGCGTTGTCGCTGAGGGTGACCGTCGCTTCGCACAGCGCTCCGACGGTCATGCCCTCGCCGACGTGCTTCTCGGTGGCCGGCGAATGGGCCGTCAGCACGCCCCTGCCGTAGCGGATCCGGCGATCCAGCCGTTCCTGGCCCTGGTCCACGCGCTTGAGCACCAAGCCGGCGACGAGGGCCTTGAAGGTGCTGCACAGGGCGAAGCGCTCGTCGCCGCGATGGGCGAAGGCCTTGCCGTCGGCGGTGTCCAGCACGGCGACGCCCAGCCGGCCGCCGCTGCGGGCCTCCAGGGCGGCAATATCCCGGCTAATGCCGCTGGTCAGCCGCGCGGTCGCGGCCGAGGCGGCGGGACGCGCGAGGGAAAGGGCGGGCAGGGCGGAAATAGCCGTTAACACCTGGCGTCGATCGATCATCGGGTCCTCCATGGCCCGCAGGATGGGCGAGAGATGACCCCCGGATCAAACGATGATACTTCGGCCAAAACCCTAGAAAATTTTGGGTGTCGAGATGAGTCGCGCGCAGCTTCCCCTGAACGCCCTGCGGGCCTTCGAGGCCTCGGCCCGGCATCTGTCGTTCACGCGGGCGGCCATCGAGCTGTGCGTGACCCAGGCGGCGGTCAGCCATCAGGTCAAGGGCCTGGAGCAGCGGCTGGGGGCCAGCCTGTTCCGTCGCCTGCCGCGCGGCCTGGCCCTGACCGACGAGGGGCTGGCCCTGCTGCCGACGGTGCGCGACGGCTTCGACCGCATGGGCGCGGTGCTGGAGCGGTTCTCGGCCGGGCGGGTGATGGAGGTGCTCAGCGTCGGGGTGGTCGGCACCTTCGCGGTGGGCTGGCTGCTGCCGCGCCTGCCGGCCTTCCGCGAAGCCCATCCGTTCGTCGACCTGCGCCTGTTCACCAACAACAACCGCATCGACATCGCCGGCGAGGGGCTGGATTGCGCGGTGCGCTTCGGCGACGGGGCCTGGCACGGCACCGAGGCCGCGCCGCTGTTCGCCGCCCCGATGACGCCGCTGTGCGCCCCGGCCGCGGCCGAGCGCCTGAAGACCCCCGAGGCCCTAGTCTCCGAGGTCCTGCTGCGCAGCTACCGGGCCGACGACTGGCCCGACTGGTTCGCCGCCGCCGGCCTGGTCCCGCCGCCGATCCGCGGGCCGGTGTTCGACAGCTCCTGGGTGATGGTCGAGGCGGCGATGCAGGGCGCCGGCGTGGCCCTGGCCCCATCGATGATGTTCGCCCGTGACCTGGAGCAGGGGCGCCTCGTGCGGCCGTTCGCCCTGGAGGTCGGGTCGGGGATGTACTGGCTGACCTGGCTCAAGTCGCGGACCGTCACGCCGGCCCTGGCGGCGTTCCGGGATTGGATGATCGAGCAGCCTTCCTAGAACCGCTCATCCCGGCGAATGCCGGGACCCAGATCCTGAAGCGGTGTGGCTGATTGGAAGACCTCGACATTCCTGGCGTCAGCCCAGGCGCCATTCCATCTGGGTCCCGGCATTCGCCGGGATGAGCGGATCAAAAATCAAGCGATCATCTCCGGATCGTTCCGTCTCAGCCACGCCGAGGCGTAGCTGCACAGCGGCACGATCTTCATGCCCTCGCTGCGCGCCGTGTCGGCGACGTATTTCATCAGGCGGCCAGCCGCGCCGGCGCCGCGCAGGGCGGGGTCGGCCTCGACGTGGGGGATCACCAGGCGGTGGCCGCTGCGCTGGTAGTCGGCGAAGGCGAGGCGCCCGTCGACTTTCAGTTCGTAGCGGCTCTTGGCGGGGTTGTGGCTGAAGGCGTCGGTCATGACTCGCATATGGGCTGGACGGCGCGCCGCGCCAGGAGTGTTAATGGCTTTGGGGGCTAACGCGCGAGCGAGGTGGGCGATGCGGGCTCTGTGGATGTTTGTGGCGTTCGGAAGCTTGGCCGCCGTGGCGGCTTGCGGCCAGAAGTCTGAAACCGGGACGGCGGAGGCGCCCAAGGCCGCGGCCGCGGCCTCGCAGGCGACGGCGCCCGCCGCGGCGACGCCGGTCCCGACGGCCTGGCCCAAGCGCAAGCCAGGCCTGTGGACCCAGACCATGACCCTCAAGGCGCAGGGCTTCACGCGCAGCTTCCGCTTCTGCGTCGACGCGACCAGCGACGAGAAGATGGGCCTGGACAGCCAGGGCGACGACAAGCGTTGCCAGCGCAAGTCGATGACGCGCGGGGCCGACGGAAGCTGGACGGTCGTCTCGGCCTGCGACATGGGCCCGGCCGGCAAGACCGACAGCACCATCCGCGTCTCGGGCGATTTCGACACCCGCTATGTGATGGACATGACCAGCACCACGACGGGCGCGGCCCAGCCGGCGATGAACGGCGAGCACAAGATGAGCATGACCGCCGAGTGGTCGGGCGCCTGCCCGACCGGCTGGAGCGGCGGCGACGTCGAGATGCCCGGCGGCCGGCGGATCAACCTGCTGACCAAGGCGGTGTCGGGCGGATAGGGTTCTAGTGCTTCAACACCCCAGCGATTGTCATCCCGGAAGCCTCGCAGAGGCTGTCCGGGACCCAGGGGACTGGGCTGGCGCGTTGCGGTTCACCTGGATCCCGGACAAGCGCTACGCGCTTTCCGGGATGACAACGGAGAGGGCGCGTCCCTAGACCAGCTCCACCGCCATCGCCGTGGCCTCGCCGCCGCCGATGCACAGGGACGCCAGGCCCTTCTTGCCGCCGCGCGCCTGCAGGGCGGCGATCAGGGTGCACAGGATGCGCGCGCCGCTGGCCCCGATCGGGTGGCCCAGGGCGCAGGCGCCGCCGTTGACGTTCAGCTTGTCCGGGTCGATGCCCAGCTCCTGCTGGGCGATCATGGCGACCACGGCGAAGGCCTCGTTGACCTCGAACAGGTCGACGTCGGCGACCTCCCAGCCGGCCTTCTTCAGGGCCTTGCGCATGGCCGGCACGGGCGCGGTGGTGAACAGGCCCGGCTCGTGGGCGTGGGCGGCGTGGGCCGCCACGCGGGCGACGATCGGCAGGCCCAGGCGCTTGGCGACGCTTTCGCGGGTCATGACCAGGGCCGCGGCGCCGTCGCTGATCGAGCTGGAATTGGCCGCGGTGATCCCGCCGTCGCGGGCGAAGGCCGGGCGCAGGGTCGGGATCTTGGCGGCGTCGGCCTTCAGCGGCTGCTCGTCCGTGTCGACGACCTCGCTCCCCTTGCGGGTGACGACGCTGACCGGCGTGATCTCGGCCTTGAAGGCCCCGCTCTCGACGGCCTTCTGGGCCTTGGCCAGGCCCTTGACGGCGTAGTCGTCCATGGCCTCGCGGCCGAACTGGTAGGCAGCCGCGCTGTCCTCGGCGAAGGCGCCCATCAGCTTGCCGGGCGTGTAGGCGTCCTCCAGCCCGTCCAGGTACATGGAGTCCAGCATCTGGTCGTGGCCGATGCGGGCGCCCGAGCGGTGCTTGGTCAGCAGGTAGGGAGCGTTGGTCATGCTCTCCATGCCGCCGGCCACGATGATCTCGGCGCTGCCGGCCGCCAGGGCGTCGTGGGCCATGATCGCCGCCTGCATGCCGCTGCCGCACATCTTGTTGACCGTGGTCGCCTCGACCGACAGCGGCAGGCCCGCCCCGACCGCCGCCTGGCGGGCGGGGGCCTGGCCCAGGCCGGCGGGCAGGACGCAGCCCATGAAGATCTGCTCGACCTGGTCGCCGGAGACGCCGGCCCGTTCGATCGCCGCCTTCACCGCCGCGGCTCCCAACTCGGTGGCCTTGGCCCCGGCCAGCGCCCCCTGGAAGCCGCCCATCGGCGTGCGGGCGAAGGAAACGATGACGACCGGATCGGCGGCGCTGGACATGCTTGAACTCCACCCTGGGGATTTTGCGGCGGAATAGACCCCCTTCGGCGCGGTCAGTGCAAGTCTTTCGCGCAAAAAGCGGGTCGCGACGAAACGCGGATGATTCCGCCGCAACCCCCAGTGCGCAACCGAGAGAGTCAATTGCTATAAAAAACCTACCCGCGTAGGTCTGCAAAAGCAACCCTTGCATTCCCCGGCGTAAGGCTTCACCTTCGCGCGATGGGCCGCACCGCCGACTACACCAACGAACGCTGCGCCATCGCCGCCACCCTCGAGGTCGTCGGCGATCCGTGGACCCTGCTGATCCTCCGCGACGCCTTCCAGGGCGTGAAGCGGTTCGAGCAGTGGCAGGAGCGCCTGGGCGTGGCCCGCAACGTCCTGGCCGCCCGCCTCAAGAGCCTGGTCGCCCACGGGGTGCTGGAGCCGCGCCGCTATTCGGAACGTCCGCCACGCCAGGAATATGTGCTGACGCCCAAGGGGCGGGCCCTGTCGCCTGTGCTGCTGACCATGGCCGAATGGGGCGACCAGCACGTCTATGGCCTGGGCAAGGGACCGGTGCACTTCGTTCACAAGACCTGCGGCTGCGACTTCCATCCCAAGCTGGCCTGCGAGGCGTGCGGCCAGATCGTCGACGGCCGCGACCTGGGCCGGGTGGTGCACGACGAGCAGGCTCTGACCGTCGGCGAAGCCCTGGAGGCCTCGACCCGGATCGCCGCCGAGTGAGCTTTCGCTTCCACGTCCATCGCGCCAAGCCGGCCTACCGGCTGGTGACGGCGGACGGGGCGGGGTTTCCGGCCGGCGCCGACCCCGACGACTGGCGCTTCACCCGGCTGCGCGAGCGCGCCGACACCAATCCCGACGTGGCGCGACTGGTCGATGAAACCGGCCATTGCCTGTTCAAGATCGGCCTGGGATTCGACGAGATCATTTGATCCACAGGTTTGGCCGGCTGTGTCGGAACTCCGACGCAACCCCCGCGTTTTGAGCCCTCGAGCGCGTGAAGCTCGGGCGGGGCGCCCAGGGTGCAGTGGGGTTGGCGTTGGTGGAAGCGACGGGGCGGATGGGCGTGGTCGGCCCCGCCAGAAGCGTAAGCAAGCGGATGCTGGACGTGCTGGGCGCGGTCCTGGTCCTGGTGTTCTTCCTGCCCGTCGGCCTGGTGATGATCGCCGGGATCCGCTGCAGCCGGCGCGGTCCGATCTTCACGCGCGTGGAGACCGTCGGGCTGCATGGCCGCACGTTCGGGCGCTGGCGTCTGTATCGGCCGATCGAGGGCGGGACTCTGTTCGATCAGGTGCTCTGGCGGGCGGGGCTGGCCGACCTGCCGTCGGCCGTCAACGTGATCGAGGGCGACATGTCGCTGATCGGGCCCAGGCCGCATTCACCCGGGCAGGACGCCTATCTGCGCCAGGGGCGGTCGGATTACGCACGTCGCCTGGAGGCGAGGCCGGGGATGATCTGGCCGCGCGGCGCCGAGGGCGAACCGTCCTGGAACGCCGAGCTGGACTATGTGGTCCGATGGTCGGTGTTTTTGGATCTGAGGGTCGCGGCCCTCTATGCGATCCAGGGCCTGTTCCGCGAGGAGCAGGGCGTCGACTAGAGGCCGGAGCGCGTTTCGAGGGCGAGACCGCTCACGCTTTCGCCCATGCGCTCCAGGTTCAGCGCGCGATGACCGCCAGGCCGACGATCAGGCCGGCCCACAGACCAAGATTGGCCAGGATCACGCTCAGCCGGGTCAGCGAGACGTGGCGTTCGTGGCGGTGCTTGTAAGTGTAGGCGGCGGTCGTCATGGGCCCTTAACTCCGAATTCTACAACCGCGTCAAAAACTTGAGGCGGACGTACAGTAGATACGTATGCATGCCACAAAAGTTTCGTATGTCACTCGCTTAGTCGGAGATTTTTCACCGTAAACGGCGATTATTTTGCTGCACGTCCTGAGTTGGACCTGATTTTTTGTCATCGATGTCAAATAATCGCGTGAAATAACGTCTTTCAGGCGTTTGAGGGCTTTGTGCACCCTTAGCGTGCATAAGGCCCTTTGAGGGGCGAAATCCGCCTGGGGGCGAAGGCCCGGCCGAGCGAGTCGGGAGGGGCAGGGCCTGCGACGGATCGAAATTCAGCCGCGCTCTCCAACGAGTCCGTCATTCTCGCCCTGAAATGACGGGGATAGACCGACACCGGCAAAGGTCGGTCGCCGGCATCGACAATGAAAATGGTGATCATCTGTTTGAGGTGGCGGGTTGCGGAACGTTCGCGCCTTGAATCCAAAATATCGGCCTAGCCTGCTGCGCCTGGATCTCGCCGTTCGGCTGCCTTTGGCCGGCGCTTGGAGCGTGGGCAGAGCGGCGCGAGGGCGAAGGCGAAGCTCAATAGCCGTTCGCGTCCGAGCGCCCTAGGCTGGCTGGTCAGCGCGCTGAGCCGCTCCAGCAGCCTTGAGACCTCCCGTATATCCTCCTTGCTCAGCCAGCCCTTGTTGCGGGAAACCCAAAGTTCGCGTTCGGGTCCCTCGGTCAGAACTTCCTCGGACGTCAGTGCTGCCTCGAAGTCCTGGGCGGCGATCTGTAGGAGCGCGTCGGCGAATGCGCCCAGTTCGCGTCCATTACCCTGTGGCCCTAGGTCATAGGCGAGCCGCAATGGGCCGTCCCCCTCGCCGGCCAGTCGATAGCGGCGCTCGTCGTTGCTCGCGACGGGAACCTCCTCCACCAGCCCGCCATCGGTCAGTGCGCGCAGATGGTAGTAGAGGCCGTCCGCCGGTCGGCCCAGATGCGCCGCCATAGCCGCAACGCTCGCCTCGCCGCCCAGGGCCGCCAGCGTGTCGACGATTTCCTGCCGCACGGCCGAACTCAGAAGCCGGATCTGCGCCGGGTCGCGAACAGCGCGCTGACCGAACGATTCAACCACGTCATGGACTCTTGTTGAAATTCACTGGTATTATTTCAACACATGGGCGTGTCGGCAAGCTCGTCGCCGTCGGAATCAGGAACGGGTTTTGCAAACACATCTCTTCAGGCGGCTGGGTCTGGCCCTGGTCGCTGCGGCTCTGGTGGGCGGTTCGGCCATGGCGGCGGAGGCGCCGATCTCCGTCGCCGGTCTCCGGGCCGACCTGCGGCTGGCGGTCGACACAATCGAGCGGAACCATCCAGACCTCTCCCATTCGGTGAGTAAGCTACAGCTGGAGCGCGCCGCGCGGCGGATCGACCGCCAGCTGGGCCGTCCAATGACTCAAGCGCAGGCCTGGTCTGCGCTGGCGCGGCTCAATCCGGTGCTCGCGGATGGCCACCTTTTCATTGGCCTGCCCAATTGGCGGAAGGAGAGCGCCCAGGCGAAGGCTGAAGGCAATGTGTTCTTCCCCTTCGAGGTCAGTCTCGACACGCATGGCGTTTTGCGGGTCGTCTCCGCCCTGGGCGGTGCGCCAACGCCGTTCGCCGGCCAACGCATTCGGCGCATCAACGGGCAGGACGTGGGCCCATTGGTGAGGGAGTTGTTGGCGCGCGCGCATGGCGACACTCCCGCATCCAGATCCGCTCTATTGGCCAAGCGCTGGTGGCTCTTCTACGCCAAGGTCTACGGATCGCCGGTCGCGTTCGACATCGACCTGGCCGCCGCCGGCCGCCAGACCATAGTGGGCAGCGGCGAGACGCCGGCCATCCTGCAGGAGGAGGCGAGCTTCGAACGCACGTACAAATGCGATGTGAGTAAGCAAGGAGCCGTCCTGACAGCCGCTGCGTTTTCATGGCCGGACAAGGGGAAGTTCTTTGACTTTACTCACGATTGCTTTGCGAGAATCGCCAAGGCGGGCGCGCCCCGGCTGGTCATCGACATCCGCCAGAACGGCGGCGGGGATGATGACATGTGGCGCGACGGTTTGCTCCGCTACATCGCTAACCGGCCTTACAAGCATGGCTCACGATACATCAAGCGGGTGCTTCAACCGAATGCGCCTGGCGAGGTCGCCGGCCAGATCGTCTCCGGCGTGATCGAGACCGCAGCCAAGCCGCCGGCCGATGAGCCGCTACGGTTCGCGGGAGAGGTGTATGTGCTGGTCGGCCCGCTTACCTATTCCTCCGCCGTGCTCTTCAGCAACGTGGTCCAAGATTACCGCTTCGCCAAGGTCGCCGGGGTAGGTGGTGCGGTCCGCGCACGCCAGTCGGGCGGCGTTCAGAGCCTCCGCCTGCCAAACACCGGCCTTCTGCTATTCTATCCCCGGTTTGTGCTCGACCGCCCCTCGGGAACGGCGACGCCCACCTATATCGAGCCCGACCTGCTCATTCCCGACAACCCGCTCCACCCGGAGGCTGCAGTAGATGCGCTGCTGGGTTCGAATGACCTGCCATCACTCCCGACACAGTAACTCCAGATCACTTGCTACGGTCCGAGTAGGGCCGTAGTCCGCCCCAGCGTCCTGTCGGCGAACAGACATTCAGATCGCTACTGCGAGGAATTGTCGGTCTCGGTGAACACCCGCCCTTGTGGTGGGAATCCCTTTTGCCGCCGCAAGTGCGAGCGTGTGGCGCGCCAGCCCGCCAAGGCGCTTGCCCGTCGGCTGAACCAGGGATTCCCGCCACAAGTCCGAGGATGACGGATCAAGGCGGAGGGCTTGGGTGTTGGCCCAGCCGCCCTAGGTCGCCGCGCGCTCGGTCGCGACGATGAAGCCGCCGCCCAGCACGCGCTCGGGATCGGCGGGATCGTACAGCACGCAGGCCTGGCCGGGGGCGACGCCTTCTTCCAGCCCGTCGAACACCAGGCGCGGTTCACCGTCCACCAGGGCCAGGCGGCCCGGGACGGGTTCGCGGGTCGAGCGCACGCGGGCCAGCACCGGCGCGCCGGCGGCGGCGGCGGCCTCCAGGCTGTCCTCGACGCCCAGCCAGTTGCCTTCCTTTAGCGATAGCGCCCGGGTCAACAGGGCCTCGCGCGGGCCGACGATCACCTGGCGCTTGTCGGCGTCGATCCGGACCACGAACAGCGGGTCGCCCACGGCGACGTTCAGGCCTCGGCGCTGGCCGATGGTGTAGCGGGTGACGCCCTCGTGGCGGCCCAGCACGCGGCCGTCCAGGTGCACCATGTCGCCGGGCAGGGCGCCCTGCGGCCGGATCCTGTCGATCACCGTGGTGTACTTGCCCTCGGGCACGAAGCAGATGTCCTGGCTGTCGGGCTTGTCGGCGATGGCCAGGCCGAGTTCGGTCGCCACCTGGCGCACGGTCGGCTTGTCCATGCCGCCCAGCGGGAAGCGCAGGAAGTCCAGCTGCTCGGCCGTGGTGGCGAACAGGAAATAGCTCTGGTCCTTGGCCGGGTCGGCGGCGCGACGCAGCTGCGGGCGGTTGCCGCCGCTCGCGAAAGCCCGTTGCACGTAGTGGCCGGTGGCCATCGCCTCGGCGCCTAGGTCGCGGGCCACGTCCAGCAGGTCGCGGAACTTGACGGTCTGGTTGCAGCGCACGCAGGGGATCGGCGTCTCGCCGCGCAGATAGGCGTCGGCGAAGTCCTCGATCACCTGTTCCTTGAAGCGGCTTTCGTAGTCCAGCACGTAGTGCGGGATGCCGATCCGCTCGGCCGCCATGCGGGCGTCCAGGATGTCCTGGCCCGCGCAGCAGGCGCCCCTGCGCGAGATCGCCGCGCCGTGGTCGTAGAGCTGCAGGGTGACGCCCACCACGTCGTAGCCGGCCTTGGCCAGCAGGGCCGCGGTCACCGTGGAGTCAACCCCGCCGGACATCGCCGCGACGATCCGCGTCCCGACCGGCAGGCCCACGGCCGCGCGCGCCTGCTCGACGGCGCGGTCGAGGGCGGAGGGGGCAGGGGCGAAGAGGGCGGTGTCGGCGTCCATCGCGGCCATATAGCGAGTTATGGCTGGTTTTGCGAGGTTTGCGGATGTCGCGGCGTGTCGCGGTTCGCGAGCGCGCGCCCTAGGGGGCGGTGTTGCAAAGGGCGCTCTCGTCGCGGCGGCCCGGCGTGCACCATGCCGTCCGGGCCTGCGTCTCGGTCAGGATTTTATCGATCCGGCCGGTCACGGGGTCGCCGACGACACCGATCCCGATCTCGCCGTCCTCCGGATAGCGGCAGCCTTCGCTGTGAACGCCCTCGATCACAAAAATTCTCGCGTGATCGGCGTCCTGCCAGCTGTCGAACCAGGAATGGACGTAGACGCCGGGACCGCCGCACTTGAAGCGCCGGACATACTGCTTGGCCGCCGTCCATCGCAGCGCCTTGATCCGGTGCGGCGATGACTGTCGAAGGTCGACATAGCTGAGATAGCTGGTCTGTCCGGAGCCGGCGTTGTCGGAGACGATGAAACCGGTCGAAGCCGGATTCCAGATCAGACGACCATAGTCGATCACGCCGGCCGCGGTCGTCCTGACCCCGTCATCGACGCTGATGCGGCCGCCGCGAACGACTACCAACTTGCGGCCGTCCGGCGAGGGAAAGCATTCGGTCGCCCCGAACTCGGCTGGCTGGACCTGATCGCCCTTGGGAACCGCGCAGCCCTCGGGACGAACGACGTGGCGCGCCGGTCCGCCCGCGACGGCGGGCCCGCAGGCGAGGGCGAGAAGAATGACGGAGCACGCAACCTTGAGCATGCGGCCAGAGTGCGCGTGCGATCGCCGAAACGCCAGGCCCGCCTTGACCCTTTGAGAGGGTTCCGCCCCCTACTTCAGCACGTTCAGCAGCGACGAGTTCTGCAGGCTCGCGAACACCTGGGCCGAGGCCTGGACGGCCAGCTTGGCCGACTCCAGGCGGGTGATCGCCTCGGCCATGTCGACGTCGGTGATGCCGCCGACCATGGTGCTCAGGGTGTCGGCCTGGTCCGACAGCTCGGTCTTGGCGGTCTCGAAGCGCTTCTGGTTCAGGCCGTTCTGGGCCTGGGCGGTGGTGAGGCCGGTCTTGACCGTGTCGAAGGTCGGCAGCAGGCCCTTGAGGAAGTCGCTCTGGGCCTGGGTCAGCTTGCCGGTGAACGGGCCGTTGGCGTCGACATAGGCCTGGACCTGCTGGAAGGCGCCGTAGACGCCCGTGCCCAGCTTGTCAGCCAGCTGGCCGGTGTCGACCGAGGTGGTGTCGTCCACGCGGTTGCTGGTGATGTACTGGTCGTTCTGGAACAGCGTGGCGATCGGCGGGCCGGCGGTCAGGTCGGCCATGCTGGTGGCCGTGGTCGGCTGGGTGTCGGACTTGGCGCCGGCGAACACGTAGCGGCCGTTGAACTTGCTGTTGAGGCCCTGGACCACGTCGCCGAAGGCGCCGTTCAGCTGCTGCATCAGGGTCTCGGCGCTGCCGGCCGCGATGGCGTTGGCGATGGCGTCGCGGGCGTCCTGGGTGGCGTCGGCGACCTGGCCGACGCCGATGTCCTGCACGTCCAGCCGGTTGGAGACCAGGGTCGTCTGGTCCAGGAAGCCGGCCACCTTGGCCTGGGCGGTCTTCATGGCCGTCAGGACCTCGGCGTTCTTGGCGTAGCCCTTCAGGTCGTTGGCGTTCTTCTGGCTGGAGACCTGTTCGCCGGCGACGTTCTGCAGCACCTGGGCGCGCATCAGGTTGCTGGTCATTACGCCGAAATTGCCGGAGGTGGAGACGCGGGTCATGGCTTAACCTCAAGCTATGTTGGTGAGGACATCGAACATGTCCTTCGTCGCCTGGATCAGGCGGGCGGAGGCGTTGAACGCCTGCTGGTAGGTGGTCAGATTGACCAGTTCCTCGTCGAGGTTGACGCCTTCCTGCGACTGGCGCTGGGCGTCGACCTCGGTCTTGACGGAGTCGGCCGCTTCCTTGCGGCTGGTGGCGGCGGCGGCCTTGCGGGCGATCGAGCCGCTGAAGTCGGCGCCGTAGCTCAGCACGGTCTTCTTCGAGCCGGCGGTGTCGCCGGCGTTGGCGAAGCTGGTGGCGGTGTCGCCGGCCTTGGCCAGGGCCAGGGCGCCGCGGCCGTCGCCGGTCGCCAGGGCCGGGACGCCGGCCGCCACGGTCAGGTCCAGCTTGGCGAACGGCAGCTTGGCCGGATTGGCGTCCATGGCCGGATCCACCTTGAACAGGCCGCCGCGGGTGCTGCGCTCGCTCATGCCGACACCGAACAGCTGGCTCAGCGACGGACCGCCGACGCCGCGCTGGGTGGTGTCCTCGACCACCGACAGGCTGACCGGGGTGGCGCCGTTCGGGGTGAAGGTCAGCTCGCCCTTCGAGCCCAGGGCGAACGCGCCGTAGAGGCCCACGCCCGAATTGCGGGAGTTCAGGGCGTCGATGGTTTCCTGCATCGAGCCGGTCCCGGTGGGGATGGTCACCTCGATGTCGCGGATGCGGCTGCCCTCGCTGTCGGTCAGGCGCAGGGTGATGGTCTGGCCGGGCGTGAAGCCGCTGGGGTCGCTGGCCACCATGCCGGTTTCGTAGGGCGAGTAGCCGTCCGAGCGGACGATGTCGTTGAGCCCGAAGTACTGGCTGAAGCCCTTGCCGGCCTTGGTCGAGGGCGTGGTGGCGTCGTCGACGATGGCGACGCCGTTGGTCGAGGTCGTAGTGTTCAGGCTCAGTTGGCCGTTGGCGAAGGCCGCCGTGGCCGTGCCGCCCAGGGCGGTGTTCAGCTGGGTCAGGAAGTTGGTGTTGGTGAAGGCCGGGCCGGCGGCGCCGTTGACGGTCATGGTCCCGGCGCCGAAGTCGACGTCGACGCGCTGGACGATGGCCCCGGCGGCGTTGGTGATGGCGATCGTCGTCTTGCCGGTGAAGTTGGCGAAGGCGGTGTTGGCGTCCAGGCCGGTGTCCTTGCCCGTCATGCTGTTGGGCGCCGGAACCGAGCTCGAGGCGTTCGAGGCGCGGTTCAGTTCCTCGGCGGCCCGGCTGACGAACTCGCCCAGCTGGTCGGAAAGGTTGGGCAGCTCCTTGTTGCGCAGCTCCAGCAGGCCCTGCAGCTCGCCGTTGCTGACGGCCAGCGGCATGACCTGGCCGCCGCTGTTGGCGGTGACGACGGTCAGATAGCCGTTGGCCGGACCCGACTGGTTGTAGGTGACCGTGGCCGGGCCGTTGCCGGCCAGGGTGACGCCCTCGGCCGAGCGGACCATGACGCCGCCGTTGGCGCGGTCGCTGACCTGGATGTTCATGTAGGTCGACAGCTCGTTGATCAGTCCGCTCTGGACGTTCTCCGAACCGGTGCCGTCGGCGCCCGCCATCTTGGCGCGGGTGATGTCGACGTTCAGGGCGTCGATCTGCTTGAGCAGGTCGTTGACGCGGTCGACGTCGGCGCCGATGCGGTTGTCGGTGTCCTTGATCTGACTCGACAGCGACGAGGTGATGCGCTTGCTCTCGCCGAGGAAGTCCTCGACCTTGGTGATGGCGCTGCTGCGCAGCAGGGTCGAGGACGGGTCGTCCGCCGCCATGGAAAAGGCGGCGTAGACATTGTCCAGGGTCGCGAAGAAGTTGGTCTTGTCGCTGGGGTCGCCGAACAGCTTCTGGGCGTTGTCCATGGCGGTGGCGACCGCGCTGGTGCGGCCGGCGTCCGAGGCGCCGTTCAGGCTGGCGGCGGCCATGAACTTGTCGGTGGCCCGTTTGATGGCGTCGATGTTGACGCCCACGCCCATGCCGTTCGACACCAGGTTGGACTGGGCGATCGTCTTGCGGACATAGCCGGCGGTGTTGATGTTGGCGACGTTGTCGGAGGTGACGCGAAGGCCTGTCTGGGCCGCCATCATCCCCGAAGTCGCCACGTTCAAGATGGTGTTCAACGACATGGTCTATTCTCCGGCCTGCTCGGCAAACCACGAACGGCGCGACGCGACCTTGCCCGGCGAAAACTGCCGGGCGTAGCGGGGCTGCTCCCCCGTGGCGATGTGCAAGCCATTGAAATTCATGGCGATCCGTTCCTGACGTCGAGCGAGCGACAGAAACCCATGCGCAAGGAGGGCGCCAACTGCGGGTGGGGCGCGACGACGCGGCAAGCCTGGCCCTTTCCGCCCCGTTCAGCCCGGCAAAAAGCGCCGTGGTCGGCCTATCCGAAGGTGTAAATGCAAGATTAATATCAAATAAAACAAATAGTTAGTGCGAGTTTGCGAGTTGGCCCGGCGGTTGCTCAGGGAAGTCCGGATCAAGGCGTGTCCTTTTCGGGCCGCCATCCGCCGTGGACTTCATCGACGCATGACCGCGATCGCCGCCCCCGCTTCCGTCCTGCCTTCGGCCCCGGCCCTCGCCGGCGGCTATGACAAGGACGCGGCCGAAGGCTTCGGCGCGCTGCTGGCCCAGGCCGGAAGCGCGAGCGCCTCGAACGACAAGGCCTCGACGCAAGACGCCCGCGACGCCGACACCTCGGCCGAAAGGGCCGCGGACCGGGCGCGGGACAACAAGGCGTCCGGCGCCAAGACGGTCGCCCGCGCCGCCGCCGCCAAGGCCGACAAGGTCGCGGACGCCGCCGACAAGGCCGTCGACGCCAAGGCGCCCGCCCAGGCCGCCGACGCCCAGGCCGCGGGCAAGACCCCGGACGCTCAGCCGGCCGACGGCAAGGTCGACAGCAAGGACCAGGCCGTCGCCGCCGCCGATAACCAAGCGGCCGATGCGGCCACCGGCCAGGCCGACGCCGCCGCCTTGGCCGCCGCCGCCCTGATCGCCGCCATGCAGGCGCCGACGGCCGAGACGCCCAAGCTCGTGGCGGACGCCGCCGCGACCGCCGGCCAGACCGCCCAGGCGTCTCAAGCGATACAGACCGTCGCGACCGAAACCGTCCCAGCCCCGGTTGTCGCCCAGGATGCGCAGGCGCTGGCGTCGGCCCTTCCCGCCGCCGCCCTGGCCACCGACGCCGCCGAAACCGCTCCGGCCCTCGACCTGCCGCAAACGCCGGCGGCCTCGGCCGCCGAGCTCGCCGCCGCTGCGGCGGCCGCCGCCAAGTCCAAGACGACCGGGGCCCCGCAGGCCGCCAAGGCCGACGCCGCCCCGACCGCCCAGGCCCCGCAGGCCGCGGCGACGCCGACGGCTCCGGCCGCCGAAGCCGCCGCCGCGTCGGCCGCCGACCTCGCTGAACCCGCGCCTGTCCAGGCCGCCGCCGTCCAGTCCGCCGCGCCGGAAGTCGCCGCGGTGACCGCCAAGGTGGTCAAGGCCGCCGAACCGAAGGCCGCCGCCTCCACCACGGCCACCGCCGTCGCGGCGGCCGTGGCCACCCCCGCGGCCGAGCCGGCCCACGGCCAGGTCGCCGCCCCGGCCCACGCCGCGACGACGGGCGAAGGCGCGATGGGCGACGGCGCCCAGGACCAGGCCAGCGCTCGGAGCTCGGCCTCGAAGGACGCCGCGCCGGTCGCCGTCGCCGCCGAGACTCCCGCCGCCGCCCCGACCTTCGTCGCCCCCGGCACGGCCGCCGCGCCGGCCCCGATCGTCGCGGCTCAACTGCCCAAGGCCGGACCGGAGACCGTCAACCACCTGACGACCGAGATCGCCAGCAAGGCGGTGGTCGGCAAGACCAGCCGCTTCGACGTCGTGCTGCAGCCGGAAGGCCTGGGGCGCGTGGACGTGCGCATCGAGATCGCCAAGGACGGCAAGCTGACCGCCGCCCTGAACTTCGACAACCCGGCCGCCGCCGCCGACATGCGCGGCAAGTCGGGCGAGCTGCGCCAGGCCCTGGCGGCCGCCGGCTTCAACGTCGCCGACAACGCCCTGAGCTTCGACAGCTCGAGCCAGAACCAGGGCGGTGGCCAGGGCCAGAACGCCTTCCTCAACTTCCACGACGGCGAGAACGGCCGTCAGGCTTTCCAAGGCCGCGCCTTCCGATCGGCGCTGGGCGAGGAAATCCCCACCCTGTCCCCGTCCGCCCTGCTGCCCGGCCTCCGCGTCGCCGAGAGCAGCGGCGTCGACGTCAGAATCTAGGAGAGCCCGCCATGGTCACCGCCACCGGCAGCACCGGCAACGCCACCCTCGACAAGATCAACAACTCCCGGAACTCGCTCGCCAACAACGAGCAGACCTTCCTGAAGCTGCTGACCACCCAGCTGAAGAACCAGGATCCGCTGTCGCCCACCGACACGACCCAGATGACCAGTCAGATCACCCAGATGACCGGGGTCGAGCAGCAGCTGGTGACCAACGACCTGCTGACGGCCCTGGTGGGCATGAACACCAGCGGCGGCATCAGCGAGGGCGTCAACCTGATGGGCAAGCAGGTCACCGCCGAGACCGACAAGTCGGTGCTCAAGGGCGGCGAGGCGACCTGGAGCTACACCCAGAGCCGCGCGGCCACCGGGGTCAAGGTCGAGGTCGTCGACAAGTTCGGCAAGACCATCGCCACGATCCTGCCCGACGACATGTCGAGCGGCGACCACACCTTCAAGTGGGACGGCAAGAGCGCCGACGGAACCAAGCAGCCCGACGGCGGCGAATACACCATCAAGGTGACCGCCACCGATGCCGAAGGGAGCAAGATCACCACCACGGCCAAGGGACGCATCGAAGGCGTCGTCACCAAGGTCACCAACGAGAGCGGCGTCAACATGGTCTGGATCGGCGACACCAAGGTCCCGCTCGACTCCGTGATCGGCGTCACCAATCCCACGACCGCCTGACGGTCGTCGCGACAAGATGAACGGGCGTCAGAACGACGCCGTCGCGGTCTCCCCCGGCTCCGCCGGATTTCGAGACCCAAACGCAAACCGCGCTGAACCTCAAACCCTTTCGTTTTTGAACTTCATCGCAGGATCGCAGTCATGAGCATCAACAGCGCCATGCTCGCCGGGGTCTCCGGCCTGATCTCCAACTCGTCGGCCCTGGCCGCGATTTCGGACAACATCGCCAACGTCAACACGGTCGGCTACAAGCGCAGCTCGGCCAACTTCTCGACGCTGGTCACCGCCCAGAGCAAGAACGCCACCTACAGCGCCGGCGGCGTCAAGGCCCAGACCCACCAGTTCATCAGCCAGCAGGGCCTGACCCAGGCCACGACCTCGAACCTGGACCTGTCGATCGCCGGCTCGGGCTTCTTCGTCGGCACCGAGAAGCCGGAAGGCCTGACCGCCACCGACACCCGCTCGTTCACCCGCGCCGGTTCGTTCCAGCTGGACAACCTGGGCTATCTGAAGAACGACGCCGGCCTCTATCTGCAGGGCTGGCTGGCCGACCCGGTGACCGGCACGATCACGCCCGACCCGTCGGACCTGACCCAGCTGTCGTCGATCAATGTCGGCACGGTCGGCGGCACCGCCGAGAAGACCACCCGGGTCGGCGTCAACGCCAACCTGCGTTCGGAACAGGCCGTCTCGGCCGCGGCCAACGCGGTGTCGGCCAAGACCGGCGTGCTCGACAGCAGCGGCGCCACCAGCAACTTCTCGGTCTATTACAGCCCGACGGGGACCGGCAACCAGTACGCCGTCGAGGTCCGTCAGGCCGGCGTGACCGTGGCGACCGGGGTCAACACCTACGACCCGACCACGGGCGCGCTGCTCAGCACCACCCTGCCGGGCACGGCGCCGAACGTGCAGATCGCCGCGGGCCCGCCCGCCGTGACGGTGACCCAGGCCCAGCTGGGCGTGAACACCAAGGCCGACGCCATCGCCAGCGGCGCCTACGACCCGGCGACCCGCTCGATGTCTGACTACGCCGAGGATCCGACCACGGGCGTCAAGCCGGACTTCGAGATCCAGATCCCGGTCTCCGACTCCAAGGGCGGCCAGCGCACGGTCACCCTGTCGCTGCTGAAGGGTCCGGGCCCCAACGAATGGTTCGCCGAACTGCGCGCCAAACCGGGCGACCTGGACAACAACACCAACGGCCTGATCAGCTCGGGCAAGATCACCTTCACCACCGACGGCAAGCTGAACTCGGTCGGCAACCTGTTCGGCGGCGTCACCCCGACCGCGATCAACATCGGCGCCTCGGACCCGACCGTGGCCAACCTGGCCCCGCCGGCCGTGACCCCCCCGCGCTGGGCCGACGGTCTGGGCATCGACTCCCAGGACATCCAGATCGACCTGGCCAGCGCCGCCGGCGGCCTGACCCAGTACAACAGCCAGTCGGTGGTCCAGTCGGTCAACACCAACGGCACGGCCTTTGGCAACCTGACCAACATCGAGGTCGACGACCAGGGCTACGTCTCGGCGATCTTCGACAACGGCGTGACCCGCCGGATCGCACAGGTTGCGGTCGCCACCTTCTCGAACCCCAACGGATTGAAGGGGGTGAACGGAAATGCATATCGCGTCACCAACGAAAGCGGCACCTATAGCTTGAAGACTCCGGGGCAGGGGGGCGCGGGCGTGATCGCTCCGTCCACGCTGGAAGCTTCGACGGTCGACTTGTCGACCGAGTTCACGGGGTTGATCACGACGCAGAGAGCCTATTCGGCTTCGTCGAAGATCATCACCACCGCGGACCAGATGCTAGAAGAGCTTCTGAGCATTAAACGGTAATTACAGGTCTTAACTGACCTTAATTGTCCTGTGTCACATTGATACATCACGGGAGTAGGGAGAAAGCCTCGTGTTTCAGTCTTTCTTTACTATTGGAATTAAGCGCCTGTTATTTCCCGGCGCGTATATTCCTCTCCAACAGTGATGGTTGTGGGAAAGGCGTAAAGCCATGTTGCAGCAGCAGCGCACGAACAGCCGGGGTGAGAAGTACGTGATCGGTCCGACCGGCGCGCCGCTGACTCTCTCCGACTTGCCGCCTCCGGAAACCCAGCGTTGGGTGATCCGGCGCAAGGCCGAGGTGGTGGCCGCCGTCCGCGGTGGTCTCCTCTCGCTCGACGAGGCGTGCGATCGGTACAAGTTGACCAACGAGGAGTTCCTCGCGTGGCAGCAATCGATCGACCGTCACGGCCTGGCGGGTCTGCGGACCACGCGGCTTCAGCAGTACCGCTAGTCGGCGGCGTCAGAAGTCCAAGGCGCGCCAGGGTTTTCGAGCCCTCGGCGGTCCAGTCGAACAGTTCAGCGGCCGCGTCCCCCCGGGGCGCGGCCGCGACCTTTTGGCGCCCCCGGGTCCCCCTTGGAGGGGGCCTTTGTAAACGACCCGTTTACCTTGCACTGGGTAAATCCTGCCTAGCGACGGCGTGCTCCGGCGCGCAGCGGCTGGCGTCCCCTCTCGGGACGCCGTTCAGGGGTAGGGCGTAGGTTGGACAAGTTCCTCAGCGCGATTCAAAGGTTTGGCGTCGGCCGTCTGGCCGCCCTGATCGGCGTCGCCGCGGGCGCGATCGCCGTGGTCGCCGCCGTGATGATGATGATGAGCAAGCAGCCCAACGAGCTCTTGCTGTCGAACGTCGACCCCAAGGAATCCGCCGCCGCCACCCAGGCGCTCGACCAGGCCGGCATCAAGTACGAGACCAAGGCCGACGGCTCGACGATCTATGTCGCCCGCGACAAGGTCAATTCCGCGCGCCAGCTGATTTTCACCAAGGGCCTGGTGACCTCCGGCTCGGTCGGTTACGAGATCTTCGACACCGGCAACGCCCTGGGCCAGACCGATTTCGTCCAGCAGCTGAACCGCCAGCGCGCCCTGCAGGGCGAGCTGGAGCGCACGATCCAGGGCTGGGACGGCGTGCGCGCCGCCCGTGTCCACCTGGTGATCCCCAAGCGTCAACTGTTCGAGGAAGACGCCGAGAAGCCGACCGCCGCGGTCACCATCAGCACCGGCCGCGAGCCGTCGGCCGACATGGTCCGCGCCGTCCAGAACCTGGTGGCCGGCTCGGTCGCCGGCATGAAGCCCGACGCCGTCAACGTCATCGACCAGCACGGCAAGACCCTGTCGGCCGGCAACGACGAGAGCCTGGCCGGCAAGCTGGCCCAGGACGCCAAGAGCGAGGCCGAGGCCCGCATCGCCAAGACGGTCAAGGACATGATCGACGGCGTGCTGGGCCCGGGCAAGGCGCGCGTCAACGTCACCGCCGACCTCGACCTGAACCGCGTCACCACCCAGGAACGCAAGTTCGACCCGGACGGCCAGGTGATCCGCTCGGAAAGCACCAACGCCAACAATTCCAGCGAGACCAAGAACGACGACACCGGCGGCGTCACCTCGACCCAGAACATTCCGGGCCAGACCCCGAACGGCTTCCAGCCGCTGGGCTCCAAGCAGGACAGCAACGAGAGCGTCACCAACTACGAGATCTCGGAAAGCACCACGACCACCGTCCAGGAGCCGGGCAAGGTCCGCAAGGTCGCCATCGCCGTGGCCGTCGACGGCGTCACCGCCCCTCCGGGCAAGGACGGCAAGCCGGGCGCCTACACCCCGCGCACCGCCGCCGAGATGGCCCAGCTGGAGCAACTGGTGAAGACCGCGGTCGGCTTCGACCAGGCCCGCGGCGACCAGGTCTCGGTGGTCAATGTCCGCTTCCCGCAGCCCGAGGACCAGGGCCTGGGCAAGGCCGGCCTGCTGGACGGCATGGACAAGAACGACCTGATGCGCATCGCCGAACTGGGCGTGCTGGCCATCGTGGCCCTGCTGATCCTGCTGTTCGCGGTCCGTCCGTTCCTGAAGAGCCTGATGAGCCCGCCGCCGACCCCGCTGGGCCTGGCGCTGAACACGCCGCAGATCACCCGCATGGTGACCCTGTCGGACGGCACGACCCAGGAAGTGATCGTCGATCAGGCGGGCGAGCCGATCGCCATCGCCGGTCCCGCCGACATGGACCAGCGCATCGACATCGCCAAGATCGAGGGCCAGGTGAAGGCCTCGTCGATCAAGCGGGTCTCGGAGTTCGTCGAAAAGCACCCCGACGAGTCCGTCGCGATCCTCCGCTCCTGGCTGCACGAGTCGGAGTAGGCGATGAAGACCTCCGTCAACGACGTCAAGAAGCTGGCCGGTCCCGAGAAGGCCGCGATCGTGCTGCTCGCCCTGGGCGAAGAGCACACCGCGATCTGGGAAGCCCTGGACGACGAGGAAATCAAGGAAGTTTCCCAGGCCATGGCCGGCCTGGGCACGGTCTCTGCCTCGGTCGTGGAAGAGCTGCTGGTCGAGTTCGTCTCGGGCATGAGCTCGACCGGCGCGATCATGGGCTCCTACGAGCAGACCCAGCGCCTGCTGTCGGCCTTCATGCCGCCGGAGAAGGTCGACCAGCTGATGGAAGAGATCCGCGGTCCCGCGGGTCGGACCATGTGGGACAAGCTGGGCAACGTGAACGAGGCGGTGCTCGCCAACTACCTGAAGAACGAATACCCGCAGACCGTCGCGGTGGTGCTGTCCAAGGTGAAGTCCGACCACGCCGCGCGCGTGCTGGCCTCGCTGCCGGAGGACTTCGCCCTGGAATGCGTCACCCGCATGCTGCGGATGGAGCCGGTCCAGCGCGAGATCCTCGACAAGATCGAGCAGACCCTGCGCACCGAATTCATGTCGAACCTGGCGCGCACGTCCAAGCGTGACAGCCACGAGATGATGGCCGAGATCTTCAACAACTTCGATCGCCAGACCGAGGCCCGCTTCATCGCGGCGCTGGAAGAGCGCAACCGCGAGGCCGCCGAGCGCATCCGCGCCCTGATGTTCGTGTTCGAGGACCTGTCCAAGCTGGACCCGGGCGGCGTCCAGACCCTGCTGCGCGCCACCGGCAAGGAACAGCTGGCCCTGGCCCTGAAGGGCGCCTCGGACAAGCTGCGCGAGATGTTCTTCTCCAACATGTCGGAGCGCGCTTCGAAGATCATGCGCGAGGACATGGAAAGCATGGGCCCGGTCCGCCTGAAGGACGTCGACCAGGCCCAGGTCGCCATGGTGCAGGTCGCCAAGGACCTGGCCGCCAAGGGCGAGATCATGCTGGCCGGCGCCGGCGCCGAAGACGAACTGATCTACTAGGGGGATGGCTGAATGACCGACATCGCCCACAAGCGCTTCACCTTCGACACCGTGTTCGACGACCACGGCGGCATGAGCGCGCCGCCGCGGGTGAAGAAGAACTTCACCCTGGAAGAGATGGAAGAGGCCAAGGCCCAGGCCTACGCCGCCGGCGAGCAGTCGGCCGTCGCCCAGGCCGAGCGCGAGGCCGCCCTGGCCCTGAACACGGTCGGCCAGGCGATCCACAGCGCCTTCTCGACCCTGGCCGCCGTGGCCCACGAGCACCGCGAGGGCTCGGCGATGCTGGCCCTGGCCTGCGGCCGGGCCATCGCCGACGCCGCCCTGGACCAGTTCCCGGAGGCCCCGACCCAGGCGGCCCTGGTCGCCCTGGCCCGCGAGGTCGAGGCCAGCCCCAAGCTGACCGTCCGCGTCGCCGCCCACCTGGTCGAGCGCACCCAGGCGGCCCTGGAGCAGACGGCCCAGGCCATCGGCTTCCCCGGCCAGATCGTCGCCCGGGCCGACGCCGTGCCGGCCGCCGCCTTCCTCCTCGACTGGGGCGACGGGCGCGCGGCCTTCAATCCCGACGACGCGGCCGCCCGCGTCACCCAAGCCCTCGAAGCCGCCATCGCGGCCGAGGGTCTCCACGCCGAACCCCTCGTGCCTAGCGAAAGCTGACCGCCATGACCGAAGACAACCTCACCCTCGACGAATTCGGCGGCAGCATGCTGGCCTCCGAGATGCCCGTCGAACTCAGCGACAAGATCGCCTCCGACCTGGCGCCGGTGTTCGACGTGCCGGTCAACATCTCCGCCGTGCTGGGCCGGGCCCACATGTCGGTGGCGCAGCTGCTGCAGCTGTCGGCCGGCAGCATCCTCGAGCTGGACCGCAAGGTCGGCGAGGCGATCGACATCTATGTGAACAACCGCCTGGTGGCGCGCGGCGAGGTCGTCGTCGTCGACGAGCGCCTGGGCGTGACCATGACGGAAATCATCAAGGACGGCGACGCCGCCGGCTGACCGCCTGCGACGTCGAGTGAAGCTTAACCGGTTGGAATACGGGGCGCGCTAGGCCCCAACGGAGAGAAAACGATGCGCCTCCTGGTCGTCGGAAAACTGAACGGACAGCTCTCGGTCGCCGTGAAGATGGCGATGAACACCGGGGCCAAGGTCTCGCACGTCGAGACCGCGGAGGCGGCGACCCACGCGCTGCGGGCCGGCCAGGGCGCGGACCTGTTGATGGTCGAGTACACGCTCGACATCGCGGGCCTGATCGCCGCCAACGAGTCCGAGCGGATCCGGGTGCCGGTGGTGGCCTGCGGCGTCGACGCCGACCCGATGCGGGCCGCCGCGGCGATCAAGGCCGGGGCCAAGGAGTTCATCCCGCTGCCGCCGGACGCCGAGCTGATCGCCGCGGTCCTGGCCGCCGTCACCGACGACAACCGCCCGATGATCGTCCGCGATCCGGCGATGGAGAACGTCCTGCGCCTGGCCGACCAGGTGGCCCCGTCGGAAGCCTCGATCCTGATCACCGGCGAGAGCGGTTCGGGCAAGGAGGTGATGGCCCGCTACGTCCACGCCAAGTCGCGCCGGGCCAAGGCCCCGTTCATCAGCGTCAACTGCGCCGCCATCCCCGAGAACCTGCTGGAAAGCGAGCTGTTCGGCCACGAGAAGGGCGCCTTCACCGGCGCCGTGGCCCGCCGGGTCGGCAAGTTCGAGGAAGCCAACGGCGGCACCCTGCTGCTGGACGAAATCAGCGAGATGGACGCCCGCCTGCAGGCCAAGCTGCTGCGCGCCATCCAGGAGCGCGAGATCGACCGGGTCGGCGGCTCCAAGCCGGTCAAGGTCGACATCCGCATCCTGGCCACCTCCAACCGCGACCTGACCCAGGCGGTGAAGGACGGCACGTTCCGCGAGGACCTGCTCTACCGCCTGAACGTCGTGAACCTGCGCCTGCCGCCGCTGCGCGAGCGCCCGGGCGACGTGATCACCCTGTGCGAGCACTTCGTGAAGAAGTACTCGGCCGCCAACGGCCTGCCGGAAAAGCCGATCTCGGCCGAGGCCAAGCGCCGGCTGATCGCCCACCGCTGGCCGGGCAACGTCCGCGAGCTGGAGAACGCCATGCACCGCGCGGTGCTGCTGTCGCCGGGCGCCGAGATCGAGGAGTTCGCCATCCGCCTGCCGGACGGCCAGCCCCTGGCCCCGGCCCCGGACGTCGCGGTGGCCCGCGGCGCCCAGATGGCGGCCGACGCCGTGTCGCGCACCTTCGTCGGCTCGACCGTGGCCGAGGTCGAGCAGCAGCTGATCATCGACACCCTGGAGCACTGCCTGGGCAACCGCACCCACGCGGCCAACATCCTGGGCATCTCGATCCGCACCCTGCGCAACAAGCTGAAGGAATATTCGGACGCCGGCGTTTCGGTGCCGCCGCCGCAGGGGGGCGTGGCCGCCGCCTGACCGGAAGACCCGTGTTCGGCGCCCGCGACCATCGGTCCGGCGCCCGACATGGCTAATTTCGATTAAGCACATGGCACTAGCGCGCAAATCGCTTCATGCGCGGTAGAGCTTGAACAGCCTCGAAGGTTTCATGGCCGACGCCGCCGTCTCCAAGGCCGCCTCCTCGATCCCCAGCGCCAAGTCGCTGTGGGAAGGGATCCTGCGCGGCGAAATGGGACTGGCCCTGGGCGTCGTGGGCATCATCGTCCTGCTGATCATCCCGGTCCCGGCGATCATGCTGGACCTGCTGCTGGCCATCTCCCTGACCGGCGCGGTGCTGATCCTGATGACGGCGGTGCTGATCAAGAAGCCGCTGGAATTCACCTCGTTCCCGACCGTCCTGCTGGTCGCCACCCTCTATCGCCTGGGCCTGAACGTGGCCTCGACGCGCCTGATCCTCGGCCACGGCCAGGAAGGCTCGCACGGGGCCGGCGCGGTGATCGCCGCCTTCGGCAACCTGATGATGCAGGGCAATTTCGTCATCGGGGTGATCGTCTTCATCATCCTGGTGGTGGTGAACTTCATGGTCGTCACCAAGGGTTCGGGTCGGATCGCCGAGGTCGCGGCCCGTTTCACCCTGGACGCCATGCCCGGCAAGCAGATGGCCATCGACGCCGACCTGTCGACCGGCTTGATCGACCAGGACACCGCCAAGCAGCGCCGCAAGGACCTGGAGCAGGAAAGCACCTTCTTCGGAGCCATGGACGGCGCCAGCAAGTTCGTGAAGGGCGACGCCGTCGCCGGCCTGATCATCACCGCGATCAACATCGTCGGCGGCATCCTGATCGGCGTCGTCCAGCACAAGATGCCGATCGGCGAGGCCAGCGCTTCCTACACCATCATGACCATCGGCGACGGCCTGGTCAGCCAGATCCCGGCCCTGATCATCTCGATCGCCGCCGGCATGGTCGTGTCCAAGGCCGGGGTCGAGGGCAGCGCCAACAAGGCCCTGACCACCCAGCTGGCCATGAACCCGGTCGCCCTGGGCATGGTCTCGGCGTCTTCCGGCGTCATCGCCCTGATCCCGGGCATGCCGATCATCCCGTTCGCGGCCCTGGCCGCCGGCGCGGGCTTCCTGGCCTATCGCCGCGTGCAGAAGGCCAAGGAGCCGCAGCCGCTGGATCCCGCCGCCCTGGCGGCCTTGGCCGAAGCCTCCGCCGAGCCGGAGGAAGAGCCGATCAGCGCCTCCCTGGCCATCGACGACGTCAAGATCGAGCTGGGCTACGGCCTGCTGACCCTGATCAACGACCTGGACGGCCGCAAGCTGACCGACCAGATCCGCGCCCTGCGCAAGACCCTGGCCACCGAGTTCGGCTTCGTCATGCCGCCGGTCCGCATCCTGGACAACATGCGCCTGGCCAACCAGGGCTATGCGATCCGCATCAAGGAGATGGAGGCCGGGGCCGGCGAGGTCCGCCTGGGCTGCCTGATGGCCATGGACCCGCGCGGCGGCCAGGTCGAGCTGCCGGGCGAGCACGTGCGCGAGCCCGCCTTCGGCCTGCCCGCCACCTGGGTGGAGGAGGCCATGCGCGAGGAGGCCACCTTCCGCGGCTACACCATCGTCGATCCGGCCACCGTGCTGACCACGCACCTGACCGAGATCCTCAAAGAAAACATGGCCGACCTGCTCTCGTACGCCGAGGTGCAGAAGCTGCTGAAGGACCTGCCCGAGGGCCAGAAGAAGCTGGTCGACGACCTGATCCCCTCGGTGGTCAGCGCCACGACCATCCAGCGCGTGCTGCAGGCCCTGCTGAAGGAGCGCGTGTCGATCCGCGACCTGCCGCAGATCCTGGAAGGCATCGGCGAGGCCGCGCCGCACACCGCCTCGGTCATCCAGCTGGTCGAGCAGGTCCGCGCCCGCCTGGGCCGCCAGCTGTGCTGGGCCAATCGCGGCGAGGACGGCGCGCTGCCGATCATCACCCTGTCGGCCGAGTGGGAGCAGGCCTTCGCCGAGGCCCTGGTCGGGCCGGGCGAGGACAAGCAGCTGGCTCTGGCGCCCTCGCGCCTGCAGGACTTCATCCGCGGCGTGCGCGACGCTTTCGACCGCGCCGCCATGGCCGGCGACAGCGCCGTGCTGCTGACCAGCCCCGGCGTGCGCCCCTACGTCCGTTCGATCATCGAGCGCTTCCGCGGCCAGACCGTGGTGATGAGCCAGAACGAAATCCATCCGCGCGCGCGCCTGCGCACCGTCGGCATGGTCTAGGTCAGTCAACGGTCAAGTTTTCGGCCCTCTCGCCTAGAAAAAGCCTGGAAGCGCCCAGAAATGGTCACGGGTTGTTACTGATTATTTCGGAACCGTTGCCGAGAGGTCGCGTTCGGTTTTGTAAGGCGGGGGCCTTCACGACGGAGCGCTACTAATGAAAACCAAGATCGCCATGTTCGCCGCCGCCGCGACTCTTTCGCTGGCGGGCGCCGCGTTCGCCCAATCGACGAGCTCGACCGGAACTCCGGCCGCCGGCGCCATGACGCCCTCGGGCCACACCATGCCGTCCGCCCAGACCACCCCGTCCGGAACGACCTCGGCCACGCCAGCCACGCCGGCGTCGCCCTCAACCGGCACGCAGGCTTCTCCGGCCACGCCCGCCAGCCCCGCCACGGGCGCGGGCGCGCCGACCGGCGCGACCGGGACCGCGGGCACGGCGGCTGACGCCGACGCGGCGGGTACGCCGTCCTCGGCCAATGTGGCCCTGGACCTGAAGGTCGGCTCCGAGGTCAAGGATCCCTCCGGCGCCGTGGTCGGCACCATCGCCGGCACCACCGCCGGCGCCGACGGCTCGACCAACGTGGTCGTGACCAGCGGCGACAAGAAGTTCGCCCTGCCCAAGGCCAGCTTCAGCGCCGCCGCCACCGGCGGCCTGCAGACCACGGCCACCAAGGCGCAGATCGACGCCACCCTGGCCGGCGCCAAGCCCCAATAACCAACGATCGTCGTCTGACGATCCGAAGCCCGCTCGGCATTGCCGAGCGGGCTTCGCGCTGCTAGCGATGGCGTCAGTACCCGGCGGAGCTCCCGCTGACATGAGGGGTGTCGGATGGCTCCGGCCAGAAATTCCAAGGCGCGCGGCTCGAACGGTCTGTTCTGGGACTTGCTGACGTTCGACCGTCTCGTCACGGGGCCGGTGATTCACCTGATCTACTGGGCCGGGCTGGGCGTCGTGGCCTTGTTCGCCTTTTCGGTGGTCGGCGCCGCCGTCGGCCTGGCGCTGAAGGAGCCCGGCCTGCAGTCGCTGCTGCTGGCCTTTCCCGTGCTGATCGCCGGCCTGCTGGTCGCCGCCGCCATGGTGCTGCTGTGGCGCGCCTTCTGCGAGTTCTATGTCGCCATCTTCCGGATCAGCGAAGACCTGCGCGCCCTGCGCCAGGCCAGCGACGCCGACCACGCCGTGGCCGTCGCCACCCGTCCGCCGGTTCAGGCGACGGCCCAGAAGCCGATCGGCTGAGCCTGGCGATCCCTGCGACCGAATAACGCGGTTTACGAAAATTCATCGCAAAGCTTGAGGGCGAGGATCATCCTCGGCGTCTAAGCGGCAGGAGACCTGTCGAGTCTCCGCCTGGAGACGCACGTTGGCCGATCAAGAACCTCACCTCGTCGATATCCATGTGGGCGCGCGCATCCGGATGCGTCGCAAATCCATGGGCCTGAGCCAGACGCAACTGGCCGACAGCGTGGGCATCACCTTCCAGCAGCTGCAGAAATACGAGCGCGGCGCCAACCGCGTCAGCGCCTCCAAGCTTTACGGCATGGCCGTGACCCTGCAGACCTCGGTGGCCTGGTTCTTCGAGGGCATGCCGCCCGAGGTGGACGGCGACGGCGACAAGCGCATCGAGGCCGTGCGCCGCTTCATGGCCACCGAAGAGGGGGTCGAGCTGGCCTCGCTGGTGCCCCAGCTGCCGCCGGCCCAGCGCCGGCAGATCTTGGCCCTGGCCAAGACGCTGTGCGCCGAAGACGATGACGACCAGCCGGGCGGGACGAGCAAGGCTTAGGGCGGAGCGACCTTCCGCCGCGCTCCCAACGAGTCCATCATTCCCGCCCTTGTGGCGGGAAGCCCTCTGTCCGCCGCAGGTGCGGGGGCGTGGCGCGCCGGCGCGCCAAGGCATTTCATCGTCAGCTGAACCAGGGATTCCCGCCACACGGGCGGGAATGACGGATCAAGGCGAAGGCCTTGGGTGCTGACGGAGTCGCCCGAGACAGCTGAATCTCGATCCGCCCTAACCCCTGAACGCCCCGACCAGGGCCGCCGCGCCGGCCTTGGGGCGGCCGGCGTTGTCGAAGGCGGCCGGAGCGTCGGCGGCGTTCTCCGCCGTCAGCCAGGAATCGCGATCGCGCAGGCCCCACAGGGTGAAGGCGAAGCGCTGGCGCTCGGGCAGGGCCATGAACGCCTCGGCGGTCTCGGCGTAGACGGCCGCCTGGCGGCGCTGCAGCTCGGTGCGGGACAGCAGCTTGTTCTCGGCGCGGGTCAGCGACACGTCCAGTTCGGACACGTGGATCGGCAGGCCCAGGCCGGCCAGGTCGCGGATCATCCGCGTGATCTCGCCCGGCGCGATGTCGGCCGCCACATGCATCTGGGTGCCCAGGCCGGTCAGCGGCGCGCCCGAGGCCAGCAGGCGCTCGGCCAGGTTCAGGAAGGTGGCGCGCTTCCTGGGATAGTATTCGAGATTGTAGTCGTTCAGCAGCAAGGTGGCCTGCGGGTCGGCCTCGCGGGCCGTGCGATAGGCCAGGGCGATGTGCTCGAAGGCGCCCAGGCGCTGGGCCCACAGGCTGTCGCGCCAGCCGTCGCCGTCCTCGGCCACCGCCTCGTTGACCACGTCCCAGCCGACCACCTGGCCGCGATAGCGGCCGGCCACGGCGAGGATGTAGTTGCGATAGGCGTCGGCGAAGCCGATGCGGTTCTCGTCGAGCCGCTGAAAGGCCTCCGGCGCCTGGGCGTACCAGACCAGGGTGTGGCCCAGCAGGCCCATGCCGTGGGCGCGGGCGAAGGCGGCGATGCGGTCGGGGGCCTCGAAGTGGAAGGACCCGTCCGGCTGGACGATGTATTCCATCTTCATCTGCCACTCGGGGGTCAGCTGGCTGACCTCGCGGGCCAGGAGGCCGGCCAGGGCCGGGTCGTCCAGGTGCAGGGCCTGGACGCAGGCGCCGACCCGGAACGGCGCGACGGCCTTCAGCGGCGGCAGGTCGGCGGGGATGGGCTGGCCCTGGGCCTTCGGGCCGCAGGCGGACAGGGCGAGGGCGCCGGCCAGGACCGTGCGGCGCGATATCTCCTCCCCCGTGGAGCGAAGCGCAACGGGGAAGGGGGACCGCGAAGCGGTGGAGGGGGCGTCTAGTGGCGACGAGGTCGGCGTCGGGACGCCCCCTCCGTCACGATGCGTATTCGCATCGCGCCACCTCCCCCGTTTCACGGGTGAGGAGTAGAGGCTGTCACCGCCCACCGGCCGCCGCCCGCCGCAGGCCCAGTTCGTCCAGGGCGGCGATCTCCAGCTTGCCCACCAGCTTGGCCTTGGCGACCTTGGCGGCCTCGGCGACGTGCTCGTATTTCTTGAGGTTCTCGAAGGCCAGGGCCAGGGCGTCACGGGCCCCGGCCTCCTCGATCAGGATCTGGTCGATCTCCAGCAGGGCCTGGTCGCGGCGGATCTTCGAGCCCTGGCGGAAGCCGATCATGTACCAGCCGGCCTCGACGTCGCCCTGGGCCCGCATCGCCTCGGCCTCGGACTCCGCGTCCAGGGTGGCGACCCTCATCTCGGCGGTCTGGCGACGCTCGACGATGTCGGCCAGGCGCTTCTGCAGGGTCTCGACCTCGTGGTTCGAGATGCGGATCAGGGAGTCGGCCCACTTGGTCATCAGGCGGCGTCGCTTTGCAGGATGTGGGCGAGGTAGCCGAAGCTGTCGTCGAGGCTGGTGGCCTCGTCGGGGCTCTGGCCGAGGAAGGCCTCGAGCGCCGGGTTGAGGCGGATGGCGCGGTCGATCAGCGGGTCGGCCCCGGCGCGGTAGGCGCCGATGCGGATCAGCTCTTCCATGTTCGAATAGGCCGCCAGGGTCTGGCGGGCGGCCTTGACGACCTCGCGCTCCTCCGGCGTCTGGCAGCCGGGCATGGTCCGGCTGATGGACTTGAGGACGTTGATCGCCGGGAAGCGGCCGCGCTCGGCGATGGCCCGCTCCATGACGATGTGGCCGTCCAGGATGCCCCGGGCGGCGTCGGCGATCGGCTCGTTGTGGTCGTCGCCGTCGACCAGCACCGTGAACAGGGCGGTGATCGGGGCGGCGGTGGTGCCGTCGGGGCGGATCGGGCCGGGGCCGGCGCGCTCCAGCAGCTTGGGCAGCTCGGTGAAGACGGTGGGGGTGTAGCCCTTGGTGGTCGGCGGCTCGCCGGCGGCCAGGCCGATCTCGCGCTGGGCCATGGCGAAGCGGGTCACCGAGTCCATCAGGCAGAGGACTTCCTGGTCCTGGTCGCGCAGGAACTCGGCGACGGCCAGGGTCATGTAGGCGGCCTGGCGGCGGGTCAGGGCCGGCTCGTCCGAGGTGGCGACCACGACGATGGCGCGCTTGAGCCCTTCCTCGCCGAGGGTCTCCTCGATGAACTCGCGGACCTCGCGGCCCCGCTCGCCGATCAGACCGACCACGACGGCGTCGCAGCTGGCCTCCTTGGCCAGCATCGACAGCAGCACCGACTTGCCCACGCCCGAGCCGGCGAAGATGCCCAGGCGCTGGCCGCGGCAGGTGGTGGTGAAGACGTTCATCGACCGCACGCCCAGGTCCAGGCGCTCGCCGACCCGGCCGCGGGCGTGGGCCGGCGGCGGCGGGGTCTTCAGGGGGTAGGGGACGTCGCCCTGCGGCAGCGGGCCCAGCCCGTCGATCGGTTCGCCGAAGGCGTTGATGATGCGGCCCAGCCAGGCCTTGGTCGGGCGGACCACGGCGCCCTCGGGCATGATGCGGATCTCGGCGCCGGGAGCCACGCCCTCGACGGGGCCGAACGGCATCAGCAGGGCGCGGGTCTCGCGGAAGCCGACCACCTCGGCCGGCAGCACCGGCAGGCCCAGGCGCTCGATCTCGACCCGGGCGCCGACGGCGAGACGGGTCAGCCCGCCGCGGGCCTCGATCAGGAGGCCGTTCACGGCGGCGACGCGACCGAAGATGGTCAGCGGATCGATACGTTCGACGGCGGCGATCAGGCTTCGCAAGCGGGGCTCCCGACGGCTCGAAGCCCAGCTTTGGGCCTCGCGCGTTAATGGGGAGTGAAGTAGACCGACATGGTTAATCGGCCCTTGAGGATTGCGGTTAAGCCGGGGGCTGCGGCTTTATGACCATGCCCTCGACCCCGCCGATCCCGCCGTTCGCCGACGCGAGCGACTTCCGGCGAAAACGACGATGAAACCCGCCGCGGCGGGACGTCGCGGGCCTCGAACGGTCAGGCTTGCGGCCACGCTCCGAAACGCGCGGCCAAGGCTGTAAATTTCTCGCGACAGAACGCCGCAATCTCGCCTTACAGGTGAACGGCGCGGCCTAGCGGACGCGGGCGAGGGGAAGCAATCAGGCCCTTTACAACTCCCGATTTCCGGGCTTTCGGGCCGAAAGGAATCGTCTTGACGACCTGTCCACAGCCCCCTGCGACCTTTGCGCCAAATGAGTCGCTGGCCGCTTGCGCCCGATTCGCAAATCAGATTAACCATTTCCTCAGCGAGATCATTCACCATTAACCTGTCTTAAATTAACTGTCCGGCAGAGTGCAGGACGGGTTTCACCGGCGGTATTCCGCCTAGCTGTCGAATAATGCCGCCCAAGGGCGGGGAGGGCTGCATGCGCGTACTGTTGATCGAGGATGACAGCGCCACCGCGCAGACCATCGAGCTGATGCTGAAGTCTGAAGGCTTCAACGTCTACACGACGGATCTTGGCGAAGAGGGCGTGGATCTGGGCAAGATCTATGACTACGACCTCATCCTGCTGGACCTGAATCTGCCGGACATGAGCGGCCTGGATGTTCTGCGCACCCTGCGGGTGGCGAAGGTGAACACGCCGATCATGATCCTGTCGGGCAGCGCCGAAATCGACACGAAGGTGAAGACCTTCTCGGGCGGCGCCGACGACTACATGACCAAGCCGTTCCACAAGGACGAGATGATCGCCCGCATCCACGCGGTGGTCCGTCGTTCGAAGGGTCACGCCCAGTCGGTGATCAAGACCGGCGACATCATCGTCAACCTCGACGCCAAGACCGTCGAAGTGAACGGCAACCGCGTGCATCTGACCGGCAAGGAATATCAGATGCTGGAGCTGCTTTCCTTGCGCAAGGGCACGACCCTGACCAAGGAGATGTTCCTCAACCACCTGTACGGCGGCATGGACGAGCCGGAACTGAAGATCATCGACGTCTTCATCTGCAAGCTGCGCAAGAAGCTGGCGGCCTCCGCCCAGGGCAAGCACCACATCGAGACCGTCTGGGGCCGCGGCTACGTGCTGCGCGACCCGAACGAACAGGTCAACGCGGCGTAAGCCGGCACGGCTCCAAATTCGAAAAGTTGAGCGCCCGCCTCTTCGGAGGCGGGCGTTTTCTTTTGTAGGAACAGGGCGTTAACCCTGTCCGTGACAAATCGCCCGAAGCACCGAATAGTCCTTGCTCGAACATGGCGTCATCCGCCATTTTCCGGCGCGAGGTTTTGCTGGGGGGCGTCCCAGCCGTGTCCTTCTGAACGCACGCGGCATCGCTACCAGTCGGGGGCTTGATGCAGGAATTCGATCCGAGACGGCCGACCCTGCGTCTGGCCCCGAAGGTCTTCACCGCGATCGCCGGCCTGGCCGCCCTGGGCCTGGGGTGGAAGCTGACCGCGCCGGACGCGCCGGTGCAGATGGCCCGCGCCCCGCTGGACGCCAACGCCCTGGCCGCCCTGCAGCACGCCGCCTTCGCCAGCGCCGAGGCCCAGCCGGGCTTCGAGCGTCCGGAATCGATCCCCGTCCAGGTGCGGCCCGGCGAGACCCTGGAAGGCGCGGTGCTGCGCACCGGCATCGCCCCCAACGACGCCCGACAGGTGGTGGCCGCCCTGCAGGGCGCGATCGACACCGTCAACATCAAGGCCGGCATGGCCTTCGAGGCCGCTATCGCCGAGCGCCGCAATGGCCGCGCCGGCTCGGCCCGCCTGATCGGCCTGTCGATGCGCACCGGCCCGTCCTCGACCCTGACCGTCTCGCGCACCTTCGACGGCGCGATGAAGCTGCGCGAGCTCGAGGAAAAGGTCACCGACGAGACCAAGGTGGCCTGCGGCGAGATGAAGGGGTCGTTCTACGAGAGCGTGGCCGACGTGGGCGGCACCCCGGCGGTGATCAGCCAGGCGGCCAAGCTGTTCTCGCACAAGATCGACTTCTCGCGCGACATCAAGGAGGGCGACCGCTTCTGCCTGGTGTTCGACCGCAAGGTCACGGAAAGCGGTCGCACGGTCGAGGCCGGCGACCTGGAATACGCCGAGGTCAAGGGCCAGAAGTTCTACGCCTTCGAGCGCTCCGGAGACGACGGCAAGCCGCAGTTCTTCGACGAGCTGGGCAAGAACATCAAGGGCTTCCTGCTGCGCACTCCAGTCGACGGGGCCCGCATCACCTCCACCTTCGGCCAGCGCAAGCACCCGGTGCTGGGCTACACCCGCGCCCACAAGGGCGTCGACTTCGGGGCCGGCACGGGCACCCCGATCCTGGCGGCCGGCGACGGCGTGGTGCTGGAGGCCCGCCGCTGGAGCGGCTACGGCAACTGGCTGCGCATCCGCCATTCGGGCCAGTGGGACACCGGCTACGGCCACATCTCGCGCTACGCCCCGGGCATCCGTCCCGGCGTCCACGTGCGCCAGGGTCAGGTCGTGGCCTATGTAGGCTCCACCGGCCTGGCGACCGGCCCGCACCTGCACTACGAGGTCTGGCTGAACGGCCAGCGGGTCAACCCGATCGGCGCCAAGGTGCCGCAGGGCACCATCCTGGCGGGCGCGGAGCTGTCGCGCTTCAAGGCCCAGCGCGCCCACATCGACACCCTGCTGGCGCAGGGCGGCGACGCGGTTCAGGATCCGTCGGCGCCGAAACTGGCCCTGGCCAGCCTGGACAAGTCCAAGGGGCCGACGCTGCGGTAGGATGCGCGATACATTCTGGGGTTGATCTCGCCATGGTCTCGCTGCAGGCTGAACGGCGGAGCATCCGTTGCGCGCATCCCCGGGGGTAGTCTTGTCTCGTTCGAAACTCGTCGCGCTGGCCGCGGCTGTCGTCGTCTGTGTCGCGCCCAGCTTCGCGACCGCCCAGTCTGCGCCGGACATCGCGGCGGGGACCAAGGTGACCTTCCTGGAGGCCACCTACATGCCAAATTCCATCACCTTGAAGATCGACGCGCCGTTTGGGGCCTGCGCCGCTGGAACGCTTCTGCGCTATTTTCCCCAGGGCGCGGACGCGGGCGCCCAGGCGCTGAACATCCAAGCCGTCTTCTCGCTGCTGCTGACCGCCAAGGTCTCAAACCAGCGCGTCATACTTACCGGCTACAGCGCCGACTGCACGGCGGTGCGCTTCGTCACCCTCGGCTGACGCCTGGCGACGGCGAGGCGTCCCAGGGCGCTACTGCAGGACCTGGGTCCAGTATCCGGCCTGGTCTTGCTGGAAGAGCGTCAAGTCGCCCTGTCTTTGATCGCCGGCGACGGCGAGTTTGTGGCTGTAGCGAGCGCCTTCGGGGTCATGGGCGACACCACCTGATAGAAGCGACCTCGCGTGGGCCATCCGTAGATCCTCGCCGAAGCGAGGCCGCCTTGCGGACTACGTACCCAAATCTCCCGCTTCACCTCCAACGCCGTCTCGTCGCGATTGGCCAGGAACAGCTCTATGGCCGCTTGGTCGGCGGCCGGCACGCGTCCAAGCCGTCGCGAAATCCGTGGCCAGGCGAGACGTGCGGCCAGGCCGAGGGCCAACAGGGCGGACAGAATGAGATAGGCGTAGGTTATCGACCGCAGCATAAGGCGCCGCTTGGTCGCTCAAGACAGGAAACGCCCGAGCTTGACCATCGCTCCGCCGCATCCCATCCCAGGGCGATGAAAGTCTTCCCCGCCCTGAAGCCCGACTCCGAGGACATGCTGCACCTCGACGCTCTGCGCATCGTCGGGGCGCTGATGATCGTGGTCTTTCACTTCAACCGCTACATCAACCTGGACGGGCGCTGGCCGGTGGCCGACGACATGATCAAGGGCTTCAGCCTGATCGTCGACCTGTTCTTCCTGATCTCCGGCTATGTGATGGCGGCGATCTATACCGGCCGGCTGACCAGCTGGAGCAAGTACGCGACCTTCCTGAAGAAGCGGGTGGCGCGGCTGGGGCCGCTGCACTGGGCGACAATGCTGGTGTTCGTCGGCGTCTGGGCGGCGGGCGTCATGGGCTGGGGCGGGGATGTCGACCCCAGGCGCTACGACCTGGCCTGCATCGCGCCCAACCTCCTGTTCGTCCACGCCTGGCATACCTGCCACAGCCAGACCTGGAACTTCGTCAGCTGGGCGATCAGCGCCGAGATGGGCCTCTACCTGGCCCTGCCGTTGCTGTTCTGGATCACCGGGCGCGGGCGGATCGTCACCGCCCTGGCGGCGGTCGCCAGCTTCGTCGTGCTGCTGCTGAACCCCGACGGCGACATGCCCTTCCACCAGTGGACCTGGAACTTCGGAGTGCTGCGCGCCGTGCCAGGCTTCCTGCTGGGCATGCTGGCGTTCCAGCTGCGCGACGTGCTGGGCCGCCTGCCGCTGGCCCGGTTCTGGATGTGGGGGCTGCTGGCGGCGTTCCTGGTCGCCTCGACCTTCCGGATCGAGCGGACCCTGCTGCTGCTGATCGTCTACGCCGCGGGTCTGGCCGGCGTCGCCGCCGATGCGGCCGGCGCCCAGGGCGGGGTCAGCCGCCGCCTGGCGCCCTGGGCTCAGCTGAGCTTCAGCCTCTACCTGCTGCACCCGATCGCCCTGAAGATGGGGATCAACTGGGTCGGGGTGGCCCGCTTCGGCCTGAACGGCGACGCCCTGCGGCTGTGGGTGCTGTTCTGGGTGCTGGCCCTGATCCCGCTGGCCTATCTGTCGCTGGTGCTGTTCGAGCGGCCGGCGCGGGATTGGATTTCAGGGCTGGGCCTGAAGAAGACCCTCTCCCAGAGGGAGAGGGAGGGGCCCGCCGCGTAGCGGTGGGAGGGTGAGGGGCTTGTGAGTCTGACGGCGTGCCGACACGCCGGTTGACGGCGTAACCCCTCGTCCTCCCACGCCTGACGGCGCGGGCCCCTCCTTCTCCCTCTGGGAGAAGGTTCAAGAGAGCCTGTCCACCCACCCCGGCAGTTCCCCGATCGACCCCAGTTCCGCATAGCGCGCGTGTTCCTTCGGCGCCGTCGCCGCCTCGTGCGCCCAGACCAGCGGGTACGGGATCAGCGCCGCCCAGGCGCCGGCCTCCAGCGCCGGGATGATGTCGGACTTGACCGAATTGCCGGCCATCACCGCCTGCTCCGGGCCGGAGCCGTGGCGGGCGAACACCCGGCGATAGGTGTCGGCGTCCTTCTCCGAGACGATCTCGACGGCGGCGAACAGGTCGCCCAGGCCCGAGGCGGCCAGTTTTTGTTCCTGGTGCAGCAGGTCGCCCTTGGTGACCAGCACCAGACGATAGCGCTGGGACAGCTCCGCCAGGGCCTTTTCGACACCGGGCAGGGGCTCGACCGGTTCGGTCAGCATCTCGCGGCCGGCGGCCAGGATCTGGCGGATGACGCCGATGCTGACCTGGCTGTTGGTCAGGTCCATCGCCGTCTCGATCATCGACAGGGTGAAGCCCTTGGCCCCGTAGCCGTAGAGCCGCAGGTTGCGCTTCTCGGTCTCGGCCAGCTTGGCGTCGATCCGCTCGGCGTCGCCATAGGGGGCCAGCAGCTCGACGAACCGCTTGTGGGTCAGGCGAAAGATGGTCTCGTTGTGCCAAAGGGTGTCGTCGGCGTCGACGCCAACGGTGGTGACGGGCATGGAAGGCTCTCCGGATCTCGCCCGGTGATACGACGCGTCGCCGGCCGAGGCCAAGGCGCGACGCGTCGCGGTCAGCCTTCCTCGCCGCCGCCTTGGCGATCGTCTTCGCCGTCGGTCCGGAACGTCCGTTCCTCCAGCTTGAGGCGTTCTTCCTCGAACCGGTTGGTCAGGTGGAGCATCTGCTCGGTCAGGTTCGCCGAGACGGCCGAGGCCGGCTCTTCGGCGAGATCGTCATAGAAATCGGACATGCAAAGCCACAGGCACGGTTAGGGCGCCCCCGCCCGTGCCCAACCAAACGATGTCGGCTGCCCGACGTTCCCACGGCCAAGATAGGTTTTTCTAGAAGGTCTGCGCCAGGAAGATGGCGGCGCTGACCGGCGCGGCGGCCATGAGCAGCACGCGCAGGCCCGTCTCGACCAGGCCGAACCAGTCGGCGGCGGCGGGGGCGATGCGGGTAACCGGCGGGCTCATGGGAGCAACTCCTTTGAAGCTCGACCATGAGCCCCTAGGCGTTGATGCGTCGACCGCGCGAACGGCCGCACCCCCCGCGACAAGTTGTTTCAGCCGTGGCGCTGGAGAGCCGGCCTGGGCGCGAGGCGCCGACTTTCAGCGGAGGTCTCCCCACCGTTGTCATCCCGGCTGTAGCGAAGCGGAAGGCCGGGATCCAGGAGCGCCGCAAGGCCTTCGCCCAGTCCCCTGGATCCCGGACAGCCTCTGCGAGGTTTCCGGGATGACAACGGTTTGGGCGAGCTTTCGGCGCTAGAGGGGGCGGTCAGGCCCAGGAAGACGGCGGTTGCGGCCTTTCCGAGGGCGGCGGCGGGCGCACGGCGGCGCAGGCCGGGTGGGCCTTGTAGACGCGCTTCAGCGAGGCGGGGAACCGGTGCAGGGCCGCGGCGGGCCGGATCGGCCGGGCCGACAGGTCGCCGCCGCAGTTGGGGCAGACCCCGGAGAATCGCGTCTCCACGCAGTCGGCGCAGAAGGTGCATTCGAACGTGCAGATCCGCGCGTCCGCGCTGTCGGGCGGCAGGTCGCGATCGCAGCACTCGCAATTGGGACGCAGTTCGAGCATGGGCCGTCCTCCCGTGTTCTTATGCTGATTGTGGCGCTTAACCCTTCCAGCATAGGGGCTGAGGCGGCTTGCGCGCGAGAGGACTCGTTCGTCGATCACGGGAATGTGGGGCGCAGCTTCGACTCGCGTGATCAGAGGGGTTGACCCCCCCGTCATACCCCCCTAGACACGCCGCCGTTTGCGCGGCGGGCAGGGGTTACTCCCGGCCCGCCTTTTTGCGAACATCGGCACCCACAGCATGCGTTTCAGGAGGCGCTTTCCGAGATGTCCCAAGACCTTCTCTCCAAGCCTTCTTTGCTCAAGGGCGTCACCGGCGTTCTGGCCCTGGCCGACGGCACGATCCTGCAGGGCGTCGGCTGCGGCGCGGTCGGCGACGCGGTCGGCGAGGTGTGTTTCAACACCGCCATGACCGGCTACCAGGAGATCCTGACCGATCCCTCCTACATGGCCCAGATCGTCGCCTTCACCTTCCCGCATGTGGGCAATGTCGGCACGAACGTCGAGGATCTGGAGCAGATGGCCGGCGGCGCCGAGACGGCGGCCCGCGGCGCGATCTTCCGCGACGCCCCGACCGACCAGGCCAACTGGCGCGCCGACAGCGATTTCGACGGCTGGATGAAGCGTCGCAACATGATCGGCCTGGCCGGCGTCGACACCCGGGCCCTGACCCGCAAGATCCGCGAGACCGGCATGCCGCACGGCGTGATCGCCCACTCGCCGACCGGCCAGTTCGACCTGGAGGCCCTGGTCGCCAAGGCCAAGGCCTGGGCCGGCTTGGAAGGCCTGGACCTGGCCAAGGACGCCTCGACCACCCAGACCTTCACCTGGGACGAAGGGCTGTGGTCGTGGCCGGAAGGCTACGCCAAGCTGGACAAGCCCAAGTACGAGGTCGTGGTCCTGGACTACGGCGTCAAGCGCAACATCCTGCGCGCCCTGGCCCATGTCGGCGCCCGGGCCACGGTGGTGCCGGCCAGCACCTCGGCCGAGGCGATCCTGGCCCGCAACCCCGACGGCGTGCTGCTGTCCAACGGCCCGGGCGACCCGGCGGCGACCGGCGAATACGCCGTGCCTGAGATCCAGAAGCTGGTCGCCAGCGGCAAGCCGGTGTTCGGCATCTGCCTGGGCCACCAGATGCTGGCCCTGGCGGTGGGCGCCAAGACCGTGAAGATGGAGCAGGGACACCACGGGGCCAACCACCCGGTGAAGGACCTGACCACCGGCAAGGTCGAGATCGTGTCGATGAACCACGGCTTCACCGTCGACAGCGCCAGCTTGCCCGCGGCCGTGACCGAGACCCACGTCTCGCTGTTCGACGGCACCAACGCCGGCATCGCCCTGGCGGACAAGCCGGTGTTCTCGGTGCAGCACCACCCGGAAGCCTCGCCCGGCCCGACCGACAGCCTCTACCTGTTCGAGCGCTTCGCCGGCCTGATGGACGCGGCGAAGTAGGCTTTTCTCCGGCTTCGGACCCGTTCGACGCCCGCGGCCCCCGCCGCGGGCGTCGTGCGTTCGCGGGGTTCACAAAACGACGACCAGATTGTCACGCCCCCATCACGGTCCCCGCGGGGGTGCGTGATAGCCTCCTTGCGTTCCGGTTCCCTTGCGACCCTTCGACGAGGATCCCATGACCTACGAACGCATCGGCGGCGAGGCGATCGCCAACGCCGCCATCGACGACTTCTTCCATCGCGCCCAGGACGACGACCTGCTGACCCACCTGATCGGGCCGGTGATCTCGGCGGGCGCCCGGTCGTTCATGGCCGCGGCCCTGGACCTCGACAACGACGACGAGGCCCGCCTGGCCCCGGCCCTGGCCTGGCTTTCGGACAGCGGCCCCGAGGACGAGGACCTGGACCACATGGTCGGCCACCTCGCCCTGGCGCTGGAGGCCCAAGGCGTCGGCGACGAGATCATCGCCGAGATCGCCGACCGCGCGGAAAGCCTGCGCGACGCCGCGCTGGGCGTCTGGCCAGACGAGGACGAGGAAGACGAAGACGAGGTGGCGGCTTAGGGGGATCGCCCAACACCCGAGCCCTCCCCCTTGATCCGTCATTCCCGCCCTTATGGTGGGAATCCCTGGTTCAGCCGACGGGCAAGCGCCTTGGCGCGCTGGCGCGCCACTCATCCGCACCTGCGGCGGACAGAGAGATTCTCGCCACAAGGACGAGAATGACGAGTCATTGGGGAGCGCGGCTGAAATCGAACCGCCCGCTCGCGCCCTCTACGTCCCGAACTGGGTGAACGGGACCTTGTCGAACAGCTCGCGCTCGGCCCCGCGCGGGTCGTCCTCCATTCGCGTGGCGGTGTCGAACACCAGGGTCTGGCGGCGGGGCAGGGTGTAGGGCTCCCACCGCGGGATCGAGGGGGTGTTGGGATTTCCCGTGCGGGCGAAGGCGATGAACGCGTCGGCCAGCCGCTCGTGCATGGCCACGGCGTCCGGACCCGAACCGGTGATCACCCCGGGGGCGTCGAAATTGCCGAACAGCAGCTGCATGTCCAGGGTGTGGGGCGCCCCCCAGACGCCGCCGTCCTTGGGCGCGCGCCAGTCGAGCTGGTAGGCCCAGGCGGGCGCGCCGGCCTTGGCCCGTTCCTCGGCCTGGATGATCGCCGCCTTCCATGAGCGGCCGGCCGTGCTGGCGGCGAAATAGACGTCGGCGGGCGTGTAGCGTGGATAGATCCGGCGATAGGTCGCCGCCACCATGGCCGGGTCGATGTCGATGCGGGCGTTGAACTGGGCCGGCAGCCTGTCGATCACCTGCTCCCAGGTCATGTCCAGCAAGGTCTTGTCGTAGCCGACGAAGCCGCGCGTCTCGTCATGGGTGTTGCCGACCATCATCGGCACGCCCAGGCCCCCCGGCGCGGCGTCGGGGAAGAACGGGTGACGAGTCAGCGACCGCTCGTCCAGCACCGGCCCCATATAGACCCCGCCCGTGCCGGCGATCGGATCGACGGCCTTCAGACCGGCCAGGAGCTGGTCGGCGGGCAGGGCGCGCAGGGCGGCCAGGTCCTTGATTCCCAGCTTGTCGATGAAGCCCTTGGCGCGCTTGGTGGCGTTGAACGGACCGGCGGCGGTGACCTGCTGGCCGCTCATGGTGGCGGCGCGGTGGAACAGGCCCTTGGCGGCCGGCATGGCCATCAGGGTGGCGATCTTGGCCCCGCCGCCCGACTGGCCGAACAGCATTACATTGTCCGGATCGCCGCCGAACGCGGCGATGTTGTCGCGCACCCACTGTAGGGCCAGGACCAGGTCCAGCTGGCCGGCGTTGCCGCTGTCGGCCACGGACGGATCGTCGAACAGCCGCGCCAGGTACAGATAGCCGAAGGCGTTGAGCCGGTGGTTGACCGTGACCACCACCACGTCGCCGCGCCTAGCCAGCCTGGTTCCGTCGTACCAGGGGCTGGCGCCCGAGCCGGTGTTGTAGGCGCCGCCGTGGATGTAGACCATCACCGGCCGTTTCACGCCGTCGGCCGGGGTCTTGCCGGTCGCCGGGGTCCAGATGTTGAGGAACAGGCAGTCCTCGCCTTGGCGCTCGCCCTCTTCGCCCTTGCCCTGCGGGCAGGCCGCGCCATAGGCCAGGGCGTCGGCCACGCCGGTCCACGGCCTTGGCGGCTGGGGCGGTCTGAAGCGCAACGGGCCGGTGTCGGCCCCGTAGCGCACGCCCTTGAACACCTGGACGCCGTCGCCGGCCGCGCCGCGCACCTTGCCGTGGGTGGTGGCCACGACCGGGCCGGGCCGGGCGGCTAGGGCCGGGCTCGAGGCCAGGGCGAGGGCCGCGCCCGCGCCGGCGATCAGGCCGCGACGATCGAGGTGAAGGGGATCCATGGGCTTCCTCCGGCGCGGTTGGGCTCGCGCTCGGCGGAATCGCTACCACGGATCATGACACCGGTGACATTCCCTTTTTCTTTGAGGTGCGCAGGTCCCCCTGGGGGAGGATCTAAAGCGCGCTCACAGCCTTGGCGTGCGCCCGCACCACGGCCAGGGTCGAGGCGTCGGTGTCGAAGATCCCGAACAGGCCCTGCTCCTCCTGCGGCGGATCGCCGACATAGGAGCGGTCGCCCATCTTGAACCAGGCGTCGGAATGCTGGCCGCGGCCTTCGCCGTTCCAGGCCCAGAAGTTGGTTCCCGCCAGCGGCCCGCCAGCCTCCATGTCGGCCAGGACCAGGCCATAGATCATGCCGTAGAACCGGTCGCGGTCGCTGGTCGGACCGCCGGGCGTGAAGGCGCGGCCGTCGCGGACCAGGCCGAACTCCTCGATCACCAGCGGCTTGCCCAGCGACTTGGCGATGGCGATGTGGCGGGTCACGTAGTCGCGGCACCGGGCCTCGCCGGCGGCGTAGGTGGCCGGCTGGTTTTTGGGATCGATCCAGCCCCAGTTGTTGGGCCAGACGTGCAGGGTCAGGTAGTCGATGCTGGCCGGCCTGTGGGCCTCGACCACGCAGGCCTCGCGCTCCAGGCAGCCCATGGCCCCCTCGCTGCCGGTGGTGACCAGGTGATGCGGGTCCAGTTGCTTGATCAGGGCCGAGGTCTGCGCGATCCAGCGGTAGTAGGTGGGCAGGTTCGGAACACCGAAAGCGTCTGAGCCGCCCGGACGCGGTTCGTTGGCCAGCTGCCAGGCCATGATCGTCGGGTCGTCGCGATAGGGCTTGCCGGTCACGCTGCTGACGCGGCCGACCAGGGCGCGGAGGTAGTGCTGGAACAGCGCCTGGGCCTTGGCGTCGCCGTAGAAACGGGCGGAATAATCGGCGAACTCGGGCCACGGATGGGCGGGGTCGCCCTGCTGGAACCATTGGCCGTTGCCGGTCCAGCGCAGATAGGCCGGCATGCCGCCCGACCAGTCCCAGAAGTTGTTGACGTAGATCACCGCCTTCATGCCGCGCTTGGCCATTTCGGCCAGCACCACGTCCAGGCCCTTGAGCAGGTCCTGGTCGTAGTCCTCGCCCGGACCGCGGAAGGTGGGGGCGATCGCCACCTTGGCCGGCGAGGTTTCGCCCGCGCCCAGGATGCGCAGGTTGGTGACGCCCAGGGCCTTGAGCCGGTCCAGCTCGCGGCCCAGCCGCGCCCGGTCGCCCGACACGCCCGGCGAGCCCAGCCAGGCCCCGTACCAGAGATTGGCCCCCACGAAGCGATAGGGCTCGCCGCCCAGGCTGAGGCGGCCGTCCTTGACCGTGACGAAGGCGGAGGCGGGCGCGGCGGTCGCGGCCCGGGCCTGGCGCGCGGCCATGGCGGCGGCGCCCGCGGCCAGCAGATGGCGTCTCGACAGCATGCTTGCCTCCCATATTTTGGCGCAGCCTAGCGGAGGGCGACGGCGCGAGGGAAGGGATTAAACAAATTCGATTTCAGAATGTCCGGAGCCCTCTCGCGTGGGAGGCCTGGCGTCCATGGACGCCGCCATGAATAAATCGACGGCGCTTGTCGGGAGGCCCGCCCCTGGCGCGTCCTCGGGGGGACGATGCGGGAGATCATCGCCGTGTCGCGCTGGAAAGCGTCATGCATTCGCAAGGAGGTCGCCCATGAACCCCACCATCACCGGCTTCAAGCAGTCGCCCGATCGCGGCCAGGGTCTGGCGCGCGACATGCGCGTCCGCTGGGCGCTCGAGGAGGTGGGCCAGCCCTACGACGTGCGGCTGGTCACCTTCCCCGAGATGAAGCAGCCGGCCCACCGGTCGCGTCATCCCTTCGGCCAGATCCCGACCTACGAGGAAGGCGAGCTGGTCCTGTTCGAGTCCGGCGGCATCGTGCTCCACATCGCCGAGACTCACGCCGGCCTGCTGCCCGAGGACGCCAACGCCCGGGCGCGGGCGATCACCTGGATGTTCGCCGCGCTCAGCACGGTCGAGCAGTCGATCGTCGAACTGCAGTTCGTCATGTTCACCGAGCGCGACAAGAGCTGGTACGAGGAGCGCCTGGCGATGGTCCACGACCGCATCCGCGCGCAGCTGGGCCAGCTTTCCGAGCGCCTTGGCGACGCCGACTGGCTGGACGGCGCGTTCAGCGCCGGCGATCTGATGATGGCGTCGGTGCTGCTGCGGGTGAGGGGGGCGGGCCTGCTGGACGAATATCCCAACCTCGCCGCCTACGTCGCCCGCGCCGAGGCCCGTCCGGCCTACCAGCGCGCCTTCGCCGATCAGCTGGCGGTGTTCGAGGCCTCGCTGGCCGGATAGGGGCGGCTATCGCATAGGCCCAAAACGGCTGTCATCCCGGACGAAGCGCGCAGCGCGAAGATCCGGGACCGGGGCGTGAACTCAGAGCTTCCGGCGATCCCGGATCGGCGCCCGGCTTGCGCCGGACTTGTCCGGGACGACAGCTTTTTCAGCCAGCCCATATGCGATTGCGCCGGCCTACAGGTTCAGCAGCGACGGATCCCCGCCCTGGGCGGTGATGTTGATGCTCAGCGCCCGCTCGACCGCGTAGCGCAGCAGGGCGTGGGGGCCGCCGGCCTTGGGGCCGGTGCCAGACAGGCCCTCGCCGCCGAACGGCTGGACGCCGACCACAGCGCCGGTCATCGAGCGGTTGACGTAGCAGTTGCCGGCCGGGACCAGGCGCTGGACGTCGGCCGCGAAGCTTTCGATCCGCGAGTGGACGCCCAGGGTCAGGCCGTAGCGGCGGGCCGCCAAGGCGCCAGCGACCTGCTCCAGGTCTTCGGGCTGGTAGCGCACCACGTGCAGCACCGGGCCGAACACCTCGCGCTCCAGGAAGTCGGCGGCCGGGATCTCGGCCAGGACCGGGGCGAAGAACGTGCCGGTTTCCGGGGCGGGCAGGCTGTGCAGGATCTTGGCCTCGCGCTTCAGGCGGACCAGGTGCTGGTCCAGGGCGGCCTTGGCGTCGGCGTCGATCACCGGGCCGACGTCGGTGACGGCCAGGGCCGGATCGCCGAGCACCAGGGCGTCCATCGCCCCCTTCAGGCCCTCGATGACGTGGTCGGCGGTGTCGGTCGGCAGGAACAGCAGGCGCAGGGCCGAGCAGCGCTGGCCGGCGCTGCCGAAGGCCGACAGGATCACGTCGTCGATCACCTGCTCGCGCTGGGCGGTGGTGTCGACGAACATGCCGTTCAGCCCGCCGGTCTCGGCGATGAACGGGACGATCGGGCCCTGCCGTTGGGCGAGGGTCTGGTTGATCCGCCAGGCGGTGTCGGTGCCGCCGGTGAAGGCCACGCCGTCCAGGCCCTCGTGGGCGGTCAGGGCCGCGCCGACCGTCTCGCCGCGCCCCGGCAGCAGGGCCAGCAGGCGGTGGTCCAGCCCGGCCGCGTGGTACAGCTTCACGGCCTCCATGGCGATGAGCGGGGTCTGTTCGGCCGGCTTGGCCAGCACGGCGTTGCCGGCCGCCAGGGCGGCGGCGATCTGGCCGGTGAAGATGGCCAGGGGGAAGTTCCACGGGCTGATGCAGACGAAGACGCCCCGGCCCGCCAGCCGCAGGCTGTTGGTCTCGCCGACCGGACCGGTCAGCGCCTCGCCGGCCAGGCCGAACTGCTCCTCCGCCAGCTTGGCGTAATAGCGGCAGAAGTCGACGGCCTCGCGCACCTCGGCGACGGCGTCGGGCAGGGTCTTGCCGGCCTCGCGCGAGAGCAGGGCGCACAGGCGCTCGAGATTGGCCTCCAGGGCGTCGCCCATGGCGCGGAGAACCTCAGCCCGCACGGGACCGCCGGCCTGGTCCCAGGCCGGCTGGGCGGCGCGGGCCAGGCGGAAGGCCAGGTCGATCTGCGGCGGCTGGGCCTCGGAGACCACGCCGACCACGCGGTCGTGGTCGGTCGGGCTTTGCACCGGCATCGGCGGGGCGCCGGCCGTCAGCTTGCCGCCGACCAGCGGGCCGGCCGACAGGGTCAGGCCGTCCAGCTCGGCCACGTGGGCGGCCAGGCGGTCGCGGTCGGCCTTCATCGACAGGTCCAGGCCGGCGCTGTTCCGGCGGCGCGGACCGTAGACGTCGATCGGGGGCGGGATCTTGGCGTGGCGGTCGGGGTGGGCCTCGACCGCGGTGATCGGATCGACCACCACCTTCTCGACTGGCACTCGCTCGTCGAGCAAGGCGTGGACGAAGCTGGTGTTGGCGCCGTTCTCCAGCAGGCGGCGGACCAGATAGGGCAGCAGGTCCTCGTGGCCGCCGACCGGGGCGTAGGCCCGCAGGGTCACGCCGTCATAGAGGTCGTCGGCGGCCTTGTAGAGCGCCTCGCCCATGCCGTGCAGGCGCTGGTGCTCGATCCTGACGCCGGCGTTCTTCGACATCCGCACCACGGCCGCCAGGGTGTGGGCGTTGTGGGTGGCGAACTGGGCGTAGAGGTGCGGGGCCGCGTCGATCAGGGCCTTGGCGCAGACCAGGTACGACAGGTCGGTGGCCGGCTTGGTGGTGTAGACCGGATAGTCCGGGCGACCGGCGACCTGGGCGCGCTTGATCTCGCTGTCCCAGTAGGCGCCCTTCACCAGGCGGACCATCAGGCGGCGGCCGGTCTCCTGAGACAGGGCGGTCAGGCGTCTGATCACCTCGGGGCAACGCTTCTGGTAGGCCTGGACGGCCAGGCCCAGGCCCGTCCAGGCGCCGAGTTCGGGCTCGCGGCACAGCCGGTCCAGCAGCTTCAGCGACAGCGCAAGTCTGTCCGCCTCTTCGGCGTCGATCGTGAAGTTGATGTCGTACTGGGCGGCGATCCGGGCCAGGCGCAGGACGCGCGGATAGAGCTCGTCCCAGACGCGGGCCTCCTGCACGGCCTCGTAGCGCGGCGTCAGGGCCGACAGCTTGACCGACACGCCGTGGCCGGCTTCCGGGCCGGCGCCGTTGGACAGCTTGCCGACGGTCAGGATCGCGTCGGCATAGGCCTTCTCGTAGCGGGCGGCGTCGGCGGCGGTGCGGGCGCCTTCGCCCAGCATGTCGAAGCTGCAGATGTCGCCGTCGCCGGCGGCGCGCTTGATGGCGGCCTCGATCGTCCGCCCAAGGACGAACTGCTCGCCCATGATGCGGATGGCCTGGCCGACGGCGGCGCGGATCACCGGCTCGCCCAGCCGGCCGGCGATCTTCTTGATGAAGCCGGGCAGGTCGCGCTTGGCGTCCTCGTCGGGCTCGACGATCTTGCCGGTCAGCATCAGGCCCCAGGTCGAGGCGTTGACGAACAGGCTGTCGCTGCCGCCCAGGTGGCTGGCCCAATCGGCCGAGCCGATCTTCTCGGCGATCAGCTTGTCGCGGGTGTCGTCGTCCGGCGTGCGCAGCAGGGCCTCGGCCAGGCACATCAGCGCCAGGCCCTCGCGGGTGCCGAGGCTGAACTCCTGCAGGAAGCTTTCGACCACGCCCTGCTTGCGGACGCTGCGGCGGGCGCCGCGCACCAGGGCCTCGGCCTCGGCGCGGACCGCGGCGCGGTCCTCGCGGTCCAGGGGCTGGGCGGCCAGCAGGTCGGCGATCACCGCCGCCTCGTCGCGATACTTGCCGTCGTCCAGGGAATCCCAATCGGTCATGGTCGCCTCGTTGATGGATATCGCCGCTATATCGCCGCCTTGTTCGAAGGTGCTTCGTTTGTTTTGTAATCGGGCAGTATGATCTTCGGTGGAATCGCGGGATGGCGCGATCGGCTCCAGGCGCGCGACAGCCTGTCGCGGCGCGGGGCGAGCATGATCGGCCTGAACAGGATGGGGAAGGGGAGAGGTGGGAAGGAACGCGATACGGGGGGAGGTCGCGCGTCCCTTCCGCTCTCGCACGGCGCCGACGGGGGAGAGGGCGCCGCGTCTGCGCTCCGCCGGGGGGAGTGGCGGAGGCGGATCCTGGGCTCGCCGGGGCGCCGGGGGGGAGTGGCGGCCGAGCTCGCTAGGACGATCGAGGGTATAGTCCCGGTTGTAGCGAAGGTGCTTTGTTTGTTGATATGGAATTCCGAACTATCTTCGGCGGAAACGGGAAAAGGCGATGTCTGCTCTGGATGACACCGATCGCCGGCTTCTGCGGGTCCTGCAGGCCGACGGCCGCATCACCAACGCCGAGTTGGCCAAGCGCTGCAACCTGTCGCCGGCCGCCACCTTCGACCGGGTGCGGCGGCTGCGCGAGCGGGGCTTCATCACCGGCTACGCGGCCCTGCTCGACCCGGCCAAGGTCGACCGCGCCCTGCTGATCTTCGTCGAGGTGGTGCTGGACCGCACGACCGGCGAGGTGTTCGAGGATTTCGCCGCCGCCGTGCGCCGCGCGCCCGAGATCCTGGAATGCCACATGGTGGCCGGCGGCTTCGACTACCTGATCAAGGCCCGGGTGCGCGACATGGAGGCCTATCGCGGCTTCCTGGGCGACATCCTGGTCAAGATGCCCGGCGTGCGCGAGACGCGGACCTATGCGGTGCTGGAAGAGGTCAAGAACACGGTGCAGCTGCCGTTGTAGGGGCCGCTATCCACTTTCGTTGTCATCCCGGACGAGCGCGCAGCGCGAAGATCCGGGACCGGGACGTGAACTCTGAGCTTGCGGCGGTCCCGGATCGGCGGCCCTGCGGGCCTTGTCCGGGATGACAGCGGTTTCGGGCGAAAGATCATGGGAGAGACCGCTCCCTTTTTCGCCACTCCGCCACCTTGGCCTTGTTCCCGCAGGCGCTCATCGAGCACCAGCGCCGGTCGCCCTTGCGCGAGGTGTCGACGAACAGCACCGCGCAGGGCGGGCCTTCGCACTGGCGGATGCGGTCCGAGAAGTCTCCGCCCAGCAGCGACACGCCCTCGCGGGCCAGTTCCGCCAGCAGGCCGCGGACGTCGCCGGCCAGGCGGGCGCGGCCTTCGGCGTCCAGCTGCAGCGGCGCGGCGGGCAGGGCGGCGTAGCCGTTGAGCAGGTCGCGGTCGGCGTCGGGCAGGGCCGCGCCCTCGGCGCGCGACAAGGCCAGGCGATAGAGCGCCTCGCGCAGCGACCGGGCCTGGACCAGATTCCCCTCGGTCGAGCCCGGCGCGACCTGGGCCAGCTCGGCCGCCACCAGCCAGCGGTCCAGGTCGGCGGGCGTGGCCAGCAGGTCGCGCGGCGCGGCGCCCAGCCGGCCGACCACCGTCGCCGCCAAGTCCAGGGCCGGACTGCCGCCGCGAAACTTGAAGCCGTCGCGGATCTCCGCCTTCGCCGTCATGCCCTGCTCCGAACCGTATTGACAGGTTACGGTGTTTCGCCAAGGGTCGGCAAGCTAACCTGATAAACAGGTTACATACTGGAGAGCGACATGAAATCGATCCACGGGCGCCGCCTCGGCGCTGGCCTGGCGCTGGCGACGGCCCTGCTGGCCACGGCCGCGACGGCGGCCGAGCCCTCGCTGGCCGGGACCTGGACCCTGACGGCGGCCGACCGCCTGGCCCCTGACGGTTCGCGCAGCCGCGACTACGGCCAGCATCCGAAGGGACGGCTGATCATCGACGCCCAGGGGCGCTACAGCCTGCAGATCTTCAACGGCGAACGCCTGCGCGTCGCCTCGGGCGACAAAGCGACGTCCACGCCGGAGGAGTTCGCCAGCGCGGTGATGGGTTCGTCCACCCACTACGGGACCGTCGCCGTCGACCCGGCCGCCCACGTGCTGGTCTTCCGGATCGAGGGCGCGTCCTATCCCAACTGGGAGGGGACCGAGCAGCGGCGCAAATACGTCCTGACCGCCGACAGCCTCAGCTACCAGGTGCCCACGCCGCGCCCGGACGGCTCGGTGCCGATCTCGGCGTGGCGGCGCGAGCGATGAGAGCGGTTTTGAGTTTAAAGCAAGTTGTCATCCCGGAAAGCGGGCAGCGCGTGTCCGGGATCCAGGACAGCCGCGCCGCGTCAGCCCAGTCCCCTGGATCCCGGACAGCCCCTGCGGGGCTTCCGGGATGACAACTGTGGGGGCCGTCAATTGAAGCCAGCCTCGACTTGTTCGCTTCGGCCTTGGCCAAGGTAGAAGGGGCGCGCGGGATTTGGGGAGGGCGCGCCCCTTCCGGCTTGGCGGCGTCGGGGGGCGACGCCGCGAGCCTCCCCCGCTGGGGACGGGGGATCGGTGTGGCTCAGCGGCCGGCGGGAGCCCCGCCGCCGAGCGCCTTGTACAGCGTGGCCAGGTTGGCGGCCCGGGCCAGGCGGGCCCCGATCAGGCCCTGCTGCGCGGTGTAGAGCGTCCGCTGGGCGTCCAGCAGGGTCAGGGAGCTGTCGATCCCGGCGCCGTAACGGGCCCGCGACAGGCGGACCGAGTCGTTGGCGGCGGCGACCAGGCGCTCCTGCGAGCCGACCCTGTCCTGGATCGTCGACTGCACGGCCAGGCCGTCGGAGACCTCGCGGAAGGCGGTCTGCACCGCCTTCTCGTAATTGGCCACGGCGATGTCGCGGCTGGCCTTGGCGCTGTCGAGATTGGCGACATTGGCCCCGCCGGCGAAGATCGGCAGGCTGACGCGCGGCGCGAAGCTCCAGGTTCCATTGCCGCCATCGAACAGGCTGCTCAGCGAACCGCTGGCCACGCCGGCCTGGGCCGTCAGGCTGATGCTGGGGAAGAACGCCGCTCGGGCCGCGCCGATATTGGCGTTGGCGCCGGCCAGGGCGTGCTCGGCGGCCAGCACGTCCGGGCGACGGGTCAGCACGTCGGACGGGATGCCGGGGGGCAGGTCCGGCAGGATCTGGGCGGTGACCAGGCCGCCGGCCGGCAGCAGGTCGGCCGGCACGTCGGCGCCGGCCACCAGCCGCAGGGCGTTCTTGTCCTGCTCGACCTGGGCGACATAGGTCGCCACGTCCGAGCGGGCGGTCTCGGCCAGGGTCTCGGCCTGGCGCAGGTCCAGCTGATTGGCCGCCCCGGCGTCGAACCGGCTGCGGATCAGCTTCAGCGATTCTTCCCGCGTGCGCAGGGTGTCCTGGGCCAGGGCCAGCAGGTCCTGGTCGGCGGCCAGGGCCAGCCAGCTGTTGGCCGTCTGGGCGATCAGGCTGATCTGCACCGAGCGGCTGGTCTCGCGGGTGGCCAGGTAGCTCTGCAGGGCCGCGTCCTTCAGGCTGCGGACCCGGCCGAACAGGTCGAGCTCCCAGGCGGTGACGCCGACGCCGGCGGTGTAGGCCGTCGTGGTCCGGTCGCCGCCCTGGAGGGCGGATTGGGCTTCGGTGGTCTGGCTCCTGGTCCCGGTCGCCGTGGCGGCGACGCCCGGCAGCAGGGCCGCGCGCTGGACCCGGTACTGGGCGCGGGCCTTCTCGATGTTGAGCACCGCCACGCGCAGGTCGCGGTTGTTGCTCAGCGCCAGGTCGATCACGCCCTGCAGGCGCGGATCGATGAACACGTCGCGCCAGGCCAGGTCGGCGGCGGAGGCCGCCTGGCCGGCGTCGGCGGTCGCCACCGGCCAGGCGTTGGCCACCGGCAGGGCCGGACGCTCGGTCCTGGGCGCCAGGGTGCAGGCGCTCAGGGCCGAGGCGGCGAGCAGGGAGAGGGTCAGGTTACGCACAAGCATCTCAGTGGCTCTCGGCCGGGGTCGCGACAGCCTCGCCTTGGCGACGCGGCTTGGGTTTGAAGATCCGCTCGACGATCACGAAGAACAGCGGGACGAAGAAGATCGCCAGCAGGGTGGCCGAGATCATGCCGCCGATCACGCCGGTGCCGATCGCGTGCTGGCTCCCCGAGCCGGCCCCGTTGGAAATCGCCAGGGGCAGCACGCCGAAGACGAAGGCCAGCGAGGTCATGATGATCGGCCGCAGACGGATGCGGACCGCCTCCACCGTCGCCTCGACCAGCTCCATGCCCTGCTCGTGCAGGTCCTTGGCGAACTCGACGATCAGGATGGCGTTCTTGGACGCCAGGCCCATGGTCGTCAGCAGGCCCACCTGGAAGTAGATGTCGTTGCTGAGGCCGCGCAGGGTAGTGGCCAGCAGGGCGCCGACGATGCCCAGCGGGATGACCATGATCACCGACAGCGGGATCGACCAGCTCTCATAGAGGGCCGCCAGCAGCAGGAACACCACCAGGATCGAGATGCCGTACAGGGCCGGGGCCTGGTTGCCGGATTCGCGCTCCTGGGCCGACAGGCCGGTCCATTCGAAGCCGATGCCGGGCGGCAGCTGGGCGGCGATCTTCTCCATGGCGGCCATGGCCTGGCCCGAGCTCTTGCCGGGGGCGGGCGCGCCCTGGATGTTGACCGACGACAGGCCGTTGTAGCGCTCCAGGCGCGGCGAGCCGTAGATCCAGCGGCTGGTGGCGAAGGACGAGAACGGCGCCATCGTGCCGGTGCTGGTGCGAACGTACCAGCTGTCCAGGTCCTCCGGACGCATGCGGAAGGGCGCGTCGGCCTGGACGTAGACCTTCTTGATCCGGCCGCGGTCGATGAAGTCGTTGACGTACGAACCGCCCCACGCGGCGCTGAGCGCGGCGTTGATGTCGGCCGTGGTCAGGCCCATCGCCCCGGCCTTGGCCTGGTCGATGTCGATCTTCAGCTGCGGGGTGTCGTCCTGGCCGTTGGGACGCACGCCGGCCAGGGCGGGATCCTGGGCGGCCATGCCCAGCACCTGGTTGCGGGCGGCGATCAGGGCGTCGTGGCCGACGCCGCCGACGTCCTGCAGCTGGAAGTCGAAGCCCGACGAGGTGCCCAGTTCCGGCACGGCCGGCGGCACGACCGCGAAGACCATGGCGTCGCGGATCTGCATGAACTTGGCCATGGCCCGGCCGGCGACGGCCGGGGCCTTGAGGTTGGCGGCCTTGCGTTCGTCGAAGTCCCTCAGGCGGATGAAGGCCAGGCCGGCGTTCTGGCCGGCGCCGGCGAAGCTGAAGCCGGCGACGGTGAAGACCGCCTGCACGGACTCCTTCTCGTCGACCAGGAAGTGCGAACGGACCTGGTCCAGCACCGCCTGGGTCCGCTCTTCCGGCGCGCCGGGCGGCAGCTGGACGAGGGTGAACATCGTGCCCTGGTCTTCCTCGGGCAGGAAGGCGCTGGGCAGGCGGATGAACAGGAAGCCCATCACCAGGATGACCACGCCGTAGGCCACCATCCAGCGGCCGCTCTTGCCCAGCAGGCCGCGAACGGTCCCCTGGTAGCGCCGGCTGGTGTCGTTGAAGTTGCGGTTGAACCAGTTGAAGAAGCGGTTGGCGAGATTGGTCACCGCGCCCAGCGGGCCCGGATGGTCGGTCCTCAGGGCCTCGCCGTGGCCGTGGGCGGCCGGCTTGAGCAGGGTGGCGCACAGGGCCGGGGTCAGGATCAGGGCCACCAGCACCGACAGGGCCATGGCCGAGACGATGGTGATCGAGAACTGACGGTAGATCACGCCCTGCGAGCCGCCGAAGAAGGCCATGGGCACGAACACCGCGGCCAGGACCAGGGCGATGCCGATCAGGGCGCCGGTGATCTCGCTCATCGACTTGCGGGTGGCCTCGACGGGACTGAGCCCTTCCTCGCTCATCACCCGCTCGACATTCTCGACCACGACGATGGCGTCGTCGACCAGCAGGCCGATGGCCAGCACCAGGCCGAACATGGTCAGGGTGTTGATCGAGTAGCCGAAGGCCGCCAGCACGCCGAAGGTGCCCAGCAGGACGACCGGCACGGCGATGGTCGGGATCAGGGTCGCGCGCCAGTTCTGCAGGAACAGGAACATGACGATGAAGACCAGCACGATGGCTTCGATCAGGGTCTTGACCACCTCCTCGATCGACAGCTTCACGAACGGCGTGGAGTCGTAGGGGACCACGTACCGGTAGTTGGCCGGGAAGGTCTTGGACAGTTGCTCGACCCGCTTCTTGACGGCGTCGGCGGTGTTCAGCGCGTTGGCGCCGGGGGCCAGCCGGATGGCCAGGCCGGCGGCGGGCTTGCCGTTGTACTTGGCGCCGAAGCCGTAGCTTTCCGCGCCCAGCTCGACCCGGGCGACGTCGCGCAGGTGCACGATGGCGCCGCCGGGGCTGTTCTTGACGATGATCTCCTGGAACTGGGCCGGGGTGCTCAGGCGCGACTGGGCGGTGATCGTGGCGTTCAGGCCGATGCCCGGCAGGTTGGGCACGCCGCCCAGCTGGCCGGCCGAAACCTGAGCGTTCTGGGCCCGGATGGCGGCGATCACGTCGGCGGGGGTCAGGCTGTAGCTGGCCAGCTTGTTGGGATCCAGCCAGATCCGCATGGCGTACTGCGCGCCGAACAGCTGGACCTCGCCCACGCCGTCGACGCGGCTCAGCGGGTCCTGCAGGTTGCTGGCGATGTAGTCGGCCAGGTCGGTGTTGGTGGTCTTCGGATCATCCGAATACATGCCGATGATCAGCAGGAAGTTGCGCGCCGACTTGGCCACGGTCAGGCCCTGCTGCTGCACTTCCTGCGGCAGCAGGGCGGTGGCCGTCTGCAGCTTGTTCTGCACCTGCACCTGGGCGATGTCGATGTTGGTGCCGGCCTTGAAGGTCAGGGTGGTGGTCGCCGCGCCCGAGCTGTCGCTGGTCGACGACATGTAGTCCAGGCCGTCCAAGCCCTTCATCTTCTGTTCGATGACCTGGGTGACGCTGTCCTCGACGGTCTTGGCCGAGGCGCCGGGATAGATGGCGTTGATCGACACCTGGGGCAGGGCGATGTTGGGATACTGGGCGATCGGCAGGCTGCGGATGGCCAGGGCCCCCGCCAGCATGATGACGATCGCGACGACCCACGCGAAGATCGGCCGGTCGATGAAGAAACGGGAAAGCATGGCGGACCGGCCTTACTGAGCAGCGGGGGCGGGGGCGGTGATGACGGCCGGCTTCACCGGGGCGCCGGGGCGGACCTTCTGCAGGCCCTCGACGATGACCTGGTCGCCGGGCTGCAGGCCCGAGCTCACCAGCCACTTGTCGCCCACCGTCTGGGTGGTGACGATCTGGCGGGGCTCGGCCGCGCCCTTGGCGCCGACCACCATCACGGTGGCGTTGCCCTTGGGGTCGCGGCTGACGGCGGCCTGCGGGATCAGCATGCCGTTGCTGGCCACGCCCTTGCCGAGCACGGCGCGGACGTACATGCCGGGCAGCAGCACCCCGTTGGGGTTGTCGAAGGTGGCGCGCAGGCCGACCGAGCCGGTGGTCGGGTCGACGGTGACGTCCGAGAACTCCAGGCGGCCCGGGATCGGATAGGTCGAACCGTCTTCCAGCTTCAGGGTCACCTGGGCCGAGCCGGAGCGGCCCAGCTGGCCGCTGTTCAGCGCCGCCTGCAGCTTCAGCATGTCGGCCGAGGACTGGGTCAGGTCGACATAGACCTTGGACAGGTCCTGCACCGTGGACAGGGCGGTGGCCTGGCTGGCGGTGACCAGGGCGCCCGGCGTGACCGAGCTCTTGCCGATGCGGCCCGAGATCGGCGAGACGACCTTGGTCCAGCCCAGGTTGATGCGGGCGTTGTCGACGGCGGCCTTCTGGGCGGCGACGTTGGCGATGGCCTGCAGGCTGGCGGCCTGGGCGTCGTCGTTGTCCTGCTTGGAGACCGCGTTGATGGCGACCAGTTCCTTGTAGCGGTCGGCCTTCAGCTTGGCGGCGGTGGCGGTCGCCTGGGCCTGGGCCAGGCCAGCGGCCGCGCTGTTGTAGGCGGCCTGGAAGGTGGCGGGGTCGATCTGGTAGAGCGGCTGGCCGGCGCGGACATAGGCGCCTTCCTGGAACAGGCGGGCCTTGACGATGCCGCCGACCTGCGGACGCACCTCCGAGACCAGATAGGCCGAGGTGCGGCCGGTCAGTTCGCTGGTCAGGGTGACCGGCTCGGTCTTGGCGACGACGACGCCGACCGGCGTCGGCCCGCCGGGACCCATGCCGCCGGCGCCGCCCTTGGCCTGGCTGCAGGCCGCCAGGGTCAGAGCGATGGCCGCCAGGGCGGCCGCCGAAAGCACGGCGCGAGAACGGTCGAAGGACATGCAGAAACCCCAGGAGCGACAGGGCGTCGCAGGCCTTCAGCCTTGACGACGCCCCGTTGGTGACCAACATGAGAATGAACGTTCATTCTCAACGGGGCTGGACATAGGTCCGAGGTTGTCGCAAGTCAACCTCGGGGGTTCCGTCCAGCTGGACGTGACGGAAATTTAATTGGGAAGCGAAGCCTTCGATGAGCGACGACGCCAACACCACGCTCCGGCCGACGCCTGAGGCGCGGCGGCAGCAGATCCTGGACGCCGCGTGCGACTGCGTGCGCCAGGCGGGGTTCCACGGCGCGAGCATGGCCGAGATCGCCAAGGCCGCCGGCCTGAGCGTGGGGCAGATCTACCGCTACTTCGAGAACAAGGAGGCGATCATCGCCGCCATCGTCGCCCAGGACCTGGCCGAGATGCGCGAGAAGTTCGCCGAGATGGAGAGCCGGCCCGGCGACCTGGTCGACGCGGTGACCGAGCACCTGCCCGAGGCCGTCGAAAAGTGCTTCGACCTGGGCCGCGCGGCCTTGACCCTGGAGGTCCTGGCCGAGGCCAGCCGCAATCCGAAGGTCGCCGCCATCCTGCGGGCCGCCGACGCCCAGGAGCGGGTCTACGCCCAGACCATGCTGGACCGGGGCCGCAAGCCCGAATGGAGCGACGCCGAGTTCCAGGCCCGCTGCGAGGCCGTGGGCCTGCTGTTCGACGGCATGATCATCCGGGCGGTCAACCACCCCGACACCGACCGCGAGCCCCTGACGCGCGTGCTGGCCGCGACGATCCGGCACCTGCTGGGCTAGGGTCGCGGGACTGTTCAAGAACCGTCTCCACAAGGGGCGGGATCCGTCGGCGTGACGGTTGACAGGATCGTCACGACTTCCGCAACGTCAAGTCGTGATGAGAAAATAGCGGCCCGCTGTCGGGAACCTGCGTCCTCGTGCGTCCTTCGTGGGATGGCGCGCCTCGGACTTGACCGGAAACCGCGCGCCGGCCTTCGTGGCCGCCAATGCAAAAAGGGAAGACGTCATGACCTATTCGACCGTCCGTCCGCACGCGCGCCGGGTTTTCTGGCTGACCGCCGGCGCCGCCCTGGCCCTGGCCCTGGCGGCCTGCTCGCCGCCGGCCGACAAGAAGGCCGAGGTCCCCGCCGCCCCGTCGGCCGCGTCTTCGCCCGCCGCGACCGGCCTGGCGGCGGACAAGTTCGTCATGCCGCAGGTGCCGGCCGGCGACTACAAGCTGGACCCGGCCCACGCCAGCCTGGAGTTCAAGGTCAACCACCTGGGCTTCTCGCACTACACCGCGCGATTCAGCACTTTTGACGCCAAGCTGAAGTTCGACCCGGCCAACCCCACGGCTTCCAGCGTCGAGGCGACCATCGATCCCAAGTCCCTGACCCTGCCCAGCCCGCCGGCCGGCTTCAAGGACGAGCTGACCGGCAAGGCCTGGCTGGACACGGCCCAGTATCCGGCCATCACCTTCCGCTCGACCAAGGTCGAGGTCACCGGCGCCAACACCGCCAAGGTCACCGGCGACTTTACCCTGCACGGCGTGACCAAGCCGGTGGTGCTGGACGCCACCTTCAACGGCGGCTACGCCGGCCACCCGATGGACCCGCACGCCCGCATCGGCTTCTCGGCCAAGGGGACGTTCAACCGCTCGGAGTTCGGCATGGGCTTCGGCGTCCCGGCCCCGGGCACGACCATGGGCGTCGGCGACGCGGTCGACGTGACCATCGAGGCCGAATTCAGCGGCCCGCCGCTGGCCGACGCCAAGGCCCCGGCGGCGCCGGCGGCGCAGTAGCCGCATTGACGACCGGGGACATGCCCATCGGCGTGTCCCCGGCTTCAACTGGGCGCGAACCCCGTCTCGGTCAGGGTCATGGACGCCAGATCCAGGCCCATGCCGCGCGCGCCCTGGGCCGCCGCGACGCGGACGGCCCGCATCTGGTCGGGCCTGGTCTTGGACCGCTCGACCGCGTCGTCCAGCAGCGCCGCCTGGATCAGCAGGGCCTCGGCCAATTGCTGCTTGGGACCGTCGCCGGCCCCGCGCACCACGGGCGAGGCTGACAACGCCCGCGCGGCCTGGGCGCGTACGGCCGCGACGGTGCGCGGGTCGGGCGTCTCGTTGCCGCCGCGGCTGGCGTGCCAGGCGGTGATCCACCAGATGGCGTAGGCGTCGGCCAGGTCGTCGACACGCAGGCCCGACTTCGCCAGGGGCTGGCGCATCGCCTCGATGATGTCGGCCTTGGCGAACAGGGCCTGCAGGTCGTCGGCCCCCTGGGGATCGACCCGTCGGCTGCGGGCGACGAAGTCGGCCAGGTTGGCGGCGCGGCGAGCCTTGGAGGGCGTGTAGCGCAGGTCGGCCGGCGGGGCCGGGGCCGGGACGCCGGAAGCGGCGGCCTCGGGACCGTACAGGCCCGCCCGCATCTGCTGGCGGATCGTCTGGGCGATCGGTCCCATGTTCATCGTGGCTTCGAAGGCGCCGGGGCTGAGCGGCCCCGCGAAGTCCTGGGCGCGGGCCCCCAGCGGCGCGGCGAGAACCAGAAGAGTGGACAGGACGGCGGGGATCGACCGCATGGCGCGCTCCAGACGTGACCCCGACCCGGCGGCAGTATTGGCTCGAAACGTGACGGCGAAAACCGCCTTCCGCGTTTTGAGCCTTCGGTGGTTCCGATCCGGCCCAGCCCATTTTGTTGTCACCCCGGACAAGCGCTGCGCGCTTTCCCGGGTGACAACCGTTGGGCTGTTTGGCGGCGGCCTCAGGCCAGCGCCCGGTACTTGAACCCCCTGAACCGCGCCGAGCCCTGGCCCGCCGCATAGAGGCCCGGCTTCAGCATCAGGAAGCCGCCGCGCACATTGTGGTGGTAGCCAGAGACCTCCATGCCGCGGTCGAACCGCTTCCAGGTCTTTCCCCCGTCGCCGCTGGTATGGAAGCTGACGATGTGGCGGTCGTTGCGCAGCCGCATCAGCATCCTCGACCCGTGCGGGTTGGCCGGGCGGCCGCGCTCGATCCCGTACTGGTGGGTGACGAAGGCCTTGGCGTCGAAGCCTAGGCCGCAATAGAGCTGGCGGTCGTAGAACAGGATCAGGCCGGCGCGGGTGTCCGGGTCGACCTCGATCTCGCACTCGATCTCGTAGGCCTGGTCGCCGTTGACGAAGATCAGCGGCGCGCCGCTGGACGGGGCCTCGCCGGCGCCCTTCAGGGTCAGGACGCCGCCCTCGCGCTTGATCCGCTCGCGCTCGCCCGGCCTGGGATCGAAGAAGCTCCACTGCACGCCGTGCTTGTCGCTCGAGAAGTCGTCCGACAGGGCCATGCCGTGCGGCATGGGCTTGCCGCCTTTGGGCTTGGGAAGGGGCTTGGACAGGTCGCCGCCGCCGACCTCGAACCAGCCGTCCTTGGTCCAGCTCACGGGGGCCAGCAGGGTCTGGCGGCCCAGGGTGTAATAGCCGTTTTCGTAGCCGTGATAGACGGTCCACCAGTCGCCCGCCGGGCCCTCGACCAGGGTGGCGTGGCCGCGCGACCACCATTTCTCGGAATTGTTCGTGGTGCGCACGACCGGGTTCTTCGGATCGTTCTCCCACGGGCCGGCCAGCGACCTGGCGCGGGCGACGATGACCATGTGGCCGGTCGGCGGACCGGCCGTGCCGCCCACGGCGGTGACCAGGTAGTACCAGTCGCCGCGCTTCATCACCTTGGGGCCTTCGGGCGAGAAGCCCTCGACGTCCCAGTCGTCGGGATAGCGCCAGGGATCGTAGACGTGCTCGGGCCGGCCGACCGTCGACAGGCCGTCGGGCGCGAGCCGGACGCGGTCGCCGCCCGACAGGAACAGCCAGCGCACGCCGTCGTCATCGACCACATGGCCGGGATCGATGTAGCGCGGCAGCTTCAGGTCGACCGGCTCGCTCCACGGCCCCTCGATCCGGTCGGCCCAGATCACGTAGCTGGTGTTGGCGCCCGGGAACTTGGCCGGCAGGTAGATGTAGTAGCGGCCCTCGTGCTTGCAGAGTTCGGGCGCCCAGATCGAGCCGACATTGGTCTTCAGGGCGGGGCCGACCGGGGTCCAGTTCACCAGGTCGCGGCTATGCCAGATCAGCAGGCCCGGATAGGCGTCGAACGACGAGTGGGTCATGTAGTAGTCGTCGCCGTCCTTGAGGATCGACGGGTCGGGATGGTCGCCGGCCAGGATGGGATTGAGGAAGGTTCCGTCGCCCAGGTCGGCCTTGCGCTGGCCCTCGACGCCCTTGGTCCAGGTCGGACCCGCGCCGGCGGCCGGCGCGGCGGGCAGGGCGCCCATCTGGGCTTGGGACACGGCCGGTACGGCGGCGAGCCCGGCGCCGGTGAGCAGCGAGCCCAGGGCGCCGCGGCGGTTGATGTCGACCATGAAAACTTCCTCCCCACCTGGGTGTCGCCCGGCTTGTTGAGGGGCACTTAGCGACAAGGAAACGTTCTTGTCCACCGGTGTCATTCTTGATTTCAAAGACCTGGAACCGCCACCGGAAGCGACGTCCCGCGACGCGGATACCGCACACGAAAACGCCCGGGAGGTGAACCTCCCGGGCGTTTTTATGGTCGGTCGCGGTGGACGGCGTTTAGCCCTCCATCGCCTCCAGCTCCTTGCCGCGGGTCTCGTGAACCAGCTTCTGGACCAGGAAGTACGAGACCAGGGCGCTGACGGCGTAGAAGCCGTAGGTCATCGGCAGGCTGATCGCGGCCAGGGCCGGGAAGCTGACCGAGATGGCGAAGTTGGCGATCCACTGGGCGAAGCCGGCGACGGCCAGGGCCGAACCGCGCATCTGGTTGGGGAACATCTCGCCCAGCATCACCCACATGACCGGGCCCCAGCTGAGATTGAAGAACACCACGTACAGGTTGGCGGCGATCAGGGCGATCGGGCCGATGCTGGCGTCCAGGTGCAGGGCGCCGTTGACCGTGGTGGCGGTCGAGAAGCACCAGGTCATCACGCCCAGGGTCACGGCCATGCCGGCCGAGCCGATCAGCAGCAGCGGCTTGCGGCCGATCTTGTCGATCACGGCGATCGTGGCCAGGCAGGCCAGGATCGAGAGCGAGCCCGACAGGATGTTGATCTTCAGGCTGTCGTCCTCGGTGAAGCCGACCGACTGCCACAGCACCGAGCCGTAGTAGAAGACGATGTTGATGCCGACCAGCTGCTGGAACACGGCCAGGACCAGGCCGGCCCAGACGATCATGCGGACCTTCCGGGTGGTCGGGTCCAGCAGGTCGGCCAGCTTGGGCTTGTGGTGGTCGGCGGCCAGCGAGGCGCGGATCTCGGCGACCTTGCCGGCGCCCTGACCGGCGCCGAACAGGCGCGAGAGGATCTTTTCGGCCTCGGCCTCCTTGCCCTTGGCGACCAGGAAGCGCGGGCTTTCCGGGATCGACAGCAGGCTGAAGAAGAAGATCGCGGCCGGGATGGTCTGCATCCAGAACATCCAGCGCCAGGCCGGCAGGCCCAGCCAGAACGGGGCGGTCGAGCTGCCGGCGGTGTGGGCCAGGATGTAGTTGGCCACGAAGGCGCCGGTCAGGCCGGTGATGATCATGATCTGCTGCACGGACGACAGGCGGCCGCGGATGTTCGCGGGCGTGACTTCCGAGATATAGACCGGGCACAGCACCGAGGCCGCGCCGACGCCCAGGCCGCCCAGCAGGCGGAAGGCGATGAACACCAGCGAGGTGTGCGAGGCGCCGGTGCCCAGGGCGCTGACCAGGAACAGCAGGGCGGCGATGATCATCACCGTGCGGCGGCCCCAGACGTCGGCCAGGCGGCCGGCGGCGAAGGCGCCGGCGGCGCATCCCAGCAGGATCGCGCCGACGTTCAGGCCGGTGCCCAGCTTGCTCAGGCTGAAGGCCTTCTCCAGGCCTTCCTGGGTGCCGTTGATGACGCCGCTGTCATAGCCGAACATGAAGCCGCCGATGGTGGCGACGGCCACGATGGCGGCGATGAAGGCGATGTTCACCTTGGCGCCGTCGGCGCTCATGCCAGGACTGGGTCCGGCGCTCAAAACTGATGCCACTGTTTCTTCCCCGATGAGGCCCGAAGGCCGCGTTTGATCCCTAAGCGGCCCTTACCGAGCCTCTCCTTGGCGGCGACCTTAGTGTTACCGGTATCAGCACGCAAGCGGGCCGTTGCCGGCCGTTGGCGACGCCAGGCCGGCCATGGTTATCGCAAAACGTCGGACCGGCGCCATGGGGTATTGGGCGAGGAGGGGCGTGAGGTTGCCGAGGCTGGTCGGCGGTTGGTGCGGGAAGTGGAGCGGGGGTGTGTCGCTGTTTCTAATCGCAAAAAGCGCAAAAAAAGAGTGTGTGTCCGTTTCCCGTCCCAGCTTGAGCTCGTGCGCGAGGCCCGGGCCGGCGAGGAACGGCGCCGTTCAGTTGCAGGACCTCTCCACAATCTAGATAAAAAGATATTGCCCACTATTTGACAAAAACATAGAAATTACCACACTTCCCGTAGCCAACTTTTCTTCCATTTATCAAAGTTTCCGTAAAACCATCTCCATAAGCATATGGAAAAACTCTACCTCTCAATGAAACTTGGTTTTGGAATTTTTCCCGGCCAGATTCGTAATCTCGATAAGCCTCCAGTGGAACTGAGACATTTACGCACCTTCCATCACTCATGACAACTTTGCCAATATAGGCGTGGCCGTCATTTGTAAGTTCCATAGCTCCACTGATACTGCAGATATCAGATTTCTCGCACTGCTCGAAACTCATGAGTGATGGAGCGCGCAGGCCGTCTCGATTTGCGCTGCAAGCGGATAACCAAAATATCGAACACGCTAACAAAATCAATCGGTTAGCGGTCATCTATTTTTTCCGCAGTATCTTTTTCTATCGGACATCTTAGCGCCGCTGCCGGCTGGCCCCTCCCAGACTTGCATCGTAGAGCCCAATTCAGTTCGCTGACTATCGCTCAGTGGAGCCCCCGAAACAGTTGTACGGAAAGTACCATCCGCGAAGCTTTCAATTGTGAAGACGTTTGTGGAGGTAAGCATGAACGCCACACGCGCGGAGGACGACCTCGCAGCCCCGCCATCACCTGGTCCTGGGATGCGGCCAGGAGGTCCATATGCGTCAGGGTGTATGTGTGCGGCAGTCGCTCCTTTGGGGACTTGGGCACGATTGACCACGACTGTATTGCCGCCGCCGCAATCAACATCTTTCAGGTGCCTCAATACCAACTTGTCTAGGCCACTCGGCCCAACGGCATATCCGGTTTCCGCTGGAGCGGAATACGGCAGGGAACCGCCGCTAGAATCCGTACCACGTTTGCTCGCCGTGACGACGATTCCTTCGAGAGCGGTTACCTCGTCAGTCTTCGGTGGGGGATCACCCGGAGCGGCTGCTGACTCTGGCGTTTCGACGCAATTTGGATCATTTAGCGGGCATTTCGACAAGCCCATCGGATCGTTTCGATTCAGCGGATCATTGCCGACATAGGCGTACCAGTTGAGCCCGTCTGCGTATCCGATGGGGTCGGTTTGGAGAAACCGCCCCAAGGTCGGCGAATAGATCCGGGCCTTGTAGTAATACATCCCCAACTCGGGAATCATGGTCTGGCCAGTGTACTGGAACCGGCCCCGGTTGCCGGCGCCCGGGACGCCGTATTCGTCATAGGTGTTTGTGGCGATGGACGCCCCCGAGCCGTCGGTCACGGCGATGATCGAGCCCTGGTGGTCGGCTGTCAGCCAGCGCCGGTCGGTCTCGCCCGAGCCCTCGTACCAGACCAGCGGCTCGTCCACGTCAGGGCTGTGCACGTAACGCCGCTGCAAGGTTCCCGAGCCGTCGTACTCGCCGATCAGGTTGGAACCGTCATAGGCGAACCGGGTCGTCGCGCCGCCGTTGGCGGTGACTTGGTAGAGCCGGCCGGCCGGGTCATAGGCCAAGTCGGCGCCGGGCGAAGCGCTGACCAGCCGGTTGTCGATGTCGTAGCCGTAGGTGGTCACGCCGTCCGAGGTGAGATTGCCCCGGTTGTCGCTGTAGCTGAGGGTCTGTGCGCCCGAGCTGGTGAGCTGGTTCAGGCCGTTGACCCCATAGGTCCGCTGGCCGCTGTAGAATGTGGTCCAGGTGTAGAGCGGATTGCTGCTTGAGCGGCTGAAGATCTGATCGGCGGGACTGTAGGTGAACCCAAGGACCTGGTCGTTGGCCGAGTTCGCCAAATCTTGGGTCAAGGTCTGCAGCCGCGACGCCGGGTCATAGTCGTAGGTGGTCGTCACCCCATTGCCGCGGGTCAGGCTCTGGCGACGGCCCTGCGGATCATAGGCGATGGTGGCCAGCACGCCGGGGCCGGACGCGGCGCCCTTCTCGCGGATGGCGGTCACCGCGCCGGAATTGTCGTTGTCGTAGGTGACATAGAAGTCGTCAGGCCAGGTCATCCGTGTGCGGGCGCCGTCGAGACGGTATTCATAGCTGACCTTTCCCAGCGGCCCGGTTTCGGCGGTCAGGCGCCCAAGCGCGTCATAGCCGCGGGTGATCGACCGGCTGGCCTCCGTCGCCGACGTCATCTGGTCGAAGCTGTCGAAGCCATAGCTGGCGGCCGGCAGATCCTTGGCGATCACGCGATTGCGGCTGTCGTAGGTGTAGTTGACCAACTGGCCGTCGCGGCGGCGCTCCTGGCTACGGTTCCAGGTGACCGGGTCGTAGGTGTTCAGCAGAAAGTCGGTGTCCGAACTGACCCCCGCCGTCGTTTTGGATGGGAAGTAAGTATAGGTCGGGCGGTCGAAACCATCATACCGGTAGGTGGTGAGGTTGCCGTTTTCGTCTTTGACCGTGGCGATCTTGCTGTTGTTCGTATAGCCGGTGGTGCTGGCCGCGTTCAGAACGCCAACGGCGCGGGTCGTCGTGGTGAGGCGGCCATAGGGATCGTACTGATAGCTGGTGATCCGGTCGGGCCCGTAGGATCCGACGGTCCAGGGCGTCGCCGCCGACGCCGGCAGGGATCCAAACACGTCCGGGTTCATGCGCACGGTTTCGTAGGCCAGCCGATTGGCTCCGTCGTAATCGTACTGGGTGACGGAGACGCTGGCGCCGTTCTTGTCCCTGCCGTCTTCCCGCGCCTTGCGCGCGCGGACGTCGTAAGCGACGGCGGTCGAGCTGATCGGGCTGAAATTGGCCCAGGCCGCGTCGGTCTGGTCGAGCACCGTACCCTGCTCGGTCAGGACCGGCAGGCCTATGTCCTGGGCCGGCGCCGGGTAGGTGATCCGGGTGGCCAAGGACGGCCGGCCGGCCACCGCAACGCCGACACTGCCGATCAGACGCCGGGCGCCGTCGTAACGGGATCGCACCGTCTGGCTAGCGAGCGGACCCGTGGTCGTGAGCACGTCGCCCAGGGCGTTGTAGGTGTAGCTGGTCGTGTTGGCGAGCGCCGGATCGTCGGGTTGCTTGGTGACTGAAACCAGTTGCAGCGGCAGTTTCAAATTGCCGCCGTCGGCCGAGGCGTAGCTGTAGCTGGTCACCCGTCGCGCGGCGGCGGCGTCGATGCAGCCGCCGGTCGCGGTGATGGCGTCGCAAAGGGTGATCTTGGTCAGCCGCCAGACCTTGTGGCCAAGATCGGCCTCCAGGGCGCCCGTGCCGCCCTGATGATAGACCGCGCTGAACTGGCTGTACTGATAGGCGGTCAGTTGCCGAGGATTGGTCGCACTGACGGCCTGCCCGAGGTTCGGCGGCGGCGCCAGGACCGTGGCGACGCCGCCATGGATCGGGTCGTAGGTCATGTCGGTCTGGGCGTTCGCGGCGTCGACGATCGTTACAGGCTTGTCGCACAGAACAGGATTGGTGCAGTTGGAGATCGACGTCCCGTAGCCGTAGGTGGCGGTCATTCTGGTGCTGGTCGTGGTCCCGTCCTTGGCGGTGTTGCTGACGCGGTTGACCGGACCCTGGGGGATGTAGCCATAGCTGACCCCGTTGCCCTCGGGTTGGACGATCGTGCTCGTCTCGCCGGCGAGGTAAGTATATTTCGTCGCCATGCCCAGATCGGTGGCGCTGGTCGTTGGTCCTTCGGAACTGGATGTCACCAACTCCAGGAAGGGGTCGATGACATAGAGTCGCTGCCGCGAGGTGGGATCGCTCCGCGTCGCACGGATCCAGGGCATCGAGCCTTGGGTAAGCGAATAGTATTCGTAGCTGTACGACCATGTGGCCGCGGGGGTGTTGGGTCCGGCGGCGATGCTTACACTGTTGATTTTTTCGTATTCGACGTGGACTCGGTTGTCGATATCGCCTGTAGGCGGCGGAGGCGGCCGTGGCGGATTGTAGGCGATGGTGATCGCTGCTTGGCCAGGCCGCTGTATCCCGGCGACGTTGCTGTAAGCATCTCTGGTGTAGGTGTTGGTGCGCCCGAGATTGTCGGTGAGCTGGAGCGCCGCGCCGCTGTAGAGCGAGCCCGTGAACGTCACCGACATCCATTGCGAACCCACGGTGCAGCTGGTGGCCGTAGGATCACAGGTGTCCTGGGCCAGGTTGATCGCCGTGACCTTGGCCAGCCGGGTCAAGTCCGCCGGATCCCAGTCGTACTTGATCATGTAGCCCAGGTTGTTCCGCACCGAGAGCATGTTATAGCCGCAAGCTGCACCGCAGCTGGCGCTGTAGAGCTTGTACTCGTAGGTCAGGATCTCGCCGTTGGGGCGGATGAGCGTCTTGAGCCTCGCATCCCCTTCGCCTGGCGTGTTCGCGGTATTCTCCAGGAAGGTCGCCACGGTTCCGTCCAAGGCCGTATAGGTGTAGCTTCCAGGCGCGCCGCCCGCGCCGGGCGTGTAGGCGAGCGACTTCCCCGGGCCGCTCTTGCGCTGGAATGTCCCGACTGGGCCGCTGCTTGGAGCGGTGAACAACGCCGAGCCGTCGCCGTAGGCCACCCGGTATTGCCGGGCGTACTGCTCCGACTGGGAGCCTCGGGAGAACTCAATATAGCCGCGCAGAGCATCACGGCTGCGGTAACCGCTGAACGACCAGCTCAGGCCGCCTTCGCCGGGCTTACCGACGCTGATGGGCATGTCGTGCAGCATCAGCTGACCCGACACCATGTCGACGCCGTTCTCGTCCGTGGTGTTCATCACCGGCGCGGACGGTATGGCCGGAATGGCGGGCGCGGTCTGCGCCATGGCCGTCGGGGTGATCAGGAGCGTTCCCAGCACCATCCACGCGGCGCAAAGTGACCGCCCGGACCAGCGCCTCGCGACGCTGTCCCATCGATCAATACCCGCCGCGGACCTTGGCGCGCCCTGGCCCAAGGCCTGCTTCACCCATTCGAACATCGACGTCCCCCAAACCCGCGCGCACATACAACGTGCACGTTAGGGCCGCGCGGCGCGCCGTCAAGGTATTGCCAAGTTTGTTCGTCAATCTAGGATTTATCGCGACACGTTGGGCGGTTCGTCCACGCGCCAAGCTCTTCACGGCTTCGGCCGCGCTCACCGATTCCCGCTGCCCGAGCCAGACCCGTCGACCCGGCCGTCCCGACGACGGACACGCTCAAAAAAGGAAGGTCGGCGCGAGGCGCCCGCCGACCTTCCAGCCTACCGATCAGTGATTATGCCGCGGCAGCTTGCTGGCCAGGTCCTGGTACTTGACCGCGAACTCCAGCACCCCGCCGGTCTCCAGCTGGCCCGTGTGGGCGCGGTAGATTTCCTGCCAGGGGGTCATGGTCTCGGGGACCGCCGGGATCCCTTCGGCCTTGCGGGTGGCGATCTCGACCTCCGACACCAGGGCGTCGCAGCGGCCGGTGTTGAGGTCGATGCGGATGGTGTCGCCGGTGCGCAGCCAAGAGAGGCCGCCGCCGACCGCGCTCTCGGGCGAGGCGTTGAGGATCGAGGGGCTGTCGGCGGTGCCCGACTGGCGGCCGTCGCCCAGGGTGGGCAGGCTCATGATCCCGCGCTTCAGCAGGGCGTCCGGCGGCTGCATGTTGACGACCTCCGCCGAGCCGGGCCAGCCGATCGGACCCGCGCCGCGGATCACCAGGATGCAGTGCTCGTCGATCTCCAGCGCCGGGTCGTTGATCCGGGCGTGATAGTCGTCCGAACCGTCGAACACGACGGCCCGGGCCTCGAAGATGTCCTCCTGGCCCGGCTTGCTGAGGTAGCGGGCCCGGAAGTCGGCGCCGATCACGCTGGACTTCATGATCGCGAAGTCGAACAGGTTGCCCTTCAGCACCAGGAAGCCGGCCTTTTCGGCCAGCGGCTGGGCGTAGGGGAAGATCACCTCGCGGTCCTTGGTCTCGCGACCTTCCAGGTTCTCCGCCATCGTCTTGCCGGTCACCGTCAGCACGTCGCCGTGCAGGCGGCCCTGTTGCAGCAGCTCCCACAGCACCGCCGGCGCGCCGCCGGCCCGGTGGAAGCGCTCGCCCAGATACTTGCCGGCCGGCTGCATGTTGACGATCAGCGGGATGTCGTAGGCCGCGCGCCAATCGTCGGCGGTGATCTCCAGGCCGGCATGGCGGGCCATGGCGGCGATGTGCGGCTGGGCGTTGGTCGAGCCGCCGGCCGCCGCGACCAGGGCGATGGCGTTCTCGAACGCCTTCTTGGTCAGGATGTCCTTGGGCTTGATGTCCTCGTAGGCCAGATCGACGATCCGCTGGCCCGTGCGATAGGCCATCTGGCCGCGCTCGCGATAGGGGGCGGGGATGGCCGCGCAGCCGGTCAGGGACAGGCCCAGGGCCTCGGCCACGGCGTTCATGGTCGAGGCCGTGCCCATGGTGTTGCAGTGGCCGGCCGAGGGGGCGCTGTCGGCGGCGCGCTGGATGAACTCGGCCTCGTCGATCTCGCCGGCCGCCAGCAGCTCGCGGGCCTTCCAGACGATGGTGCCCGAGCCGGTGCGCTGGCCCTTGTGCCAGCCGTTCAGCATCGGCCCCACCGACAGGGCGATGGCCGGGATGTTGACCGTGGCGGCGGCCATCAGGCAGGCCGGGGTGGTCTTGTCGCAGCCGGTGGTCAGGACCACGGCGTCGATCGGATAGCCGTGCAGGGTCTCGACCAGGCCCAGGTACGAGAGGTTGCGGTCCAGGGCCGCGGTCGGGCGGCGGCAGTTCTCGAAGATCGGATGGACCGGGAACTCCATCGGGATGCCGCCGGCGTCGCGGATGCCGTCGCGGATCCGGGTGACCAGGTCCAGGTGGATGCGGTTGCACGGCGAGATGTCGCTGCCGGTCTGGGCGATGCCGATGATCGGCTTGCCGCTGCGCAGCTCCTCCGGCGTGATCCCGTAGTTCATGAACCGCTCCAGATAGAGGGCGGTCATGTCGATGTGGTCGGGATTGTCGAACCAGTCGCGCGAGCGGAACCGGCGGGGTTGGCGGTTAGGGGCGGTCAAGGCGCACCTCGTACTGGGGCTGGCCGGCGACGGCGACGGGCAGGGCGAACAGGCCGCCGCACAGGGGGTAGGCGGCGAGCTGGTCGTCGCTCAGGCCCTTGCGGGCGGTGGTGAAATACAGGGTCTTCAGGTCGGGGCCGCCGAAGCACGGCTTGGTGACGTTGACGGCGTCCAGGGTGATGCGGTCGACCACCTCGCCCTTCGGCGACAGGCGCAGGGCGCCGTGGCCGCCCCACAGGGCCGTCCAGACGAAGCCCTCGGCGTCGACCACCGAACCGTCGGGCCAGGCGTCGTCCATCTCCAGGCGGAAGAATTCGCGCTTGTTGGACAGGCCGCCGTCGGCGTCCAGGTCGTAGGCCCAGATGATCTTTCCCAGGGTGTCGGTGTGGTAGAAGGTCTTGCCGTCGGGGCTGACGCAGGGGCCGTTGGTGATGCAGATCCCGTCGTCCTGCTTAACGGGGCGGCCGGCCTCGTCCAGGCGGTAGAGGGCGCCGGTCAGGGTTTCCTCGGCGTCGTGCATGGTGCCGAACCACAGGCGGCCCGCGCCGTCGACGGTGGCGTCGTTGGGGCGGTTGTCCAGGGCCGCGTCCTCGATCTCGCCCAGGAAGGAAAAGCCGCTGTCGGGATGGAAGTGGTGCAGGCCGCTCTTCAGCCCGGCCACGAAGCCGCCGCCGGCGCGCGGCGCCAGGAAGGTCACCTGGTCGGGCGCGTCGTAGCTGGCCGTCTCGCCGCTGGCCGGATGGAAGCGGTGGACCTTGTGGCTCTTGATGTCGACGAACCACACGGCCTGTTCCTCGGCGGACCAGATCGGCCCTTCGCCGAGGGTGGCTTTCAGATCCCAGACGCAGGTGGGGGTAGGCATCTAAGTCTCTCTCCGTTGTCATCCCGGCCGCAGCGAAGCGTAGGGCCGGGACCCAGGGGACTGGGCGAATGCGGTGCGGCCGCCCCTGGGTCCCGGACAGCCTCTACGAGGCTTCCGGGATGACACCGAGGAGGGCGTCGACCCCGCTATGACAATCTTGTGCGACTAACGCCAGCCGGCGTCGATCCAGTATTCGTGGCCGGTGCACAGCGACGCGTCGTCGGAGGCCAGGAACATCACCAGCGAGGCGATGTGGTCGGGGACCAGCCGGCCCTTCAGGGCCTGGGCCTTGACGATCTCGGCCTCGCCCTCGGGCGTGTACCACTTCTCCTGGCGCTTGGTCTTGACGTTGCCCGGCACCACGCAGGTGACGCGGATGTCGTCGGGGCCCAGCTCGCGGGCCAGGGCCCGGGTCATGCCCTCGATGCCGGCCTTGGCGGTTTCGTAGAGGACCAGGTCCTCCAGGCCCAGGTGCCAGCTGATCGAACCGAAGTTGATCACCGCACCGCCGCCGCGCGCCTTCATGCCCGGGGCCACGGCCTGGGTGCAGAACAGCATGTGGCGCAGGTTGACGTTGATGCGCTCGTCCCAATAGGCGGGCGTCACGTCGGCCAGCTTGTGGCGGTCGTCGTTGCCGGCGTTGTTGACCAGCACGTCGATGGGGCCGATCTCGGCGAAGGTCCTGGCCACCGCGTCCAGGTCGGTCAGGTCGCAGCGGATGTAGACCGGCGCGATCGGCGCGCCCGAGAGCTGCTCGGCCAGGGCCTTGGAATCCGCGTCGGCCACGTCGAGGAAGATCACCTCCGAGCCCTGGCGCGCGAAGCCGGTGACGAGGCCGGCGCCGATGCCCGAGCCGCCGCCGGTGATGACGACGCGCTTGCCCTGCAGGCTGGGATAGATGGCTGAGGAGGAGGTGGTGCTCACGTGCGGACGCTTCACTTCGATGTTCACAGCAGACCTCGGCCGGCCAGGTTGCGGATCAGGGCGGAGACGCCGAACGTCCACGGGGCGGCGAGATCGCAGGTGGTCACCTCGTTCTCGAGAACGCCCAGCTTCGGGGTGGCCACGCGCACGCGGTCGCCGACCTTGTGGGTGAAGCCTTGGCCGACGGCGTCGCGATCCTGGATCGGGGCGAACATGGTGCCCAGGAACAGGGCGAAGCCGTCGGGATACTGGTGCTGCTTGCCGAACGCCTGCCCCGCGAGGACGGCGGGATCACGGCTGATCAGGCTCATGTTGCTGTGGCCGTCCAGCACGAAGTTGTCGCGGCCGGTGATCTTCAGCGTGACCTCGGCGTTGCGGACGTCGTCCAGGCTGAAGCCGTCGTCGAACAGGCGGAAGAACGGGCCGATCGAGCACGAGGCGTTGTTGTCCTTGGCCTTGCTGAGCAGCAGGGCCGAGCGGCCTTCGAAGTCGCGCAGGTTGACGTCGTTGCCCAGCGAGGCGCCGCGGATCCGGCCCGATCCGTCGCACAGCAGCACGACCTCCGGCTCGGGATTGTTCCAGTGGCTGTCGCTGCGCACGCCGACATGGTCGCCCCAGCCCATCGAGGACAGGGTCGGGCCCTTGGTGAAGATCTCGGCGTCGGGGCCGATGGCCACTTCCAGATATTGCGACCACAGGCCGTCGGCGATCAGGGTCTGCTTCAGGCGCTCGGCGCCCTCCGAGCCCGGGTTCACGCTGCGCAGGTCGCCGCCCATGCTGGCCGACAGCTGCTCGCGGATCTTCAGGGCGGCGGCGGCGTCGCCGCGGGCCCGCTCCTCGATCACCCGCTCCAGGGTCGAGACCGCGAAGGTCACGCCGGCGGCCTTCAGCACCTGCAGGTCGACCGGGGCCAGCAGCTTGGCGGCCGCGCCTTCCGGATTCTCCCACACGGCGCGCAGGTCCAGGGCTTCCAGCGGACCCAGGTCCTCGCCCTGCGGGATCGTCGCGCCAGGGGCGAAGGCGTTCATCAGGTCGGAGGTGGTCGGGGCGATCTTGCTGACGTCCTCGACGCGGCCGCCGCGGACCAGGACCGGGGTCGGACCCTGGCCGAAATCGATGCGGCCCAGCAGGGTCGCGTCGCGCCAATCGTCGGGAAGGAAATCGCTAAGGGCCACCGGTCGTCTCTCCCTGGCGGGCGCGCTGGACCGGTCTTAACTCGCCGCCCACGCCCCCCGTTACTCGCAGATCACGTTGTTAGCGCTAACACGACGTTCAGCGCAAGCCCCGCCGCGACGGGCGAATCTCGCCGCCTCCCGGGCGTGGCCCTGGCGGACGGGCGTATGCGGAACCACTTCCAGGGCGCAAGCGCAAACAGGATAAAGCCATGACCGACCGGCCGATCAAGATCCCGGGGCCCGACCACCCCATCACCGTCACCCGCAATTCCAAGCGCGTCGTCGTCACCCTGGGCGGCGCGGTGATCGCCGACACCTGCGACGCTCTGACGCTGCGGGAAGCGTCCTATCCGCCGGTGCAGTACATCCCGCGCAAGGACGTCGACATGGCGCGGCTGGCGCGCACCGACCACGCCACCTACTGCCCCTACAAGGGCGAGGCCTCATATTTCAGCATCCCGCTGGGCGGCGCGCGGTCGGTCAACGCGATCTGGACCTACGAGTCGGCCTATCCGGCGGTGGCGGCGATCCAGGACCACCTGGCCTTCTATCCGGATCGGGTGGACGGGATCGTCGAAGAGGGCTGACCGGACCGTTCGAGGAGTGACGGCGTGATCGGGCGGTCGTGAAGCTCCGATGCGATCGCCCGGCGCCCCCATTAGAACTTGCCGATCCTGGGATCGGACGTCCTGAGGGGCAGGGAAGGGTGGTTGTCGGAAGTTCACGTCCGTCACCTCCGTTGTCGCGCGCCTTGCCCGGATCGATAAAACGGCCCTGATTGTTTCGCACTCTCGATTGCTGTAACGACAGTCCCGTCGCGAAAATGACAGCCTGTCCCAGGTCGTCGCATGCATCCACGCCAGGCGTCTCGCGCGGCCAGGCCAGCGTCTCCCAAACCAACCGCCTGAACCATCAGGCCACCGCTGCGATCAGCGACTATTGGCGCTGCTGGCAAGCGACGACAGGAGCGCGACTATGCCTGACCCAATAACGATCATCGGCGCCGGTCTCGGCGGCCTGACCCTTGCCCGTGTTCTACATCTCCACGGCATCTCGGCGACGATCTATGAAGCCGAGGTTTCCGCGAGCGCAAGAACGCAGGGAGGACTGCTCGATATCCACGAGCACAATGGCCAGATCGCCCTCAAGGCCGCAGGACTTCTCGATACCTTCCTCGGCCTTGTTCGCCCCGGTGAAGACGCCAAACGCATCGTCGAAAAGGACGGCCATATCCTGTTCGACAAGCCCGGGAGCCCCAGAGGGGATCGCCCTGAAATCGACCGGGGCGATCTTCGTCAGATGCTTATCGACTCTCTCCCGTTTCAAGCGATCAAATGGGGTCACAAGGTCACCGCCATCGCGCCGCGCGGAGACGGGCGGCACGAAATCATTTTTGCCAATGGCTCCACGGCCATGTCGGGCCTGCTCGTGGGCGCCGACGGCGCTTGGTCGAAGGTCCGCCCGCTGCTCTCGGACGCGACTCCCGGCTACACGGGCGTCTCGTTTATCGAAACGACTGTGTTCGACGGCGACACGCGCCTCAAGGCCAGCGCCGACGCGATCGGCGCGGGCACCCTGATGGCCGTGGCTCCAGGCAAAGGCATCCTCTCGCACCGCTATGCAGACGGAACGCTTCGCACCTACGCCGCCCTGAACAAGCCGGAGGATTGGTTCGCCACACTAGACTTCACTGACGCAAGGGCCGGTCTTGTCCATGTTGCTGAACAGTTCGCAGGTTGGGCGCCTCAACTCACCGCCCTCATTACGGAAAGCGACACAAACCCCATTCTGCGTCCCATCTTTGCGCTTCCAGTCGATCATAGCTGGAAGCGCGCGCCCGGCCTGACCCTGGTCGGCGACGCGGCGCATCTGATGTCCCCCTTTGCGGGGGAAGGGGCAAATCTCGCCTTGCTTGACGGCGCCGAACTCGCCGAAGCGATCATCGCCACACCCGATGACATCGACGCCGCGCTCGCGGCGTATGAAGGCAAGCTGTTTCCCCGAAGCGCGGAAGTCGCCGATGAGACCGCCCGCAACCACCAGCTCTTCTTCGGCCCCGCCGCGCCTCACAGCGTGGTTGCTCTCTTTAATCATGACCAAGGATGAGGAGCCGACGCGCCTAGGCCGCCGGCTCCTCAATGATAATCGTGAATGTCCGCAGCGGGTCGAAAGCGGTCCTAGGCCAGACCCCTCACCGACCTCACCCCTCCGGCGCCGGCCCCGTCGAATCCCGCACGATCAGGGTGTGCGGATGCATCAGCTGGCGCGGCTCGCCGGCCTTGCCGCGCTTGCGGCGGATCTCTTCCAGCACCAGGTCGACGGCGGCGCGGGCCATGGCGGCGATCGGCTGGTGGACGGTGGTCAGGGCCGGCCAGATGTTGGCGGCGATCGAGGTGTCGTCGAAGCCGACGATCGACACGTCCTCGGGCACGTCCAGGCCCATGCGGTGGGCGACGCCGGCGGTGGCCGCGGCCATGTCGTCGTTGCCGGCGAAGATGGCCGAGGGGCGGTCGTCCTCGCCCAGCAGCCGCTCGGCGGCCTCCAGGCCCGAGCGGTAGGTGAAATAGCCCTGCTCGATCCGGACGTTGTCGTCGGGCACGCCGGCCGCCTTCAGGGCGGCGAGGAAGCCGTCCAGACGCTGCTGGCTGACCGTCTGGTTGGGGTGGCCCTTGATGATGCCGAAGCGCTTGTGGCCCAGGGCCAGCAGGTGCTGGGCCAGTTCGAAGGCGGCGGCCTGGTTGTCGATGCGGATGGTGGCCATGTCGGCGCTGGCCATGCCGGGGGCCACGGCCACGGCGGCGGCGCCGGCCTTCTTGACCTCGGCCAGCACGGTGAGGCTCTCGCACAGCGGGGCGGGCAGGATCAGGCCGTCGACGCCGGTCTTTAGCAGGCGGGTCAGGGTGGCGCCGGCCAGCTCGGGCTCGGCGCACTTCTCGATCACAACTTGCGCGCCCGTGCGGCTGCTCTCGTCCAGCGCCCCGACCAGGAATTCCGACAGGTAGCCGGTCGAGGGGTTGTCGTAGAGCAGGCCGATGCGGAACGGGGCCGAGCCGGCCAGGCTGCGGGCGGCGGGGTTGGGGGCGTAGTTCAGGTCGCGGATCGCCGCGTCGACCAGGGCCTTGGTCTCGGACTTGACCGTCGTCTCGCGGTTGATCACCCGTGACACCGTCATCGGCGACACCCCGGCCAGGGCCGCCACGTCGCGGATGGTCGCGCTCTGGGTCGTGCGGCGGCGTTGACGCTCGTTGCGGTCGTTCATGGATGGTCGTCCCTTGATCGCGGCGAACACTAGACCGTTTCGGCCATGTCTTGGAAGACGAGGCGCAAGTCTTTGATCGAACAGAGGACCTGACGGCGCGGTCACGGCTTCTGTCTTCTCCGGCCTTCGTCCGAACCCGGCGCGGCCCGGCGGGTGCAGACGGCGAACTTCGCCTGGCCTAGATTGGCGCCATGACCTCGTACGCGACTCCGTTTGGAGCGATCATCCTGACCGGCGGCGCCTCGCGCCGCATGGGCGCCGACAAGGCGGCGCTGGACTGGGACGGCCAACGGGCGGTCGACCGCGTGGCGGCCCTGGCCACGGCGGCCGGCGCGGTGCGGGTGCTGACGGCGGGGCGCGACCAGGGCCTGGAGCATGTCGACGACCCGGCCCCCGGCGCCGGACCGGTCGGCGGCGTGCTGGCCGGGGCCCGGGCCCTGGCGGCCCACGGCCTGGCGCGGGCCCTGGTGCTGGCGGTCGACGCGCCGACCGTGACGGCCGAGGACCTGGCGCCCTTGCTGGCGGCGGCCGAGCCGGGGGCGGTCTACGAGGGTCTGCCCGTGCCGATGGTGGTGACGTTGGACGCCCTGCCGGCCGACGCCGAGGCTGGCTGGCCGCTGCGGCGGCTGGTCGAGCGGGCGGGGCTGACGGCCCTGCCGTGCGACGAGGCGGTGCGAACGCGGCTGCGGGGGGCCAATACGCCGGAGGAGCGGGCGGCGCTGCGCTAAGGGGAGCCCGAACGGCGTTCCTTTTCGTTGTCATCCCGGAAAGCGCGCAGCGCTTGTCCGGGACCCAGGTTAACCGCACCGCATCCGCCCAGTCCCCTGGGTCCCGGACAGCCTCTGCGAGGCTTCCGGGATGACAAGGGTTTGGGGTGCTGGAGAGACCCTCGCCTTCCCTCAGTACACGTCCCGCCGATACAGCCCCTCGTCCGCCAGCCGCTCCATCGTCTCGGCTCCCAGCACGGCCGTCAGCGTCGCGTGGACCTCGCCCGACATCCCCTCCAGCGAACCGCAGACATAGATCGCCGCCCCGTCGGCGACCCAGGTGCGCAGGGCGTCGGCGGCCTGCGCCAGGCGGTGCTGGACATAGACCTTGCGGTCCTGGTCGCGGGAGAAGGCCAGGTCGACGCGCTGCAGCACGCCTTCGGCGCGCCAGGCCTCGATCTCCTCGCGGTGGAAATAGTCGTGGGCCGCCGTGCGCTCGCCGAACACCAGCCAGTTGCGATGGCGACCCGCCGCCGCGCGGGCCTTCAGGTGGGCGCGCAGGCCCGCCAGGCCCGTGCCGTTGCCGATCAGGATCAGCGGCCGGTCGTCGGGCGGGCCGTGGAAGGCGCGGTTGGTCCGCACCCGGGCGGCGATCTCGCTCCCTTCGGCGGCGTGGGCGGTCAGCCAGCCCGAGCCCAGGCCCGGCCGGCCGTCAGGCCGCCTCATCGCCCGGACCAGCAACTCGACGCCGCCGTCGGCGGGCAGCGAGGCGATCGAATATTCGCGGTGGGGCAGGGGCGGCAGGGCGTGGACCAGGGCCTGGGCCGTGTCGGCCGTCGGGCCGTCGTCGTGCGGCAGGCGCCGCCAGGACAGGGCCTGCGCCAGGGTCGGGGCCTCCTCGGCGACGACCGGGGCCGACGGATCCAGCCCCCGCCGGGCCAGCAGGGCCGCGACCTCGGCCGGGTTGTTGCGCGGCCCGACTTCCAGGATGTCGCCGGCCTCCCAGGCGACGGCGGCGAGCGGCTCCAGCCGGATATGGAACGCCGCGTCGCCGGGGCTGCCCGGGTTCAGCCGCCGGCGCTCGGCCAGCCGCCAGCGGCCGTAGCGCGGGCGAGTCCAGTCGGGCGCGTCGGTGACGCCGGCCAGCACGCCGACATGCGACTGCCAGTGGCGCAGGGCGGCCGGATCGCCGTCGTCGACCTCGACCCGGTCGAACAGCGGCGCGGCCCCGTGGCGGGCCAGCCAGGCGTCCAGGGTCCGGCCGAAGGCGCAGAACTGCGCATAGCTGCTGTCGCCCAGGGCCAGCACGCCGTAGCTCAGGCCGTGCAGGGCGGGCTCGCCGCTCATCACGTCGCGGATGAAGCGGCGGGCAGTGTCGGGGGCGTCGCCCTCGCCGGTGGTGCTGACCACGAACAGGGCTCGGCCGGCGGCGGCCAGGTCCGGCCGGGTCACCTCCGCCAGGCTCTTCAGCGTCACTCGGGCGCCGGCGTCGCCCAGCAGCCGGGCGGTGGCCAGGGCCAGTTCCTCGGCGAAGCCGGTCTGGCTGGCGTGGACGACCAGGACGCTCGCGCCGGTCCCGGCCGCCAGGGCCTGGGCCGCGCGGCGGGCGGCGCGGCGGCGCAGGGTCTCGCGCCAGGCGATGGCCAGGCAGAACAGGACATAGGCGCAGACGACCACGCCGGCGGCCCACAGGCGACGAGCCTCGGGCGTCAGGGCTTCCCACCCGCCGGTCATGGGTCGAGCATCGCCGCCAGGGCCGGCGACAGGCGCTCCTCCAGGCCGGCCGGGCCGCGCGCCAGGATCATCGCGGCCAGGCTGTGGGCGGCGGCGAAGGCCAGGGCGGCGTCGGGCGCCATCACGGTCAGGGCCGTGGCCCAGGCGTCGGCGTCCATGCAGCTCTCGGCCAGCACCGTGACGCTGACCGTGGGATGGGCGACCGGCGCGGCGGCGGCCGGGTCCAGGGTGTGGGCGTAGCGGCGGCCGCCATGCTCGAAGAACCGGCGGTAGTCGCCGGAGGTGGCCGCCGACAGGCCGTGCAGGGCGATCAGGGTGCGCAAGCCGTCATTGGCCGTCGGCGGACGCTCCAGCTCGACCCACCAGGGCTGGCCGTCGGGCTTGGCGCCGGTTCCGCGCAGCTCGCCCCCGACCTCGACCAGGTACGAGCGGACCCCGGCCCGGTCGAGGGCGGCGGCCACCTGGTCGACCGCGAAGCCCTTGGCTATGCCGTTGAGGTCCAGGCGCAGGCCGCCCGGCTGGAACAGGCTGTCGCCGTCCAGGGCGACGTGGCGCCAGCCGGCGACCTCGCGGGCCTTGGCGACATCGGCGGCTTCCGGCGGCGCGCCGGAGAACGGGCGGGGCCCGAAGCCCCAGAGGTCGACCAGGGCCCCCAGGGTCGGATCGAAGGCGCCGTCCGTGGCCTCGGCGACCACCAGCGCGCGGCGCAGCACCCGGGCGAAGGCCGGCGGCAGGGGCGTCCAGCTGCCGGCGGCGGCGCGGTTGCAGCGCGACAGGTCCGACAGCGGATCCCACGGGCTCATCTGCCGAACGACGCTGTCCAGCTCGCGCTGGGCCAGGGCGGTCAGGGCCCGGGCGTCGGCGGTCGGCGGGGCCACCAGCTTGACCGACCAGGTCGTGCCCATCGTCTGGCCGCCAAGCGCCAGCACCGCGCCTCCGATCGGGCGGGCGGGGGGCTCGGCGAGCTGGGGGACGAGGACGCGGGTCATTTCACGATCCCTGTCATCCTGGGCGGACCCCGGCGAAGGCCGGGGGGGGGGGGAACCGGGACCGACCCGAAGCGCGGCGCTCCAAGTCGGTCCCGGATAACGGCCGCGCCGTTTCCGGGATGACAGCAGTAGGGGTTACGGCAGCAGCGCTTCGAGCGTGGCGGTGTAGCTGGCGCTCATGCCGTCGCCGGCCAGGGGCGTCGCGGGGGGCTGAGCGCCGCCGGGGGCGACCCCGGGGCCGCCCATGCCCGGGCCGCCCGGCCCGCGACCGGTCTCGCCGGTGCGAACGACGGCGTTCATCCAGTACATGCCCGCTTCCGGGAAGGTGACCTTGAACGACCCGTCGGCTCCGGTCCTGACCTTGAAGTCGCCGGGCGCGGCGCGATAGCGCGAATTGCCGGGGGCGAAGGTCACCTCCAGGTCGGCGGCCGGCTTGCCATCGAGCAGGAACCTGAAGGTCGCCGCCTCGCCGGCCACCAGGTCGTTGGGATGGGTCACCGGGACCAGCTCCAGCCCTTTGCCGGTCGGCGCGAACACCGTGGTGGTGGGGGCGTCGCGGGTGACGAAGGTTTCGTTGCGGTTGAAGCTCTTGATGGTCTTCAGGTCGGCGGCGGCGGCCGGGACCTGCCTGGCGAAGTCCTCCGGCGAGCCGCGGAAGCGCTTGACCTGGCCGTCCTGCGTCCAGCTGGCCGTGATGGTGCTGACCGCCGAGCCGATCTTGTAGGTGCCCGGCTTGGCCAGCTGGACGTCGAAGGTCGAGCGGTACTTGCCGGTGGCCGGGTTCTGGATCTTCTCGACCGAACCGTCCGGGGCGGTCACGACCACGGCGTCCAGGCGCATCGGGTTGTGGTCGGCGTAGAACAGCTCGTTGGAGACGGCCGCGTCGACCCCGACCCAGGCGCCTTCGCCCGACAGCACGGTGGCCGAGGGGACCATCCAGCCGCGATGGGCGCTGGCGGTCGACGGGACGAGCAGCGGCAGGGCCAGGGCGACGCCGAAGGTCAGGGGAGCGACGACGGCGAGAAGGCGCGTCTTGAAGGGCATGGCGGTTCTCTCGGATCCTATTTGACGGCGACGGTGACGGCGCCGACCTCGGTCGCGCCCTTGGCGACGGCGGGCTTGCCCGGCTTGCCCCAGGCGAACGGGACGCGGACGGCTTCCTGGCCGCCGACCTCGCGGGCGGCCTCGACCACCAGGTTGTACTGGCCGGGCTTGAGGTCCTTCAGCGGGCCCTTGGCGCCGCTGAACAGCAGCTTCTGCGGGCCGGGCGCGCGGGTGGCGCCGCTGATCCCGTCGGCCGGGAAGCTCATGGCGCGGCCGGCCTTGCGCCACCATTGGCGCATGTCCTTCAGCCACTTGACGCCCTTGTCCTCCTTGGAGCCGGCGTCGTACCAGACCGCCAGGGTGCCGGCGGCGGTGGCGTCGGCCGGGTTCTCGATCCAGATCGACACATAGGGCTTGTGGTACTCGGCGACCGTCAGGCGCGGGACCTCGACGGTGACGGCGAGGTCGGCGGCCAGGGCGGGCGTGGCGACCGCGGCGCCGGCGAAGGTCAGCAGGGACATCGAAAGCTTCGGGGGGGAACGCTTCATGGCGGGACGCCTCACAGGTGGACGAAAAGGATGACGAGCAGCAGCGGGATCACCAGCCCGCCGGCCACCAGGGGCCAGGTCAGGGGCCGGGCCCGGGCGTGGAACTGCAGCAGGATCAGGCCGGTGACCGCGAACACCACGCAGGCCCCGGCGAAGAGGTCGATGAACCAGCCCCAGGCCCTGCCGGCGTTGCGGCCCTTGTGCAGGTCGTTGAGCAGGCTGATCACGCCGCGCGTGGTCTTCTCGTGCTCCACCGCGCCGCTCGCGCGGTCGATGCTGATCCAGGCGTCGCCGCCGGGGCGGGCCAGGGCGACATAGACCTCCTCCTGCGACCATTCGCCCTCGCGGCCGGCGATGTCGGCGTCGACGGCCTTGTCCAGCCAGGCCTCGACCCGGATCGGCAGGGGGCGCTTGCCCTCCACGGGGCCCTTGGCCAGCTGGGCCAGCAGGTCGGCGGGCAGGGCGGCCTTGCGGTCGACGACCTTGGGCTGGGCCTCGATCTGGCCGGCGTGGTTCAGGGTGAAGCCGGTGACCGAAAAGCACAGCAGGCCGACCAGGCTGATCGCGGCGCTGATCCAGTGCCACTGGTGCAGCTGCTTGAGCCAGAACGAGCGGCTTTGCTGGGCGGGTGCGGTCTTCACGAAATCCGGGGGCGCGAGGGCTTTTTGGCTGAGCTCCAAGCCCATACTTGAGAACGACTTGCAAAAGCAAGCCTTCCCGCGCGATCATGATCACACGCGCGAGTTTCCCCATAAAATAAAGGGGCTTCTGGGTTGCCGACTGCGACGATAGCGCACGGCGACGGCGCCGTAGGGCCGGGCTAATCGTGTTTAATCAGTCGTTAAGCATGTCGGGGCGGGCGTTGCACAAGATCCTAGTCGCGGAGGATGACATCCTCCTGGCCACCATTCACGAGATCACCCTGCGCGAAGCGGGCTTCGACGTGCTGATCTGCCGCGACGGCCAGCAGGCGCTGGAGGCCATGGACGCCTTCGACCCGGACCTGCTGATCACCGACTTCGTCATGCCGCGCATGAACGGCGGCGAGCTGATCAAGGCCACGCGTCGCCGGCGGGGGGCGCGCACCGCCGTGCTGCTGGCCTCGGCCCGCGACGAGCACCTGCTGAAGGACGACGAGCGCGGCGACGCCCGCCTCGAAAAGCCGATCACCCCCGGCCGCCTGCTGGGCGCGGTGCGGGCGCTGGAGGCGCGGTTCGACGCGGCGGCTTAGGAATGAGCGGAAGTAAGCCGGACCGCCGTAGAGCCCAGCGGATGCCCATGCTGGGCGCGGCGACATCAGGAGACAGCCAGCTATTTATCTCTTGCTGTTTGTAGATCGACTACGCACATTCTTCGTATGGCAACTCGAACCAACCAGGCCCCATCGAAGTCTGGAAAACATGGCGGCATGGTGGCTGGCCGCAGTGCGGCTACGGGACGGTTCATTTTAAGTCCTGCATCGAAAGGCAGTTCCATCACGGTTCGAGAAGCCAGCCGCGCTGCTCAGGACATCCAAGGCAAAAAGAAGTAGCTCTTGGCTCCGCGCGCGGGGACATCGGTCGATGACGTTTTCATCAATTGTCCGTTTGATCGCGCGTATAATCCGACCTTCAGAGCGATCATTTTCGCCATTTACGCTTGCGGCTTCCGCCCTCGATCGGCGATGGAGCTCGACGACGGCGGTCAAACCCGGATCGATAAGCTCTATGGCTTGATCGGCGAATGCCGGTACGGCATCCACGACCTGTCGCGAACCGAGCTTGACGACGTCTACCAGCTCCCGCGCTTCAACATGCCCTTGGAGTTGGGCTTGTTCCTAGGCGCCAAGCGGTTCGGTGGCCAAGGCCAAAGCGCCAAGCGCCTCCTGATCTTGGATGTCGGGCGCTACCGTTATCAACGCTTCATCTCCGACCTCGCCGGTATGGACATCCATGGTCACGACGGCGATGCCGTTACAGCACTGCGCAAGACGCGAGACTGGCTGGCCAATGTTTCGCGGCGACAGCTCCCGAGTGCAGATCGTGTGTCGCGGCTCTTTCAGTCATTCATGGCAGATCTTCCGATGCTCGCGGCTGACCTGGAATTCGACCCCGATACCGTACCCTATGTTGATTTCGAGCGGATGGTAGTCGGTTGGCTTTTGAGTGCGGAGCCGCCTCCCTGAGATCAGGCCTACCGCCGATCAGCATCCCATTGATCGCGTGATCATCCCCTCCGATAACGCGGATCGCCCGAAGTCAGTCGGCGCCCGCCTGGCAAGCTCACCCCAAAAAGCGGCCAATGGATCAACCGCTGCGACGGACGACCTCGACAAGCCCTGCTTTAGAGGAGAAGTATGCCGCCTTTCGTCGCGGGAGGACGCCCGCGCGTCGCATTGGGGTCGTTTCTTGAAAACGCTGTTCTTTACCGCCTCCGCCGTCGCCCTGTCGCTGAGCTTCGGGGCGGCCTTCGCCCAGGAGCGCCTTCCGGTCCAGGCCCCGCCGACCCCGCCGATCGCCGCCGCCCAGGACGTGGCCTATCCCGGCGTACTGAAGCTGTCGGTCGACGCCACCGACCTTGACCGCAAGATCTTCCAGGTCCGCGAGACGATCCCGGTGGCCAAGGCCGGGCCGATGACCATCCTCTATCCGCAATGGGTTCCCGGCGGCCACTCGCCCCGCAACGACCTGGACAAGCTGGCCGGGCTGGTGATCACCGCCAACGGCAAGACCCTGCCGTGGACCCGCGATCCGGTCGCCGTCCACGCCTTTCACTTCGACGTGCCGGACGGCGCGACCGAGATCCAGGTCAGCTTCCAGTTCCTGACCGCGGTGAAGCCCGACGTCGGCCGCATCGAGGTGACCGACGACATGCTGAACGTGCAGTGGCTGCAGCTGGGCTTCTACCCGGCCGGCTACTACACCCGCCGCATCCAGATCGAGCCGACCGTCAAGCTGCCGGAGGGCTGGGGCTTCGGCACCGCGCTGGAGAAGGCCTCGACCAGCGGCCAGGCCACCACCTTCAAGACCACGACCTTCGAGACCCTGGTCGACTCGCCGATGTTCGCCGGCCGCTACTACAAGCAGGTCGACCTGGATCCGAACGGCCCCGTGCCGGTGCGCCTGAACATCGTCGCCGACAAGCCGGAATATCTGGAGATCAAGCCCGAGCAGCTGCAGATCCACCGCAACCTGGTGCAGCAGGCCTACAAGCTGTACGGCTCGCACCACTACGACCACTACGACTTCCTGCTGGCCCTGACCGACAAGATGGGCGGCATCGGCCTGGAGCATCACCGCTCCAGCGAGAACGGCGTGGTCCCCAAGTATTTCACCGACTGGGACAAGACCTATGTCGGCCGCGACCTGCTGGCCCACGAATACACCCACTCGTGGAACGGCAAGTTCCGCCGCGGCGCGGACCTCTACACCCCGACGCTGAACGAGCCGATGCGCGACAGCCTGATGTGGGTCTACGAGGGCCAGACCCAGTACTGGGGCAACGTGCTGGCCTCGCGCGCGGGCCTGGTCACCAAGCAGCAGGGCCTGGAGGCCCTGGCCGCCACCGCCGCCCTCTACGACACCCGCGCCGGCCGCAACTGGCGCAACGTGCTGGACACCACCAACGACCCGATCATCGCCAACCGCAAGCCGGCCTCGTGGACCAGCTGGCAGCGCAGCGAGGACTACTATTCGGAAGGCCAACTGATCTGGCTCGACGCCGACACGCTGATCCGCGAGAAGACCGGCGGCAAGAAGTCGCTGGACGATTTCGCCAAGGCCTTCTTCGGCGTCGAGAACGGCTCGTACGTGGTGCTGACCTACGATTTCGACACCGTGGTCCAGACCCTGAACGGCGTGGTTCCCTACGACTGGGCGACCTTCCTGAAGACCCGCGTGGAGGGCCTGTCGGAGCACGCCCCGCTGGATGGCCTGACCCGCGGCGGCTACAAGCTGGTCTATACCGACACCCCGACCGAATATTTCAAGGCGACCGAAACCAAGGGCAAGATCGTCAACCTCAACTATTCGCTGGGGATCACGGTCGGCGCCGGCGGCGTGCTGTCGGGCGTCAACTGGGACACCCCGGCCTTCAAGGCGGGCCTGACGGCGGGCGAGACGATCGTCGCGGTCAACGGCACGGCCTATTCCGACGACCTGATCAAGGACGCGGTCAAGGCCACGGCCAAGGCCGACGCCCCGGTCGTCGAGCTGCTGGTCAAGGACGGCGAGCGCTACCGGACGGTCAAGATCGACTACCACGGCGGCCTGAAGTACCCGCGCCTGGAGCGCATCGAGGGCACGCCGGCGCGGCTGGACGACATCTATACGGCGCGGAAGTAGGGCCGGGCGGCGCTTCCCTCTCCCCTCGCGGGAGAGGGGGCCTCGCGAAGCGAGGTCGGGTGAGGGGTCTCTCAAATCCATCGGATAGGTCTTTCGACCCCTCATCCGTCGACGGAGTTTATCCTCGGGCGCGCGCTACGCGCGAGCCGGGGCCCGACACCTTCTCCCGCAGGGGGAGAAGGAAAGATCCATGGGCTCCCCCTACGACCCCGTCCACAATCGCGAAAACACCAGCACCGCCCCGCCGATCATCAACCAGCCGCAATATAGGCCCGCCCACGGATGGCGCTGCCACCAGCGACGCAGGTCGGCCGATGGGTCAGGATATCCGGCCATGGCGTCCTCCCTTTCGCGGACCGGGCGGTCTTGATGCCGCCACGGGTTCCATGGAAGACAGCCTAGCTTCAAACTCCCGCCCCAAGGTTAACCCGGAGGCGTCCGATCGGATGTCTTCTCCTTCAGATTGTACTGTGAGTCTCCGATGAACCGTATCGCCGGCCTGGTCCTGGGCCTTTCCCTGCTGTCTAGCCCCGTCCTGGCGCAGGAGGCTTCCGCCCCGCCCCAGTTGTCGGCCGCCGTCGACACGTCCAAGACCCTGGCCGAGGGCCAGGCGTTCCTGGCCAAGAACGCCAAGGCGCCGGGCGTGATCACCACGGCCTCGGGCCTGCAGTACAAGGTGACGACCTCGGGCCCGAAGACCGGCAAGTCCCCGAAGCCGGGCGACATCGTCAAGGTGCACTACGAGGGCAAGCTGCTGGACGGCACGGTGTTCGACAGCTCGTTCCAGCGCGGCCAGGCGGCGATCATGCCGGCCGAGGGCCTGATCCCGGGTTGGCTGGAGGCCCTGCCGATGATGCATGTCGGCGACGAATGGACCCTGTGGATCCCGGCCAACCTGGCCTATGGCGAACGCGCCGCCGGCCCGATCCCGGCCAACAGCGTGCTGGTGTTCCGGCTGCAGCTGATCGACATGCTGGCGGTGGATTAAGCCTCGTCGGATTCTTGAGCGCCGTGCTTGATCCGGATGATCTGCACGGCGCGGCCCTTCACGCGATAGCGCACGACATAGGGCCTGATCGCCACCATCTCGCGGACGTCGCCGTAGAGCGCCCGTCCGCGATGCGATTGGTCGGCCAGGCTCTCGACGGCGGCGATCAGGCGTGATGCAGGCCATGGGCGCGACCTGGGCGATGTAGGCGTAGATGCCTTCGATGTCGCGCCGCGATCGGACCGACCAGATCACGCGATAGAGGCGGCCTGCATCGTCGCTCATCGCGACCCGAGGGCCTGTCAGGTTTTGGCGGGTTGCGGCGGAGGGAGCTCTTCGGCCGTTCCCCAGGACAGCAGCCAAGCCTTCATGGCCTCATGACTGACCACCCGGCCCGCGTCGAGATCGGCCCGGCCTTCGGCGTCGGCGGCCATGTCGGCGTCGACGTCGATCTCGTCAAAGATGGACCGTTCGGGCTTCATGGCCTGAGCCTAACATAGGGGAACGGAGAGGGGCAGGGGCCCCTCCCTTCAGACGTTCCGGCTCTTCATCAGCGGCTGGATCCGCGTCCCGAAGTTCTCGACCCCCGCCACGAAGTCGTCGAACACCAGCAGCACCCCGGCCGTGCCCTCGACCGCCGCCACCTCGTCCAGCATCCGCGCGACGCTCTCGTACGAGCCCACCAGGGTGCCCATGTTCAGGTTCACCGCCGATTCCGGCGCCGCCAGCTGGGCGGTGTTGGTGGTGGAGCCGGCGGCGGCGTTGGGCGCGGCCTGGTGGGTCAGCCAGGCCAGGGCCTCCTGGTCGGCGCCGGCCCGATAGGCCTGCCACTTGGCCATGGCCGCCTCGTCGGTCTCGTCGGCGATGATCATGAACAGGATGTAGGAGGCCACGTCGCGGCCGGTCTTGTCGGCGGCGGCCTTCAGCCGGTCGTTGACCGAGGCGAAGGCGGCGGGGGTGTTGGTCCCCTTGCCCAGGGCGAAGCTGTAGTCGGCGTATTGGGCGGTGAAGGCCAGGCCCTCGTTGGACGAGCCGGCGCAGATCAGCTTGGTCTGTTCCGGGTGCGGGCTGACCCGGCAGTCGGTCATCTGGAAGTACTTGCCCTTGAAGTCGCTGACGCCGGTGTCCAGCAGCTCGCGCAGCACGGTCGCGTATTCGGCCAGGTAGTTGTAGCGGTCGGTATAGTGCTGCTCGCCCGGCCACAGGCCCATCTGGTCGTACTCGGCCTTCTGCCAGCCGGTCACCAGGTTGATGCCGAAGCGGCCGGGGGCGATCGAGTCGATGGTCGAGGCCATGCGGGCGACGATGGCCGGCGGGATGGTCAGGGTGGCGGCGGTGGCGAAGATCTTGATCTTCTCGGTCACGGCCGCCAGGCCGGCCATCAGGGTGAAGCTCTCCAGATTGTGCTCCCAGAACTGGGTCTTGCCGCCGAAACCGCGCAGCTTGATCATCGAGAGCGCGAAGTCGAAGCCGTACTTCTCGGCCTTCTGCACGATCTCCTTGTTCAGCGCGAAGCTGGGCATGTACTGCGGAGCCGCCTCGGAGATCAGCCAGCCGTTGTTGCCGATCGGAATGAAGACGCCGATTTCCATGGACCTATTGCCCCCTTCTGTGTGGTGTGAGGCGCGACAATGAAGATGCTCCCCCTCTGGGGGAGCTGTCGCGGAGCGACTGAGGGGGAATAGCGGCGGCGCCGACCCCCTCCGGCCCTTCGGGCCACCTCCCCCAAAGGGGGAGGATCTGGGCGGAGCGCGTCGTCACGTCCCCTCCAGGAAGTTCACGACCGCCGCGTTGAACGCTTCCGGCGCCGTCACGGTGAAGCCGTGGCCGCCCCAGGGCGCGATGTCGAGCACGGCGTTGGGCAGCCGCTCGGCCAGGCGGCGCGAGCAGGCCAGGGGCACCAGCATGTCGTCGGCGCTGGCGCTGACCAGCACCGGGCAGGCGATGCGCTCCAGGTCGGCGTCGATGTCGAATTCCAGCAGCGCCTGGATGCGGGCGCGCATGACGTCCGGATCCGGGAAGCCGTGGATGTGGTGGACCTCCTCGGCCTCCAGGCGGGCGTGGTTGGCGGAGAGCCAGTCGGCCGGGTACAGGAACAGGGGCTGGGCGTGCACATAGGCGGCGATGCCGGTGTTGTTCAGCAGGGCCAGGCGGGTGTCGAAGCAGCGCCTGATGTGCGGATCGGGCCGCGACCAGCCGTTGACCACCACCAGCTTGTCGATGCGGTCCGGGTGGTCCAGGGCCAGGGCCAGGCCGGCGTTGCCGCCCGCCGCGTGGCCCACCAGGTGGGCGCGGTCCAGGCCGATCCCGTCCATGATCTTGATGATGTCGTCGCCCATGGCCGCCACTGAATGCGGGTCGGTCAGGGTCCGTACGCTGCGGCCCGTGCCGCGGTGGTCGTACAGCACCACCTGGAAGCGGCTCGTCAGCGCCGCCATCTGCGGAGCCCAGAACGCGCCGGAACCGCCCAGGCCGGCGGACAGGATCACCGTCGCGCGACCGGCCGCCGGTCCGCCGTGGACCTCGTAGTATAGGCCGTCGACGGTTCCGCCGCGCATCATCTACTTCTTGCCGATGTGGGCGACCGAGGCGATCTCGACCACGAAGCCGGGCTTCACCAGGCCGCACTGGATGCAGTAGCGGGCCGGCTTGTCGCCGGGGAAATACTCGGCATAGACCTTGTTGATCGTCTGGTAGTTGGACCAGTCGGTCAGGAAGATGTGGTTCATGGTCACGTCGTCCATCGTGCCGCCGGCGGTCTCGATCACCGACTTGATGGTCTCCAGCACCTGCCGGGTCTGGGCCTCGGCGTCGTCGGGAAAGGCGACGTTGTTGTCCTTGTCGAAGGCCAGGGTGCCCGAGACATAGACCACGCCGTCGGCCAGCGTGCCCGGCGAGAACGGCGCGATGGGCGTGCCCGTGCCGGGCGGGATGATGACGGTCTTGGGCATTTTGCTTCCCTTCCAATTCAGGTTGTCATCCCGGAAAGCGCGCAGCGCTTGTCCGGGACCCAGGTGAACCGCACCGCATCCACCCAGTCCCCTGGGTCCCGGACAGCCTCTGCGAGGCTTCCGGGAGGACAACGGTTTTGGGTCTTGTTCCTAAGGTTCCCGCTGCCCCACCGCCCCCTTGAAGTCCGCCGTGGTCGAGACCCAGCCGAAGAACTTCTCGATGTTGTAGAGCGCCGCCTGCTGCACGAACTCGGGGCCGGCCTGGTGGGTGGCGTCCTCCAGCACGGTGCCGAAATATTCCAGGAAGAAGCCGTCGCGCAGCGTCGACTCCACGCAGACATTGGTGGCGATGCCCACGAACACCAGGTGGCGCACGCCGCGCGAGCGCAGCACGCTGTCCAGCTGGCTGTTGAAGAAGCCGCTGTAGCGGGTCTTGTGCAGAACGATGTCGCCGGCGACGGGTTTCAGCGCGTCGACCAGTTCGTAGTCCCAGCCGCCCTTGGCCAGCAGCTTGCCCTGCAGCTCGGGCCGGGCGCGCATGGTCTTCAGGGCGTTGGACTTGTGCCAGTTGGGCGAGCCGGGGCCGCCGGCCTCGACATAGTCGCTGTCCCAGCCGTTCTGGAAATAGATCACCGGCATGCCCGCGCCGCGCGCCACGTCCAGCACGCCCTTGATCTTGTCGATCACCGCCGCCGCGCCGCTGATGTCGAAGCCGGCCAGGTCCAGATAGCCGCCGGGCGAGGCGTAGGCGTTCTGCATGTCGATGACGATCACCGCGGTCTTGTCGACCGGCAGGGCGATGGGCTCGGGCCGGGCCGGCAGCATCAGGGCGTCAGGTGTGGTCATGGGCCCAATCCTTTCGCGGGAGCGTCCCGCGGGGGTGAGCGACGCAGGTAAGACCATCGCGGAGCGGCGCGCAATCGATCGATGAACGCCGATATGAGCTTGGGACGAGAATGTCCCGGACGGCGCCCAAATCTTGGGCTAATTCAGAAACAACTTACTAAATGTCGGCCTGCCGGTCGGCCTCGTCCCCGGCCTCCTCCTCGTCCGTCCGGCGCAGCGACAGGGTCAGGACGCAGACCAGGCCGCTGGGCCGGTAGTCGATCCGCGCCTCGCCGGCCAGGTCGGACTTCAGGGTGGCGGCGATCAGGCGCGAGCCGAACCCCTTGCGCGCCGGCGGCGACACGGGGGGACCGCCGCGTTCCTCCCAATGCAGGGTCAGGCGGTGCGGCGCGCCGGGGTCGACGTGCCAGACCACCGTCACCATGCCCCCGGGAAGCGACAGGGCGCCGTATTTGCCCGCATTGGTGCCCAGCTCGTGGAACACCATCGACAGGGCCAGGGCGGCGTTCGGCGTCAGGGCCACCGACGGGCCGGCCAGGATCGTCCGGTCCAGATAGGGCTCGAGCGTCTCCTCCAGGATCTCCTGGAGGTCGGCGCCCTCCCAGACGCTGCGGGTCAGCAGGTCGTGGGCCCGGGCCAGGGCCATGATGCGCTCGTTGAAGGCGGGCAGGCCGGGCGTGTCGGCGGGACGGCCCAGGCTTTGCCGGGCCAGGGACTGCACCGTGAACAGGCTGTTCTTCACCCGGTGGTTCAGCTCGTTGATCATCAGCTGCTGGCGCTGGTGGGCCCGCAGTTCCTGGGCCTCGCGGGCCCGCAGCTGGACGGAGGCGTCGTGCAGGGCCGCGCGCACCTCGGCGATCTCCTGGAAGCGGTCCTGGATCACGGCGATCTCCTCGCCCGCCGCCACCGCCTTGGCGTCCGCCCCCAGGCCGCGCACGGCCGCCGAGATCTCGCGCGAGACCGCCAGGGCCACCGCCGCGCCGATGACCAGCAGCATCAGGCTGGCCAGGGTCAGGCCGCCCATCGACGACCAGTTGGCCCGGCTGAGCTCGGTCCGGGGCACGCCGACGATGAAGGCCCAGCCGCTGGTGGACGACCGGCTGAAGGCCGAGAGGGTGGGCGTGCCGTCCAGCGTATGGCTCAGCGTGACCCCCTCGTTGCCCCGCGCCATGGCCTCGCGCATATCGCCGGTGACCGTGTGGCCCAGGAAGCGGTCTATGTCCTTGGAGCGCGCCACCAGCGCGGCGTTGCGGTCGACGATGCTGGCCGTCCAGCTGTGCGGGATGGTCTGGCTGGTGAAGATCGTCGAGAAGGCTTGCGGCGTCTGGACATAGGCCAGGTCATGCAGCCGGCCGTCGACGATCACCGGCATGTCGATCGACACGAAGGCCGCGGCCTTTCCGCCGTCCTTGGGCAGCATCAGGTTCGAGACCGAGGTGCGGCCCGCGCGGATGGTCCGCCAGCGGTCGTCCGGCAGGCGGACCCGGGGCAGGGGGGCGCCGGGGGCGAGGTGGGTGTTGACCAGCTGCCTGTCGCCGTCGATCAGCACGATCCAGCCGTCTCCGCCCTGCACGGCCGCGCGGGCCTGGCGCTCGAAGGCGGGGATGTCGCCGGAGATCAGGGCCGGCGACACCGCCAGGGTCTGCAGGATGCTCTGGCCCTGGCCGATCTGGCGGTCGGTGGCCAGCACCAGGGCGCGGGTCGTGGCGATCAACTGCCGCTCGTAGCGGGCCCGGCTCTCGCCGAACTCGGCGCGGGCCAGCAGGGCCATGAACAGCACGGCCGGCACCACCAGGCTCAAGGCCATCAGCAGCAGGCGCCGGCGCACGGTGCCGACGGCGGGCGAGGGCGGAGGCGATGCGGGGTCTGGAGCGGCCGGGTCTTGCAAGGGCGGGCGGGCTCATCCTGCGGGCTGGCCCCAGGAGAAGGCCGCCGCCGCGCCGGGTCAAGCGGTTAGGGCGGACGCGGCCTCGGCGCGACGGCGCGACGACCTGCGGCGGCCCCGGGGGCTCTCTCGCGCACCCACGCGAAGAGGTCGGGGACTTAGGGAGATTTCACAGCATGAGCATCGTGACCATGGGACGCCGCCCACCAGGCGTCGCGCGCTTCAGGTGAACGGGCCGGCTCCGCGATGCGGGGCCGGCCTTTTTCAGGCCGGCGGAGCGAAGGCCGCCGCGGGCGCGTTGTTGTCGGCATGACCCGAACCCGCAGGACCACCATCCGCCGCACGGCGACTCCCTCCGACGCCTTCGCCCTGGCGAGCGCCAGCGCCGAACTGGCCGTCGCCTCCCTTCGCGTGATCAACGCCCGGACACCGATGATCGTCAGGGCGGTCGGCGACCCGATGCGCGGCGACTACGCCGAACTGACGCGCATGGTCTCCGAGAAGCCCCTGGCCTTCGCCCGGGGCGCAGTCGCGGCCGCGCCGAGCTGGCTGGCCCTGGCGGCGGAGTCCAACCGCTACCTGGCGGGGGCCTGGAAGGCGCCCCGTCACGGCCTCGCGCCCGCCCTGGACGCCTCGCTGGGCGCGATGGCCTTCTGGGGGCGGATGATGTCGCTGAACCTGGCCGGGTGGTCGGCGATGCTGGCCCCGGTCCACGCCGTCGCGACGGCCAACGCCCGCCGCCTGGGGGCGAAGGCTTGAAGGACCGGGCCGATCCCGCGTTTTTCCCCTAGCCGCGCGGCGGAAATGGCCCCCATCCTGGCGTCCGTTCAACCCGAAGGCGACGCCAGATCGCCTCGGACCGCGCGAGGAGACCCGTCGACCATGTCCGGACCCGCCGTCGATTTCGATCGCCTGACGACCCTGGGCGACGTCGCCCGTTATCACCACGAGGTCCGGCCCGAGGCGACGGCCCTGGTGTTCGAAGGCCGCGCGACCAGCTTCGCGGCGTTCGACCGCCATACCGACCAGGTGGCCAACGCCCTGCTGGCCGAGGGCTTGGTCAAGGGCGACCGCATCGCCTATGTCGGCAAGAACAGCGACCACTATTTCGAGCTGCTGTTCGGGGCGGCCAAGGCGGGGGTGGTGCTGGCCCCGATCGGCTGGCGGCTGGCCCCGCGCGAGATCGCCTACATCCTGGGCGACGCCGAGGCCCGCATGGTGTTCGTCGGCCCCGAGCTGCTGGCCCATGTCCGCGACGTGGCGGTGCTGATGCTGGACCACCCGGTGGTCATCGCCATGGAGGCCAACGACTACGGCCATCCGGTCTTCGAAGACTGGCGCGACGCCGCCGCCTGCGTCCGGCCGGACGCGGAGATCACGCCCGCCGACATCGCCGTGCAGCTCTATACCTCGGGCACCACGGGCCGGCCCAAGGGCGCAATGCTGACCCATGCCAACATCCTGGCCACCCGCCGGCTGGCGGCCCAGGCCGATCTGGACTGGAATCGCTGGGGCCCGGACGACGTCAGCCTGGTGGCCATGCCGGTGGCCCATATCGGCGGCACGGGCTGGGGCGTGGTCGGGTTGGTCAACGGCGCCAAGGGCGTGGTGGCCCGCGAGTTCGACCCGACCCGGGTGCTGGACTTCATCGAGAAGGACCGGGTCTCCAAGATGTTCATGGTGCCCGCCGCCCTGCAGGTCGTGGTGCGGCTGCCCCGCGCCCGCCAGGTCGACTACAGCCGCCTGACCCACATCCTCTACGGCGCCGCGCCGATCCCGCTGGAGCTGCTGCGCGAGTGCATCGCGGTGTTCGGCTGCGGCTTCGTCCAGCAGTACGGCATGACCGAGACGACCGGCACGGTGGTCTATCTGCCGCCGCAGGACCACGATCCGGCCGGCAACGACCGCATGCGCTCGGCCGGCCTGCCCATGCCCGGCGCCGAGCTGAAGATCCTCGGCGAGGACGGTCAGGCCCTGCCGCCGGGCGAGGTCGGCGAGGTGGCGGTGCGCTCGCCCGCCAACATGGCCGGCTACTGGAAGCTGCCCGAGGCCAGCGCCCTGACCATCGACGCCGACGGTTGGCTGCGCACCGGCGACGCGGGCTATCTCGACGCGGACGGCTACCTGTTCATCCACGACCGGGTGAAGGACATGATCATCTCCGGCGGCGAGAACATCTATCCGGCCGAGGTCGAGAGCGCGGTCTACGGCCATCCGCACGTGGCCGAGGTGGCGGTGATCGGCGTGCCCGACGACACCTGGGGCGAGGCGGTCAAGGCGGTGGTCGCCCTCAAGCCGGGCGCGCCCGAGGACCCGGCCGACATCATCGCCTTCGCCAGGGGCCGCATCGCCGGCTTCAAGGCGCCCAAGTCCATCGACTTCATCGCCGCCCTGCCGCGCAACGCCTCGGGCAAGATCCTGCGGCGCGAGCTGCGCGAGCCGTACTGGGCGGGCCGGAGCCGACGGGTGAACTGAATGGCGGCCGGCGGGCTGATCCCCCAACTCGTCCAGGAACTGTACCAGCCCGAGGGCGGGCCGCGCGTCGACTTCCGCCAGCCCGCCGGCGAGCCGGCCCTGGCCGCGCCGGACTCGGTGTCGTGGCGGGTGTTCAAGAACCCGGTCTCGTTGTTCGTCGGCGGGGTGACGGCGGTGATCCTGGAGCTGGCCGAGCCGCGCGTACGCACCGGCGTCTGGGAGCATTCCAGCTTCCGAACCGACCCGCTGCCGCGCCTCAAGCGCACCGGCCTGGCGGCGATGGTCACGGTCTACGGCGCGCGCTCGGTCGCCGAGAGGATGATCGCCGGCGTGCGCGGGATGCACGACAGGGTCGCGGGCGACACCCCGGCCGGGGCGGCCTATCGCGCCAACGACGTGGAACTGCTGGATTGGGTGCAGGCCACGGCCAGCTTCGGCTTCCTGGAAGCCTATCACGCCTATGTCCGCCCGCTGAGCGCCGCCGACCGCGACCGGTTCTACGCCGAGGCCGGGCCGGCGGCGGCGCTGTACGGGGCGGTCGGGGCCCCGGCCTCGGTCGCCGAGTGGGAGGCGCGGCTGGCGGCCATGCTGCCGAAGCTGGAGCGGCACGAGATCGTGTTCGCGTTCCTGGACCTGATGCGCGGGACCGCGATCCTGCCGGCCCCGCTGCGCGGCCTGCAGGGCGCGCTGATCCGGGCGGCGGTGGCGATCACGCCGGCCGAGGTGCGGGCGGTGGTCGGGCTGGGGCGCGAATGGGACTTGGGACCGATCGAGGGACGGCTGGTGAAGCTGGCCGGGGCGGCGGCGGACCGCCTGCCGATCAAGGGCTCGCCAGCGGTGGAGGCGTGCCTGAGGATGGGGTTGCGGGGGGATTATCTCTACAAAACCCTCTCCCATGGGGAGAGGGAGGGGCCCAAGCGAAGCTTGGGAGGGTGAGGGGTTCTGAGCGAACCGGCGTGCCGGCAAGGCGCTTGAATGAAAACGGCGAGGGTTTAACCCCTCACCCTCCCACCGCTTCGCGGCGGGCCCCTCCCTCTCCCTCTGGGAGAGGGGGCATGACGGTCAATCCGTATGTCCCTGATGCTCCACATGCCCCTCGCGCACCTCGGTGCGGGAGAACACCTCCTCCTGGCCGTCCTGCAGCAGCTCCTCGGCGTCTGACCGGTCCTGCTCGGCCTGGGCCAGGACGATTCGCAGGGCCTCGACCTCGGTCGGGGCCTCGACCACGGCCCTGCGCAGGGGGGCTTCCGGCGGGGCGTCGCCGAGGCGGACATCGATGCGCCAGAGGGTGGTCATGGGCGTTTCTCCAAGGTTTCAGGCGCGGGTTCGCCCCTCAGATAACGCACCATTGCACCCGACGGCGTTTCTGGCGAGGTTGCGGCGATTCCAGTGCGGGGAGGCTTCATGGCGACGGGTGGCGGGCGACGGGGTCCGGAGCGGCAAGGCGTGGACCGGCGGGCGGTCCTGGCCGGCGCGACGGGCCTGGCGGGGTTCGCCCTGGCCGGAGCGGCGGCGGCCCGCGCCGCCTCGCCCCGGGTCGAGGCCCTGATCGCCCAGATGACCCTGGAGGAGAAGGCCGGCCAGCTGTCGTGCTATTCCGACATGATCCGGCCGCCGGTCGGCGACATCAATCCGCTGGTCAACCAGCGCAACACCCAGCAGATCCTGGCCGACGTCCGCGCCGGGCGGATCGGCGTGCTGATGAACGGCGTCGGGGTCGAGGGCGCGCTGCTGGCCCAGACGGCCGCCGTCGAGCATTCGCGCCTGCGCATCCCGCTGCTGTTCGCCGCCGACGTGATCCACGGCTTCAAGACCGTCTACCCGATCCCGCTGGCCGAGGCCGCCAGCTTCGATCCCGTCCTGGCCGAGCGCACGGCCCGGGCGGCGGCGGTCGAGGCTTCGTCCTACGGCAACCACTGGACCTTCGCCCCGATGGTCGACGTGGCCCGCGACCAGCGCTGGGGCCGAGGCGCCGAGGGCTCGGGCGAGGACGTGTTCCTGGGCGAGGTGATGGCCCAGGCCCGGGTGCGCGGCTTCCAGGGCCGTGACCTGACCGCGCCCGACAGCCTGCTGTCCACCGCCAAGCACTTCGCCGCCTACGGCGCGGTGGCGGCGGGGCTGGACTACAACACCGTCGACCTCAGCGAGGAGACCCTGCGCGAGGTCCACCTGCCGCCGTTCAAGGCCGCCTTCGACGCCGGCTGCCTGGCGGTGATGTCGGCGTTCAACGACATCAACGGCGTGCCGGCCACGGCCAACCGGCACCTGCTGACCGACATCCTGCGCGGCGAGTGGGGCTTCAAGGGCGTGGTCATCTCCGACTACACCGCCGACCAGGAGCTGGTGGCCCACGGCTACGCCGCCGACGACAAGGACGCCGCGCGGCTGGCGATCCTGGCGGGCGTGGACATCAGCATGCAGAGCGGACTCTACAGCCGCTACCTGCCCGAGCTGGTCGCCGAGGGCCTGGTCCCGATGGCCACGGTCGACAACGCCGTGCGCCGGGTGCTGAGCCTGAAGGAGACCCTGGGCCTGTTCGACCGGCCGTTCCGCTCGATCGACGCCCAGGCCCAGGCCGCCAACACCGCCACCCCGGCCATGCGGGCGCTGTCGCGTGAAGCCGGCGCGCGGTCCATCGTGTTGCTGCGGAACGACGGCGGCCTGCTGCCGCTGCCGGTCAAAGGCAAGAAGCTCGCCCTGATCGGGCCGTTCGCCGAGGACCGCGACAACATCCTGGGGCCCTGGGCCTTCTTCGGCGACAAGAGCCTGGGCGTCGACTTGGCGACCGGGATCCGCGAGGCGATGGCCGACCCGTCGCAGCTGATCGTCGCCAGGGGCTGCGACGTCGAGAACACGATCCCCGGCGGCTACGACCAGGCCGCCGCCGCCGCCCGGGCCGCCGACGTGGTGCTGCTGGCGGTCGGCGAGGGCCAGAACATGTCGGGCGAGGCCCAGTCGCGCACCGAGATCGGCCTGCCGCGCGTGCAGCAGCAGCTGGCCGAGCTGGTCGGAGCGGTGGGCAAGCCGACCGTGGTGCTGCTGCGCCACGGCCGGGCCCTGGTGCTGGAGGGCGCGGTCAAGGCCGCCCCGGCCGTGCTGGCCACCTGGTTCCTGGGCACCGAGACCGGCCACGCGGTGGCCGACGTGCTGTTCGGCAAGGTCAATCCGTCGGCCCGCCTGCCGGTCAGCTTCCCGCACGAGAGCGGCCAGGAGCCCTACGCCTACAACCACCGGACCACCGGCCGTCCCGCGCCCCAGGCCGACGACAGCCAGGAGTACAAGGCCCGCTGGCGCACGACGCGCAACGAGGCGCTGTACCCGTTCGGCCACGGGCTGTCCTACACCAGCTTCGCGCTCAGCGACGTGCGGCTGTCGACCACGCGCCTGGCCTGGAACGACAAGCTGTACGTCACGGTCAATGTCGCCAACACCGGCAAGCTCGCCGGCGAACACGTGGTCCAGCTCTATGTCCGCGACCGGGTGGCCAGCCGCACGCGGCCGGTGCGCGAGCTCAAGCGCTTCGTGCGGGTGGGGCTGAAGCCGGGCGAGCGGCGCGATGTGCGGTTCAGCCTCGAGCGCGGGTCGCTGATGTTCGTCGGCGACAACGACCGCTGGATCGCCGAGCCGGGGATGTTCGACCTGTGGGTGGCCAACAGCGCGGTCGACGGGCTGGCGGCGAGTTTCGAGCTGCTGGGCGCTTGAGAGAAATCCCTCTCTCTTTGAGAGAGGGAGGGGCCCGCCGCCGCAGGCGGTGGGAGGGTGAGGGGTTTCACCCTTGCCGGTAATGAAGCGCGACATGTACCTTAGAGTGGTGGAAAAGAGTTTCCGGAGCACTCAATCCTGAATCCGAACACCAAGTTCTCGACTGCCTGCCAATAGCTTCAGCTTAGTGGCTCCTCTCTTGCCGGGTTGCGGTCTGATCACGCGCCGCTACGGTGACGCTATGGAAAAACCTGGCAATCAACTGCTAACCGCTCTCGCCATGACCGCACTGGTGGGGCTGCTGGCTTACGTCGTGCAGGAGAAGGGCATCGCCTCGCAGGAGGCTGCGGCCTACGTCCAGGCAATCCTCAGCGCCGGAGCGATCGTTGCCAGCGTGCTGATCGCAACACGGCAGGCCCGGTTTGAACGGCAGCGGGCCGCTGGTCGCCAAATCAACGCCATACGACTTGCGGTGCTGCGGAACCTTTCCTTGATCGAAGTAGCCATGGAAGCGCGACCCCGATCCCCTGCCGTTCTGCAAGACGAAGCCAGAGAACTGACAGGCGAGCTGGCCGGCGCGTCTAACCTCCAATCCGACGAGTTGAGCAATGCAGGTTACTTTGCGTTGCACCTCTTGAAATCGAGCCTGAAGAGCGCCGTGGATGCGTGCGCCCACGCCGATTCCCAAGGCCGGGTTAACGCGAAACATGCTGAACAGGCCGTAGAAGACATCCAAGAAGCTCGGCGTCGAATAAAGGCCATCGCCGAGGCGGCCGGTATTGATGGATCGCGCCAACATTAGTTGCCCGCCGGGCCTTGTCCAGACAGATTGTAACCTCACCCTCCCACCGCTTCGCGGCGGGCCCCTCCCTCTCTCTTTGAGAGAGGGATCTCGGATGACGTTTGACATCCCAAGCTCGACCGAGCATTTATCCTACAAATAAAAGTTTCCAGAGTCGCGAGTCGTCCATGACCGTCGCCACCCCCATCCGCGTGGCCCTGATCGGCCTGGGCAAGATCGCCCGCGACCAGCACCTGCCGGCCATGGCCGGCGATCCGCGTTTCGAACTGGTCGCCGTGGTCAGCCGCCACGCCACCCAGCCCGGCCTGCCCAGCTTCCACACGCTGGACGACCTGCTGGCCGGCGACGTCGCCTTCGACGCCGTGGCCCTGTGCACCCCGCCCCAGGTGCGTCACGGCCTGGCGCGTCGGGCCCTGGAGGCCGGCAAGCACGTGATGCTGGAAAAGCCGCCCGGCGCGACCCTGAGCGAGGTCGAGGACCTGCGTCAGGTCGCCGAGGCGACGGGCGTCACCCTGCAGGCCACCTGGCATTCGCGCTACGCCCCCGCCGTCGCCCCGGCCCGCGACTGGCTGGCGGGCAGGACGATCACCGCCGCCCGGATCAACTGGCGCGAGGACGTCCGCGTCTGGCACCCGGGCCAGGACTGGATCTGGGAGCCGGGCGGGCTGGGGGTGTTCGATCCGGGGATCAACGCCCTGTCGATCGCCACCGCGGTGCTGCCGCGACCGTTCTTTTTGACCGAAGCCACCCTGCACGTGCCCGAGAACCGCCAGTCGCCGATCCAGGCGGAGCTGGCCTTCGTCGACACCATCGGCATGCCGGTCACCGCCGCGTTCGACTTCCTGCAGACCGGCCCGCAGAGCTGGGACATCGAGGTCGACACCGACGGCGGGGCCTTGCGGCTGTCGCACGGCGGCGCCCGGCTGTGGATCGACGGCGCCCTGGTCCACGAGCAGCCCGAGGCCGAGTATCCGGGCCTCTACGCCCGCTTCGCCGAGCTGATCGCGGCGGGCGCGTCCGATGTCGACATCACGCCGCTGCGCCACGTGGTCGACGCCTTCCTGCTGGGCCGGCGGGTCGCGGCGCCCGCTTTCGTGGAGTAGGCTCCCGGTCTTGACCTTTCGGCGCAACGACCTTCTTGCATAATCGCGGGCCGCGACGTTAGGTAATGGCCAGGGGGTATGGGGCCTTCGTGCGGCGAAGTGGGCCCATAGGAGAGACGCGTGAAGTTCCTGGACGCTCCGTTGCCGCCGCCGCTGGCCGCCGCCCTGCGCGCGTGCCGGCCGCACCTGATGGCTGCGGCCGTGTTCAGCGCCCTGATCAACATCCTGCTGCTGGCGCCGACCATCTACATGATGCAGGTCTATGACCGGGTGGTGCCGACCGAGGGGCGGCTGACCTTGCTGTACCTGACCCTGGTGGTGGCCTTCGCCCTGGGCACCCAGGCGGTGCTGGAGATGGTGCGCTCGCGGCTGCTGACCCTGGCCGGGCTGCGGCTGGACCGCTTGCTGGCCGGCGGCATCCTGCAGAAGCTGATGAGCGCCATGGCGCCGGGGGCCTCGGCCCAGGGCATGCGCGAGTTCGACATCGTGCGCCAGGCGCTGTCGGGTCCGGTGGCGGCGGCCGCCATCGACATCCCGTGGACGCCGATCTACGTGCTGGTCGCCTTCATGATCCACCCGGCCCTGGGGGCGATGACCATCGCCGGCGGCGCCCTGCTGGTGGCGCTGGCGGTGCTCAACGAACGAGCCACGCGGACCCGGGCCCGCGAGGCGTTCCTGGCCCAGGCCCAGGCCTACGCCTCGCAGGAAGCCGCCGCCGCCAACGGCGAGGTGGTGCGGGCGCTCGGCATGCGCGGCGCGCTGCGCGAGCGCCAGCTGGCCGACCGCCGCAACGGCCTGGACCTGTCGGCCAAGGCCCAGTTCACCGGCGGCGGCTATTCGGCGGCCACCAAGTTCACCCGCATGTTCCTGCAGTCGGCGGCCCTGGGCCTGGGCGCCTGGCTGGCGGTCGACAAACAGATCTCGGCCGGGGCGATCATCGCCGCCTCGGTGCTGATGAGCCGGGCCCTGCAGCCGATCGAGCAATTGGTCGGCTCCTGGGCCGTGGTCGGCCAGGCGCGCGGCGCGCTGAACAACCTGGTCAAGCTGTTCCCGCCCGGCCGGGGCCTGGAGGTTTCGGGCACCCAGCTGCCGGCCCCGACCGGGGCCGTGGCCCTGGAGCAGGTGGCGGTGCGCGCCCCTGGCGAGGGGCCGGTGCTGCTGCGCGGCGTCAGCCTGCAGCTGGCCCCGGGCGAGGTCCTGGGCGTCATCGGTCCCAGCGGGGCGGGCAAGACCACCCTGGCGCGGGTCGCGGCCGGGGCGTTGACCCCCGACCTGGGCACGGTGCGGCTGGACGGCGCCAACCTAACCGACTGGGACGGCGACCGGCTGGGCCGCCATATCGGCTATGTGCCCCAGGACTCCGGCCTGCTGGCCGGTTCGATCCGGGACAACATCTCGCGCTTCGCCATCTGGGCCGGCGCCGATCCGGCGATCGTCGACGCCGAGGTGGTGGCCGCCGCCCAGGCGGCGGGCGTGCACGAGCTGATCCTGCGCCTGCCCAAGGGCTATGACGCCGCCCTGGGCGCGGGCGGGCGCGGACTGTCGGCCGGCCAGGCCCAGCGCGTGGCCCTGGCCCGGGCCCTCTACGGCCAGCCGTCGCTGCTGATCCTGGACGAGCCCAACTCGGCCCTGGACGCCGACGGCGAGACGGCGCTGAACGGCGCCATCCTGGCCGCCAAGGCGCGGGGCGCGGCGATCCTGATCGTCGCCCACCGCACCGGCATCCTGAACATCGCCGACCGCCTGCTGGTGTTGCGCGAAGGCCAGGTCGAGCTGATCGGGCCCCGGGCCGAGGTGGTGGCCAAGATGGCCGCCGCCCAGTCCGCTTCCCAGGCTGGCGCCAAGCCCGGCTCGACCGCCACCGCCCTGCAGGCCGCCAAGCCATGACCGACACGACCTTTCAGGCCGCTGGCCAAACCGCCGGGGCCGCCGGCGAGGCGGCCGCCAAGCTCCCGCCGCGCCTGTCGGACGACCCGGCCATGGTCATCCGCGTCGGGGCCGGGGTGGCGGGGCTGTTCTTCGTCGGCTTTCTCGGTTGGGCGGCCCTGGCGCCGCTGGACGCCGGGGCCTACGCCCACGGGGTGATCGCCGTGGCGGGCAACCGCCAGTCGGTGCAGAGCCGCGAAGGCGGGGTGGTCACCGGCATCCGGGTCGTCGAGGGCCAGAGCGTGGTCAAGGGCCAGATCCTGGTGGAGCTGTCGGCCTCCGAGCTGCGGGCCAGCGAGCGCGGCATGACCGGCGAGGTCCTGACCCTGCTGGCCCAGCGCGCCCGCCTGATCGCCGAGCGCGACCGCCTGCCCAGCTTCGCCGCCCCGCCCGAGTTCGCCGACCTGGCGCCCGAGGACAAGCCGCTGGCCGAGGACGCCCTGCGACTGCAGCGCCAGCAGTTCCAGGCTCGCCGCAGCTCGCTGCAGACCCAGCGCGGCGTGCTGAACCAGCGGATCCTGCAGCTGGGCCAGCAGAGCAGCGGCGCCGAGCGCCAGCTGGACGCCAACCGCGAGCAGCAGAAGCTGATCGACGAGGAGCTGAAGGGGGTGCAGGAGCTGGCCGCCAAGGGCTACGCGCCCAAGACCCGGGTCCTGGCCCTGCAGCGCAGCGCCGCCTCCCTGACCGGCGAGGACGGCGCCTATCGCGCCCAGATCGCCCGCTCGGCCGAACAGATCGGCGAGACCCGGCTGCAGACCCTGTCGCTGGAGCGCCAGATGATGGAGGAGGTCTCCGGCCAGCTGCGCGACGTGCAGGTGCGGCTGGACGACTTGCAGCCCAAGGTGCTGGCCGCCCGCGAGCAGCTGGCCCGGGCCACGATCCGCGCCCCGTCCGGCGGCAAGGTGGTGGGACTCAACGTCTTCACGGTCGGCGGGGTGGTGGCCCCGGGCCAGACCCTGATGGAGATCGTGCCCCAGGACCGCCGGCTGGTGATCCAGGCCAAGGTCTCGCCTAACGACGCCGACGACCTCAAGCCCGGCCAGAGGACGCAGATCCGCTTCACCTCGCTGCACGAGCGCGACTTGCCGCTGCTGAACGGCACCCTGACCGAGCTGTCGGCCGACAGCTTCACCGACGAGAAGACCGGCGTGCAGTACTTCCGCGCCGAGGTCGCCGCCCCGCCCGAGGAGTTGGACAAGGTCCGCAAGGTGCGCGGCGCCCAGTCGGGCCTGCAGCCCGGCCTGCCCGTCGAGGTGCTGATCCCCCTGCGCAAGCGCTCGGCCCTGGCCTATCTGGTCGAGCCGATGTTCCAGACCTTCTGGAGAATGGGCCGCGAGCACTAGGGGCGCCGGCATGAGAGCGCTGATTGGGGCGGCGGCGCTGGTCATGGTGTTTTGCACGCCGGTCCAAGCCGCTGATCTGGAGGGACCGGCGCGCTTCTGCGGCTACTCGCCGATCATCGACCTGTTGCCTGGCGAGAAGGTCACGACGCTCGAAGGCGGCATCCACGCGGGAAATTTCCGTTGGGAGGGACCGTTCGGGATGCTCGACGTTCGTGGAATCGGTTGGGGCGCCCGGCCGAATGGACAGATCGTCGAGGCTCGGACGAGCACGAGGCCGGCGAGGTTCGCGCAACGCCGGGACGAGGATGGGCGCTATGTGGTCGCCCTTTGGAACGGCGGCCATGGCGCGGCCTATTTCAGTTCGGCGGCGCCGCTCACCGCGCGCCAGATGAAAGCCATCCGGCGAGTGACCTTGTTCGAGGAAGGGGAGACGCCTCCAGACTGCGGTCTGCGGACAATCTTTTCTTGGGAGTAAGGATCCAGCTAGGCGCCTTGACGAGCGACGGGTTTCCAGGCGCATGCGAAACTTGGATCGGCAAAATAAAAGGCGGGCCTCCCCCAAGGCCCGCCTTCAGTTTTAGGTCCCCTCGGGACATGGGCGGCGCTGGTCGCGCGGCCTCCCAGGCCTCGCGGTGCGCCGTTCTCCGAGCCGATGGCGTTGCGCCCGGGCGTCGGCGGACAGAGTCGCGGACGGCGCCGGTCGTCGACCGGCGTTCGTCCGCGGGAGCCGACACCAGTAAGGCTTTGCGCGCCGCAACCATTACATGCCGGTTCCATTTTCTTGATCCCTTGTCTCAAAGGAAAACGCCCCCCTCGCTTGGTGCGACGAACGCCCGCATTGGCGGATAGAGTGAATGCGTGATTGTGCCTTGGGGGAGGCCACATGAATGAACCTTTGGACCCGCCTGCCGAAACGGTGTTTCGGCTGGGGCGGACGAACTTCAGCACTCGGAGCGTCCCGCCCGAGGAACGTCACGACTATTATCGCCGGGAAGTGCTGACGGCGCTCGACGCGCGCGATCCGGAACCGGGCTTCACCGCCAACATCACCGCGCTGCGCCTGGGGCCGCACGCCTTCTACGTCACCGAGACCGGCGGCCAGACCATGTTCCGCACGCCGGAGATGATCGCCGCCGACGGCCGCGACCACTACATCGTCCAGTTCAATATCGCCGGCTCGCACACCGGCGACTTCGACGGCGTGCCGTTCGCGTTCGGTCCGGGCGAGGTCGGGATCTGCGACCTGTCGCGGCCGATGCTGCTGCACAGCACGGCGGTCAAGGTGCTGTCGACCTTCCTGCCGCGGGCCGAGGTCAAGGCCGTGGTGCCCGACATCGAGCTGCACGGCATGGTGCTGGACGGCAACCGCGCCGGCCTGCTGATCGAGCACCTGACCTCGGTCACCCGCTGGTTCCCCCAGCTGCTGCCCGAGACCCTGCCGGGCATCACCCGCGCCACCATCGAGCTGCTGGGGGCGTGCCTGGCCATGGAGGCCGGGCGGGCCGACCTCGGTACGCGCGAGTCGCCGGTGCTGCTGCGGGCCCGCGCCTATGTCGAGCACAACCTGCTGGAGCCCAGCCTCAACCCGGCCAGGATCAGCGAGGCGCTGGGCGTGTCGCGCTCGACGCTCTACCGCCTGTTCGAGCCCCTGGGCGGAGTGACGGCCTATATCTGGGAGCGCCGCCTGCACCTGGCCCGCGCGGCGCTGCTGGACCCCAAGCGGGCCCGGCGGATCAGCGAGATCGCCTTCCAGTGCGGCTTCAGCAGCGAGGCCCATTTCAGCCGCAGCTTCCGCAAGGCGTTCAACATCCGTCCCAGCGACCTGCGCTCGCTGCAGCCCAGCCTGGGCGAGGAGCCGGACACCCCGTTCGCCAAGTGGACCGACACGGCGCGAGGGACTTAGGAAACTTGCTCCCTCTCCCGGCGGGAGAGGGCTTTTCGTCTGCACTGAAACTGCACGCGAAAAGCGCCGCTCGGCCCGGCGCGTCTCCATCCCGCACGGGCATTCGACAGGCTCCCGCAGTCGGAGCCCGCCATGCCGCTTTCCCGTCGCCCGCGCGACCTGTCCTTCGCGCTCAAGGTCAGCGCCGCGCTCGCCCTGGCGGCGGTCGCCGACCAGCTGTTCTGGGGCCACGACATCGGCGCGACCCTGGGCGGCTTCGCCCTGCTGCTGACCCTGGCCGCCGCCGCCCTGCATCCCGCCGTCCGCCGCGACCGCAAGGCCGGTTTGGCGCTGGCGTTCGCCGCCGTCCTGGCGCTGGTCCTGGCCTGGGCGCCCAGTCCGCTGGCCTGGATCCTGTTCTGGGCGGCGCTCAGCCTGGCGGTCCTGCTGCCCCGAACGGCGCGTTTCGACGACGCCTGGCGCTGGAGCCAGCGCCTGGTCGCCCAGGCGGCGGTCGGGCTGGCCGGGCCGTGGCTCGACCTTGGCCGGGCGCGCAAGGCGGGGCGGTCGACGCGGGGCTGGACCTGGCGGGGGATCGCGCCGCTGCTGGCCTTGCCGGTGGCCGGCGGGGCGATCTTCCTGGCCCTGTTCGCCGCCGCCAATCCGGTGATCGGCCGGGCCCTGTCGGCCCTGCGCTTCCCCGACGCCGGAGCGGACCTGTTCTGGCGGGCGCTGTTCTGGCTGGCGGCGGGGACCCTGGCCTGGGGCGTGCTGCGGCCGCGCCGCCGCCGCGCCCTGCCGGCGGGCAAGACCCGGCCGGCGGCCGCCCTGGCCGGCGTCTCGGTCGCCTCGATGACCCTGTCGCTGATCGTCTTCAACGCCCTGTTCGCCCTGCAGAACGGCCTGGACGCGGTGATCCTGTGGGGCGGGGCCGGACCGCCGGCCGGCCTGACCCTGGCCGAGTACGCCCATCGCGGCGCCTATCCGCTGATCGCCACGGCCCTGCTGGCCGGACTGTTCGTGCTGGTCGCCCTGGACCCGCGCCGGCCGACCGCCGAGGTTCCGCTGATCCGCGTGCTGGTCGTGGCCTGGGTGGCCCAGAACCTGTTCCTGGTCGCCTCCAGCATCCTGCGCACCGTCGACTACGTGCAGGCCTATTCCCTGACCCGCCTGCGAATCGCCGCCCTGGTCTGGATGGGCCTGGTCGCCCTGGGGCTGGTGCTGATCTGTTGGCGGATGCTGCGCGGCAAGAGCGGGGCCTGGCTGATCAACGCCAACGCCACCGCCGCCGTGCTGGTCCTGGTCGCCGCCAGCGTCGTCGACCTCGGCGCGGTGGCCGCCGCCTGGAACGTCCGCCACGCCCGCGACGTCGGCGGCCGGGGGCCGGAGCTGGACGTCTGCTACCTGGAGCGGCTGGGACCCTCGGCCCTGGTGTCGCTGGTCGAGGCGGAGCGCCGCTCGACCTCGCCGGAGCTGACCGACCGCGTCGCCTGGGTGCGCGAGCGGGCGCTGATCGACCTGCGGGCGCAGCAGGGCGACTGGCGCGCCTGGACCGCGCGCGACGCGTTGCGGCTGGCCCGGGTCGAGGCCTTGGAGCGCCAGCGGCCCCTGGTCCGCAGCGCGCCGGCCTATCAGCGCGAATGCGACGGTCGTCCCGTCGCGCCGCCGCCGCCGGAGCTCACCCCGTCGATCACCTACGGGCCCGCGGAGCCGTTGACGCCCGCCGAGCCCGTCCCCGACTAGTTGACCCCATCCCCGTTGACCCAAGGCCCGGAGCACTGAACATGAGCGCCATGCAGCCGCGTACGATCCTGGTCGTCGACGACGATCCCCACATCCGCCAGCTTCTGGTCTTCGCCCTGGCCAAGGTCGGGCTGGAGACCCGCGAGGCGGCCGACGGCGAGGCGGCCCTGGCGGCCGTTGCGGAGCGCGCGCCGGACCTGGTGGTGCTGGACATCAACATGCCGCGCCTGGACGGGCTGGAAGTCTGCCGCCGGCTGCGGGCCCAGGGCGACCTGCCGATCCTGTTCCTGAGCTCGCGCGACGACGAGATCGATCGCGTGCTGGGCATCGAGCTGGGCGCCGACGACTACGTGGTCAAGCCGTTCAGCCCGCGCGAGGTGGTGGCCCGCGTCCAGGCGATCCTGCGCCGCGCCGGCGGCAAGGGCGCCGAGGCCGCCCCGGCCGACGGCCTGATCGCGCGCGGCAAGCTCAGCCTCGATCCCGAGGCCTGGAGCGCGGCCTGGGCGGGCGGCGAGGTGTCGCTGACCGTCACCGAGTTCACGATCCTGCGCACCCTCGCCACGACCCCGACCAAGGTGTTCAGCCGCGACGCCATCATCGACCGGCTGCGCGGCCCGGGCTTCGCGGTGACCGACCGCACCATCGACAGCCACGTGCGCAACCTGCGGGCCAAGTTCGCGGCGGCGGGCGGGCACGACCTGATCGAGACGCGGGCCGGGATCGGCTACCGGCTCGGCGCCTGCCAGGGCCAGGGTCTGCCGGGGACGGGCGTCGCCGGATGAGCCCCTGGCTGCGGCGCTGGTGGCCGGCCCTGCGCCTGCGCACCATCCTGCTGACCGTGCTGCTGTTCGCCGCCGCCATGCCGGCCATCGGGGCGGTGTTCCTGCGGACCTACGAGAACACCCTGGTGCGCCAGACCGAGGCCGAGCTGACCTCGCAGGGGGCGGCCCTGGCCTCGGCCGCCGCCAACCTGTGGCCCGGCGCCGTGCGCGACTTGACCCCGGCCGATCCCGACGCCCGCGACGATCCCGGCTATTACCGTCCCGAGTCGACCAGCATCGACCTGCGCAGCTCGCCCCTGCTGCCCGAGCGCCCGGCCGCGACGCCCGGCCCGGCCGCCGACCCCAAGGCCGAGGCGGCCGCCGAGGTGCTGGAGCCGATCTTCGACCAGACCAGCCGCAGCACCCTGGCCTCGATCCTGATCGTCGACCGCCACGGCGTGGTGGTGCGCGGCCTGGGGCAGGGCGGCAGCCTGGCGGCCCTGCCGGAGATCCAGGCGGCGCTGAAGGGCCGTTCGCGCACGGTCCTGCGCCGCAACGGGGCCTATCACCCGCGCTATTCGTTCGAGTGGCTCAGCCGCGCCTCGGCCGTGCGCCTGCATCATGCGCGGCCGGTGGTCGTCAACGGCCAGGTGGTCGGGGCGCTGCTGCTGTCGCGCTCGCCCCGGGCGCTGTTCCGCGGCGTCTACCAGGATCGCGGCAAGCTGCTGATCGGGGGCGGGGCGACGATCCTGTTGCTGGTGCTGCTGTCGGGCCTGGTGTCGCGCGGGGTGACCCGGCCGATCGAGGCGCTGAGCGCGGCGACGCGCGGCGTGGCCAGCGGGCAGGGGACGGTGCCGGAGACCCCGGCCACCGCCGCCGTCGAGATCCGCGACCTCTACCAGGACTTCCGGGTGATGGCCCAGGCCATCGCCGTGCGCTCGCGCTACCTGCGCGACTTCGCCTCGGCGGTCAGCCACGAGTTCAAGACGCCGCTGGCCGGCATCACCGGGGCGGTCGAGCTGCTGGACGACCATTTCGACACCATGACCCGGGACGAGCGCCGGCGGTTCCTCGGCAACATCTCGGCCGACAGCGCCCGGCTGTCGCAGCTGGTCGGCCGGCTGATGGACCTGGCCCGGGCCGACATGGCCATGCCGCAGGCGGGGGTGGCGTCGGAGCTGGCGCCGGCGGCGCGGCGGGTGGCCGACGCCCAGGGGCGCGACATCGCCGTGGTGCTGGACCTGCCGGACGATCTGCCGCTGGTCGCCGCGCCCGAGGCGACGGTGGAGACGGTGCTGACGACCCTGGCGGAGAACAGCCGCCAGGCCGGGGCGCGGACGGTGACGGTCCGGGCCGAGGCGGTCGGCGACGAGGTCGTCCTGCGAGTCGGCGACGACGGCCCCGGCGTCCCGGCCGCCGACCGCGACCGCCTGTTCGAGCCGTTCTTCACCAGCCGGCGCGAGACGGGCGGCACGGGGCTGGGACTGTCGATCGCCCGGTCGCTGCTGGCGGCGAGCCAGGGGCGGATCGGGTTGGTCGAGACGGAGCGGGGCGCGGCGTTCGAGGTGGGGTTGCCGAGGGGATGAGGGGCTGAACCCCTCCCTCTCCAAGAGAGGGGGTCAGAGGCGCGACCTCGTCAAGATGGACAGCCGCCTCGACCTCGGTCCAGGCTGTCCAGAACCCCGAAAGGAGATCCGCCATGGCCAAGTTCGTCTTCGGCATGAACCAGTCGCTGGACGGCTACGTCGACCACACGGCGTTCGCGCCGGGGCCCATTCTGTTCCGGCACTTCGTCGATCAGGTGGGCGGGCTGGCCGGCAGCCTCTACGGCCGCCGGATGTACGAGATCATGCGGTATTGGGACGACGAGCAGCCCGAGTGGACCCCGGACGAACGCGATTTCGCGGCGGCGTGGCGGGGCCAGCACAAATGGGTCGTGTCGCGGACGCTGACCTCGGTCGGCCCCAACGCCACGCTGGTCGGGGACGACATCGAGGCGACGATCCGCCGGCTGAAGGCCGAGGTGGCCGGGGTGGTCGACGTCTGCGGACCGGCCTTGGCGGGAAGCCTGGGCGAGCTGGACCTGATCGACGAGTACCGGATCTATCTCCACCCCGTGGTGCTGGGCGGCGGCACGCCCTTCTTCGCCGGCCCCCGGCCGCCGCTGCGCCTGGTGGCCAGCGATCGGATGGACGAGTCGGTGATCCGGCTGGTCTATGCGCCGACCTGACGGGTGGACTTCAAAGCCGCCCGCGCCGGCCCTTGGCCTTGAGCTTGTCCAGCGCCCGCCGGGCGTGCTCGGCCTGAGCAGCGACGGGGGCGGCCACGGGCGTGTCCACCGGGGCGGCGGCCGCCCTGGAGGCCATCAGCATCTCGCGCACGTTCGCCACGCCCTGGGCGGCGTGCAGGCCGGCGGCGGCCGTTTCGGCCAGCTGCGGCTTGCCGCGTGGCGTCGGCAGGATCAGCGCGACCTTGCGGGCCATGGCGGCCAGGTCGCCGATGGCGCGGGCCTTGTCGCGGGCCTGGCGGATGGCGGCGGGATCGTTGGTGGCCTCGATGGACTTCCAGGCCGCGTCGAGGGCGGCCATCAGCTTGAGCTGGAAGTTCAGGCACCAGGCGGGGATGTCTTGGGCTTGGGTCATGCCGCTAGTGTGCGGCCGTCCTGGAGGGTGGGGACAGGAAACGTGCGTTTTTGTGTAGGGCGTTGATAAGGCTGAGGTCTGGTCGGCGAAGTGCGGGGATAGAGGCCGTTTCTCAACCCTTCTCCCCTTGCGGGAGAAGGTGTCGGCGAAGCCGACGGATGAGGGGTCGCACAGTTTCCCAGACCGACAAACAGTCTGCGTGTCGGTTTAGGGTTCTCGCTTCAGGCCCTTGTGGCGAGGGCTCTCTTCACCCCGCGAGGGCTCACGCCACAGGGGCGGGAAGTCACCAAGACCGACACTCGATCTCGGCGATGATCTAGGTCCGGTCCTCAGACAGGCAACAATGACCGCTCACGACCCTGTGCGGACACTGACCGGCTATCTTCTTTTGCGGCCAAGAGCGCGGGCTTCCGCAAGGAAGGGGGTAGCCGAGCTAGCCAGATAGACCCGCGACACATGGAATTCGCGTGGGTCTTGAGGAGACGGCGATGGATTGACCCAACCAAACACGAGGTAGGAGGCGCTCAAGCTGAGGCGTCTGGCTCTGACCCCACATTCGAAATCGTTTGAGACGGCAACATGCCGTGCAAACAGTGAAAATGCTGGCCAAACGTCAAATGGCTCAGGGGGCGGTCCATTGCGAACGTCGAAAAGCGCGGATTTTTCCACCCAGGTTCGCTTTGGCGGACCTTTAATGACTTCTGAAACTGTAAACCGGACCGACGACGAAGGGTTGCAGGACCCATTTAATAGTGCGGCGGCGTTTTGTTTCTTCCGATAATCCTCAAGCGCCTTACCACTGCTTGTTCCAGGCGCCAATGGAGGCGGCGGTGCGCGAAGATAGTCGCACGGCATGGCCCAACCTCGGGGAGGTCCAGGTTCAGACACTCGGACGAGATATACAGCATTCGCATTTTGGAATTCGGATCGAAACTCGGCTGTCCATCCTTCTCGGATAGCTAGGGGGCCAATCTCGACGCACTTCCGGGCGGATGCCGTTCCGTAGCTGATCGACAGCACGGCCAGACTTGCCAAGGCTATGCCAAGGGCTCTCAAGATCATAACTCCGGTCGGTGCGTCCCAGCTTTGGTTAGCACCTATGCCACGCGATGTCCGACATCCACCC